>DUBN01000019.1 GCA_012960315.1 Acidimicrobiia bacterium
TGATAAACAGTCCTTTCTTGCCTGTGACGGGGTGGGTGCGCACTATCGGATGTTTTTGGTCAGGGAACTCTTCCAGAGCCTTTGATCGCTGTTCATCCGTCATCACTCTCCCAAAGGCCTTCACGTAAGAATGGACGGCATAGCGTCCTCGAATTTGTTCTTTCGTGTCATCTGGTAATCGTTCGTACGCCATTTCCATATTCGCCCACACAGTGTCACCGCCCCATTCGGGCAGGATTCGGCCAAGTAACACGGACCCGTTTGGCGGACACTCCCTGAATGTCACGTCGCTATGCCAGCTTTGTGCTGCCTGGAATTTTTCTGGTGTTGACTCAAGTACCAAGATTTCTGGGTGCCCGTCTGCTTGGGGGCTGAAGGGGTGAACCTCAAGTTCACCAAAGGCCCTGCCGTAGGCAACGTGTTGAGCGCGATCGAGTTCCTGGTCGCGGAAAAAGAGCACCTTGTGCTCCATCCAAGCGTCATGCAGTTCCGCGATTATCTCATCATCGAAGTCGCGGAGATCTATCTGTTCAACCTCTGCTCCAATCGACCCGGTCACTGGCGTGACCGAAATTCGGTTGTAATAGGCAACTCCGGTTGCAGTGACCTGCATGTTCCCCCCTTATGGCGCAATCAACCGTCCCTAGAGTATCCATATAATTTTGGTACCGGGTTAAGCCGAGACAAGCGACCTGACAATCATCTCTGAACGATAAGCAGCATTGATTTTCGAGAGACCAAGAGCGCAGTAGCCAAGCGCCATTTCGTTCCCTCCCACGCGACTAGCACTCCGTTCGTCAACCGTGAACATTGAACACGTTGGCAACGCGATTCCACGCAACGAACGACAGACGTTTGGCGTCAGCTGCTTCACTGCGAATCCATCACGGGAGACCTAAATGAAACAGCGCCATAGGTCGCAACAACACAAACAGTGACGAGTCCCATGACAACAATTGTCGCTCGAAGGCCCACCATCTCTGCCAGCGCACCCAGAGGGGCTGCGGCAATCCCGAACCCTGCGAAAGCTAGCTGCATCAGAGATTGAACTCGTCCATGATGGGAGGGCTCCGAGATAGCCATAGATCGGCTAGTTGTGAGGACCATAAATCCATTGGTGGCGAGGCCCAAGACTACGACTACGAGCAACGCCAGTAGGTAGTTCGGCGCTAGACCGAAAAGAACGACTGATATGCCGAAAACTAGGCCGCAGCAGATCAGCAGGCGGCCAGAATTTGGGCCATCAGCTCGCGAAGCGATAAATGCCGTCATTGCAACGGCGCCTACGGCCGAAGCAGTCGTCAAAAAGCCGACGTGACTTTCCGATAAGCCCATCTGCCCTTCAACTAGCGCGGGCATAAACGCCACGTAGTTGAATCCGATGGCGATCGCCATGATGGTGGTCACAATGAGTCGCCGCAGTTCGGGTCTACTTCGAACGTAACTGAGCCCATCTAAGATCTCTCGAAGCGGGTTCCGAGATGACGGGTTCACGGGCTCTAATTTGGGCAATCGAGTAGTGAGAATGGTTGAAACAACAGAGAACACCGCTGCCACCAAATAGGCCCCGCCAATTCCCACCGTCGCGACGCCAGCCAAAACTCCTGCGGCCGCCGGGGCAAATATCCTTGTCAAGCTCATCGACATTGACGTCAAGCTGATCGCGTTCCCTAGATGTTCGTGCCCAACGAGCTCTGCTGACGTCGACACCCGGGCCGGTCCTATCAGGCCAAACATTGCACCTTGAGAGAGGCTCGCTACAAGCAACATCCAATACTGTGCGTTACCCGAGATGGCCGCCACTCCCATCAAGGTGGCGACCACCGCAATCGTTCCTTGCCCCACAACAAGCAAGGTACGTTTCGCCCAACGGTCGGCTAGCACACCACCTATTGGAGTAAACACCAAAAGTCCGATTCCAAACGCGAGATAAACAACTCCAAGGCCGCTTTCGCGTTCAGTGAGGTCCCACGCGAGGAGACCTCGCAGAAGGAACTGCATTTGCACGCCAAGGTAGGAAAAAACGCCGCTCCACCAAAACAGTCGAAAGGTTGGAACTCGCAACGAAACAAACGTGGCGGACCTCATTGTTTTCGCTCCGGGGAAACTCACCGTTGCAAGGTAGCGTCATCAGTTCGCTCACGCGCCCATTTGCGATCTACGATTCGCGGACAAGGTTTGGGGGCATCGTTCCGAACCTGCCCCGATTAGGAGTTGAGCTATGAGAGAAGCAGTCATCGTCGATGCGGTGAGGACCCCAGGCGGCAAACGTAACGGCAAGCTCCAAGACTGGCATGCCGTTGATCTAGCAGCCCACGTTCTAAAAGCTATCGAAGAACGAACAGGTATAGATCCGGCAATCGTTGATGACGTCATCATGGGATGTGTGATGCAGGTCGGGGAGCAATCGCTGAATATCGGTCGAAACGCCGTACTAGCAGCGGGCTGGCCAGAGTCCGTCCCTGCCACCACCGTTGATCGGCAGTGTGGGTCAAGTCAGCAGGCGTTGCACTTTGCCGCGCAAGGGGTTATCGCCGGAGCCTATGACGTCGCTGTCGCAGCGGGTGTCGAAGTGATGACCAGGACGCCCATGGGAGCCAGTGTTGTCAAAGGGATGGGTTTTCCCTTCAGTGAAACTATGCAAAATCGTTATGAAGAAACGGGGCTTCCGCCCCAAGGTATTGGCGCGGAAATGATCGCAGACGAGTATGGATTGAGTCGCGAGGATCTGGACGCGTTCGGTGCCGAAAGCCAGCGACGAGCTGCGGTCGCCACCGCGGAAGGGCGTTTCGAAAACGAAATAATTCCAGTACCGGTCGAAATTGACGGCAAAATCGAAATGATGAACGCTGACGAGGGCATCCGCCTGGACACCACAGCTGAATCACTCTCGAAGCTCAACCCGGCATTTCGCGAAGACGGCAAGGTCACTGCGGGAAATTCAAGCCAAATCTCCGACGGTGCGTCAGCGGTTTTAGTGATGAGCGCCGAAAAGGCGGCCGAGTTGGGTTTGCGAGCCCGAGCGAGATTCCACAGCTTTGCGTTAGCTGGTGCCGATCCCGTGACCATGCTGAAAGGTCCAATTCCCGCGACGGAGAAAATCATGGCGCGTTCGGGTCTAGATGTAAAAGACATTGATTTGTTTGAAGTCAACGAAGCGTTCGCTTCCGTCGTATTGGCCTGGCAGAAAGAACACGACACTGACCTCAGCAAAACCAACGTAAACGGTGGCGCTATTGCTCTAGGTCACCCACTGGGGTGCTCAGGCACCAAATTGATGGCGACGTTACTCAACGAGCTCGAACGCACGGGCGGTCGCTACGGACTACAAACCATGTGCGAAGGCGGCGGCATGGCTAACGCGACGATTATCGAAAGGATCGATCCGTAATGCCCAGAATGAACCTTCATGGCAGTTCTTCTATCGTTACCGGGGGCGCATCCGGCATCGGAGAGGCCGCAGCTCGACAACTCGCTGAAGCAGGATCTCGAGTTGTTATTGCGGACCTGCAAGAAGACAAAGGTCAAGCAGTTGCATCGGAGTTAGGCGGCCTCTTCACCAAATGCGATGTTTCAAGTGTCGAAGATGCTCAAGCCACCGTTGCCGCTGCATCTGAAATGGGACCGCTGCGAGCTCTGGTGAACTCCGCCGGACTTGGGCGTGCAGCTAGAACTATTGATCGCAACAACGTGCCAGCGGATCTCAGCCAGTTCGAGTTCGTGGTGCGGATCAACCTCATTGGCACGTACAACATGTTGGCGCAAGCAGCGTCAGCTATGGCTCAAACCGAACCTTTGGACGAGGACGGTTCGCGGGGATCTATTGTCAATATGGCCTCTGCAGCCGCATTCGATGGACAAATTGGTCAGGCCGCTTACTCCGCTTCGAAGGGTGGCGTCGTTGGAATGACGTTGCCTATAGCCCGCGATCTTTCTGCGACCGGAATTCGGGTGAACACCATCGCTCCGGGCCTCATCGATACACCCATCTACGGTGAGGGTGAGCAGTCGGATCAGTTCAAAGCGCATCTGGGACAAAGCGTGTTGTTCCCCAAGCGGCTGGGGTACGGCGAAGAGCTTGCATTCATGGTGATGGAATGCATTACAAACCCGTATATGAATGGAGAAACCATCCGTTGTGACGGTGGTATCCGAATGCCGCCACGCTAGGCCTAATGCCTCAATTCGTTCGACTACACGAGTGATTGAATAAATTTAAAAACTTCGCCGTTAAATGACGCAGGTCGCTCTTGGTTAGCAAGGTGACCGGCGGCTTTGACGGAGGTTAGGACAGCATTCGGGATTCCTTCGTGAAGCTCAGCAGACAATTTCGGCGGAGTAACGCGATCCTCTTCGCCGTAAATAACTAACGTCGGAGCGTTTAGAGACGCCAAAGAATCGCGATGGTCGGTATCGGCCATCGAATTGCAAGCCCATTGGTAAGAAGGCATCCGAACCGACGTGGCAAAAGATTGTTCTATGTCAGACAACACCCCCGCGGACGCGCTTTCTGCCACCAAAAGCGGTGAACGTTGACGTGCAAATTCGGCGGCACCAAGCTCGATAAGTTTCCCGGCTCTGCCTCGCATCGCTTCTGCCTGTTTAGGGTTTGTACCTGACCCGACGCTGGAATCAGCAAGCACAAGTGCACTGACAAGATCGGGGTGGCGAAGGGCGAGGCGTGTGGCGGTTACACCGCCCCACGACACGCCAAGAACAGCTGCGGTTTGATAGCCGAGGGTCCGAATCAGATTCGACGCTGCATCCGCCCATCCATCTAGTCCAGGATCATCAGCAGGGTCAGGGGAATATCGGTAACCGGGCGCGTCCCAGGCAACTAGCCGGTAGCCAAGGTCATCCGCTAAAGCACGTTGAGGCAAAAATGCGTCCGCGCATGAACCAATCCCATGCATGCACAAGAGAAGTGGGGCGCTTTCAAGTCCATGGGACCAAAAAAATGGGTTGTCTTGCATGCGTTTGACCCTAGAACCCCTGCAACGGGTTGTGTCTCATATAGTCGCTTTGGGGACAGGTACTCCCGCTACGTCAACTCTGGTGCGGTAGATACATCCGCCACGAGGCGTTTGACCTCCAGTCACAACGTACAGATCCTGCATGTCGTCGCCACCGAAGCAAACGCTCGTAACCATCGGGTCTGGGATCGCTACTGCTGTGTCTTCCGTTCCATCAGGTTTATATCGCTGAACTTTGCCTCCGTTTGGCTGCGCTACCCAAACACCACCTTCGACGTCGATCGCTAATCCGTCTGTCGCGTTCACTCGATCTTCGACAAAGATCCTCTTGCCAGTAACTGCGTCCCCATCCACATCGGATACCCATACCCTCCCGGGATTGCTATCCGCATGGTAGAGAAGTGAACCGTCCGGGGAGAAGCCGATCCCGTTGGTGAGCATTACGCCGTCATAGATTTCGGTTGCCATCTGATCTGGACCCAAACGCCACAGTTCACCACCGGGGTTTTGGGCGTTCTCATCAAAGGGATCAATCTTTAGCGAGCCCACGTATACGCGCCCCAGGGCGTCGGTATGAAGATCGTTGAAGCCGGGGAATCCAGGGTCAAAAAGTACTCGTATCTCACCATCAACGACGTGTTGGATGTTTCGCCCTCCAACCACTAACCCGCCATCGCTATGAAAAACCATTCCGCCAACTCCCCGTCTTTTGGGAATGACGGTTTCGATCTCACCATCCGCGAGGCGCCTGTATACGCCACCGTTCGGTACATCAGAAAAATACAAACAGTTGTCATCATCGACACGGGGCGCCTCGATAAGACCCCACCCCTCGCTCAGTAGTTCAACCTTGTTCATTTGAGGACAAACCCTTCGTAATCATTTTCGGCAACTTGGTCGCAGCGACGGACATAGCCGGGAAATCCGAGAAGCGGCATGAACACACGTGTCTTGCCGGGAACATTCGCCCCGAGATACCAAGAGTTGCAACTTGGGAAAAGAGTTCTCTCCGCTTTGGCGTTGACATGATCAACCCAGGCCCGCTCAGCTTCGGATTTTGCTTCGATGGTCGAATATTGGTGGTCATCTAGCCACGAGATGCAATCACTGATCCATTCGACGTGCTGTTCTATCGAAATAATCATGTTGGTCAGCACCGAGGGGCTGCCGGGCCCCGACACCGTAAACATGTTGGGGAAATCTGGCACTGTAAGTCCGAGATAAGTACGTGGACCTGCTGCCCACTTTTCTTGAATTGTCATTCCGTCGCGGCCCGTTATGTCCACACGCAGTATCGAACCTGTCATCGCGTCAAACCCGGTTGCGAAAACCAAGACGTCGAACTCGAAATCTTCGGACTTCGTAGACAATCCCGACTCGGTTATTCGTTGGATTGGTTCACTTCCCACGTCGACTAGACGCACGTTTGGTCGGTTAAAAGCCTCAAAATAGTCGGTGTCGATCACTAATCGTTTACAGCCGATGATGTGTTCTGGGGTGAGTTTCGAAGCGGTTTCGGGATCGCTCACAATCTCAGTAATCTTTTCTCGCACAAAATTTTGGGCATGCACGTTCGCAGACTCGTCTAGTAGCACATCGGTGAATGAGGCAAGAAAGAGAGTTCCACCAAGATCCCACGCCTCTTGCAATCGTTCTCGGCGTTCTTCGTCCGATACATCGTGTATCGAATCACTGTATTTTCGAACGTCGGACCCTAAGGCCTGCGGCATCGCAAAGTTTGCCTCTCGAAAGTCCCCATATCGGCCCTTTATTTCATTCTGGCGATCATCGTCTAGCTCAGCGTTTCTTGCTGGCACTGTGTACTGAGGAGTGCGTTGGAAGACAATTAGCTCGTCACATTGTGCAGCTATAACAGGTATAGCTTGAACTCCTGAAGAGCCCGTCCCGATAACGCCGACGCGCCTACCCTTCAGATCGAGCCCCTTCTTGGGCCATCGACCCGTATGAACCATGGTTCCAGAAAACTCATCTTTGCCTTCTATATCTGGTGTGGCTGCTGAGGAAAGACATCCGGTTGCCATAACAAAGAAGCGTCCAACAGTCAGCGCTTTGTCGCTAGTACGGACACACCAAGCGTTGCGATCTTCGTCGAAAGCAGCTGACTCGACCCGAGTTTCGAAGCGGATATCGCGACGAAGATCGAACCTGTCGGCAACATGGTTCGCGTAGGAGAGGATCTCGGGTTGGCTCGAATAGCGTTCAGTCCACTCCCAATCCTGTTGGAGTTCTTCATCGAAGCTGTAGCTGTACTCGAGGCTCTCAACGTCGCATCGGGCACCCGGATACCTGTTCCAATACCAAGTACCCCCCACGTCTGTACCCGCTTCGAAGACCTGCACTGAATAACCGATCTCTCGAAGCCGATGGAGCATGTACATGCCTGCAAACCCGGCACCGACAACTACCACATCAACATCGGTGGACTCCTCGCGGTCCGAAGAACTGTGAAGGCTTACATTCAATGAATCGACTGGCATATCAAACAGCTTATTAAGGAGACAGGTTTATGACCTGATTGATAGTGGTCGCCCTAGACGTGAGAACAGATCCACAAGCATGCGCAATGTCAGACCCCAGATGACTCGCTCACCTTCAATCTTGATGCCAGGCCACAAATCTGACCCCAGTAGTGGGTACGGATATTCGATATACCGATTCTCGTCAACAAGTTGCTCCACCGGGATCCAGAGTGCGTTGGCTACTTCATGGTTAGCAGTGATGGCTGGACGCTCACCAAGTACCCAAAAAAGGTGCGGCGTGACCCGCAAACGTTGACGGGTTCCGCGCGGCCCACCTTCAAGGTCTGATAACCGGCCGAGCCCCTTGGCACTTGACAAATCGATGCCCAATTCTTCTTTGGTTTCTCGAATAGCGGTTGCGACACTGTTGGTATCGGTTGACGAGGTGCGCCCCCCGGGAAATGCCATGTGCCCGGACCACGGGTCTCCTTTGTTTGCGGACCTCTCAATGAAAAGGAGTTCTGCACCTCGTTCACTCTCATGAATCGCGGCAGCAACGGCTGCTGACGGACCGTCATATGGATGTGCTGCTCCCGGTAGCAGCACATCTGCCAATTGATCTGCTGAGAATATGTGTTCCACGATGAACGACTTTACGCAGGGATCTAGGGTCACAGTATGAGTCAAGTTGCAGGGTTACGCGAGGAACACTTCAGCGAGCTTCTAGAGCGGGTGCGAGAGTTTCGTGACAGAGAGATCACTCCTTTCGTTATTGAATGGGAACAAAATCGGATCTTTCCCGTTGAAACCCTTTGTTCCGCGCATGATTTGGGACTTCTGGGCATGGAGATAGACCCAGCGTTGGGCGGTCTTGGATTGAGCTTCGGGCAAAAACTCAAGGTTTTGGATCTTCTCTCGGAGATCTCGATGCCTTACGCCTTTAGTTTGGTCAACACCCACAACGTCGCGGCACGACTGGCTCGGCATGGAACGGAAGAGTTACGGGATCGCTTTCTGCCAGATTTACTAGCGGGACGACGATTGGGCTCGACTGCCCTCACTGAACCCGGAGCGGGTAGCGATTTTTCAGCCATCACCACTCTTGCGTCGCCCGACGCCGATGGTTGGCGTCTCAACGGAGAAAAAGCTTGGATAACTAACGCAGCCGCCTCAAGCGTGATCGTCGCTTACGTACAGACTGATCATGGTGCCCGGGCACGGGGAATCGCCTCATTTCTTATCGACGGCACTAGCGACGGCTTCGAACGGCTAGAGCCTTACGATTTGATAGGAAGCCACTCAATTGGCACAGGCGGATTTCGCCTCAACGATTATTTTGCGCCCCAAGGAGATCTGCTAGCAGTTCCAGGCGAAGGTTTTGCCGCTGCTTTGGCGACGATCAACGAAGCGCGGACATACGTCGCTTCGATGTGCTGCGCGATGGTTGAGGCCTCTCTACGTTCGGCAGTGGGTTATGCGTGTCAGAGAGAAAGCTTTGGCAGGCCGATCATCGAACATCAGGGTCTTTCTTGGCAGCTAGCACGTGTGGCCAACCAACTCGAAGCAGCGCGAGCGCTTACCGACCAAGCCGTAACCGCGATCGAGCAAGGCGATAGTCGATCTGCAATTCTCCCGGCCGCGCATGCTAAAAAATTCGCCACTGAGATGGCGGAACCGGCGCTCACCGCTTGTGCTCAAGCAATGGGCGCAAATGGGCTAAAAGAAGAGCACCTCATCGGGCACCGACTGACTGCGGCTCGCGTTGCTAATTATGTCGACGGAACAACAGAGATCATGACTGAGCGCATAGCTAAGTCTCTACCTGCGACTTACCATTTGACACCAGCGGCTTCGAAGGCCAGCTAAATTCACCGAGTCTGAACGAGGGAGCCAAATGTCCGACACGCCGACCGCCCCAAAAGACGCCTCGGAACTCACAGTTGCGGCCAATACTGCTGCCTCGGCGATGATTTCTTTCGATGATGAGGCCGACTTCCAAAGAGCTCAGCAAGGTTTGTTGGCAACTCTTCCAGGCGCAACGGTTGCTATTGATGACCATGTCGTCTGGGACTGCGCTCGTTACGACTTTCTCCGTAACACCGAACAGTCGCCCGACACTGTCCACCCGGGGCTCTGGCGTCAAGGACGTCTCAACGCGATTCATGGGCTATTTGAGGTAATGGACGGAGTCTGGCAGGTACGCGGATACGACATCTCGAACCTCACGTTGATTGCCGGACGTACCGGCTGGATTTTGGTCGACGTATTAACCACTGCCGCGACCGCCTCGGCATGCCTCAAGCTTGCTAACGACCAACTCGGTGAACGACCCGTCAAAGCCATTATTTATACGCATTCTCATGCCGATCACTTCGGCGGTGTCTTAGGTGTTACCAGCGCAGAGGAAGTCGCTCGAGGAGACGTGAGAATCATTGCACCCGAAGGATTTCTCGAAGAGGTCGTCAACGAGAACGTCATCGCCGGAGCAGCAATGAACCGAAGAGCTATGTACCAATTCGGCCTTTTTCTTCCTCCTGGCCCAAGAGGGCACATTGACAACGGGCTGGGCAAAGCATTTCCATTCAGTCCCTCAGGTCTTATCGCTCCAACCGAAATCATTGATCGAACGGGAACTGAACTTGAAGTAGATGGCGTGCGGATCGTATTTCAGAACACTCCAGATGCTGAGGCGCCCGCAGAAATGAACTTCTGGTTTCCCGATTTTCGATTGTTGTGTATGGCTGAAAACTGCACACACAACATGCACAACCTGTATCCGATTCGGGGCGCACAAACCCGAGACGCGCTTGCCTGGTCCAAATACATCAACGAAGCCTTAGATCTATGGGGCGACAAGTCCGAAATCATGATCGCTACACATCATTGGCCTCGTTTCGGAACTACCGACTTGAAGAAGTTTCTCATCAAACAACGTGACGTTTATCGATGGATGCATGATCAAACGATGCGTCTCGCGAACCTTGGATGGACGCCCAAGGAGATCGCCGAAAAGCTTAAGCTTCCCGACTGCTTTTCAACTGAATCACACGTTCAGGGGTACTACGGCACCGTAAGCCACAACGTGAAGTCCGTGTACAACAAATATCTCGGTTGGTATGACGCTAATCCGGCAAATCTCAATCCTCATCCACCAACTCAAAGCAGTCGCCTTTACGTCGAATTTATGGGTGGCGCTGACTCAGTTCTACGTCAAGCGCGCTCATATTTCGAAGAGGGTGATTACCGATGGGTCGCGGAGGTCGTAAATCACGTTGTGTTTGCTGATCCGTCAAACCAAGAAGCCCGAGAGCTACAGGCCGATGCGCTTGAACAGCTTGGTTACCAGTCTGAATCGGGAACCTGGCGCAATGCCTACCTTTATGGAGCTCTCGAACTTCGCTCCGGTTCACCAGACTTCATTGCAGGTCGCGGTCGGCAAATCGCTCACGCCATGACTGCGGAACAGCTTTTCGACACCATGGGAGTTCGGCTCGACTCAGCACTGCTTGAAGGTCTGGACCTACGCATCAACTGGAAGTTCACAGATCTGGACGAAACTCACGTGTTCGGGATCTCCAACAGTGCCGTCCACCATTTGCCTGATCGTCAAGCCGACGATGCTGTCGCAACAGTGACGCTGACACGTCGTGCTCTCGCCGAAGTCCTTGCAGCAGTAGGGTCAATAGCCGAGGCAATTAGCGACGGGGAAGTTAGCGTCCAAGGAGATGACTCTGTAATAGTTCACCTTTTTGAATCGATGACTGAATTTAGAATTTTCCCAATCATCGAACCCCTTGCCGAACAGGCGCACTAATGACAAGAGCTACAGAACCGAGCAGGGCAAGACCTCCAAAAGCCTGAGTTAGGGTGATCGCTTCATCATGCAAGGGCCAGGCGAGCCCCACAGCAACTAAATGCATCGCAAGGTTGTACAGCGACGAGCGCGCCACTTCCAAGTGTCCATGGACCCATGTCATCAAAACGTGCCCGAAGACACCGGTAATGAACGCGACGATCGAAATCCACAGCCAATCACTCCCACCGAATTCCCCCCAATCCGATCGCTGGGTAATGAGCAGCACCGGTAGTACGGTCGCTACGAAAGACCAGATATTGATGCCGGCCATCCATTCGATCGGATCAACGTCGTGACCCGTGCGGGCCTGCCGTGTTAGTACAAAATACGCGGTGAAGGTAACCAAAGACAGGCCGGCATAACCCATGCCTGTGAGAGACGCGCTCAAATCGCCACCCGCCCCGACGACGACAAAAACGGCTCCACCAACTCCAGTAAGAGTGAAGAACAACTGGCGCATCGACGGCCGTTCTCCCCAAAGCGGGCCTGAGAGCACGAGTAGCAACGCGGGCTGCATAGCCATCACCGTCGACAACAAAGAAATAGCGGTTTGCTGAACTGCAGCAAAGACAAAAATCAGGTTAAAACCGAAACAAAGGCCCGGCAGAGCGGTGGACCAAAAGACGCGCCGACTCAACCTGCGACCTCGAACTGCTAGTAGTAGCAAAAGAATTGGCGATGAAATCCCGAAGCGGATGAAAGTGGAAATCAGAGGGGACGCAGTTATGAGTTTCGAAATGGGGGGCCCAATTCCCCAGACGACGACCACTACGGCCATAACTAAAAGGGGTAGGGCGCGACCGTCCTGCCCCGGTGAGTCCGACTTCTTACTATTTGAGGCTGATCCGATTAGAAATACTGACGGGGCACGAGGCCCCGCACCGGCTACCGCCACACAGCCCCAAACACGTCGTCATACGCCAGAATTGAGGCAGGTTGACGAGAGATCGGTCCATGTCCTTTACCAATGGGATAGCCAAGGGGCACCATGCCAAGAGTCGCCCAGCCTTCCGGAATTTGTAGGGCAGCCTTCACCTCGTCTTCGGCTAGGCAGTGCAAAGTGGTCAAGACACAACCCAATCCCTCAGTGCGGGCGGCCAACATCGCGTTCTGAATAGCGGTGTAGACCGAGCCACCACCAACCATCGAAATTCGATCCAATTTGGCGTCAGTAATTGCCATCATCTTTGGGTCCGCTACGAACATCAGAATGACCGGAGCCTCCTGAATGTGATCGGCGAGGTAATCACCAGCGATGCGATTTCTTCGCGCTTTTTCGGCTTCTTCCGAGGGGAGTGCCTCAATCCTCGCGTCGTAACCCTTCGCGTAGCTATACCAGGCGGGTCGGTAAACATCAGCTAGTGCTTGTTTCCGTTCAGCGCTTCGGACTACCACCACACGCCATGGCTGCATATTGCCACCGGTCGGAGCCCAAGCCGCCGCCTGTAAAACGCGGTCTAATACGTCGTCTGGGATGGGGTCGGAGCGAAGGCGACGCACCGCGCGAAGTGTGCTCATCATCTGATAGATGTCATTCATAATTTGATCCTCACAACCAAGTTGACCATTCGTCTACGCGCATCCGTTCACTCCGAAGGCTATTGACTGGCTTGGCGTCGTCACGCTTTCCAATAGCCATTCCACAGAAAAGCATTTCTTGTTCTGGTGCGCCGCAAAACTCTTGCACGGACTGCCAATGATTAGCCCATGCTTCTTGTGGGCATGTGTCGAGGCCAGCCTCGACAGCAAGCAGCATGAAGTTTTGAAGGAACATCCCTAAGTCAGACCATTGAGCGGCACCCATGTTTCTTTCAATGAAACAAAAGAAAGCTGCAGGGGCACCAAAAAATTCGAAGTTGCGAGCTAAGTGAGCGAACCGTGCCGGCTTGTCCTCTCGCGGTATACCAAGTTTTTCGTACATAGCTTCGCCTAATTCGTAACGGCTCGTTCGGTACGGCTCTTGCAAATTCGGTGGGTAAACCGGATATTCAGATTCGCCAGGTCGTCGGTCCGATATAAACGCGCGAAAATTTGTCATGGATTCGCCGTTCAGAACGTAGACCTTCCAGGGCTGAACATTTCCTCCAGACGGAGCACGTGCCGCGACCTCTAGGAGTTCACGGATTTGTTGATTACTTACCGCATCGGGCAAAAACGACCGTATCGATGCGCGACGCTGGGTAGCTTCGGTCACATTCACTAGATGCTCCTAGATTAAGACGGTGACACGAGTGTGCCTCAACTGAGCGACGGCTGCTCAGGAACTTCTCAACGATTCGGTAGCTCCATCGACGGAAAGCACCTGTCCCGAGACATGCCTACCGGCAGGTGACGCCATGTAGACAACAGCGCCCGCGACGTCGGCAGCATCCATGAAGCGGCGCATCGAAACCTGTTCTTCGTAACCTCGGCGAAGAGATGAGGCGTCCACTCCTGTGACAGCCGCCTCTCGTTCAATCACTTGGTCCATTCTTGGTCCCCCCACCGAACCTGGACAGACAACATTCACTCGAATGTTGTCTGCGCCTAATTCCATTGCCCAACTACGACCGAGGCCAACAATCGCCCACTTTGCCGCCACATATGGTGACCGGTATGGGTACGGGAATATTCCTGCAGTTGACGCAATGTTGACAATCAATCCCGCGCCAGATGCGCGCAAGAACGGGACCGCTCGCGCTGTCACTCGAAATGTTCCACCCACATTTACTCGAATCACTTCGTCAAAGGCGCCCGCGTCGATTTCGTCGACCAGGCCCGCAGGCCCGGCCACGCCGACGTTGTTTACCAGAATGTCTAACCCGCCAAATTTCTGGTCTACTGCGTTGAACAGTTGATCAACTGCGTTGTCATCTGCGATATCGCTCACAAAGTCAGGGCCGGTAGAGGCATCGATATCACAAATAAAAACGTCCGCTCCAGCAGCACGAAGGGCGTCAGCAATTGCTTGACCAATGCCGGACCCGCCACCTGTAACGAGCGCGCGGGTTCCCGGTTGTACGCGTCCAGCATCGAGAATTAGAGGTTCGCTCACCAACGCGCACCCTAATTCGTGGCGCCGCGATTAGACGGTCAATACTTTGCGGCGTAGACAAAGGACGGCAAAGATCTGCTCAACAGGGGGAACGATGACCGAAGCACCTAACTTTTCAACGGATCTGACGGGTCAAACCGCGTTGGTAACAGGCACCACTTCCGGCTTGGGGCGCCGTTTTGCTGAGGTGCTCGCGGCATGCGGCGCGAACGTCGCAGTCGCCGGTCGACGAGTTGATCGACTTGAAGAGTTAGCCGACCGTTTGAGAAACGCAGGTGGGAACGTTTTGACCGTCCCCCTTGACGTCACGGACACTGACGCCTTGTTCACTTCAGTCGAAAGAGTCCAAGACGAGCTGGGACCCATTCAGATATTGGTCAATAATGCCGGCAAACCCGATGCAAAGCTTGCATTGAAAATGGACCCAAAGTTCGTTGATGAGATGGTCGCTACGAATCTGACCTCACTCTTCCATTTGGCAAGCGAAGTAACGCGCCGTCTTATCGAAGCGCAACTCCCAGGGCGCATAGTCAACATCGCATCTGGGGCGGCCTACAGCGCCGGTATTGGAACTTCGTGGTACGCGATCACCAAGAGCGCTGTTGTTCGAATGACCGAAATGTTGGCTCTTGAGTTTGCGCGCTACGACGTAAATGTCAACTGCATTGCGCCGGGCGCGTTTGAAAGCGAAATGATGGATGGCATGCTCGAACGGATGGGCGACATCACGCGAGAATTCCCACGCAAACGAATAGGGAAACCATCTCAGCTCGACAGCACGTTGCTTTACTTGGTGTCTCCAGACTCTGACTTCGTGACCGGCGCGACTATCCGTGTTCATGATGGTCAAGGTGCCCGTTGAGCGGCCTCCATGGCTCCGCGGAGTAGCCTCCCCAAATGGTGACCACTGACCTTGACGCGGCGGCTGAAGAATGGCGAACACAAGGGTGGACTGTCGTACATGACTTGGTGCCCGCAGCGGAAATCGACCAAGCGGTAAATGAGCTATGGAAACATTTCCCTACTCCTGCTGCTTATCACTCCGGAAATCCCGAAGCTCTCGCTTACTTCGAGAACGAAAGCACTGATAGCCGATACAAGCCTGCGAGCCAAGGCGCATCACACGGGATGAGCCGCAAAGGCGACGAGGGGTCCAATTTTCGTTTACGTCAATTTCTAGGGCACGTCCTTTTTCCATATGACACCCACCGGCTCAATCGACTGCAGATTCATCCCCGCGTCGTCGAGTTCGCTAAACGAGCCATGGGCGCTGACGACATCCGGTTGTACCAAGCGAGGATCTGGGGAAAGTACACCGGTGTCACTAATTATGAGCAACCCTTCCATCAAGACCGCAATCACAACATTGTCCCGGACCGACTTGAACCGGACTGGTGGAACCTGGAGGGTTTCCTGTATCTATCCGACGTGGAAGATGGCGTCGGTCCGACTGAAGTACTCAGTCTCGGCGATGCTCCTCCGGGCTTGAATCCTCAGGCAGCAGCTGGGCGGCGAGGCTCATATCTCGCGTATCGCTCCGATGTGTGGCACCGGGGAGTAAATCTCACTAGGCATGAAGGTTCGCGATTTTTGATGAATATCGCGTTTAAACACGCACACCATGAGTGGATCGGTTTCGACAGTTTTCAACAAAATTCCAATCGGGGTCCGTGGTCGAAGTTTGCTGCTAGTTGCACCCCTGAGGAACTCGCCTTATTCGGAGCACCCAGGCCAGGTCACCCTTATTGGACTTCAGAACTCGTTGATGCGCTGGAAGTGCGTTACCAAGGTATTGACGCACGTCCATGGCGAGAGGCTCTAGATAAGTGACTTTGGATCAAACGATCGACACCGTAATTAGTGCCGCTGTGCGAGACAACGTCATTCCTGGAGCTGTCGCTGCGGTTGTTGACAGCCAGGGGTTGCGGACCATCCGCTCCTATGGAGTCAGGTCCGAGATCAGCAGTGATCCTATGACCGATGACACTGTTTTCCAGATCGCGTCAATGACGAAGCCCATTACCGGCGTCGCGTGCATGCAAGCGGTAGAACGTGGACTACTTGCGCTTGACCAACCCGCTGGTGACGTCATCCCTTGGCTCGCTGACGTACAAGTTATTGATCACTTCGATGAGTCCGGACCCGTTCTGCGTGCTCCTCAGAACCCGGTGACTCTGCGCAATCTACTCACACACACATCTGGTTTCACTTATGAGATTTGGAACTCGGATGTCGCCGCGTGGATTGAACATACCGGCGCACCCAGCACCGGCAGCGGCAAGTTGGCATCCTTGCGTCAACCACTTTCGTTCGAACCCGGGGAACGCTGGGAGTACGGAATAGGGATCGATTGGGCCGGGCAGCTTCTCGAAGCCGTGAGCGGAGTGAGGCTCGAAAGTTGGATGAGGTCGGAGATCTTTGAACCATTGGGAATGTCTGATACGGCTTACCAATGCAGTGCGACCATGACAGACCGGCTCGCTGCCACTCACCTTCTTGATGGCGAACAGTGGAAGGCGTTGATTCCCAGTGATCGGAAGACACTTCCCGAGTTCGATAGTGGCGGCGGTGGGCTGTATTCAACAACGCTTGACTATGCGCGCTTTATCCAAATGTTGCTCAACGAAGGCGAGCTTTTTGGACGTCGACTCTTGTCAAGCGAAACTGTTTCAGCAATGTCGTCGAATAACATGGGCCAATTGCGTGTGTCGCCCGTGACATCTCATAACCAGATTTTGAGTGCCGATTTCGAGTTCATGCCAGGGGTTCCAAAGTCATGGGGTCTCACATTCCAACTGAACGAAGAGGCTGTGCCAGAGGGGCGTCAGCTGGGGTCGATGAGTTGGGCGGGTTTGTTCAATACCCACTTCTGGGTGGATCCGAAGTCAGGTATTGGGGCACTCCTAATGACTCAGACACTCCCATTCATGATTCCTCAAGTATCGAATCTCCTAGAACAGTTTGAACGGGCTACCTACAAAGCCATAACTCCTTGACGTGAAGGCCCCGATTCGCATTCAAGTTGAGCGTGAGTTCATCGCGTTCACTGCTCTTTTGAGCACCGCCATCGCTTTGTCGATCGACATGGTCCTACCTGCCTTCGCCGATTTACGTTCTTCGTTTGGCATGGAACCCACTTCAAACCTGCCGGGCCTAACGATCACTTGCATTTTTGTAGGTATGGCTATCGGGATGCCCTTTTTTGGCCCTTTGGCAGATGCCTACGGACGTATCCCTGTCTTAAGAGCAGGCATCGCCCTATTCGCTTTAGGGGCGCTCGGGTCCACACTGGCCCCAAACCTTGGCTCTCTCTTAGCTTCCAGAGTGCTTTGGGGAATTGGGTGCGCCGCTCCCCGCACCATCAGCCAAGCCATGATCCGGGACAAATTCGAAGGCGATGACATGGCTCGCGTGATGGCCATCGTCCAAACCATCTTTTTTGCGGGACCAGTCCTAGCTCCAGTAATCGGAGATCTACTCGTCCGAACAGGAGGGTCTTGGCGACTGACAATGCTTTTCGGTTTAGCCATCGCCATTGTCATCTGGCTTTGGTCTTTCAGAATTACAGAGTCACTAGATAGTGCCAACAAACGAGATCTCAGTTTTTCTGAAACGAAACAGGGGCTCAGAGTCGTTTGGGGGAACCGTGTAACGATTGGTTATGCGCTAACCCTTCTGTTCTCAGGAGGAGCTTTTTACAGCTTCCTAAGTAGTTCTGAACTAATAATCAGCGAAGTCTTTAAGAAGCCAACCTGGTTCGTTCCTTATTTCAGCATCACTATGGGCGTAATGGCTGCCGTCGCCCTGACAGGGTCTCGGGTAGTGGTGCGGATCGGCGCGAGACGTCTCGGGCACAGTGCACTGGCCTTTCAACTGGGAGTCAGCTTTCTGATGCTGGCCTTGGCCCTCTCAACAGACGGCGTTCCTCCGGTAGGTCTTTGGATGGTTCTAATGACAGCTCAAATAGCTGCCATGGTCGTGATGATGCCCACTATGACAACCCTGGCTCTCGAACCTATGGAAACTCTAGCTGGAACCGCAGCGTCAACAATAGGATTCATAACCCTCGCTTTCGGTGCAGTTCTAGGAGCGATCGTTGATCGTCAAATAACCTCAACCGTTACGCCACTGGCCGTCGGCTACGCCCTCTATACATCGCTAGCTGTGGTGGTTGTCCTTACGATGGTTCGGAAAAACAACTCCGAGCATTGCAATCCCGGCTGAGCTAACCCACTCGAATCGGCACAGAGCGCGGGCCCCGAACCTGGGTACCGCCCCATTGAACATCCGCACCTTCCGCGATCGAGAATTCTGGAAAGCGTTTTAACCACTCTTCCATAGCCACAACTAGTTCCATGCGAGCCAAATTGGATCCGAGGCACCGGTGAATGCCTATTCCAAAGGCGAAGTGACGATTTTCTTGCCGGTCGATAACCACTTCGTCGGGGTCCTCGAACATTTCTGGATCCCGGTTACTGGCACCGAAAGGAAGAAAGACTTTTTCTCCGGCTGCGACAGGACAACCTGATATTTCAGCGTCTTCAGCGGCTACTCGTGCCATGGTGACGGGCGAATAGGCACGCAGAAACTCTTCGACTGCCGTCGGAATTAGTTCCGGCTCAGCGGCGAGACGATGCCGGTCGTCGTCGTGAGTAGCGAGATGCAGCAAGTTCGAGGCAATGGAACTCCACGTCGTGTCGATACCCGCGACGAGAAGAAGGAAACAGGTGCCCAGTACATGTTTGTCGGTAAGTGGATCACCGTTAGGGAGAGTCTCTGCTTGAAGTTTGCTGATCAAGTCGTCGCGTGGGGCTCGGCGACGATCAGCAATAGTTGCAGCGAAGTACTCAAGGATTTCTTTTGTCGCCTGGGTTCGGCGATCCCACTCGTCTGCGTGACTTTGCAAAATATCTACCGCCCAACGAGTAAACATTTCGCAGTCCTCTTCAGGCAAACCGATCATTGATCCGATAACACGCACCGGGAGGTAGCGGGCGTATTCTTCTGCCGCGTCGACTATGTCCGACGGGTCGATGGCATCAAGAAGCTCTATGGCAATACTGCGTGTTACCTCGCGCATGTCCTCAACTGCCTTGGGCGAGAAGTAAGGCAGCAACATTCGTCGAGCGTCGGTATGGAAAGGCGGGTCAGAAGTAATAGGAGGCGCTACTAGGAGACTGGTTCCGTCAGGAGTAGCTACGACTCCGACGTCGCGCGATGAAAAGCGTTCGGTGTCGTACGCGATTGACGAAATGTCGCTGTAGGTGGTCGGCAACCATCCACCGCCATCTCGCGAGGTATGAGCTACTGGGCACTCTGTGCGTAAGCGTTTCCAAACCTTTGGGGCATCTTGTACGTATTCGAACCCGAATAGATCAACGTCTCGTTCCGAGTCAGATACGTCAGCCATGACTCCATCGTAGATCCAGACCTAGTGGCCATGCACGTAGGCTCTCTTCATGAGCTCAAATCACCTTCACGGCGACCTTGGCCCCGGACTCCTTGAGGAAGTCGCTCCGAAGGTCTTCAGCTATGTGCAGCCAGACGGAACCTGGTTCATCAATAACACCGGATTCGTTGTCGGCGAAAATGCCGTGGTGAGCATTGACACGACCTCAACAGAACTTCGAAACCGCGCGTATCTGGATGCAATCGCATCGGTAACAGAGAACCCGGTCACCTTGGTAGTCAACACTCATCACCACGCAGACCACACTCACGGAAATTACTTATTCAGCGACGCCACGATCATCAGCCACACCGCTTGTCGGAAGGTGATGATGGCTACGGGGATTCCTGACTATCGCGCCGCGTTCCCTGGGGTTGAGTGGGGAGATTTACGGTTTCGTGCTCCTGACCTCACCTTCGAGGGCTCCACCACCGTGCACCTCGATGATTTAGATATCGAACTGTTTGATTTAGGTCATGTAGCCCACACGGACGGCGACGTACTGGCATGGCTACCCGAACATGGCGTGTTATTTACAGGGGATCTCATCTTTCACGGAGGGACTCCTTTCGCCCTATTTGGGTCCATCCAAGGGACTTTGGATGCTCTCGACACGATTGAGCGGCAGGGAGCGGATGTGGTTGTTCCAGGTCACGGACCTGCCTTCAGTGGTCATGAAATCGGCAAAGTGCTCGATGCTCAAAGGGCTTACCTTCGGTTCGTGCAGGCGGCAGCCGCGGAAGGAGTCGCATCGGCACGCTCACCTGTAGAACAAGCAGCTGCAACCGATTTAGGCGAGTTCGACCAGCTAACTGATGCTGAACGGCTCGCAGGAAATCTCCATGTCGCCTACCGCGAAAATCCTGAAGCGGACTACGAGTGGGTGGGATTCGAGAACGCGATCGGGGACATGATTGCTTTCAATGGAGGCCTGCTCCCACGTTGCCTAGCGTGACGCTTTTCAGTAGTCAGAAAGGTAACGTCAGCCCAGCCCGGGGCCACTCTGCCCGTATCAGCTTGCCTGTGCCTGACAAAGTGATGTAGGCCGTTCGCATATCTGCGCCACCGAAACAAATATTGGTGCAAATCGGGTCATCGACGGGAAAGAATTCAAGCTCATCACCGTGTGGGGTGAAGGTGCTGATCCCACCTGTCTGAATCGTTGCAACACTCACATTTCCATCAGCGTCCATTGCTAACGAGTCGAATAGCTTCCTGCCTGCCGGACGAGCCAAGAACTTTCCATGAGGCGATCCCACAAGTTCACCTGGCCCCGAAAGCTCCCAATAAAGGATCGAGCCTTGGTGGGTCTCGGCTACGTACACCCTGTCTTGTTGAGGTGACAAACCAACGCCGTTTGGTCCATCAAGAGGGAACGCCACTTCTTGCACCAGCGATCCGTCAGCTCGACCGTAGTAAAGTCCCCCGCGATCACGTGTCCGTGCTCGGGTTTTCCCATGGTCGGTGAACCAAAATCCCCCAGTCGAGTCGAACATGAGATCGTTCGGGCCCTTGAGTGGTTCCCCGTTTACTTCGACGTAGAGGATCTCAACGTTTCCTGTTTTGATATCGATTCGTTCGATACGACCCGAGGAGTAGTCATCCGGTACCAATCCTGGAACCGTCAGACCACGCGCCTCACTCCAGGTGAATCCACCGTTGTTACAGACGTAAAGAGCACCGTCAGGACCCACGGCTGCGCCATTGGGACCACCTCCTGGTTGAGCCACCACATCGATTGACCCATCGGTTGGATCGATTCGAGAAATCGTGCCTCGTTTCACCTCGACAAGCACGATTGAGCCGTCTGGCATTACTACGGGCCCTTCAGGAAACTGCAATCCCGTCGCGATGACGTCATAGTCACTCATCGACTGACCCTAGCGCCGTTGCCGTAGTCTCGGCGAGGGGCCCTTAGCGATCAGCCAGCAGAGTGTTGAGCTCCTCCTGGGTCATCAGCACATCCCGGGCTTTGGAACCAATAGAGGGCCCCACGACTCCTCGCTGTTCTAGGAGATCCATGAGTCGCCCACCGCGAGCGAACCCAACTTTCAGTTTGCGTTGAAGCATTGAGGTCGACCCAAGTTGGCTGTCCACAACTATGACCATGGCTCGCATCATGAGTTCGTCATCATCTTCGTCGCCAGACGAACCTCCTGGAATAACGGCAGATGCGGTACCCTTCGCTCCTTCGACTCCTTCGACGTAGTCGGTTTCAGGCGCTTGTCTACGCCAGTGAGCGACCACTTGATGAATCTCAGCTTCACTCACCCAACAGCCTTGGACGCGTTGAGCGACACTGCTGTTGGCACCTAACACCAGCATGTCGCCCTTCCCTATGAGTCGTTCGGCTCCTGGTTGATCAAGAATGACACGGCTATCTGCGAGGCTTGATACGGCGAAGGCGATACGCGATGGAATATTGGCCTTAATAACGCCGGTAATGACGTTCACCGAGGGCCGCTGGGTAGCGATCACTAGGTGAATACCCACCGCTCGTGCCATCTGCGCTAACCGAGTTATCGAATCTTCTACGTCGCGTGCAGCAACCATCATCAAGTCGTTTAACTCATCCACCACGACGACGACAAAAGGCATCCGTTCAAATTCGCGTTCTTCATTGAGATCTGATGCAAGGCGTCCTTCGTCATATGCCGAGTTGTATCCCGTTATGTCGCGAAACCCGATCTCCGAAAGCACGTTGTACCGGCGTTCCATTTCCTTTACCGCCCACGACAAGGCATTCGCCGCCTTTTTCGGGTTAGTGACTACTTGCGTGAGTAGATGAGGGAGACGGTCGTATTGTCCCAGTTCCACTCGTTTGGGATCGATGAGTATCAGACGTATTTCGTCAGGGGTGGCGCGCATTAGCAAGGACGTAAGAATCGAGTTGATGCAAGATGACTTTCCCGCTCCAGTTGCGCCCGCGATCAGAACGTGAGGCATCGACGCAAGGTTTACCATTACAGCGTTACCTGAAATGTCCTGACCCAACGCAACTTCGAGAGGATGTGTTGCCTCCACAGCTGTCTGGCTAATCAGTATGTCGCCTAACGCAACGAGGTGACGATCGGCATTGGGAACTTCTACCCCGATCGCGGAACGACCGGGGATCGGCGCCAGAATACGAACATCAGCTGATGCCATTGCGTAAGCGATGTCTTTGTGGAGGCTAGTCACTCGGGAAACCTTCACTCCTGTGCCGAGAGATAGTTCATAGCGGGTGACCGTTGGACCTACTTCCATGCCCGTAACTCGGGTTTCGACGCCGTGACTAGAAAGGGCTGCTTCTAGGTTTCGGGCTCCATTTTGAAGCATGCGTTCGTCCACGTCCTGAACGCCTGACTTCTCAAGATTTTCTCCCGCCGGGAGTTTCCAATGCCCAGTAGGGCGACTCGCCAGGTCGATTTCCATCTGTTCAGGCGCAAGCTCAGAGTTCTCTTGTCCTGAGATGGGTTCTTTATCTTCAGCAGACCAACTGTCAGACGGCTTTCGCAGACCTGGGTGTTCTTTGGGTGATCCATCCCAAGGCTCTGCGTCCTCGGTGTTTTCAGCAACCGCAACTTCAAGATTCACCGGCTGGGTATCTGATGACGCTGTAGCGGGGCCAAGACCTGGCGCAGAAATCGGCGGCAGCGTCGGTCGATTCCGCAACGAATGTTCAGACGCTTCCCTATCTGACCCTAGGCTCTGGAGGCTGCGGAGCCCCTTCCGTAGATGTCTGGCAACGAAACGAACAGCGAATGCCGTCGCCGTCAAAACCTGGCGAAGGCCGGTATCGGTCACGATCAATACCCCGAACATGGCTGCTAGCAGCAGAACGACCCATGCGCCCGGATCATCGACAGCCCTTCGCAGCGGTTCGCCCACGACTGCACCGATCACTCCGCCCGACGCTCGAAGATCATCGAGTGTGGTTTTGATTCCGGCTGCATCTCCGATCAGGTGCGCCATGCCGGACAACGAGAGACTTGTTAGAACACCACCAAACGCAATCCTCCATGTTCTGTCACTGCTCTTATCGCGAAGTATCGCGTATGCGCAGCCCAGTAGCGCGAACGGAACGGCGAAGCGGAAGATGCCTACCAGCACACTCATAACGTTCTCGAGCAGGCGACCCGCGATTCCTGCTTTATCCCCGAAAAGCGCTAGAAGTGAAATTAACGCCACAACAACGAGGAGAAGGCCAGCTACATCGGTTGCTCGGCCGCGTAATCCGGCTTCGCTCATTCGACGGAGCATCGACGGTTTAGTCGAATTTTTTGGTTTGGAAGGATTAACCATACGGCGCGATCTACCAGAAAATCTGGTCCTCTTGGATGTGTCGGTGGGGCGCTTGGATGCCACACTGGCGAGAATACCGAAACAACCACCAGATGCTGGTTCAGTCGACCGTAATCACCGACGCCGAAATTGGTGGCCGCCGTCGAGTCCTGTTTCCAACAAACCGGCCCGTGATGCGTCGAACTACGCGGTCAAGGTCTTCGAGTCGCTTACCTTCGCTGATTGAAGCCCGAACGGCCCGAGCTACTTCAACTTCTAGTTCTGCTAGAACCACCACGCTCTTGTCAATATCTATCCATCCTTGGGTGGATATTTCTGGATGGCCAATTAGACCTGTTTTGTTGCTGACGACCACGGTGACGTGAACGAAACCACTTTCGCCCAGTTTTTGGCGGGCGTCGAGTATCTCCGGACCAAGGTCGTCGAGTAATCCGTCAACAAACCGGTAGGGAGCCGGAACACGCCCAGTCACACGAAGGCCCTTCTCATCAAGGGTTAGTTGCGTACCGTCGAGCACGACCAGGCTTCGGTCAGGTTGGTGTCCCGCTTCTACTGCTACGTCTGCGTTGCGCTGCAACATTCGATACTCACCCTCGATCGGCACGTACCACTCAGGCCTCACAATGTCGTAAAGGTGCCGCAACTCGTCCCTTTGGGCGTGTCCACTTGTATGAACGTGTTCCTGACCATCGTGGACCACCTCGCACCCCAAACGAGTGAGTTGATCAATCATTCGATATACCGGGATTTCATTTCCAGGTATCGGGTGACTCGAGAGCATAACTACGTCCCCTGCCCCAAGTGAAAGGTCCGGGTGTGCGCTCTTGGCTATTAGAGACAAAGCAGCATTTGGCTCGCCTTGGGATCCGGTGCAAATTACGCAGATAGCACCAGGCTCGTACAGATGGAGATGCTCGATCGAATCAACACTGCGGTGGGGTAGGTCGAGTACTCCCAGTTCCTGAGCTATGCGTATGTTGTTCACCATTGATCTGCCGAGGGGGAAGATCGTTCGCCCTTCCTTGATTGCCACATCACATATTTGTTGCACCCGATGTAGGTGGCTCGCAAAACAACTCACAACGAGGCGTCCGCCGTTCCATTCAGGGAACCGACGTTCGAAGGTTTCGCGGATTGTCGATTCCGAGGCACTCCAACCGGGTTTGTCGGCATTGGTCGAATCCACCATCAGAACCCGAACACCTGGGTCTTCTTGCAGCTCCTTCAAACGCGTGAGGTCGGTAATTCGCCCATCAATGGGGTGTGAGTCAAGTTTGAAATCCCCCGTGTGCACCATGACGCCCTGGTCTGTGTGCAGAACTACGCACAGACTTTGAGGAATTGAGTGAGTTATGGGCAGTACTTCAACATCGAATGGCCCTATTTGAAGTCGTTCTCCATCGTTCAATATCTGGAAAGACGTTCGATCTTCTAAACGAGCCTCGGTTACTTTGCGGCGAGCGAGACCCATCGTTAATGCCGAGCCATAGAGAGGCATCTGGAATTCTCGAAGAAGGTGGACCACTCCACCCACATGATCTTCGTGTCCATGGGTGATAAGTAATCCGACAATGTCGGCTGCTCGCTCAGTCAGCCATCGAGTGTCCGGGAGGATGACATCGACGCCAGGCATGGTGGCGTCGGGGAACATCAACCCAAAGTCGATTAAAAGCAGCTTGCCGTCCGCCTCGATGCATGTGCAGTTACGGCCGACCTCGCCGAGACCACCTAGGAAAGTGATGTTTACGTTGGTTGTTTCCAAATTAAGCCTTCAACCGGGCATACACCTCTCGGGCCGTATCTTCTAGCCCTTGTGGGGTCGGTCCCATCGGCAACCGCGGTTCGCCAACGTTTAACCCCAGAGTCCGCATCATCGCTTTCGTTGGTACTGGGTTCGGCGCAGCATCTCCAGTCTCGTAGTCGAAACTGTCGAGCAGGAGTGAGTTAATACGCCTCGCTTCTGATGCGTTACCAGAATCCCAGGCATTCATCATTGCGACATGTTCGGGAGCTGACCAATGGGCCGCCACACTAATAACTCCTACAGCGCCGACTGCCAAAAGGGGAAGTGTTAACGCGTCGTCTCCGCTATATACCTCAAACCCTTCGGGAGCGTCTCGCACCACCTTCGCTGTTTCGCCGGGGTTTCCAGCGGCGTCTTTCACCGCAACGATATTCGGCACCTCATGGGCGAGTTGAAGCATCGTTGGTGTTTCTATCTTCCTGCCAGTTCGGACTGGGATGTCATAGAGAACCACAGGCAGGCTGGTCGATGCAGCAACGGCTTCAAAGTGAGCGTATATTCCCGCTTGAGATGGGCGGTTGTAGTACGGCGTTACGGCAAGTATTCCGTCGCAACCTAATTCTTCAGCTTTTCGTGTTTGGTGAATTGAATGTGCCGTGTCGTTTGTCGTGGTCCCCGCAATTACAGGCACAGTGACAGCCTCGGCGATTGCGCTCCACAATTCCCAATCTTCCTCATCGGTTACCGCTGGACCCTCACCAGTTGTTCCCGTAATCACTAGTCCTTCGCTTCCCTGTCCTACGAGCCACTTGGCAAGGGCCACCGAAGCGTCTACGTCTAAAGCATCGTCTTGTGAAAACGGGGTTACCATCGCCGGAATGACTCGGCCAAATCGCGCAGTCATACGGCCGAGAATAGCCCCTCAAACACTTCCTTCACTCGCTCTGTTGATACCCAATGTGGCGAGCAGATCTTCGTGAAGCTCAAACCACACCGTGTGATAGCTCGGCATGATGGGTTTAGTAAGCCAATCCAGGTCACCTGAAAGAACTTTTTCGAGTGCTGATGCAAGTCGAGACGGGTAGTTATCGAACCGAGAGAGAACACCGATTAGCGGTCGAAGAATTTCTAGAATTTGTTGGTCCAACACCACGAGTCGGTCAAGGACTTTGGTGTCGTATTCGCTGTCGCTATGGTCATTTAGCTTTTGCTCTCCTGAGCCGTCATTAATCACCTGCCAGTCGGTGCACAGTTGCAGCATCTCAGGATTGAGTTGAAGAAACTTTTCGTACATGGTTTCAACGACCCCGCGCGCACCAACGACTTTTAGCTCCTTAGCCAACGCCGCTTGGCCTTCCTCGCGCCCCGTCGGGGTAAGAACGTATTTCTCAACAGCTTCGACTTGACGCATCACGCATTTTTCGTTTTCCACCATTCCGCTCAAGATCGCGGCGGTGGTCTCCGCGTCTAATTCATGTACTGATGCAACGGTCCAAACTTCACCGAATCCTTTGAGTCGGAGTGCGAGCGCCACCAACGTTTTTGGGTCGGAGCGATGGGTCATTGATGATGTTAGGACTCGGTGTTCGCGGCTGCTTCAGCCTCTAGTTCTCGGGTGATGGCGAAAGCATCAACTTCTTCGGCTGTGTCAACCCAGTCTTCGTACTGGATAACGCCAATCTCTCCAAACTTTTTGCGGAGCCAGCCGTCACCACCATCGAGGAGTCCCAATTTCTTGCAGTTAGGAACAATTTTGGTGAAAAGCAACTGCTGAAACTCTTGGCGAAGGGGATCGGCGTACGCCAACGGAATCACCTTCTTCACATCGGCGCCCATACGTTCCCATACTTCTTGTTGAAGGAATCGGTCACGCATGCGTAAAGCCGCCTCGAACGCAAACTCTTGACGATCTCGTAGCTCTGCCTGGGTCATGTCACTGTAAACCTCTTTCAACGAAAGCACCCCAAAGGCAACGTGACGGGCTTCATCACTCATGACATAACGCAATAGTTGTTTGAGGAGAGGCTCCTGACTCTGTTGGTAGATAAGCCCAAAAGCAGCTAGCGCTAGGCCTTCGACCATGATTTGCATACCGAGGTAGGTCATGTCCCATCGGGAATCTTGGACGATGTCATCTAAGAGCATCCGCAGATGAACGTTGATGGGGTAGGTACCCGACAGCTTCGTGTCTAGGTACTTGGCGAAGACTTCGACGTGTCGGGCTTCGTCTACCACCTGTGTAGCTGCATAATATTTTGCGTCCATCCAGGGCACGGTTTCGACGATTTTTGCCGTGCAAACCAGTGCGCCTTGCTCGCCGTGCATGAATTGGCTCAAAGCCCAGTTCTGGGATTCCATGTTGAACTTGACCCACTCGTTGCGACCCCATGATTCGACGCCGGTACCAGAAAGGTCCATAACGTCTCCCGCGCTGCCGTTCATTTCATACTCTTCGACAGCGAGAGCCTCTTGATCGACTTCTGTTTCCCAAGGTAGATCTGTTTCAGCATTCCACTGCCCGGCCTTAGCTTTCTCGTACAGCTTGGCTAATTGCGGTCTGGCGCCTTTCTCATAGTCCCAGGAATAGATGCATTCAGCGTTGTTTTCAACGGAATGAATTACTTCATTCGGGTCTGTATTAGTCATCGAGAGGATGGCTTCGAAGTCGTTCGGATCTGTCCGACCGATCATCTCTTCTACCGTCGACATAAGACGCTCCTATTTAGCGGACTGCCAAAAAGTAACCCGAAGGTAACTTATAAATCAATATTTACCAGATCGAGACCTTCGAATTAGCCGATCAAACATCTTTTCCGACAAAATGGCATTAAGCGCCACAGCAACCCGAGCATCAACGCCTACCAGGCGACGAAGCGGCGGATTGCGCCGAGCAACGCACTTCTCAATAACAACAGCTACTCGATCCGGGCTCAACCCTGAGCTACTAGACCCCGTCAAATGCTCAACTGCTTTCTCCACAAAATCGCCATATTCCCGTCGTCCTGCCATAGGAAGGTCATGGTCGATTTGTAAAGATGCCTCTCTGGCCTTGTCCCACAACGGAGTTCGGACAGCGCCTGGTTCGATCATGGTGATTCTCGGCCCCGTCGGACCAAGTTCTCTGCGCAAGGAAGAGGAAAGTCCCACCAACGCGTGTTTGCTGGCGGCATACGGGCTGAGCAGCGGCACGCCAACTCGTGAGTTAATCGAACCAACGATGATAATTCGGGGATCATTCGATAGTCGAAGCGTTGGCAGCGCACAGCGAATAGAGGAAGCAACACCGACGACATTGACATCGAACTGTCGCCGCCATTCCGACGGAGTGACATATTCCAGTGGTCCTCCGACTACTACGCCGGCGTTCACCACTAACAAATCCAAGCCCAGGTAACCGCGACTGTCAGCAATTTCACCAAACGCCGTTTCGATTTGCTCGTCATCAGTGACGTCGATCCGCAGTGAGGACGCCCCATCAATTCGTTCTATATGAGATGAATCGTGGTCAGAACGAACACCGCCCCATACCTGCCAGCCATCAGCTGCCAACCGTCGCACCGTGGCGTAGCCGATACCGGTGCTGGCACCTGTAACGACGGCTGCTCGATTAGTCACTGGCGAGGTTTCACAGTGTTATTCGACAACCACATCAACGAAGGAATCTCGGAGGGTGCGTTTTGAGAATTTTCCGGTGGAGGTTTTGGGCACCTCATCAATGATTTGAGTGGCGCTAGGCAACCACCATTTGGCCATACGGGGCGTCAGGTAGTCGATTAGCTCTTCGTGGCTCAGTGATTCACCTTCTTTAAGAACGACACAAGCCATCGGCCGTTCCATCCATTTCTCCGACGTAACGGCAATGACTGCGGCCTCTGTCACCTTAGGGTGGCTCATGATTTCATTCTCTACTTCGGTCGAGCTAATCCACTCGCCTCCGGATTTAATCAGATCTTTTGTGCGGTCGACAAGACGGATGTAGCCGCGCTCGTCGCAGGTCGCTACGTCGCCAGTTCGCAACCATCCATCCTCTGTAAAGGAATCCGTGGAGTCGGGACGCTTGTAGTAACTCGCCGTTACGTACGGACCTCGAACCTGCAACTCGCCACTTGTCTCTCCGTCCCATGGGAGTTGTTCCGTTGAGTCAGGTTCGCAGATCCGAAACTCCACCGTTGGGACGATCGTTCCAACCGAAGCGCGCAAATCAGCTTTACTGTCGGCATCAAGGTCCGCCTCCGCGGATTTTATGTGCGCTACGGCGGCCAACGGGCTGGTTTCCGTCATACCCCAAGCTTGCAGAATAGGTAGCCCGATTTTCTCACGGTATGCCTCCGACAACGATTTCGGTACCGCAGAGCCACCACAAGGGATCGCTCTCAAACTGGAGACGTCGCGACCATCAAGTTCTTCGAGCACCCCCATCCATATAGTCGGCACGCCGGCGGCGATGGTTACTCGTTCAGTTTCCATCAGTTCTGCTATCGGCCCGGGCTGCAACTTGGGACCAGGGTTTACAAGGGTGGCACCCGCAGCGACGGCGGCGTGCTGTAATCCCCACGAGTTGACATGAAACATAGGCACGACAGGCAAGATGACATCCGATTCGCTTACACCCAAGCAGTCGTTCGTCATCGTTGTAAGTGTGTGTATGTAGGTGGACCGATGGCTGTAGACCACGCCCTTGGGGTTTCCGGTTGTTCCGCTCGTGTAACACATTGAGGCAGCCTGTCTCTCATCTCTAACTGCAAAATCGACTGGTGAAGCAGCTTCAATTAGATCCTCGTAACGAAGCACTCTCGAATCTTCGGGGATTTCTCCCTCTCCGTCATCCATGATGACTAGGTGTCGGACAGTCTCAAATTGGTCAACTAAGGGCCAGAGAAGTGCCATGAGCGAGCGGTCGACGAAGATGATTTCGTCTTCAGCGTGGTTTGCTACATAAACGATTTGATCCGCAAACAATCGAATATTGAGGGTGTGTAACACCCGATTGGTGCAAGGCACAGCGAAATAGAGCTCAAGGTGGCGAGCCGTGTTCCAAGCAAAAGTGCCTACACGTCCGTGCTCACTGATACCTAAGTCGGTCATTGCTCCACCCAGTCGCCGCGTACGATCAGCCCATTCCCCATAGTTGCTTCGTTCGATACCCGTAGCGGTGGCAGTGATCAGTTCCTTGTGCGGAAACAGGCTCTCTGCTCGCCGGAAGAAGAAATCAAGAGTGAGCGGGGTGTCCATCATCGTCGATTGCATGCCACAGATCGTAGGAGAAGAGCTTGCTCGCGGCCACATCCCCGTATGGTGAAAGTAACAAATGACAGAATTCAACACATCCAATACAAAACTTGACCCTAAAGACCGTCGAAGGCTCAAGCAGCTCGCAGTGGTTCCCCTTGCATTCGCATTGGCGGCCTATGTCGGACAGATACTTACGAGCGCTCTTCTTTCTTCGCAACCACTGTTGTTGATGTCGTTCAATGCCACTGACCCCATGCTCCTGCTGGCGGCTCATCAGACTGAAGCCGTACCTTTTTTGGTTGTCGGCACCGCTCGGCTCTTTGCTCCTGACTTGTTTCTTCACCAACTTGGTTGGGAATTTGGTCCAGCCACCAAGGACTATCTGAAATCCGAATTTGGCCCCCGCAGCGGTTTCATTCGAACCATTGCAGCCTTAGAACGTTGGTTTCCGAGAGTGGGGTGGTTGTTGCTCTTTGCCATTCCGGGTTATCCGATGTGTCTTTTAGCTGGTATCGCAAAAATGCGAAGAGTGCCCTTTATTGTGGTCAACCTTGCAGGAACGGTGTCTCGCCTTCTATTGATTTTTTGGGTGAGTTCAGTCTTCGAAGGTCCGCTCGGGGCGTCAGTGAGATTTATTGGTCGTTTCTCTTTGCCCTTCACATTCGCCATGGTCGCGTTAGTGATGCTGCAAAGCAGCCGCGGCAGAAAGAAAAACTCTGAGGGCTAAGCCAAATCACACGCGATCGATGTCTTGCCATGTGGGCATCCCAGGTTGCGCTCCGGCCGAGCTGACCGCTGCTGCGCCTGCCCTAACCGCTATAGCGGCCGCAGCGATTGGGTCATTGGTTTCGACGAACGCCACGGCAAAAGCTCCGACAAATGCGTCACCGGCACCAGTCGGATCTATTACTTCGACCTCTGGGGCATCTACTCGGGTTATTTCTTGGTTAACCCGAACTTCGCATCCGTCAGCGCCCAACGTGGTTACGAGGATCGGGGCGCGACTATCACCGAGCTGCTTTGCTTCGTATCGGTTGACCACAACTACATCAGCCAATGGAAGAACTTGCGACGCAACTTCGTTGAACGGCGCTGGATTGAATACAACAAGGGTCGAAGACGCCGCAGCAAGAACCGCGGCGGTTCGGGCGGCTTCTGCGGCCACTTCACCTTGCAGGAGCAATACATCTGCCGATGCGATCTCAGTAGCCGCTGCTTCTACTCTCTCTCGGTCAAGCTCACCGTTTGCTCCAGCCACCACGACAATTGAGACATCTTCAGGGTCGACGGTGATAAGCGCTAGCCCAGTCGAGGTGTTTACTTTCGACACGTGAGCCCGGTTAATTCCCGCTGCGTCCAGTTCAGCAAGTAAGAAATTCCCTCGTCCATCTCTGCCGACACACCCAACCATGGTGACGTCTGCCTTTAAACGCGCAGCTGCGACAGCTTGATTAGCTCCCTTTCCGCCGGCGTATTCTTCAACGCGACTCCCATGAATCGTCTCGTCGAGCTCCGGACGGCGAGGAATCCAAGTGGTTATGTCGTAGTTCAGGCTGCCTACGACGACGACGCGAACGGTCAATGTCTAAATCCCAAGGTAGGTATCGAGACCAATTGTCACGCCAGGATGTTCTGAAATGGCTCTGCAAGCAAGGATTATTCCGTTCATGAATGACCCCCTGTCTAGGCTGTCATGGCGAAGGGTCAAGGTTTCGCCATCAGTTCCGAATAAGACCTCTTGATGAGCGACCAGACCGCGTAACCGAACGGAGTGCACTGAGATACCACCCGGGCCAGTACCCCCTCGCGAGCCCGGAATGATCTCCTGTTCCGTCGGGTCGTTCCCCCAATCACTGGATGCTTGCGCCATTCGTTCCAACGTTCTCATCGCAGTACCTGAGGGCGCATCCACCTTGTTGTCGTGGTGCAGTTCTATAACCTCCGCTGTGGGGAAAAAAGGTGCGGCCATTTCGGCGAAACGCATTAAAAGAACTGCGCCAATTGCGAAGTTTGGGGCGATGAGACAATTACTGGAAGTGAAC
>DUBN01000020.1 GCA_012960315.1 Acidimicrobiia bacterium
GTCGACACACCACGGATTTAGCATGTCAGGCACGATTAGCCGCAGTGCGTTCGGCGTCAGCTACGGAGTACCAATGGTCACCGACGACGTGGAATTGGCGCTTGGAGCCCAGTTCATCGAACCCGCTTCTGGATAGTTACATCCGCTTTGTTGGTCGTGGCGATCATTCACGTCGATTTAGCGCCCAAACTATAAGACTGTTGATTAACTCAATCTGCTTCTAGTTCGGCGCGGATTTCGTCACTGTGTTGGTTGAGACTGGGTACACCCCGGTCAACCCCGGCAGGGTCGTCGCTGAACTTGATAGGGCTGTTCAACACGACGGTCGGGTGGTGGCGCACGTGGTCAACCACTATCGACGTGCCGTCGAACCATCGGCCTGGTGAGGTGACGCGTGGGCTATGAGGAGTGCCGCATGGGAGGCCATTTTGGTACGGCTGGCGGTGGCATGGGACCAGGTATGATGCTGTCGCGTCCAGTCACAAAGGCTGCGTGGGGGGCGAAACGAGTGATGTCAGCAGGTGCAGTTCACTGTATTCTGGACAGTCATCCATGAGCGACGACCACGTACCAGTGATCGATATCAACCCCTTCTTAGTTGGAGACAAGCTGGCGAAGCGAACGGTCGCGCGCCAAGTGGACGAGGCTTTGCGGACGATTGGATTCATTACGATTGTTGGGCACGGTGTCCCGAATGACTTGATCCGAAGAGCGCGCGAAACAGCCCTGGAGTTCTTCGGACATGACCTTGACGACAAGATGAAGGTCGCCAATCCGCCCGAACATATGAGCCGCGGCTACAACTGGGTCGGCAATCGTTCCCTGGCCTACACCCTCGGTGAGGAAACACCACCAGACCTCCAGGAGGGCTTCGCATTTGGACCCTTCGATCTGGGAGATGCGCCGTACTGCGAGGCGGCATCTGCAGCGAGCTTTCTAGCTCCGAATATATGGCCCGAGCAGCCGGCAACTTTTCGAGCGGTCTTTGAGGAGTATTACCTTTGTCTCGCCTCCCTGGCGGGAAGGATCATGGCGCTCTTCGCGGTTGCACTCGACTTGCCGGAGTCCTACTTTGACGACAAGATTGACAGGCATACGAGCGTCATACGAGTGTTGCATTACCCAGCGCAATCCGAGCCGCCCGCGTCCGGTCAACTCCGAGCGGGAGCGCACACTGACTACGGGACACTCACGGTCCTCTATGGAGATGACACTCCCGGTGGCCTCCAAGTAAAGCACCGCGATGGTGACTGGATTGATGTGCATCCTGCGCCGGGCGCACTTGTTTGCAACATTGGCGACCTGATGTCCCGATGGACTAATGATCGGTGGGTGTCCAACCTGCATCGTGTTGTGAACCCGCCTCCCGAATATTTGGGAGACGGTCGAATCTCTATCCCGTTCTTTCACAACACCAATCACGATGCGCTGATTCGGTGCATACCGTCATGCCTGGGTGCCGATGGAGTGGCCAAATATTCGCCGGTGCTCTTTAGCGAGCATTATCTGAGCAAGCAGACCAAGGCGGAGCGCAAACCAGAGCTCACTGACAGAAAGCCACACGACTGATGCGGCGTGCCCATGCAGGACTAGAAACCCCGGAGTATTACGTCCCTGGGTTGCCCGCTGACTATGTCGCGCAGCGCTACGGCATTCCTCTCGCTGACATCGCCAAGCTCGGGTCGGCCGAGAACCCCCACGGTGCTTCTCCGCTGGCTACAGAAGCGGTGCGCGAGTATCTCGACGCGTTACATCTCTACCCATCATGGACGGCCGATCCGCTCAGGGAGGAGATCGCCGTAACCTACGGGTTTGATCCTTCTGAGGTGATTTGCGGAGCTGGCGAGACAGAGATTCTTTCGTTGATCACCCGAGCGTTCTGCCCTCCCGGCGACAAGATCCAGATGCCCGGGCCGTGCTTTCCGATCTATCACCTTTTCGCTGAGGCTGAAGGTCGAATCCCAGTGCTTGTTCATTCAGCGACGAATCGTCAGTCAATGGCCCTTGATGTAGATGCCTACCTAGAGGCGATTGAACCCAATACCAGAATCGTATACATCACCAACCCTCACAGTCCCTCCGGTACCTGGTTGGAGGAAGCCGAGGTGCGTCGAATCATTGAGGCCTCAGCAGATGCGTTAGTGGTGCTAGATGAGGCTTATGTGCACTATTCAGAGACCTCTGGATACATCCACTTGGCACACGAGTACGAGAATCTTGCAGTATTGCGCACTTTCTCAAAGGCGTATGGGCTCGCTGGATTACGGATTGGTTTTGGTGTCGCGTCTCAACCCATCATTGACACCTTGATGGCTGTCAAACCGACTTGGAATATGGGTCAGCTACAAATTGTGGGAGGTGTGGCGGCACTCGCCGATCATGAGCATGTGGCACGAACAGTACGAACCATTGCGGAAAACCGCGACTATGTCCAAGGTCGATTTGAAGAACTCGACCGCTTTCGAATGGTGCGGGGCAGCCGATCTAACTTCTTCCTGGTCGAAATCCTCGACCTTGACACCGACTCGACCAAAGTTTTTGAAGGCCTTCTAGAACGAGGTGTCGTAGTGAAGGACGGCTCCGTTTCGTTCCGAGGCCTTGATGATCGTTTTCTTCGCTGTGATGTCAATCTCCAGATGCATATGGATCGGCTAGTGGATGCCCTCAGCGACCTCCCCTAACTCGCCAAGCCTCACCGGTGATCTGGCTCGGTTCCTCTCGGGCCTCGCTGGGGGGGTTGATGCCCGCTTGTTGGATTTGGCAACGGGGCGCCTCACCGACACGGTCGCCTCGATGGTGTTTGGTGCTGAACAGCCCTGGTCGCGCGCGGTAATCGAACATGCGATGGCCGCTGGCGCAGTCGGACGATCTACCGTTATTGGGGGATCAGACACGGGTACTAGTCCGGTCATGGCTGCCTTGGCCAATGGTGCGTCAGCTCACGCGTTTGAGCTCGACGATGTCCATGAAGAAGCCATTAGTCATCCTGGAGCGGTAGTGGTACCGGCAGCGCTTGCCTTGGCAGAAGAGCGGAGCTGCACTGGGCGAGATCTGCTGGAAGCGATTGTCATCGGGTACGAAGCGATGGGTCGAGCAGGCATTGCCGTTGGGCCCGCAGCACACATGCTGGCGGGCTTTCATCCCACGTCGATGTCGGGTGTGTTTGGCTCAGCTGCGGCAGCCGGGCGTCTGTTGAACTTTGACGCTGTGAAGTTAAACCACGCACTTGGAATTGCTTCTTCATTCGCGTCGGGCACGATGGAGTTTGCAGCCTCGGGCGGCATGGCGAAGCGCATACACGCGGGACGTGCTGCTGAGGGGGGTCTCACGGCAGCATTGCTTGCTGATCGAGGTTTCGAGGGTGCGACCGACGGGCTTGCTGGACGGTATGGGTTCTGTCGCGTTTTTACTGATTCTCCGCGGGTCGGATTACTTACTGAAGACCTTGGTGAGCGATGGATGCTTGACGAGATCACTGTGAAACCATATGCCGCATGCAGTGACCTGCATCCGATGATCCAGGCCGCGATTGAACTCCGACGCAAATATGACCTGGAGGTGGGGGACATTGACCGTATCGAGTTGGATGCGCCTACCAAGGCCGCGACTCAGAACGACATGGACGGTACGACGTCAGTGATGGCTGCCCAATACTCAGCTCAGTTCAATGTAGCTGCAGCGCTCATCGCGGATCCGACGGACCCAGCAACATATCAACCTGACCGCATCTCCGACCCGGCGATTGGTGCGCTTCAAGCCAGAGTGGTCTCGATTCAGGCCGCTGAGGAGTTCGACTCCACCTATGCATGGAAGATGGGGGGCCGGGTGAGCATCCACCTCGTGGACGGGCGGACACTCAGCCAAACAGTTCATGGACAGAGAGGCTCAATGCATGATCCGCTTGATTCTCGCGAACTAGCTGCGAAGTTCGAGGGTCTTACTGAGGGGCGTTGCGATTCGGTGCTGGGCGGCTTACTGACCAGCACCATTGATGCTGAGACCCTTGACGATCTCACGAGGGTGTTACGGCGAGTATCTCCAGCGTGATATCTGTGCCAATTTGATGTGAGGTAAAGGGCAGTCACCCGCTGCTAGGAACTGCCTCGAGAGGGTGTCCATGAGCGAGGATGCCATTGTTGAAAACTGCTCGGATGTCAGCTGCAGTGGCTCGATTCACAAGAGCAGCGACTGGATCGACAACTGGAGCCAGGTTGTCTGTCGTAGCATCAATTAGTACAAAGTCCGCTCGTTTGCCGATCTCGATCGATCCGCGCTCATGGTCAACCCCGAGAATTCTTGCCGGATTAATTGTGATCATCTTGAGCATGTCGGTTGCCGTTGGGAACGAAGCGTCCTCTCGAAGAGCTCGTATCACCCGTGATGCGAATTGGATCTCCGCAAGCGGATCGGGCGAGGCCAGAATCACGTTGTCAGTAGCGATTGCCACCATCATCCCAGCTTCGAGCATGAGGTCGAAACGAGGTATCCCCAGTCCGATGACGGCGTGATTACGGGGGCAGCAGACCGCTGGTATACCAGCCTCGGCTAGGCGGTCCATCTCCTCAGAAGTGGCGAATGTTAAATGCACGGCGAAGTCCGGCTTTAAGTGATCTACAACTCGATGGACGTCACTTTGTCCGGTTCGTTCTATTGAGGTTTCACGGTACGGCGGCGATTCCGCAACATGAAGAGCCAAAATTCCATCAAGTGAGCGAACGTGGGTCGCTACTTGGGCGAGCCCTTGGTCGGTGAGGTCGTTGGCGCTCACAAGTGCGAAACCAGCGCCTTTTTCGACGATACTTGTGATTTCGTTAAGAGCCTCAAGGTCTAACCCGCCCACGTTCGTGGCCAAAGCATCCAGTGGTTGTGGCGGATATGTAGCAAAGCGCCCAAGCGTGAACGGTTGGATCGGTCGATCCGCAGCTACCCGTTCGAGCATTTCTACCCCAGGAAGCCCGCCCTCTCGAAAGTCAACGAATAATGACGTACCGCAGGCGATCATCTGATCAAGAGTCCGTCCGAGTTGTTCCGTGACCACCTCAGGAGGAGTTACCGAGAGGGCCTGATGACGGAGACCGTCGGGAGGCATAAAGACATTCCAGAATGGTAAACCGAAGCCTATTTCTTTCAAGAAACCGTCAATAACGTGAGTATGGGCATTGAGAAATGATGGGCAAATAATCATGCCCGAAGCGTCAAGTTGGGTGATACTGGAATCTTCCAACGGACCAGCGCCAAGCGCAGAAATGCGACCATCTTTGTCCACCATGATCCAGGTGTCATCGCTAGCTACTAGGTCTGAGCCGCTCAGGACTGTGGCGCCGGTCAAGACAAACTCAGTGGGCATTAGTAAGTCCTTTTAAGCACAGATGTGGTGGAGGATGGTCTTTTTGGCGTAACTCTTGTAACGGGTGTGAATTACTCGGCGGCTTTGTCTTCTGCTTCTAGTTCGGCGCGGATTTCGTTACCGTGTTGGTCGAGCTTGGGTACACCGCGGTAAATACCGGCCGGGTCGTCGCTGAATTTGATAGGGCTGTTCAACACGACGGTCGGGCGGTGGTGGTCGTGGTCAATGCGGACAAGCATTTCGCGAGCCGCAGTATGAGGATCGTTAAC
>DUBN01000021.1 GCA_012960315.1 Acidimicrobiia bacterium
ACCAACTCTCACTCTTATTGACTGAAAGAAACCAAGGTCCGTTTCGTTTTCAGTGGGAACTCCCCGGTTTAACACCGCAACCACGGGAAGATCTCGAAATAGCGGCCAGACGCTCATGCGCTGCGCTACTCGACACAAACTGGCCTCTCGAGTTGCAACAACTCGGTGTCTACGGGCATCCAGACAGAGACCCACGTCACCGATCTGTCAGTGTGGTCTATTGGGGAGTAGCCGCCAACATCGATCTTGACGTTGCAGCCGGTGGAGAACCCTCGAATGCTCGTGTCGTTGCGATCAGTGAGTTCACATCAGATGAGTTCCGTTTCGCGTTCGATCATGCCGACATCGCATCGGACGTGGTGCGGGCATTGCGACGCTCACTCACACACACCTCTCTCGCTACCCAACTATGTCAACCCACGTTCACCATGAATGAACTCCAAAGGGTGTACGAGGCCGTCTTCAACACAAGTATTTCTGCCGGGAACTTTCATCGCAAAGTTCGCAACACCCCTGGCTTCATTCACCCAACGGGTAGCTCACCCCGAGAATCGTCAGGAAAAGGGCGTCCAGCTCAACTCTTCCAGGCAAGCGAATTAGTGGAGCTGTCCTCGCCTTTTAGCTTCGAAGTCAGTCCTCAGAGTTAAGTATTCACGTCGCGGGTCGTGGCGTGAAAAAGATAATTATCTTTTTCGGTCTGTGTCGAGTTTCTGCGTCGTTCGTTTCTCGGTGTCAGACCTGTGTTCAAAAATGTTTGATGACGCTTTACAGCTCTGGTGCTAAGCGGCTGCTGATTTTGATGTCCTTCAGTGCTTGGCTGACCAATCTCCGGGCAGGAAGAGTGCGCACGATACCGATCACCCCAGCAATCACCCAGAACATCGGCATCAAATATCGCACCAGGGCCGCGACACCAACGCCGTGGGCGCCGAAGGGAGTCAGTGCCATAAACCTCATATACAAACCCAACGCCCCACCCAATGACTCTTGTGGACTCATTGAGCTATCAATCACAGTAAGGCAAAGCTGAGACAATCGAACTAGTCCTGCTTGTCTTCCCGGGAGCGCGAGCACTCAACCAGGTGTTGCTTTAGCGCGCCTCGAGGGAATTGAACCCCCAACCTCCTGGTCCGTAGCCAGACGCTCTATCCAATTGAGCTAGAGGCGCTTGTTGAGGACCGCAGTGTACGCAATCGACCTGGGTGGTTGAAACCCCACGGATTTAAGTGGCGGAGAGGGTGGGATTTGAACCCACGGACCGCGTGAGCAGTCACTTCCTTAGCAGGGAAGCACATTCGACCAGACTCTGTCACCTCTCCTTGACGGCGAACCGCCAGTAGTTGACTTTCACATTCAAAGAATGTTCAAGCAACCGGCGACATCTTACGCCGCAGATGCGTCTCGTCCCCACGCGATCGGTGACCCTTTTCCAACAACAGAGACCCGTTCACCGAGCCGGGGGTGGGGTGCGTAGTCGTGCACGGCGAAGTGTTGGACTGCGCGGTTATCCCACATCACCACTGTCCCGGGCTCCCACGTCGCTCGGCATTGCAAACCTGGGTTGCGGGCAACGTGGTCGAACAACATGGTGAGAATGGCGCGACTTTCGTCATAGGACATGTCGACGATGTCTTCAGTGAACCCTTCGTTCACAAAAAGAACTGGCCGCCCTGACACCGGGTGCGCGGTAACGACGGGGTGAACCCATGACGGATATGTTTGACCAGGGTCTGGTGTGAGTCCGTACCAACGCAAGTCTCGTTGTCCGTCATGGCGCGCATCGAGTTCTGTGAGCATTCGTTGCATCGGACCCGACAGCGTTTCGAACGCTCGACTCATGTCACAGAACACTGTGTCGCCGCCGTGGGGTGGCAGCTCAAGCAGTCGAAGAATCGAACCTGTGGGAGGGTTCTCGTCACACGACACGTCCATATGCCAGCGCCCACCGTTCACTTTGACGGTGTCTGCTTCAGCGCGAACTTTGAAGATTTCGGGGTCTCCTTTGATCCCAAACGCCTTTTTGGAGGGGTGGACGTGGAGTTCACCAAAAACACGTCCGACCGCTTTATGGGACTCGCGGTCAAGGTTCTGTCCCCGAAACACCAGCACCCGGTGTGTATAAAACATCTCTTCGAGTTGGTCTGCCCGACCTCCAGAAAGATCTCCCAAATCGAACCCGTCGATTTGGGCTCCGAGGTGCGGCGTTAACGGTTCGATGTTCACTCCAACATTCTCTCAGCGAAATGATGGTGTTTCGACCACAACAGACCGATACCGTCAGTCTTGGAGGGGTGGCAGAGCGGACGATTGCAACGGTCTTGAAAACCGTCGAGGTGCAAGCCTCCGGGGGTTCGAATCCCCCTCCCTCCGCGTTATCTCAGCGACCGATCTGGTCGCGGAGTTCTTGAACCCAGTCGGCAGCTTCACGCCAGTTGGCGTTGCTGTCTCGACGAACCTGTTCGCCTTCACCACCAGCAGCAGGGTACGACCCCAAAAATTTGATGTTTCCTTGTTTCATTTTGAGGTCCCGTAAACAATCTGAGACCACTTCGTCACCAATGTGCCCTTCGAAATCCAACAAAAAGCAGTAATCGCCTAATACGCGACGTGTGGGTCGCGACTCCAGTCGCGACAAGTCAATGTTTCGTGCAGCGAACTCATGCAAGATCGCCAACAGGCTCCCAGGTTCGTTCGCCTGTTGGAACACCACCACACTGGTTTTGTCATGCCCAGTTGCGGCGGGAACACCTTCGCGAGCCAACAACAAAAACCGTGTCTGATTTCCTACGTGATCTTCGACGGCTTCCGCGACCGCTACAAGACCATAAAGTTCCGCGGCTAACGGGTTCGAAATTGTTGCCACACCACTAAGGCGCTGCTCGCCAACTTGTCGGGCAGCCTCAGCGGTTGACGTCGCGGCTTCGATTTTCGCCTGAGGAAGATGTTCGCGAAGAAACGCTCGGCACTGAGCCACTGCCACAGGGAATGACACAACGGTATGAATATCTTCGAGTTCGGTGCCTGGCAACGCCAACAAATTCAACTGAACATCTAAAATAACTTCGCGTTGAATACACAAATCAAGGTCAAAAGCTAACGCGTCTTGAGTGACGTTCACTGCCCCTTCAATGGCGTTTTCGATAGGAACAAACCCCAGATCAACAGCGCCAGTGGTGAGAGCATTGAGAACATCTGGGATCGAATCGAAAGGATGAGTGTCGGCAGCCGCAAGATCAGATTGACTTAAAAGGGCTTGTTCAGTGAACGTGCCGCTGGGACCCATAAAACCAACCCGCGTTGCGGGTGGCACAAGTTCCACACGCATAGTTGGCTCATTAGTGGTCACGCCATGGCAGGATACGCCTGCGGAACCGAGGATCATGAACGAAAAAGAGCTCCGCGAGCTCCTCGAACAGGTAAAAGCCGGAAACATTGGGCCCGACGACGCCCTGAATTCCTTACGACGCCTCCCATTTGCCGACCTTGGGCACGCACGAATCGATCATCATCGCAGCCTTCGCACCGGCGCCCCAGAAGCCATTTACGGCCCCAACAAGTCCCCCGAACACTGTGTTTCCATCGTTGCTGAGCTCCTCGACAACGGCACAGGGCCCGTGCTACTCACTCGAGCAAACGACGAACAAATCGATGCGGTGCTACAAGCACATGGTGACGCAACCGTCGTTGGCTCCACGGTGATATGGCGCCCGGCAACTCCACGCAACGCAAATTTCGTTGTCGCTTGTGCGGGAACAGCTGACCTTCCTGTCGCTGACGAAGCGTGTGCTGTGCTCAACGCTCACGGTGTCACACCACCGATTGCTGGCCGAACTTGACACCTTGCTCGACGCGGAGGTCATCATCACTATTGCGGGAATGGAAGGGGCACTAGCCACCGCGGTGGGCGGATTGAGTGCTGCACCCATCATCGCAGTACCGACCAGTGTTGGTTATGGAGCGGCCCTTGAAGGTGTCACTGCTCTTTTGGCGATGCACGCCGCGTGCGCAGCGGGGATCACGGTCGTTGGCATTGATAACGGATTCGGTGCGGCGATGGCCGCGATGCGCATCCTTGACCTCAGGGATCGGTCATGACGACACGAAACGTGGCATGGTTGCATCCTTTTGCTGGCATAGCGGGAGACATGACGTTAGGGGCGTTGCTTGATGCTGGAGCAGAGCTGAGTTTTGTGGTCTCTACTCTTGAAGGCCTCAACATTGACGGTTGGTCGCTGACCACCGAACAGGTCGACCGGAACGGTATCCGTGCGACGAGAGCTGTTGTCGATGCACCTGAACAACACCACCATCGGCATTGGTCCGATATTCGTTCGATGCTCGAACAAGCCTCGCTTCCTGAGCGGGTTAGAACACGAGCCCTCGCTGTGTTCGAAACACTTGCCATCGCAGAAGGCAAAGTGCATGGGTTGCCCCCTGATGAAGTGCATTTTCATGAGGTTGGTGCGCTCGACGCGATTGTTGACATCGTGGGGTCATGCGCGGCACTTGAATCACTCAACATTGACGAGGTGGCTAGCGGACCAGTCGCGGTGGGTGTGGGGTCAATTTCGGCCGCACACGGCATTTTGCCGAACCCGCCACCAGCGGTCGTCAATCTTCTTGAGGGCATCCCAACAGTGAGCGTTGACGTTGACATGGAACTCACAACACCTACCGGCGCAGCGATCATCAAGGCCTTAGCTGATCGGGTTGGTCCGATGCCCGACATGACAATCAGCGGATCGGGTTATGGCGCGGGTACTCGTGATTTAGTTGACCGTGCAAATGTCACCCAGGTCATCGTTGGCACGTCAACAGACACGATGAGAGAGTTGAAAAAGTCACTGAGCTGTCAACGAATCTGGACGACGTAACTGGTGAAGTTTTAGGTCACGCAATCAGCCAGTTAGTCGACGCGGGTGCTTTGGATGCGTGGGTGACTCCTATCGTGATGAAAAAGGGTCGGCCAGCTCACACTCTGTCAGTACTAGCAACACCAACTGATGCACCCAGTTTGGTTGACGTAATGATGTCGACAACAGGCACATTGGGTGTGCGCTCACGACAAATCGAACGAACCGTCGCGGCGAGGCAAATAGTGACCGTGTCCGTTGATGGGCATCGCATTGACGTCAAGGTCAGCAACTTTCGTGCCAAAGCAGAATTCGATCACGCCCTAGAAGCGGCAGAGGCCCTCGGGGTGCCGGTTACTGAAGTTGCGGCTCGAGCTGAAGCGCTCGCTCAAGAGTCGTGACTCTCATTTTCTGATACTTGGCTCGACAGGTGTGCCTTTTGGTGGACCAGCAGAGGCGAATTCGGTGCCTTCTGGGTCATGGACCCACGGCGCGTCAAGTCCCCACTGGTCTTCGTACACAATTTCAGCCAAGGGTCGACGTCGTACTGGGCCATGTCGACCGGCGGGTTTCCCCATTGGAATCGTCGCGTGAATGGCAACTTCTTCGGGGATGTTGAGAAGGCTGCGGAGTTCTTCTTCGACGTAGGTGTGCCAGCCGGTGATGACACCTCCATATCCCAATGCTCGAGCAGCCAACATCAAATTTTGAACAGCTGGGAACAC
>DUBN01000022.1:0-12723 GCA_012960315.1 Acidimicrobiia bacterium
CTCTGCTCGGTAGGAACAACTTGGTGGTACCCGTCGGTGGCTTGACGGATCTAGCCCACCAAGTACAGAAGTCGGTGAAACCTCACGAATCACTTAAGAACCAGCTCTCTTTCGTTGGTCACCTCACACTGGGACGCGTCAAGGACGCTAACAGAGCAAAATTGGAGGGCACGGCCGTATCGGGCTCGTTCGTAGTCACTGAACTGGAATTAGTTCAGAGTGTCCTTGGCGTCGGAGGCCCCACCCACACGACGGTTAACCGGCTGTCGCTTCCGTATCAGTTCGAATAAGCAAATCGCCCCCACTTCTGAAAGGCTGTTTGCATGCGCTTCAGCTTCTGGACAGGTAATGGGCAATCATGGGAAGACACCCTTGAAGGGTGCCGCTACGCCGAGGCCACCGGATGGGATGGCATCTGGTACGCCGATCATTTCATGCCCAACGAAGAGAACGTTGATCAACCAATTCACGAGGCATGGTCCGTGCTGGCCGCTATCGCCGCGTCGGTGCCTCGAGTTCGCATCGGCCCCCTAGTTGCAGGTAACACCTACCGCAATCCAGCCCTGACCGCCAAGATTGCGACAACGGTTGATCACATATCTGGTGGACGTGTCGTTCTGGGTATCGGAGCGGGATGGCAAGAGAACGAACACGAGAAATACGGTTTTGATTTCTCGACGCTTAAAGGGCGACTTGATCGGCTTGACGAGGCGGTAGAGATCATTACGTCACTTCTTGCCAATGTTCGCACTGAGTATCAAGGAGCGCATTACACGTTGACCGACGCCCCGTTGGACCCGAAACCGATACAAACCAAAGTGCCGCTCCTTATCGGAGGGGGCGGACGTAAGCGGACTTTACGGACCGCTGCCATGCACGCAGATGAATGGAATTACTGGGGGATGCCAAGCGATATCCAAGAATTGTGTGGTGTGTTGGATGCCCATTGCGAGGATGTGGGACGCGACCCGAGCAGTATTCAACGGTCCGCTTGCGCCCTCATGTTTATTTCCGAAGACGAAGAGAAAATCTCTCGGCTTCGAGACCAAGACTTTGGGCGAGCAACCATTGTCGGTACACCCGCAGAGGTGATCGACATTGTGGGTCAATACCGCGAAGTCGGACTTGATGAACTAATCGTTCCGGACTTCACATTTGGGCCCTTGAAACGGAAAAAAGAATCGATGGATCTTTTCATCGAACAGGTCGCCCCAGAATTTAGATAACACTTCTCGGATCAGATTCAAATGGTCTACTTGAAATCCGACAGCTGACTAGCTGACTAACTCAAGAACCACCAATTTCTCGGGCCAACTGTCCCATTCGAATCTCTCCCTCACGGGTCTGTCCGCCGATCTCCAAGAAATTCCGCATTGCTGGCTCCGCCTCATCAGTGCGTAAAAGTTTTTGGAATAGGTACTGCTCCTCTAGCAAGCCGTCTCTCAACGGCAGAGTGTCAGCGTTGTTCACTGCCTCCTTGGCTAAAGCCACTGCTTGTGGTGGGAAAGCAGCGATCCGAAAAGCAAGATCAGTGACAAATGGCCGAAGCTCTTCGGGTGGTAAGGCCCGATTCAGATATCCCCACTCCTCGGCGGTCTTCGCGTCAATGTCGACGCCTCCCAGGATGATTTCCATGGCGCGACCTCGGCCGACTAGACGCGGCAACCGCTGAGTTCCTGTGCCGCCGGGGAGGATTCCAAGGGGAACTTCCATTTGATTGACGACGGTTTTCCCTATTGCACCGAACCGCATGTCACATGACATAGAAAGCTCGCTGCCTCCGCCTCCCACGCGACCGCCAATTTCCACAATCGTTGCTTTTGGCATCTTCCTATAGGTCTCACACATCAAATGGAACCCACCGATCTCTGACGGCCGTTGCGCAGGACCATCGGTTGGGAAACTCAGAATCGCAGAAACGTCAAAATGGGCAATAAAAAAGTCTGGGTCGTTGCTGCGCAGTACGACAACTCGAACGGAGTCATCTTCGGCCACCTGAGCCCCGAACTTAGCCAGCTCGCGAAATAACGATGGCGTCATCACGTTGATAGGTGGAGCTTCGATTGTGACGAAGGCCACCCCATCGGTGCGTTCAATTTGAAGGAGCTCGAAATCTTCATCAGCTAGGTGATTAGTCATTCTGAGAGTCTCGCGGTTTCTTCGGGTCTGTGCCGTGACTACGTCCGAGAAGAACACTTGTTCGATGCTTGCCCGAACAAGTGTTCGGGTGTATCGTGACAATGTCCGTTCGGTTTCGGGGTCCGACCCTGTTCGTACGGTTTCCACCAATCGGGTAAGACATTTGCCCGATCACTGAACCTGGCTTCACCTGAAGTCAAAGATACGTCCGAGGAGGACAGCAGCGTGGAACGAGAAAAGGCACTCGATATGGCACTGGCGCAGATTGAACGTCAATTTGGTGAAGGCGCTGTCATGAAAATGGGTGAGCGCGGCCAAATGAAAGTTGAAGCTCTGTCATCAGGCAGTTTGGCAATCGACGTGGCTCTTGGCATTGGGGGTCTTCCGCGAGGGCGAGTTGTTGAGATTTACGGTCCTGAAGCATCGGGAAAGTCCACCTTGGCGATGCACGTCGTGGCGGAAGCCCAGCGCACGGGAGGGATCTGCGCTTATGTAGATGCTGAGCATGCCATGGACCCGGATTATGCCAAGAACATCGGTGTTGATGTAGATGAACTACTTATCTCCCAGCCGGACACTGGTGAGCAAGCTCTTGAAATTACGGACATGTTGATTCGTTCGGGAGCTATTGATGTTGTCGTTATCGACTCAGTCGCAGCGCTTACACCAAGAGCTGAAATTGAAGGCGAAATGGGCGATACCCATGTCGGCTTACAAGCTCGATTGATGTCACAAGCCTTACGAAAACTCACCGCCAATCTGAGTAAAACAAATACCATCGTCATCTTCATCAACCAGTTACGAGAAAAGATCGGCGTTATGTTCGGCAGTCCCGAAACAACACCTGGCGGCCGAGCCCTAAAGTTCTACTCTTCGATTCGTATAGATATCCGTCGGATAGAAGCCATCAAATCCGATGGCGAGGTCACCGGTAGCCGCACTCGGATCAAAGTCGTCAAAAACAAGGTCGCACCTCCATTCCGACAGGCCGAATTCGACATTATGTATGGCAAGGGAATCAGTCGTGAAGGGTCACTGGTAGACGTTGGCGTGGAGCAAGGCATCGTCAAAAAATCTGGTGCTTGGTACACCTATGAAGGTGAACAGCTGGGCCAAGGCAGAGAGAACGCAAAACAATTCCTGACAGCGAACCCTGAGATCATGGTCGAAATTGACGGCCGAATAAGAACGCAACTCGGTATGGGTGATTCGTCAAGCGATGACGCAGTCGATAACGACGAAAATGAAGTAGTAGAAGTCGTTGAGGATTAGCTAATCACGAGACCGTCTCTGGCAATTTCTGAGGAACAATCTTTCAGCCCAACGGTCGCGGTGTTTTGCCTTAACCCTGTGAATCCCCTTTACTGAAACCAGCGGCCTAATCTGCAAGCGCTGTAGGTTTAGACGTGTTCCAACGTTCATTCGGGGATGAGGGTGATGACTGACAACCAAGAAAAGCCACAGAACGTCTTTAACTTTGATTACACGCGCGAGGCGCAAACAAGTCCACCTCAGGACTACTACGACAACATCAAGAACAAATATGCTGACGAACGTGACGTGCGGCTTGGTTATCGACCGCCAGGCACAGATGGCTACACGTCAGACTTGACCGGCGACTTAGCCAAGTACGCAGTAGACCCTTACGGGGATGAAGTCGCTGAGCGCGAAGTCATTGATGATTCGGTGGAGGTGCTGTTCATCGGCGGCGGGTTCTCAGCGCTGCTGACGTCGGCTCGGCTCAGAGAGAAGGGCGTCGAGAGCATCAGGATTGTTGAACGCGGAGCCGACGTGGGAGGCACTTGGTACTGGAATCGCTACCCGGGAGTTGCGTGCGATGTTGTGGCCTACGACTATTTGCCACTTCTCGACGAGACGGGGTACGTCCCGAGCCGTCACTACGCTGGCGGCGAAGAGATTTTTCAATACTGCAAACAAATAGCTGAACGTTTCAATCTTTACGAACTCGCCGTTTTCGGCACCACAGTGACCTCAACGATTTGGGATGAGGCCACAGAGATGTGGCATGTGGGGACTGACCGCGGTGACACCATTCGTGCTCAATTTGTGATTTGCGCAAATGGCACGCTCTCAAAACCAAAGCTTGCAAAAATCGACGGTATCGAACGGTTCGCCGGCCATTCATTTCACACATCTCGATGGGATTACGAATACACAGGCTCAGAGCTTGAAGGTTTGCGAGACAAACGTGTTGGGATAATCGGAACGGGCGCGAGTGCCGTTCAAGCGATACCGCAATTAGGCAAAGCTGCAAAAGAATTAATTGTTTTTCAGCGAACTCCATCATCGATTGACGTGCGAGACGATTGGGAGACCGACCCTGAGTGGGCTGCGACCTTGGAGCCGGGCTGGCAATCTGAGCGACGCACTCGAGCTATCGAAGGACCACAAATTTCAGACGCAGTAAAAGCACGCAGAGCGGCGTTGTCACGCGAAGAAAAGATTCGACGCCAAGAAAACGCCAACATCGATGCCATGATGCGGATCCACAAACGGATTGACGAAGTTATTGAAGATCCTGCGACCGCAGAGTCGTTAAAGCCGTGGTACATGCTGATGTGCAAGCGGCCCTGCTTCCACAATGAATATCTACCGACGTTCAATCTCCCCACCGTCACGCTCGTCGATACTAAAGGCGAAGGGATCACCGAAATTAGCGAAGCGGGACCGGTATTCGACGGTACGCAGTACGAGGTCGACGTGCTCATTTACGCCACCGGATTCGAAGTCCAACAAACGGGGATTTACAACCGAATCGAAGGCGAAGATGGTCAGGAACTCAACGAGAAATATGTTGATGGAATACGAACTCTGGTCGGGATTCACTCCCAGGGCTACCCAAACCTTTTCATCATGGGTGGATACCAAGCGTTCTTTGCGTTCAACCTGACCGATGTTCTCAATAGCCAAGGAGAACATATTGCTGAGTGCATCGACTTTGTGCGCAACAACGGTATTCACAGCTTGGACTGCGACACCGACGCAGAAGAGTGGTGGGTTCAAGAAGTCATTGCTCACCGAGGAAAAACCAACCGAAACCAGGACTGCACCCCGGGGTATTACAACTTCGAAGGAGCAGAGAATCGGCGACAGGACGGCAACTACAACGGGACAATGAAGCAATATTTAGGGCACATGTCCCACATTCGAGACAACATGGCAGATCACTTCGTTTTCACCCAACGATAATTTCGTTCTGTTCTTCAAATCGTGTTCCGGGGACAGAGCCGCCGAACACTCTCATTCCCCCGTATCGCGCAGGGTCACTAAGCCGTATACCGCAGTGGTTTCACTCTGGCGGATCTGAACTGAAATAAGACGGTTCTTCCCCCGCCTGTTCAATACACGCCCCTCGATGTTGAATATGCCTTCACAAATCGGTTCGAAGTAATCAACACGCATATTTATTGTTGATTGGAACCCTGCCGGAGGGTTTGAATCGGTCCTTGACGTGTAGAGCGCAATGAGATCTACATACGCGCCGGTAAACCCACCAAACAATTGTTTTTTGGGATTGAGACAACCCTCTGGAAGATGGCATTCCAGCAGGAGCTCGCCAACACCTCGGTGCAATACCTTCCAGTCGTACGCTTCCAAAAGGTCGCCGGCAGGGTGCCCGCGGTTAATCAAACGTCCTTCAGGAACGTCTTCTGCCCATGGCCGCGTACCGTCAATCGAATTGCTCACAGTGAGATTCAACTCCATGACTACCTCCGATGCCCAATACCCTGTTGAGCGTGAGTGGAAAGTATGTGGTCCGCACCTACGGGTGCCAGATGAACGAACATGATTCTGAACGCATAGCGGGCCTGCTCGAAATGGATGGGTTGGAGCAAACCGACTCTTTTGACGACGCTGACGTCATCGTTCTGAACACATGCTGTATTCGAGAAAATGCGGACAACAAGCTGTACGGGCAACTGGGAAACCTGAAGAAGTTAAAGAAGGAACGCCCTGATCTCCAGATCGCAGTTGGCGGATGTCTCGCTCAAAAAGATCGTGAAATGATTCAAGACAAAGCCCCCCACGTCGATGTTGTTTTCGGTACTCACAACGTCGCGCGAGCAACTGGATTGTTGGCCGAGGCTCGCATCAGCGGCCCGATAACCGAAATAATTGAAGAGTCGGAAGTCTTTCCTTCAGCACTTCCCGTCAAACGAGATGCCAGCTACGCCGCCTGGGTGACTATTCAGATCGGATGCGACAATTCGTGCGCTTTTTGTATCGTGCCAGCGGTCCGCGGCCGAGAAATTTCTCGCCCTTACAACGAGCTTGTCAAAGAAGTTGAAGAATTAGCGGCTTCCGGTATCACCGAGGTCACTCTTTTAGGGCAGAACGTGAATAGCTACGGTCGAGATCTCACACTCAAACTTCGGGGCGCTGAACTGCCTCCAGGCGCTGAAGATCTCGCGGGGAAAGTATGGGTCGCCGGAAGCCACACAGCTCGCCCACTTTTCTCCGATTTACTTCGCTCTGTCTCAGAAGTAGAAGGGATTCGTCGCGTCCGCTACACCAGTCCACACCCGAAGGACTTACGCCCCGAAACCATCACCGCGATGGCAGAAGTCGCCGAAATATGCGAGCACCTGCATCTTCCCCTCCAATCAGGTAGCGATGAGGTCCTATCGGCCATGCACCGTGGCTACACAGCGGACCGTTACCTGGCAAAGGTTCACGCCGCTCGGCTCGAAATTGCTGATCTAGCTCTTAGCACCGACATCATTGTCGGGTTTCCAGGGGAGAGTGACCGTGACTTTGAGAAAACGTTAGAGGTAGCGGCCGAAGCCAGGTTTGATAACGCATACACCTTTGTGTACTCCCCGCGCCCAGGAACTCAAGCCGCAGAACTTGTCGACAAATACGTAACTTCTTCAGTTGCGTCGACGCGGATGGAACGCTTACGCAAAGTTATTGAGCGTTCCAGTCGACTGGGAAACGAGTCCAGAATTGGGCATCACGAAGAGGTCATTGTGGAGGGCCGCTCAAAGCGCGACCCGAATATGTTGACAGGACGAACCCGCCACAATCGGCTGGTTCACTTCCCAGCGAATCAGCCAATCAGGCCTGGGTCCTATGCCCAGGTGAACGTAACCGACGCTCGCACCTTCAATCTCATAGGGGAGTTAGTCGAAGTGACCGCGGCGCCCAAACATCGAACGCGAATACCGGTGGTCGCCTCCTGACTACTCGCGAAGGATTGTGTGAGCAGCCCATCGTGCTTGTAGGGCCGACTGCGTCCGGGAAATCCGCGTGTGCACTGGAAATCGCTAGACGAACCGCTGGAGTTGAACTGCTGTCTGTTGATTCGATGCAGGTATACCGGCGAATGGACATAGGGACCGCCAAACCCACCCCAGCAGACCAGGCGGAGGTCCGTCACCACTTAATTGACCTCGTCGAACCTGATGTTCCCTTTTCACTTGTCGACTTTCAAACTGCCCACGACTTAGCGCGATTAGAGATCCAAGAACGAAACGCGATACCGCTTCTCGTCGGAGGGACCGGTTTGTATGTGAGAGCAGTAGTCGATCGGTTGACGCCCCCTCCGCGCTTCAACGACATCGCATCAAAGTTAGAGACTGAAGAAGATACGGAAAGTCTCCATAAACGGCTACGAGAACTCGACCCCAACGGGGCAGCTCGCATGGAGGCCAGCAACCGGCGTCGCATTATTCGAGCATTGGAGGTGACTCTGGGAACCGGTCAACCCTTTTCTTCTTTCGGTCCAGGTTTGGATCATTACCCTGAGGTGCCTTACCGAATAATTGGAGTTGACATCAACCGCGATCACCTTGATCAGCGAATCAGACAGCGCTATTTGGAACAAATGGAAGCTGGCTTTCTCGAAGAGGTTCGAGAGTTAGCCGACCACGATTTGGCGCACAGCGCAGGTCAAGCCCTGGGGTACAAAGAACTGCTTGCTCATGTTCGGGGAGAGACTTCTCTAGAAGACGCTCTCGAACTTGCTGTGCGGCGCACCAAACGGTTTGCGCGACGTCAGCAACGTTGGTTTCGGCGTGATCCACGAGTGGAATGGGTGCAACCCCACGAGATCAACGCACTGATTAATGAAATTTCGTCGCAGTAATCGCGCCCGGAACTGTGAGAATGGACTGGGAGTTCTCTATGCGACTAACTAAACATCACGGTTTAGGTAACGACTTTCTTGTCGGGCTAGTGGACCAGGCCCCCCATGCTTTGGCATCGTTTGCTCGCGAAATTTGCGCCCGTCGAACCGGCATCGGAGCAGACGGCCTTGTGTTAGGGCTCCCAGGTAATAATGGCGCCGATTTAACGATGCTGCTGCACAACGCCGACGGGTCGATCGCCGAAATGAGTGGCAACGGCATCCGATGCCTTGCCCAAGCCCATGCCATGGCTCATGGAACAGGAGCTACTTCCCTTGAGATCGACACCACCGGCGGGCGCCGACAGGTCGAGATCGACAGTGACGGCACCCACGCCGAGGCTTCGGTCAACATGGGGCCGGTCGGTCCCGGCCCCGGGGTAGATGACCAGATTTTAGCAGAGACAGCGGGGTCCTTGGTAGGCACCGCTGATCTCGGAAACCCACACCTCGTTGTTGTTGTCGACGACTTAGCGGCAGTTGATATCGGCGAACTCGGCGCACGATACGAAACTCTCTATCCGCAAGGAATAAACGTCGAATGCGTCGCTGCAGACCCAAACGACGCCGACAACCTCGACATGCTGGTGTGGGAGCGCGGAGTGGGAGTTACCCAAGCATGTGGAACTGGTGCGACAGCGGCCGCGGTTCGCGCACATCAGTGGGGATTAGTGAAACAGCAGGTGAACGTTCGGATGACTGGAGGAGAAGTGCAAGTGGTAGCCAACGAACACCCACTTCTCATCGGTCCAACAGTTTACGTTGCCAGTATCGAACTTCCCATATGAACGATTCCCCCGATGATCGGAACGGTGAGTCCTCACACCGAGGTGGCTTCGGTGAGTTCGCCGGAGAAGCCACGGGTCTCATCGACCGGTCATTTCGGGAACAAATTGTTTTGGTGGCAGTCCGATTCCCTGGCTCCTCAACCGATCAAGTGGAAGCCAACCTCGATGAGCTTGCCCGGCTTGTGGATACAGCTGGCGCGGACCCGATTGATCGAGTGATCCAAAAGCGAGACGCACCAGACCCGGCTACATATGTTGGAAAAGGCAAGGCAAGTGAGATCCACGCAACCTCAGAGGCGTCGGATGCCGACACCGTGGTTTTTGATGACGAACTCAGCCCGGCACAACAGTTCAACTTGGAAAAAATTCTTAAGCGAACAGCGTTAGACCGCACGGCAGTGATTCTGGATATTTTCGCTCAGAATGCGACAACGTTGGAGGGGAAAGCACAAGTTGAGTTAGCTCAACTGAAATATCGGTTACCGCGATTACGGGGGAGAGGTGATCAACTCAGTCAACAGGGCGGAGGGATCGGCACTCGGGGGCCCGGTGAGACAAAACTTGAGGTAGACCGTCGGCGTATCCAACGTCGATTGGCCAAATTAGAAAAAGACCTCACTGGGCTAAGACGAACCAGAAAAAATCAGCGGAAATCTCGTCGACGCTCCCGCTTTCATACCGTAGCGATCGTTGGATACACCAATGCTGGGAAATCCACTTTGTTGAACCATCTGACTGGCGCTGAAGTGCTGGTAGAAGATCGCCTTTTCGCAACTCTGGACGCTACAACTCGACGTCTACCGCTCCCCGGTGGTGAAACGGTGTTGATCACCGACACCGTTGGCTTTATCCAAAGATTGCCGACCGGTCTAGTTGAAGCATTCAAATCTACTCTTGAAGAAGTGGCGGAGGCCGACCTACTTCTTCACGTCGTGGACGGCTCCGGGTCTGACCCCGAAGCCCAAATGGAAGCGGTGCGGTCAGTGCTGCGCGAGATTGGGGCTGGAGACGTACCCGAATTTACGGTTTTTAATAAAGTCGACCAACTTGATGACGGCGGCATAGACCACCTTCTGCGTCATCATGAAGGCTCCCTGGGGGTTTCGGCTCGAACTGGTGCAGGATTGGACCGGCTCCTCTCTTCGATCGGTGACCGACTGCGGAGCCTCACCCAAATAGTGGAACTGTTAATTCCTTGGAGCAGAGGTGACATATTGGCCGCAACACATCGAGAAGGTGAAGTCTTGCTAGAGCAACACGAAGAGCATGGCACCCGCATTCAGGCACGTTTAGATGAAGTCTCTCAAAGTCTCCTCTCGGACTTCATTGTCCGCGATGTTTCAGGGAGAGTTGGATGACACAGAAGAAAGGCTTCAACCCACCGCCTTACCCCTATGAGCGACTCGATGAACTCAAACCTTTGGGCGCCCACCACCAAGGCGGGATTGTCGACTGTTCAATTGGGACACCCTTCGATGCGCCACCTCCGGGAGTTGTTGCAGCTCTAGGCAGCTCAGATACAGAACGCGGCTATCCACCGTCTATCGGAACCCCCGAATTTAGAGAAGCGGTCGCTGCATGGATGTCGATCCGACTCGGTTGTCAACTGGACCCGGCCCAGGAGATTGCGGCTGCCGTAGGTACCAAAGAATTCGTCGTAGGGCTACCTCACTGGATGAAATTGCGGCACCCCGACCGCGACACGGTTTTGTATCCAGCGATCAGCTACCCGAGCTATGAAATGGGGGCGGTCTTGGCGGGTTGTCGGGCTGTTCCAGTACCAGTGGATGCAAATTGGTCTATACGACTAGACGCCATCGCCCCTGAAGACCGGGCTCGCGCCCTTCTGTTGTGGGTCAATACCCCAGGAAATCCAGCTGGGGGCCTTGATGACCTAGAAGCAGCAGCGGCATGGGGACGATCGCACCAAGTGCCGGTATTTAGCGACGAGTGTTACAGCGAATTCACATGGGATGGGCCTCCCCGCACGATTCTGGCTACAGGCACCCAAGGCGTGGTCGCTGTGCACTCGCTATCGAAACGGTCGAATCTTGCAGGAGTTCGTGTGGGTTTCTACGCGGGTGACCGCGACTTGGTTGGCTACTTACGCGAAGTTCGCAAGCACGCAGGTTTTATGGTGCCTGGGCCGGCCCAAGCAGCAGCCATAGCGGCGCTCTCCGACCAAGAACATGTGAACAAGCAACGAGAAACCTATCTCGCCCGTCTACAACGTTTGTCAAAGGTGATGACAACGATGGGAGTCGAAACGAATCTCCCGAGAGGGGGCTTCTATCTGTGGGTGCCCGCTCCCAACGGTGATGCTTGGGCTTTTACCCGTCAACTCGTTGAGCAAATCGGTCTCCTGGCTTCACCGGGTGAGTTCTACGGGTCCAGCGGTGCAGAGCACGTGCGTGTCGCTGCAGTGCAACCTGATGAAAGAATCGGACTCTTAGAGCAACGACTTGGAACGAGTTGACGGCTCTTCACGATCAGACCGTACCCTTGGGCCGGTGATCGATCTTCTCGACTTGGCGGCCGAACTGGTTGACGTGCCATCAGAGAGTCATCAAGAAACAGCGCTGGCTGATCTTTTCGAATCGCGTCTCCACACGGCTTCCCATTTGGCTGTACACCGTCTCGGAGACAACGTCGTCGCACGTTCTGAACAAGGTCGAGAACACCGAATTGTTATTGCCGGCCACCTAGACACCGTCCCGGCGAATAACAATCAAGGTGCCCGAATCGAGGGAGACCGCCTCTACGGCCTAGGCGCTTGTGACATGAAGGGCAGCCTTGCTGCTCAACTAGCAACGGCTCTCGCTGTACACGAATCCGCAGTCGACGTGACCTACGTTTTTTATTCCTGTGAGGAAGTGGCAGCCCAGCACAATGGACTGAAACAGTTATTCGATCTACGACCCGAACTAGTTGCAGGCGACGTCGCGCTGTTGGGTGAGCCAACGTCCGCAACAATTGAGGCGGGATGTCAGGGCACCCTCCGCGTGAAGGCGGTCTACAAAGGTGAGCGCGCTCACACCGCTCGACCCTGGAAAGGCCTCAACGCCATTCATCGGCTTGGGCGAGTGCTGGAATCCCTGAACAGCTACGAAGGGCGGCGTCCAGTAGTCGACGGCTGTGAATATCGCGAAGCAATGCAAGCGGTATATGTCGAAGGAGGCGTGGCAGGCAACGTCGTGCCCGACCAAGCAACTCTCACTGTGAACCTTAGATACGCGCCGGATCGCAGTCCTGAGGAAGCGCAAAGCCATGTAGCGGAACAACTCGGACCTTATGACGAGCTAATCATCGATGATCATGCCCAAGGGGCGATGCCCGCGCTCGGTCACCCACTTTTGCGGACCCTCATCACTCGCAACGACCTCGAAGTCCGAGCGAAACTGGGTTGGACCGACGTTGCACGCTTCGCCGAGCACGGCATTCCCGCCTCGAACTTTGGAGCTGGCGACGCATCGATAGCTCATACTCGAAATGAGTTTGTGGAACGTCACGAGATAGAACTTGTGCACGCCGCGTTATTGGACTTGCTGACGACTGGTGTGGATTAACCACTCATCATTTCTGCAAGAACTTTCGCGACACCATCTGCGACATTGGCACAAGTCACTTCATTGGCGACGCTTTGAGTAT
>DUBN01000022.1:12832-32497 GCA_012960315.1 Acidimicrobiia bacterium
AAGTGATTCGGCGTTGGTCACACAATTTCTTTAGGCCGAAAGCCTTGTCAACACCTGGAGGCATTAATTCGATAAAAGGAAGTCCGGCGTGCATCACGTTGGCCCGCCCGTTGATTAAGGGATTGAGGACCGCCATCGTTTCATCCGCGGACAGGTCAGGCAGGTTCACCAGGAGCTTGTGGACGCGATGGTCAAGCAACGGAATCAAGTCAGAAATATCGGTCTCAGTTGCTCGACCCGCTTGTTGTAACCATCTCCGTTCGGCCACAAAGTCGTCGGCCATTTCAGCGCAAAATCCGGCATTCGGATGGGCGTCGCGGATTTCCGTTACCAAGGCGCGCGCATCGGACAAATCAAGGGTCGCGAACTGTGTGGTGATGTCTGTCAGAGGGTCGTAAGCCACCGCGCCATTAGCGCATACCAACGTCGTCGGGATCCCCGTTTGCTGAGGTATGGACTTGCAGTACCGGGGCGGTCGTCCTGTCACGACAACGAATTCGATATCGAACTCGTTTAGCCGACGAAGAACCTCTTTAGTGGGTTGTGAGATTTCTCGCTCGGCACCCAAAAGAGTGCCATCAAAATCAGTAGCTACTAAGGCCACTTGTCGGATCGAAGGACGAATGCTCACAAGCCGTAGCGCCCCGGTTCGGTTCTCAACCATTCACCGATTGTTTCCCCGACCATGATTGAGGTGGGGTTGGTATTCGCTCTCGGCACTGTGGGGAAGATCGACGCGTCGGCAACCACCAGCCCGTCTACTGCATGACATCGACCGTATTGATCCACCACTGAGGTTGGATCGTCGGGTGGACCCATCCGAGCAGTTCCACACGGGTGGTAACCAGACGCGGCGAAACGGCGGAGCAAAGAGAGAACATCATCCTGGTGCGATATTCGCCGTATATCTGGAAAGACAACTTCTTCAGTTAATGCTCCCAATGGTCCCGTATCTACAAAACGAAGCGCATCGGAAAAGCCTTCTGCTAGGCGCGTGGCGTCCCGATCATTCTCACAAAACCGAGAACTAATCTGAGGAGACGCGAAGGGGTCGGCGTTCGGGAAAATCAGTTCCCCGACGCCGTCTACCTGCTCGAGAACAGCGGCAACACCAAAATAAGGAACGTTTTCTCTCCCAGCAAACGTCAACTGCTCTATCTGCAGGTCCATTCGCTGATCACTCGCTGGGGCGGTATACCTCAGAATCGTCTGAATAATTGGTTGATTTCCTGCGACCAGTTCAAGGTGAGTTGGACGACACAAAACTATTATTCCCGGATGATCCGACAAGTTTCGGCCCACCCCTGAGACATCGGCAATCACATCCACACCGATTCGATTCAGATCTTTAACAGGCCCAATACCAGACCTTAAAAGGATCCCGGGCGTGTGAATCGCACCCGCACACAGCACAATCAAATTCGCCTCGATCTGTTCAAGAGATCCATCTGTACGAACTACCTCGACTCCGATGACGCGCCCGCGCGTGATCAGTAGACGATTTGTGTGGCAACCGCCGCGAATCTCAAGATTGGGCCGTAGGCGAGCGGGAGCAAGATACGCAGAAGCTGTCGAAATGCGAAGTTGACCCAGTTTGTTCATTGGCAGAGGGCCCGCGCCCCACGCCAACGGATCGTTCTGATCTAGACACTCAGGGAAACCGAGTTCGTCTGCGGTAGCAAGAAAGGCTTGATGCAGTTCGGTGAGTTCATCGTGAGGATAGCGACGGACGCTAATTGGACCAGCATCGCCATGATGTGACTCGTTCCCAAAGTCAAGATCACGCTCAAGGCGACAGAAGGTCTCTAAGACGTTTTTCCAAGCCCATTCGGGATTTCCGCGACTAGCCCACTCGTCGTAATCTTCGGGAACTCCACGCAAAAAAATGCACGTGTTGACTGCACTCGAACCGCCGGTCACTCTTCCCCTCGGTAAAGGTTGTCCGGGGCGTTGCTCGGTCGGGGAGTACTCAAGTTGCCAATCGTGGTCTACGACACTGTTGTGATGACCGTTGCGAAGATCAACGGGCGTATCAGCCATCGCCGAATAATCGGGACCAGCCTCAAGCAAGAGCACTTGCCGATTGGGATCTTCGCTTAAACGAGAGGCCAACGGTGACCCCGATGCACCTGCGCCCACCACAATTACTTCGTAACTCACCTCGTTAGCCACCGGAACGAAACTAGTAGCAGAAGTCACCAAGAGCCCGTCGATGATGTGACCTAGGCTCTTTAGATGCCCGATACCGTCATCCGGAACGCGACCATCATTGACGGGACAGGGGCCCCGCGATTCGTTGGTGACGTATCAATTGAAGACGGGCATATCACTGAGATCGGCGAAATATCTGGTTCCCCCGCTGACCTTGAAGTCGATGCCACCGACCTGGTTCTCGCGCCAGGGTTTGTGGATGTGCATACTCATGATGACGGCGCGTTGGTGCAACACCCGGACATGACCTTCAAAGTTTCCCAAGGTTGCACCAGTGTCGTAGTCGGGAACTGTGGTTTCTCAGCTATTCCAGCAATAACGGGAGAAAGCACCCTTGACCTCTCAGGGGTGGAGGCCAGTTGGAGCGACTTGGAGGGCTACCGCGACGCGGTCGAGAGGTCAAACCCAGCGGTCAATGCGATGATGCTTGTAGGTCACAACACCATCCGGACCTTGGAAATGAAAGGCGAGCGAGGAGCCCCCAATGATCATCAGCTTTCGCGCATGCAAGAGCATGTCGAATTAGCTATGCAACAAGGGGCATGCGGATTCTCAACCGGATTGATTTACCGGCCGGGGCGGTGGGCTGACACAGAAGAGGTTCTCGACCTTGCCAAAGTGGTAGCTCCGTTTGAGGGAATCTACGCCACGCATATGCGCAACGAAAACGATCATCTTTTAGAAGCAGTCGATGAAGCACTTCGCATTGGTGCCGAAGCCGGGGTAGCGGTGCAGATCAGTCACCACAAAGCAGCTGGCCGACGCAATTGGGGGAAAGTTACCGAATCATTGGCGAAAGTGGATGCAGCGGTGGCACAAGGGGCGCGAGTAACTCTCGACGTCTACCCCTATACCGCAGGCAGCGGCCCGATGGCCCAATACTTCGACATAAACAACCCGGATCCTGAACTTGCACAAGCCATTCAACTGGCCTCCTGTCCGGCCTTTCGGGAATACGAAGGTCGCATGCTCATCGATATTGCGAGCGAGCTTGATCTGAGCGCACCTGAAACGGTTCAACACATCCTCACTGCGCCGGAGGGCAAACAAACAATCTGTATTCAACACATCATGGACGAAGGCGACGTGGTGACGAACCTGCGTCATGACCGGGTCATGGTTGGGTCAGACGGAATTCCTGATCTAACCGGACGACCCCACCCCCGGTTGTTTGGAACGTTCCCACGTGTCCTAGGCCGCTACGTTCGAGAACAAGGGGTGCTCGATCTCGAAAGTGCTGTGCGACGGATGACTTCTCTATCGTGTGATGTTCATGGGCTTCGAGATCGAGGCCGAGTCGCGGTTGGCAACTGGGCTGACTTAGTGCTGTTCGACCCTTTATTAGTATTAGACATCGCAAGTTATGAAGACCCAAAAAGAGAATCGGTGGGTATCAACAACGTGTGGGTTAATGGTCAACTCGCCTTTACCGAGGGACACCACACTCAAATCGGAGCAGGGCGCGTCTTGCGATACCGACAGCACTAAGCCCGACTAAGGCCAACTCCCGAGTACCCTGTCAACTGAGTGCGGTGCGGACTCTCACTTCAGTCCCCCACGCGACGCCCGGTCGCCACGAGGCGGCCACCCAAGACGCCGACCCCTCAGCGTCAAACATTTGAAAGTTCGCCTAAGTGACAACGACCTTCGCCCAACTCGGCGTGCCCCAAGACCTCATAGATGCCCTTGCCAGCCAAGGAATCGAATCACCCTTCGCCATACAGATTCTTGCAATCGGCGACGCGATGGCTCGGCGAGATGTGTGTGGCAAAGCTAAAACTGGATCAGGAAAAACGCTCGCGTTTAGTTTGCCCGCAATTGCGCACACTGAACGCAATCAGCAAGGCAAACCGACAACCTTGGTGCTCACTCCCACACGCGAACTGGCCAACCAAATAGCGGGGGTGGTGGCACCCTTAGCCGAAGTAAGGAATTTGCGTCCAATAGCGGTGTACGGCGGCACAAACATCGACAAACAAATCGAGACGATTGCCAACGGGATAGACATCATCATTGCCACTCCCGGGCGCCTCATCGATTTGATCGACAGAGGTGCAATGGATGTGGGTTTAGTTGAGCGTGTCGTCGTTGATGAGGCCGACCGGATGGCCGATATGGGGTTTCTCCCTCAAGTGGAATGGATACTTCGACACATCCACGTAGACCACCAGACAATGCTTTTCTCAGCGACCCTGGATGGAGCGGTTGACACTGTTGTTAAACGACACCTTGCCGATCCGGTGTTCCACGAAGTTTCCGAACCCGAAGTGACCGTAAGTGAAATGGGTCACGTGTTTATGGCCGTTCACAAGATGAACCGTGTGCAGGTCGCGGCACGCATCATTGGCCAGGCCAGTAAAACGCTGCTCTTCACGAGAACAAAACGCGGTGCCGACCAGTTAGAACGCGAACTTCGGTCCGAAGGTGTCAAGGCGGCGGCCATCCACGGCGATTTACGACAAACCCAGCGAGAAAAAGCACTCAGTGACTTTACGAATGGGAAACTCAAAGCACTGGTGGCTACAGATGTCGCAGCTCGCGGCCTCCACATCGACGACGTGGGCATTGTGATCCATTACAACCCCCCTGAAGACCACAAAACCTATTTGCATCGATCAGGACGAACAGCTCGCGCTGGTGCCACCGGAACAGCAGTCACCATGTTCTTGTGGGATGAAGAACTCCAAGTACGTCAACTCCAGCGGCGATTAGGGCTAAAACTCCCACTCCACGAAGTCTTTTCTAATGATGTGCGACTAGATGACCTTGCGGCATGGGCACGCCAGCAAAGTTGAAATTTGACCCGTCGGGTCTTCCCGCGCCCGTAGCGCTAGCTGCGAACGAGGTTGCACAACGGATACAGCGAGGTCACACCGGAGAAGAGTTACTTAATCAGTTGGCAGACCTTGGGCGGCTCCGGGAGGAAGAACTTACCGACCAGCGATCCAGTGGCGCAGTCTTCACCCCTTACGACGTCGCAGAAGAACTCGTCGACCGAGTAGCAATCGGGCCCGGAGACACCGTCTGTGATCCATCAGTTGGTCCGGGCGTGTTCTTGTTAGCTGCCGCAGAACGAAAGTTCCACAACGGAGAATCAGTACCTTCGATCACACAAAACCTTCGAGGAATTGACATCGATCCGGTAAGTGTGGCCGTCGCCCGATCAACCCTCCAGTTATGGGCCGCGTGGCGTGGCGACCATTGGCCCAACATGAACTCCATTGTCGAAGGAGACGCACTTATACAGACACCACGCGACTGGTACCGAACCTGCGACGCGGTGATAGGCAATCCCCCGTTTCTTGGTCAATTCAAATCCGACACCGCTCGCGACAAGCATCGATCCGCAGTTCTTAAGGAACACTTCGGTCCTAGGTACAACGGCTACATCGACGAAAGCATGCTCTTTGTTCTCCTGGGAATAGAACTAGGTCACAAAAAAAGTCGCATTGCGCTAATTGTGCCGACCTCCGTTCTTGGCTCAGATTCGAGCCGAGCCGCCAGAGAGTGGATCGACGAGACGTTGCCTCCGAAGGCCCTTTGGTTAGGTGGCCGATCCATATTTGATACCGCCACCGTTGACGTATCAGCGCCAATACTTGGCGGTTCTCATCGCAGCTATTGCCAAGTGCTTCGATACAAATCTGAGAAAACACTTCAGATTGCACGACCACCAGCCGGACAGTGGGCTTCGCTTCTCGCAGCAGCAAACGGCACACCCAAAGTGCAACTCACCGGGCGACACACTCTCAGCGATACCGCCGATGTATCCGCCGATTTCAGAGACGCCTATTACTGGTTGGCTAAAAGAGTTACAGAAGGAGAAGTCGATGACTCTCGCCCCCGACTCGCCACCGTCGGACTTATCGACCCCTTCCAGTACATGTATGGCGAACTTGAGATCAGATTCGCGAAACAACGATTTCGACGACCCGTCATTGAAATCGAAGATCAACCCCCGCCACCGTTCGCAAATTGGCTTCTGCGCCGATCAAACCCCAAAGTTCTAGTAGCAAGCCAAACCCGCGTCATTGAGTGCTACGCCGATCAGCGTGGCGATGTGCTCCCATCGACGCCGTTGATCACAATCACACCCACCGACCGAACGCGCCTATGGCATTTGTTAGCAGCAGTAGCCGCTCCAGCAGCATCTGCGTGGGCTGTTACGGCCACCGCAGGCACCGGACTCAGCCAAGAAACGGTCCGATTACGGGCTTCCCTGCTAGCAGAATTACCGCTACCCGCCCCATCAAAAGATTGGGATGAAGGCGCAGAATTAGCACGTCAGATTCAATCCAGTGACAGAAACCCAGACACGATTATTCAATTTGGCGAAGTGATGAATCGGGCCTACAACACGCCTTCAGACGAGCTTTTACAGTGGTGGATTCAACGCATTCAAAAAAAACGCCCTTGACCTCCTAGGGGACCACTCAGGTAGCCTTTTAGATCAGCCCAGGAGCGACCGTGTTCGAAGTGCCTGACACCCAACGAACTTCTCCCACAGATCCTCCTCCCGCGTCCGGAGCATGGTTCGAACACATGCCTTCCGGGGATCGACAATTCTTCGCATTATCCCCTCATCGCGCGTATGTACTCGAGGGCGGGGGCGAAATCGTAACGCCACAAATTGCCTACGAAACATGGGGCACCCTTGATGCGGCAGCAGGTAACGCAGTGTTGGTGTGCCACGCGCTCACCGGCGACGCCCATGCCCACGGAGATTCAGGCCCAGGTCAACCCACGCCGGGTTGGTGGAACGATTTTATTGGCCCCGGCCGACCACTCGACACTGACCGCTACTTCGTCGTTTGCGCAAACGTTCTTGGCGGATGCCAAGGGACAAGCGGCCCAGCGTCCATCAACCCAACCAGTGGACAACGATGGGGCGGCGACTTCCCAATTGTGACTGTGCGCGACGTCGTCCGATCCCAAAGAGCGTTAGCTCAACATCTCGGAATCCAAAGGTGGATGGCTGTCGTTGGCGGATCAATGGGGGGAATGCAAGCACTTGAATGGGCGGTGAGCTACCCAAATCGATGCGGTTCCTTAGTGATCATCGCCTCGACCGCCGCCGCGTCGGCTCAACAAATCGCGTGGAGCCAGGTGGGTCGTCAGTCAATTCTTGATGATCCGGCATACCAAGGCGGCCACTATTACGACGCGCCACTTGGAGAGGGCCCACATCGGGGCTTGGCAAATGCCCGGCGAATAGCGATGATTCACTATCGAAGCGGCGAAGAGTTCGATCGACGATTCGACCGTCACAGCAACGACCCCATCGAACCATTCCGCCTCGAACACCGTTTCGATATCGAGAGCTACCTCGATTATCAGGGCCAAAAGATTCAGTCGCGATTTGACGCCAACACATATCTTGTTCTCAACAAAATGATGGACCTCCACGACGTCGGACGCGGACGTGGGGGAGTCGAACAGGCTCTAAAGAGAATCACTTGCCCAAGTATCCTCATGAGCGTTCGCACCGATTTCCTTTACCCCAGATACCAGCAAATACGTATCGTAGATGCCCTGCGAGGTCGCGTCCCTGTCGAACACGTCGACATAGACAGCGACAACGGCCACGATGGTTTTCTTACCGAAGCCGAACAAACGGGCGAACCTATGGGTGACTTCATCGAGAAGATCGCCAAAGGATCGATCGCGTAAACCTGTCCGCCGGTTCAAATTCCGAACTGCTTCAGCTAAGAGTTCGACAAGATGTCATCGACCTCTGCAAGCTCAACAGCATTCAACTGCCACCCCGACGCAAGAGAATTCGCGAATACCTGATCGGCGCTGGTGGCACCTGCAATAATGCTAGGGATTTCTGGCCTCATTAGAAGCCAAGAAAATGCCAACTCCAACAAAGTTCGATCCCTGTGCCTTAGCCATTCAATGAGTTTGCTGACAATCAATAATTTGCGTTCATCGATAAACAGGTCGAGACGGTCCTGAGGCCACTCAGCAAGGCGAGTGCCGGGTCGTGGGCCCTTAACTCCCACTTTGCCCGTCAGAAGCCCTGACTCAAGAGGAAAGAACGGCAAAAACGCGATGCTGTGTTCGTTACACACATCAAATATTTCGGCCTCGGGTTCCCGGTGAAGAAGGGAATAACGATTCTGCACAGTCCTATACGGCGTGAGCAAGTCACGCTTCGCAACGTCAGCGGCCGAATCGAGTCGATCCGCGTCGTAGTTTGAGCAACCGATTTCTCGAACTTTGCCCGCTACAACCAATTCGTGAAGGGCTTCAAGAGTCTCCCTTTCTGGTACCTCATCATCTGGAGTGTGTAACTGAAATAGGTCGATCCAGTCGGTATCAAGTCGGCGCAAACTTCGATCAACCGAACGCCGGACCCATTCGGCGCTCCCACCAGTCAACCCAGGGTCCATATCGCGCAACCCGAATTTCGTAGCGATGATTATTTGATCTCGGTGCCCTTTCATCGCATACCCAAGCATCTCTTCGGAAGCTCCTGAGCCGTACACGTCAGCGGTATCGAAAAAATTGATACCCGTATCTAGACAAGCAGCAAAAACCTCATCGGTACGCTCTTGATCAATTCGAGTGCCGAAGTTGTTGCAACCGAGGCCGACCTCAGATACCTCAAGTTCACCCATCCTTCGTTGTTCCACGATGGGATCATAGGAGCGTTGGCCGCTACCGTCATTGTGTGCCGGAATTGATTGAAGTTGAGTTGTATCGAAAATCGGCCGCACGTGCCGTGGGCCGCACCATTTCCTCAGTAACTCTGCCCAATCTCACATACCTAAAAGGCACACAAGGGCTTGACGCTCTCCAATCGGCCACCCACAACCAGAATCTGAACCAAGTACGACGTAAAGGGAAGCTGCTCATACTCGACATAGGCGACCGCTCTCTTGGCTTGCGATTCGGTATGACGGGACGCCTCGTCGTTGACGGGAAAACCCCTATCGAACGGTTGCTATACACAACACCAAAAGTCCAGCGAAACCACATCCGGTTCGTCATGACCTTCGCACAAGGCAGCGAGTTGGCAATGGTGGACCCCAGAGGGTTCGGCAACATTGAACTGCAACCCGACGAAACAAAATTAGGCCCCGATGCCGCCAATATCTCACGTCAAGAACTTGGCGTATCACTCAAGAATAGCAACGCGACCCTCAAGGCCCGTTTACTCAATCAACAGAAAATCTCCGGGCTAGGTAATTTATTGTGCGACGAGATTCTGTGGAGAGCAGGTCTCGACCCTCGCAGACCATGTCGCTCGCTCAAAGAGCGCGAACTAGACCTACTCGCTAGTTCCATTAAGCGAACAATCAAGGTACTCACACAGCGAGGGGGGTCCCATGTGGGCGATATTCAAGACCAACGACGCAAAACGGGCATCTGCCCGAAAGACGGCAGCGAACTACATCGTTGCTCATTAGGAGGTCGAACAACTTGGTGGTGCCCTGAACACCAGCGTTGAATAGCGGTAGCTACGCTGCTGTGGTGCTACATGTCCAATTGTTGTCCCAGCAATCGCAAAGTGCTGTTGGAACAGGAGCCCAAAAGTGGTGGTTGCTCGTAGCTGGGCTCTTCTTGATTTCCCTGTGTCTTCTAGGAGCATTTATCAAGATATGGCGAAAGACCCTGCCACCAGCTCGCCAGCCCTATATCCCTCCCGATTTGCCGAAACCAGATGAAATCATGGAGCAAACATCAGCAGACAACGAAACGCGCGGTTCAGAACCCGGGCTAGGTTCAGGTCATGGCCGATGGATTCAACCCCCAGGAAATGATTGATCGCTTCCGAGAGCGAGCCAACGCGGTTCAAAAACGTAATCTCCCCGCCGTAGGTGGTGAGGAGCGCCGTCTGTTCATCGAACAAGCGAAACAAGACTTCATGGACTTCGCAATCGTCGCGGACGCTTCAGCGACGATTGAGGATGGGGTCCTCACCTTGACCATTGACCTTCGACCAAAATCGGATTCAGATAGCTAACCATTCCGGACTGTTAAGTTTGACGCCCGGCTTGGTACAGTGACGCATTCCCGCGGATGTAGCTCAGTTGGCTAGAGCGCAACCTTGCCAAGGTTGAGGTCGCCGGTTCGAATCCGGTCATCCGCTCCACAGTAATTGCCCCCAACCCGGCAGGTTTGGGGACAATTGTCGTAATGGTGTGTAGAGAATCGGGAATGGCGCGATTCAAGCGGTAGGGTCGTCAGCGTTCTTGGGATTACCCCCGGGACAGACTCTGAGGAGACCCTTTGGCCGCCACTGCTTCAGCAGATCACAGCGGACTCACGGTGACGCGTTTCCTCAAATTCACGTTCCCCTACATCGCCGTTCATCTTGGCTGTCTCTTTGTGTTCACCGTAGGGTTCAGCTGGTTTGCCCTCGTAGTTTCGATATTTGTGTACCTAGCGCGTGGCGTAGGAATCGGCAGCTTCTACCACCGCAAGTTCAGTCACCACGCATTCAAAACTGGACGAGTGACCCAATTCGTTGGTGCCTGGCTCGGTGCGAGCGCCGCGCAGGGAGGACCTTTGTGGTGGGTTGCTCATCATCGTCGCCACCACAGAAACTCGGATGCGGAAGGAGACCTTCACTCCCCGCGGGTAGTGGGCTTCGGAATTGCTCATCATGGATGGTTGGCACGCGCCACCGCGGACAAAACTCACCTCGACGAAGTTGAAGATTTAGCCCGTTATCGAGAGCTGCGTTGGCTCGATCACAACTCATGGGCACCGATATTGTCTACGGCTTTCGGTCTGTTTTTCGCGGGAATTGCGATTGGACGGCTCGTGCCGTGGACCGGAACGAACGGCCCACAATTAGTTATATGGGCGTTCTTCCTCAACACGGTTCTTCTGTGGCATGTGACCTTCGCAGTGAACTCGGTTTGTCACCGTTGGGGAAAAAGACACCACAACACTAGTGATGACAGTCGTAACAACTGGTTGATCGGTGTCATGGCATTAGGTGAGGGCTGGCACAACAACCACCACAGCTTTCCTGGTACATCGCGGCACGGTTTCAAACGAAGCCAAATCGACTTCAACCATTTCGTTATTAGAACATTGAGACGTTTGGGGCTCGCCCACGACCTTCACCCGGTGCCCGAGCGGTTATGGCTCGGTTCGAAACCCTCCCGCTGGACAACCGAAGAGACAAAAAATTGACGCCTTTGGGCGTGCGATCTGCCTCGGGCCTGTGAAAGAGTTGGATCATTCGATCGATAGGGAGATCTCGATGGGTTTACTTGACGGACGCGTAGCACTGATCACCGGTGCAGGGCGTGGTATCGGACGTGAACATGCATTGCTAATGGCGTCTGAAGGGGCGAAGATCGTCGTGAACGATCTTGGCGGCGGCGTGGACGGCTCAGGTCAAGACACCGGACCGGCCGAGGAAACCGCTCAAGAGATACGCGACATGGGCGGCGAGGCTGTAGCAAACAACGACTCCGTAACTGACTGGGAAGGCGCTCAACGAATGGTGAATGCCGCAGTTGAAGCCTTCGGGGATCTTCATGTTCTCGTAAACAATGCCGGCATTCTTAGAGACCGCGTCGTGGTCAACATGACCGAGGGCGAATGGGACGCAGTTATCGATGTACACATGAAAGGGCACTTTTGCCCAACTCGTTGGGCTGCCGCGTATTGGAGAGAGCAAACCAAAGCAGGCGTTCAAGTCGATGCAGCTGTAGTCAACACCGCCTCGGGAGCGATGCTCGGTAACCTCGGCCAGCTCAACTATTCGGGCGCAAAAGCAGGCATCGCGGCGATGACCCTCGTCGCAGCGGGGGAGCTATCCCGCTATGGCGTGCGAGTAAACTGCCTCGCACCCATTGCGCGAACCCGCATGACACTCCAAACGCCGGGTTTGGAAGAAGTCGTCGCCGCTCCTGAAGATCCGGCAGACTTTGATTTGTATGACCCTGCCAACATCAGCCCACTAGTGGGCTACCTAGCGACTGAAGGGTGCCCATTTACCGGCGGCGTTTTCCATATTGGAGGCAACGAAGTCGGCCTATACGGTGGCTGGTCGTTGGCGAACGAAGACATTTTGGCTACCGATGGACGCTGGACTGTGGGCGACCTTCAGGCCAAAGCTCCCCGCCTGCTTGAGGGGCGTAGCAATTTAGCTTCGGTCACGACCTCCATCGGCGACACCTTCAAAGGATTCGGGAAGCGTCAACCGACTGAATAGAACCCTGGGTTCACAAAATCACTTACAAAAGCGTCCGCTGTCGACATCGATGGCGGCGGCGTAAAGCCGCGTCAACATTGCCTCGAAAAGGCTTCTGCTGCGTTCGTCGGGCGTCTCTATGTTCGAGAGGTTGTTAGCCAACATTCCCATCCACCACAGATGCGCGTGTTCGTAATCTTCATGGACGTGTGTGGTGGCAGAAACATCAACACCGTGACCTATCAGCGTGTCGATGTAGTTGGAAACAAGTTCTGGTTCTAACGAACGTCGAAGGTCGACTTCTAGGTTGGTGGCTAAAAAGAACGAAAGGTCAGTCGCTCCGCCAGTGAACATCGCGGTCTGCCAGTCAATAACTGTGATTTCGCCCTGCGGTCCGAAAAGCATGTTCTCTAGCCGATAATCAGCATGGGCAATGGTTAGTGGCTTTGACAACAAATCAGCTCTCCATTGGCCCAAAAGAGGCACAAAGGCCCATAGCCACTCCAATCCGAGCTCAGGTAAAAGATCGCCGAAGCGGTCAACGAAACGGGGTAGTGATGCGGCCATTGCTGACCCAAGGGCCTCCGATGTTCCAGGAGTGTCTAAACCGGGAACCCAAGCCACGGCTGGAGTGCGTGGCCGTCCCCAAAATGGGGCATGTAGCTGCGCCAACGCTTCCACCGCTGCATGCGCTTGATCTGCGGAGGCCCCAATTAGCTGGTCACCCGCAGATGCCGGATACAAGTCGTCTAATAGCAACAGCGCCTTATCGCCGCTTACGAAATTGGCTCGACACGTTGGTACCGGGGTAGCAACCAGGGGAGCTAGTCGCGCATAAAACTCGGCCTCGCGAACCCAAGCATTCAGCATTTTCCCCACGGTCCGGCCACCAGGATCTTGAGTGGGAACCTTGGCAACAAAACGATTCGGCAGGGCCGTGTCGTGGTCGGCCCATGTGATGTTTAACCTCGCGAGGCTTCCGAGGAAGGCGCTCCCTTGGGCCAGAGGCTCAGCGGTCACCTCTGCAACCTCCACGCCAGGGTTAGATGGTGCCAGACCGCCATCGCGGAAAAGGAAAGTAAGAGTCTCTGCGTCTAGCTGCGTGGGGTCATCGGGTAAATCGTCGATCATCTTTCAGCGTGTTCTTTGAACTTTTCGGGAATCCAATCGCTAAGACGATCCCGTAGCTCGTCTCTAGCTTCAGCCAGAAGGTGACCTACTCCAGGAAGCGGAACTAACTCGCCTCCCCCCACAACCATCTGTACGAGTTCGCTGGCTTGGAACGGCAAAATCTCGTCCTTGTCGCCGTGGAACAAGATGATGGGAACGCGAGTGGCAAGATCCTCAGCGGGTTCACAACCAGCTGATTGCGTAGCCAAAGTAATCACTCCTGCACAATGCGCCTGAAGAATCACTGCAGCCTGCAAAGCGGGCGCGCCACCAAAGGAATGCCCCATGGTGATGAAACGTTGCGCTCCGCTGCGGGTAGCTAAATCGGCGGCAGCTACGAGATCATGGACGCATTTAGCTGTGTCGTTTGGTGCTCGATAACCAATCCGGATCGTGCCCACACCCGACTTGGCCAGACTCACTCCCAGATCCTGATACAAGGCGTCGGCCGGGCCGAGGACTCCACCCATCGCGCCCCCGCAAGCCAAAACCACATCTTGGGCTTCACTTGGGCCATGCCAAAACAAACTTAGAAGTCCGTCCATCGTGTACACCTCGATGTGACGCAAATCGTCCGTCAACATGGTTTCCACCGCTGCCATCGTCCGTAGTTGTTCCAACGGGGTTGCTGGCGCCTCTTGGTCTTCAGTTGGCTCTGACACGAATCCCCCTTGGAGAGTCTTGTCCAGCAGCTTGAGTTCTATCGAGGCTTTCGTCAAATGGTGTTCGCGAAACTGCGGATCGAGCATCTAGCTTCGCTACCATCAATCTTCTGATACGGCGGGGTGGCCGAGTGGTTAGGCAGCGGCCTGCAAAGCCGTGTACGCCGGTTCGATTCCGGTCCCCGCCTCAAAATCTTAGATACCTGTCAGTCAGATTGGGCTGGTAGGTTACGAGGCCTTAGGGCGATTGGCGCAGTTGGTTAGCGCGCTTGCATGACACGCAAGAGGTCACAGGTTCGATTCCTGTATCGCCCACCACTCCTGACCAGCGGAAAAGCAACGGGTCGCCTGATTGAGCGGTTCGTTGTTTTCTTTCTTGAAGATCCAATTGCTTGCTTCTGTCACAGTTGAAGCCGCCGCGATGGACTGGTGATCCGAGCGAGTGTTGTCCTCAACAAGGGCAAGGTGGGTGATGACAACTCGGCTCTGGCTTGACACCTTAACTGGCGGGATCATCAAGAGAGCAACTGAGGAGCGCCTTTCATCGGTGAAATAATGAGGGGTGAATGCCCTAATTTATGCGATTAATCGGTCAAAAACACCCAATTATCAACACCGGATTGCCATATAGCGAACGCTTCCTCAGCCATCCCTGTAGCAATAAATTTCCCTCCCTGACCATCTGACAGATCACAAGGGATAGGACTGGCATCCCGCGCTTCTTTCGTGATTGACATCTGCGATCGAGAGCTAATGCCTCTTGCTTGGTATTCGGCAAATACCTCGTCGCTCATTACATCAAAAAATGAGATGTATTCGCCAGTACCTGGACCCAGCACGACGTAGGTTGCGATCTCTGCTTGGCCATTGAAACGAGCTATATGGCCCAAATGTTGTCCGGCTACCACTGTTCCGCCATTCTGCAGATTCTCAAGTAAATCCACGTGATGGAATTTAAAAGCAAGCCTTGGATATTCCGATGATTGAATCGTGAATTGGTACTCCGGACCTGCTGATGAGGAACTAGGCACGAGATCCCTAATGGTTCCATCTGCAGGTGCGTAAAATTTGACAGTCCCTTTTGTATCGTAACTACCAAAATTTCCTGACCACCGTTGGTTCAGACTGTATGCATCAAAGTAATGTTTCATGCTGCGGCATGACTGTCCCGTCGGGTCGTGTTCGTCATCTCCGAAGGTGTAATTGTGTCCATATACGGACCGCAGCTTCGTGATCGAAATATGTGGAGCGAGATCAATAAAGTTGTTGACGGCGATCCTAGGGGGATTGGCAGGATCGACGGGAGGTCCAGGGTTTATTGGGCCAATAGTAGGAGCTGGAGCGCTTGTCGTGGGAGGTGCACCGTGTCTAACGGTTGTGGGAGGTGCGGCCTGCTCTGTCTGGGGAACGGAGTCGTCGAAACAGGTCTCCAAAAGAGATAACTCCTCGGCGGTTGGGTCGGCGGTAATGAACTCCCCTGCTCGATCGGCACCCACGATCGATGCCGCGCACTCGAAGGGACTGAAGTCCCCAGAGGACAACATCAGGGCTTTGGCCTCATAGTACTTCTCGAGACTTTTCTCATAGTCAGTCTGGACTTTGGCTTGAGCTGTGGTGGTTGTCGGTGTCGCTGTGGTGGTTGTCGGTGTCGCAGCTGCTGTAGTTGGTGGCGTTACTGAATCTTCGGATTTGACCGACGTCGTTGGACTGGGTGACGTAACGGCTGGTTTGGTCGTCTCGTCTGTCGTTGGAGGCGACGAATTTCCGCAGGCGGCAGTAAAGAATAGAAAGGCCAGAAGGACAGCGAACTTCCTCATTGCCTCACCTTATTAGACAGAGAGTTAGGGAATTACTAATGCTGGTTTCAATGAATTCAATGCCTCGAAGCCGAATAGTCGTTAGCTCCTGAACCAAACACGAACCCACACCGATAATCAGTAGATGTATGTGGGGGGGGTGTCGGCACATCACCGGGTCCACGAACTTGATTCACGACTCGTTGGTGGTTCTCGGGGCGCGCTCGGGGCGCGAGAGACCTCATAACCCCTCAAAACGACCATTATCGACTCGAACCCGAAACCCAGTGTTTAAAGGGGTGGCCCTGTGTTTATGGGGTTAGCCGATTTGCCATGGGATGCATGACACGCAAGAGGTCACAGGTTCGATTCCTGTATCGCCCACCATCTCTGACCTGGGGAAACGTGGCGAATCGCTGAGATGGCGATTCGCTGTTTCCATATAAGTAGCCATTCGAGTAGCCAAATTCACCGTCTTACATCGTTTGGTGATGTCGAGATTACAGATTCACGTGCCACTGGGGGTGGCCCCACAGGGTAGGGCCGGGGTCTAAAACGTAAGACGTATTCTGTAGTCATGAAGCAGTGGTGGGCGGTACCTGGGGAAAACGGGGGGGTTCCAGAACTACGCGACGTTCGAGTTCCAACACCCGGATTTGGTGAGGTTTTGGTCCGCATGGCTGGGGCAGGCGTCAACCGAGGCGAATTAATGTTCAATCGTGTCTTGAGAATCGATAATCCGAAGGCTCGAGCGGTGCGATCGGGAATTGAGATAGCGGGCGTCATCGAGACTTTGGGCGACGGCGTGGACGGCTGGTTTGTAGGCGACCGTGTCATGGCGCGGGGTGCTGCATGTCACGCGGAGGCGGCCCTCGTTAACGCTGAAGCGCTTATGCCTAGCCCAGCGGGGCTCAGCGATGTTGAGGCCGCTGCTATCCCTAATGTGTTTGTCACCGCCCACGACGCGATCGTCACGGTTGCCGGGGTGACGGCCCAAGACACGGTTCTGATTACGGCCGGCTCATCGGGTGTGGGGACGGCTGCAATCCAAATTGTGAAGCATCTTGGTGCAACGGCGATAGCAACTACGCGGTCGCCGGCTAAGGCCGCTGCGCTCGTTGACCTAGGCGCAGATCATGTCGCCGACGCCTCTTCACCGGATTGGTTGTCTTCGATGGTTGATCAGATAGGTCCGGTGACATGTGTAATCGACCAGGTTGGCGGTGATCTATTTCCAGGTCTGCTGAGTGCCCTCGAGGTTCTGGGCCGCTATGTCAGCGTCGGTCGTAACGCAGGGTCGGTCTCTACTATTGACCTTGACCTGGTGGCCCGAAATCGGCTTAATCTTGTTGGTGTGACATTTCGCACGCGGAGCCCCATCGAGGCACTTGAGTGCAGCAGGCGTTTCGCAGCCGACCTGTGGCCATCATTTGACTCGGGTGTTCTCCGACCGATAGTCGATCGGACCTTCGGGCTGGATGACCTCCCAGGAGCACATGAGTACATGCGAAGCAATGCCCAATTTGGCAAGATTTTGTTGGTGCCATAATCATTATGCAAACGACACCACTTACCGGACATGTCGGCGCCTCCGTCGAGGATGTGGAGCTTGGGGCGATGACCGACGCAGAATTCGACGACGTGCGACAAGCGTTCCTCGACCACTGTGTCCTCGTGTTCCCAGGTCAGAATCTCACCGTAGAAGAGCATGTCGCTTTTGCTGGGCGTTGGGGACCCGTTTCCACGAGCCCTTTCGTGAAATATATGGCGGATCACCCTGAGGTGCTGCACCTCACCAATCTTGGTAAGGCCAACGCCGTCACCGAAAACTGGCATTACGACTCGTCTTTCCTTCCCTCGCCGTCGTCGCTCACGATCTTGTCGGCGCGCCGGATTCCAATTGGTGGCGACACCATGTGGTCTAGCCAATACCACGCCTATGAGACTCTCTCGGAGGGCATGAAGCGAATGCTCGACAATGTTCGCGCCGAGTTCACGGGTACTCGATTAGCTAAACGAGTTGGGAAGGAGTCCGAGACGCCTTTCTGCTTGCATCCAGTGGTGCGGACACATCCAGAGACGGGTCGGAAGGCGCTGTTCGTCGGCCACCCTGGTGACACCATGCGCCGCTTTGAAGACATGACCCTGGAGGAGAGCCTGCCGCTAATGGAGTACCTGTACGAGCATTCCACCAGACCTGACCGGATATATCGTCACCACTGGACCAAAGGTGACGTAGTCATGTGGGACAACCGCTGCACCATGCACTACGCGGTCCATGACTATGGCGAGCAGTCTCGAGATCTGCATAGGATCAGCATCAGCGGCGACCCCCCGCGGTAGCCAATTTCTGTTGTTATGCGGCTAAAGGTTCTAGGTGGAGTTCTATGGATCAGCAACGGGAGATTTCGTAAGAGACCTCACAGCATTTCTCAATAGCGGCGAATGAAAACTTAGGCGCCGAGGAGCAGTGGGTGTGTAGGACGTCGTGTGGCGAGGATCAACGCTGGTATTTGGTCGGAGAGCTAAACGAGTCGTTACCGCTACAGCCGCCCGACTGAAGCTCAATGGTCAACACTTCAGAGGAACTAACGTCAATGAGGATGCGGTTGACAGCGCTTGCCGGTCTGTCTGTCTGCGAGTCAGATGTGAACCCGTGGTAGCAATAAATTCCTGATCCTGCTTCCACTTTTGCGAAGTCAAGATTGATGCGACCGCTGCTTTCTTTCTTGAAGATCCAATCACTTGCTTCTGTCAAAGTTGAAGCCACCGCAATGAGCTGATGATCCGAGCGAGTGTTGTCCTCGACAAGGGCGAGATTGTCCATCCATGCGCCTTGAACGTCTTGGACCGTGTACCAGATGCCCTTCGCGGTTCCGGGAACGTCCTGAGCGATTTTCCCGCATCCGATCTGAGCGTCAGCGACGCGTCCATCGAGTTCCTGCAGCATGCTGTACAGAAGAAGTCGGATGTCTTCTACGAACCAATTGAAGCCGCAAACGGCATGTTGAGCATCGGAGGGTTGGCGGTCCAAGTTGATGAAGGCCATCGGGCCAAGGTTGTAATCGTAAGCCCAGAGGTCTAATTGGGTGTTCGGCGTAGTTAGACCACCAAGGGTGCCGATGGCATCGCCTTCTTCGAAACTAACTCTGACATCGAGTCGCTCCCAAGTGTCGTAGAGCTCGAAAGCGCAGTATTCGAATTCCCTAGCGTCGTAGCCGTAGCTGTTGCATCGCTCCTGGGCGCTAGTCGTAGCCTCCACGATCTGATCTGAGACGGTCGACACGTGTCCGAATCGTAGGTCTCGGCCCTCACAGATGCTGAACACCAGACCCCAATCGCTGTAGGACTCTGTGTCGCCCACTACGTCGTACCTAGTCCTCGTAACCCGAAACAGAGTGAGATCCCCGGGCGAAGACAGAGCTACCGTCGGCGAGGCGCCCTCGGTGTACCCAGGAAGTACGAGGTATACGTGATCTGTGGGGACCGTGTGCTCGGGAACGCTGATGTGACCTAATGGGACTGTCGCTGCCAGGCTCTCCCTAGAGATTGGAAGTGCTGTCAGTGGCCGTTCGACACAGGGGATTGCTGGAGCGCTTGTCGTGGGAGGTGCACCGTGTCTAACGGTTGTGGGAGGTGCGGCCTGCTCTGTCTGGGGAACGGA
>DUBN01000023.1 GCA_012960315.1 Acidimicrobiia bacterium
CCGTTCTTGCAGGACTCCCTTTCCTCTGGATGTGGTGGCAGAAGCGAGACCAGAAAAAAGCCGTTGCTGAGCCCATCTCTGACTTTGGGCGCCCACTGATGAAGGGCAACTGACATGGCCAAGACCGAAGCAAATCCACCGATGCCACGATTTGTTGACGACTACGTACTACAAACAGTCGACGCCGACTACTTAGCGGCGGCGGTGAAGCCCAAGCAATTCATCAATATCGACCAGTCCGAATGCATCCAATGTGAGGGATGTGTCGATATTTGTCCCTGGAAATGCATCCACTACATCGCTGTCGAAGCAATTGATGAAGCGATCGATGCCGATCTTCCAGGCCTTGACCCAGCTGACAACGCAATCTTCATCATTGATGACGACGTGTGTACTCGCTGCGCCCTGTGCGTTGACCGATGCCCCACCGGTGTCATCACACTCGGCAAAGTGGTCGACAATCCTCCGGCTGGAGGGGACACCCACACCCGCACCCACACCCACGGCTACGCCTACGGCATGCGACTCTGAGGATTAGACGAACCCCATGGCTAACTCAATAGAAAAGTCAAAGCAGTCCCTACCCGAGAAACTGCGACAAGGCGCAACAGCTGCAGCCGACTGGATGCAAGACAGCCAGTTCTGGACCTCAGTCTTTCGTCCGGGCTCCATCTTTAGAAAGGGCTACACAGACAGCCCCAGAAATCGCTCCTACGTCGTCATGAACAGTGTGCTCTATCACCTTCACCCAGTGAAGGTAAAGCGCCATGCCGTAAAGGTCAGCTACACGCTCTGTCTAGGTGGATTGAGTTTCTTCCTGTTCATCTTGCTCACAGTTACCGGCATATTTCTGATGTTTTTCTATCGGCCGACCGCCGCTGCTGCATGGAGCGACATCGAGTCATTACACACGCAGGTTAGTTTCGGCCTGCTCGTGCGGAACATGCATAGATGGGGTGCGCACCTCATGGTGCTGTCTGTCTTCTTACATATGGCCCGGGTCTTTTACCACGGGGCTTACAAAGCACCGCGCGAATTCAACTGGGTGATCGGAGTCATGCTCCTCAAACTCACCCTTTTGCTGTCGTTTACTGGGTACCTCCTTCCATGGGATCAGTTGTCCCTGTGGGCGGTAACGGTGGGTACCAACATGATGGGCTTTACGCCAGTGTTCGGAGACCAAGTGCGGTTTGTCCTTTTGGGAGGCAAACAAATTGGCGCGGAAACATTACTGCGCTGGTACGTCTTGCACGTTTTGATGCTTCCCTTTGTCCTCGTCATATTTTTGGCGATCCACTTTTGGAGAGTTCGCAAAGACGGCGGCATCTCCGGTCCGCTCTAGGTCGAGGAGTACGAGCAGTTCCATGACCGAAATCCCTGAACATCTTTTAAAAAGAAGCCAAGAGGCGAAGGCAAAGGCTGACGGCGACGTCACTCCCGCTGCGGTCAAGACGGAACCCTCAGATGACGATGGCGAAACCATCCCCCGTTCACTACTAGAACAAAGTCAACAGGGCGGAGTAGCGGCACCTTCAGGCGGGGGCGTAGCAACTATTGCACCCCCAGCTATGGCTGGTCCGAGCGGTAACACTCATCGACTACTGACCGTCGTAAAGTCAGGTTCAATTCAGGACGTTAAAGCTAATCCGGGCGACAAAGTCCACGTATGGCCGCATCTTCTCGCAGCAGAATTCACGTCTGCGCTTTTTATAACGGCATTCGTCACGCTGTTCTCTATCTTCATCAATGCTCCGCTACTTGAGTTAGCCAACCACAACGCAACACCTAATCCCTCTAAAGCACCATGGTATTTTTTGGGGCTGCAAGAACTATTGACGATGTTCGACCCGATGATTGCGGGGGTCACCATCCCAGGCGTCGTGTTGGTGTTATTGGCATTTGCTCCCTACATTGACCGCAATCCTTCTAATGCACCTGAGGATCGCAAATTCGCGATCTCAATCCAGACCATCCATCTAATGTTCTGGGCAGTGCTTGTCATAATTGGCTCCTTCTTTAGAGGCCAAGGTTTCAACTTCACCTATCCGTGGGACACCGGCCTCCACGGGATCTTTCACCTCTGAGGAGCAGCGCAGTGTCAAGCGGTATGGTCATCGCGATAGCTATCCCAGTGCTCGTCGTCCTCGCGGCGGTTGTCGGATTCACGTCTCTGCGTCGACGCGATGCCCAGGGGTTAGGGCATCTGTCACGTGAGACCCGTAAACGAGACGCGGGGACCATGGCTGCTCCGCCCGCGAGCGATGAGGCGCGCGAACTTGAACGATCAGTAGCTCTTGCACGAGTGAGCACGGAAGTAGCAGTGCCCGAACCGACAACGCCAGAAGTCTGGACTCCACCCGACCCTGAAGAGGTTGGGGTCACTCGACGCCAGTTCCTAAATCGCGCATCAATAACGCTAATGACGATGGGGTTGTCGACATTCGGTGCCGCCAACATTGCATTCCTCTGGCCACGCCCCACAGCAGGGTTCGGCTCCAAGGTGAAGATTGGAACCATCTCCTCAGTAAATGAAGTCATCTCATCGGCAACCCCCGCTGCCAACTTCTCTTATTTCTCGGAAGCACAGACATACCTGCAGCCCTATCCGATGGATGCTGCAACACAGCAAGCCGCAGAAGTGGTCTATTCGGGATCGGTGTTGCAGGGCATCAAGATGGGATACGTAGCGCTGTGGCAGAAATGCCCACATCTTGGGTGCAAAGTTCCGTCATGCTCGACATCGCAGTGGTTTGAGTGCCCCTGCCACGGTTCCCAATACAACCGTGTTGGGGAAAAAAAGGCAGGCCCGGCGCCGCGAGGCATGGACCGGTTCCCAGTGATCATCGATGGAGACAAAGTCATCATTGACACCGGTAACCCTTCCCTAGGCCCACCTATTGGCACTGATACCACGGGTCAAGGTTTAGAAGGACCACACTGCGCCTGATGAATAACGTCCTTGTTCCCCCATCCGCGCTGACTGTGGCAGGAGTAAATAACCCGTGATTTATGCTGCCACCACCGAGCGTTCGATCGCCATGGTTCTCTTGTCCATTGTGGTCGTTGGTTGGGCGATCTATGTCTTCGTCAACATCCGGCGAAGCAAATCCGAGGTCGGTAGCGAAATCGAACTCGCCCCCAACCGCGGGTCTCTACCAAATGATGAAGCCCTCGAAGGAAATCGTCTAGAACGAGTCCAAGCTTTCGGCGTTCTGATGCTTTTAATCATTGCATTGGCACTACCGATCTATTGGCTTCGCGAAGGTGGACGGCGCGCCGGTGCCGAGCAAGGCTTCGGTGAACGAGCGGCAGCAGCCGGTGAACGGCTTGCAGAAGAACTGGAATGTGTGGTTTGCCATGGAGCTGATCTAGGTGGAGCCAACTACGCGCCAGTAGTTCTTGATATAGGGAATCAGTTCAGTGACCAAGACAACTACGTCGTTAAGACAACGTGGCGTGCACCTGCACTGGACACCGTTTTTGCTCGCTTTGATACTGAAGCCGAAACGCTCGACGAAGTCGACGAAGTACGACAGATCTTGAATTATGGGCGAGGGGTCATGCCTGCGTGGGGCCTGCCTGGTGGCGGACCAATGACCGCGCAAGAAGTTGACAACATTATTGCGTGGCTCTGGCGAGAACGGATCTCCGATGAAGAAGCTCGCGACAGAGCTCTTTCAGCTAAGCAGACATCAACAGCCGCGCACCCAGAGAAAACTGAAGGTCAAGTGCTTTTCGAACTTCATTGTGCTCGGTGTCACACCCCGCGCTGGCCGGCACGTGGATCCACCCAGTTGCCCAACAATGGTGGTGCAGTTGAAGTGGTCCCAGGTCCACCTGGATCAGGTCGTTACGGACCTGCGTTGAACGTGGTTAGCCTTGAGCGGCTGTTCCCCGATATCGAAGATCAAATTTCATTTATTACCCTCGGCGCTGCTGACAACGTTGCATATGGCGAGTTCGCGAGGTTAGGGAACTACGGAATGCCAGGCTTTGGACGGGTGCTATCTCAAGAAGAAATCCGTGCCATCGCAGAATATGAACGAAGTCTCGACCCTGCTGAACAATCGACAGTTCAGTTCACAGAACTGCATACAACGAAGGACGACAAATGAGTCTGTTGGCCCTTGTCAGCTGGGACCCGGTCCTCACTGGTTACTTAGCAGTTCTCCTTGCCGTCCTGACCCTTTGCGGCGGGGTATACCTGCTGTTAGCAACCAACCTCGGTGTCAGACTTGGATTCCTAGTCGCGTGGACAGGATTTTGGGGTTGGACTTTGATAATGGGAATCATCTGGTGGTTCTTCGGAATCGGTTGGGTAGGTCATGGCCCCGCCTGGGAAGTGACCCACGTCAGCACCAACCCCAAAGCCGTACCGATTGAGTTGGTCCAAGAATTGGACAATGACGTAGCGGACTCTCCCGGAGCAGGTTGGGAAGTAGTGATTGAGGCTGATGCCCGAGCAACTGCCGACGCTGCCGTCGTCTGTAGCGACATAGATCCTCGCCGTTTAGAAGCCGTCAATACATGCCTCTTCAGCGCAGCGACCGACTACCGGGTGCATCGGGTGATGCGCGTGGGCGGCGAACGCTATCGTCCCCTCGGGATTCCCGATAATACGATAACTCAGTACTTCATTCCCAGCCGAGGGCGCCCTCACTATGCGGCAGTTCAACTGCAGCCGTACAAGCCTTCACTAGACGTTGATCCCAACAAACTGGGAGATGATGGCAAAGTTGTCCTACCTATCGTCGAACTTGATGCAGCCGCGCCTATGTACACCGTCGTTATGGTTCGGGACCAAGGAAATTTGAGGCTTCGACCTGCGCTCGTAGCGATCTTCTCGGGTTTGGTGTTTGGTTTAGGGTGCTACCACCTGCACCGGCGAGATCAAGCTCTATGGGCCGTCCGGGACGCGGCAGGAAGCTGAATCAAGGGGAAGGGGAGAATTGAGATGGAGCAGTATCTCCCCGTTCTGACCCTTGGCGTACTCGGGGTCCTGTTCGTTCTATTGAGCATTATCGCTTCTCGACTACTAGCCCCGGAACGCAGCACGTTGGCAAAAAGATCTGCCTATGAATGTGGAATTGTTGATCAAGTACCTATACCTGAGCGGTTCCCAGTCAAGTTCTACCTGGTCGCGATGCTTTTCATCATGTTCGACATCGAGATCATTTTTCTCTACCCCTGGGCAGTGGCAAACGACGAATTAGGGCTCTTTGGTCTTGTAGCAATGACAATTTTTGCTGGCATTTTTTTCCTCTCTTTCATCTACGAACTGGCAAAGGGCGGCCTCAACTGGGGCCCTGGCCGTCGACTGCTAACTCCAGCGACTAGTCCCGACCGGACTACCAACTCGACGATTCGCAAAGTTGGCCTTGAGGGGCGACTTGATCTCGAGGTTGGCGCCAACGATTCAGA
>DUBN01000024.1 GCA_012960315.1 Acidimicrobiia bacterium
AAAGGGGAACACACCGACGAAATACTTCGCGAGTTAGGTTTCCGCGACCCTGAGATCGAGAAGCTGCGGGCCAAAGAAATCGTCGCCTGAAGTAGCCCCGAATATGCGTGAACCTCTAACCAGTTTTGTTTCGTCAGAAGACAGCGTCGAAGTAGCCATCCATGATTACGGCGGCCAAGGACACCCCACGATTTTCGTTCACGGGACTGGGCTCACCTCCCGGATGTGGGAACCCATCATCGAACGGCTCGGTGCCAATTTTCGGGCAATCTGTGTCGACCTTCGCGCTCACGGAGCGACCAACAATCCTCTCGACATCAATTTCTTTGATCACCGAATGGTCGCTGACCTGTCGGCAGCAGCGGAGGCTTTAGCTCTCAAAGACGCCTGGATAGTTGGGCATTCCATGGGTGGGGCAACGAGTCTTCTGACAAGCCTGGCGCTCCCTGACGCCTTCAGCCGAGCCTGGGTCTACGAGCCAATCATTTTTGAGCGAACCGAAGAACGACCTGCCGGAGCTTTCGATTTTGTTGAGGCAACTAAACGTCGCCGCGCCGTCTTTTCCTCGAGATCTGAGGTGATTGAGCGTTACGGATCTCGCGCACCACTTGATGAATTGCATCCGGAATGTCTTGAGGCGTACGTGCAGCACGGATTTATCGACAGGCCAGATGGTGCAGTGGAGTTGGCATGCTCGCCCGCGCTCGAATCGAAAGCTTACGAGCAGTTCCTCCAACAAGGGTGGGGTCAACTACCTGAGGTAAGCATCGCGGTTCTTGTTGCCTACGGCGCCCGAGGATCAGACCGGCCATCAACAGAAGCTCCGGCGATAGCTGAACGCATACCGTCCGGCGTTGTCGAAGTGTTCGAAGACTCAGATCACCTCGGATGTTTTGGTCCCCTTGAAGATGTAACAGCATCAATCCACAATTGGTTTACCGGTACGCCATCTTGAAAACTCGTCAAAAACGCGTCAGCGCTTCTTGAGCTACCGAAGCGACCAGTCGGTCGTGTTGCCACATTCGAGCCTCGGCAAGTCCACGAGCTCCTGAGGCCTCGACAGGCCACTGCTCTACATAGACCCATTCATCGGCGCGAGCCGGTGCGTGAAACCACATCGCATGGTCAAGACTCACAAGCATGGTCCCTTCCGTGCCCCAAGTACGTCCATGGGGAACAAGAAGTGTGTCAGCGACGCAGTCATCGCTCATATAGGCGAGAATCGCGGCGTGGACCTCGGGCTCATCGCTGAGCGGTCGTCGCGCCCGGAACCAAAAATTGATTCCTCCGGTTTCTGAGGGTCCAGTTGGCGACCATGGAGCATGTTCGATTCGGTACTCAACCGGGCGAGGACCGTGCGACCATTCCTCACCGAAAATGGGACCGACTTCCATCATGCATTCTTCAAAGGTGGGAAGATTTTCTGGCTTGTCCAGATATTGAGGCGGCGGCGGGGAGATCACACCCGGCCCTGCTTCTGGAGTGTGAAATGAAGCAGTGAGATCGAAAATGCTCTTAGCGTTTTGGGAACCAGTTACGCGACGTTGACAAAAGGTGCGACCATCTCGGATTGTCTCAACGTCGTAGTCGATCTTCTGAATTCCATCTCCGCCGCGCAAAAACAAGGCGTGGACTGAGTGAAGGCGTCGCTGGGGGTCTACCGATCGATATGCCGCGACAATTGATTGGGCTATTTGATGGCCACCATAAAGACCGTATCCGCTATGCCCCGAACCGAGACCGACAAACCCTTTGTCATCACGTTCTTTTAGGTCAAGAACGTCAAGTAGTTCACTAATGGGATCATTCACGATGGAACAGGCTGCCAGAATTGAACCGATCTGTCGCCTCGCTTCAAAGGCTCTCATAACCCGGAGGTGGAACGAACCCTCCTAGCTCACGTTCGAGGAGGGATGCGAAATGAATGGACCTTCGGTCATGTAAATGCGGGGCGACTATTTGAATGCCCACGGGCAATCCTTCAAGCAGTCCCACTGGGGCGACCGTACTGGGCAAGTACACGCTGCAACTCCAACCCGCCCAGAACAGTTGGTCAACAACGGGTTCCTGCCCACCATCAATTTCGATGGTGCGATCAGTTCGCTCCCCTTCATGGTCATGAGGGAAGGCAGTGGAAGCAGCGGCTGGACAGAGGAGAAGGTCGAACTCGTCGAAATATTTTGCCCATTGCTGTCGATATCGCTCGCGTTGCTGATGAAGAGCGAACCATTCGCGGTGGGTCATGTGCGCTCCATGGTCCACCAAATTCCGATAAGTGCGCTCTCCACGTTCCCAAGCTTCATGTCCTGGCAAAGCGAGAGCGAGTGCTTCGTCGTCCATTGATACGCCAGTTGCAGCTCGTAGCAGCAAGAGATAATTCTCAAAAAATTCCACCTGGTCAATGCGTGGGTTGGCGCTAGACACTTGCACTCCTAGCCCCGCGAGCTGGTCAATGGTGCCTTGCAGATGATCGATGAGCGGCGTGGCGGTTTTACACGCCGGCGTGTCAAGAAGAACACCAACGCGATAGTCACTGAGGGACTCTCTTGTGGAGTTAGGCAAATCAACTCGATATCCGGTGGCATCGAATCCGGCGGGACCGGCCAGAACCGATAACGCCATGTCGAGGTCTTTGGCGCTTCGTGCAAGCGGCCCCACTACCGCAATATCTACGGCCGTCTCCACCCCCGGAGCTGTGTGCCCTTGTTGAGGAATCAAATCCATCGTCGGCTTATGACCGAACACGCCGCAGTAGTGGGCTGGATTCCGAATGGAAGCACCGATATCGCTACCGATTTCAAGGGCAGCCATTCCTGTCGCTAACGACACCGCTGACCCTCCGGAAGAGCCGCCCGGTGTTCGAGCTAGATCCCAAGGATTATTGGTGCAGCCATATAGATCATTGAAAGATTGCCAATCAGCGAGCATGTAAGGCACGTTGGTCTTCGCCCAAATGACAGCTCCTGCTCCCAATAGACGTTCCACAGATGGGCTGTCAACGTCTGGGAAGTTGTTGACCCATTTCGGATTACCCCAAGTTGAAGGTGTCCCTACCCAGTCGTAGGCCTCTTTAATAGTGACCGGCAACCCGTGGAAAGGTCCCCATGATTCCCCTTGAGCGGTTGCTTCGTCAGCCGCCAAGGCTCGATTTTGCGCTACTTCGATTCTGCTTTCGGTGATCGCGTTGACCGCAGGATTAAAGGCCTCACACCGAGCTACGGCCTCATCAAGTAGTTCACGAGCACTGGTTTCTCGAGATCTAATCAGGACCGCTAATTCAGACGCTGTTTTCAACATCAAATCGTTTGACATGCGGCAACCGTAGTTCGCTCAGCGAACCACCAGATCGAGAGCTTCACCGACAGCGGTCAGTAGGTGGTGAATGTCAGCATCGGAGGTGGCGAGATTCACACAACCCATCCCGTAACCACTGAAGTACACCTCGCGTTCAAGCAACCGATGCTGCAGAGATGCCATCACAGTCGCTTCATCACTATCGAGATGCGCGTCCCGGTAGCCACGAATTGGTCGTTGGTGTGGGTGGATTCGGAACAACGAGCCGGCGCCCGTCACCTGCCATTCGATTGACTGTTCTTCGAACAGTTCTTTCAGTCCCTGGCGTATCTGATTACCAATGTTGTCCAACCGGTCAAAACTAGGTTCCTCAAGTTCTCGCATGCAGGCAACTCCAGCCGTCATCGTTACCGGGTTAGCGGTATAAGTCCCACCCGAAGGCACCGCAGCGCGGTCTCCTTCCACCGCCGCAAAAACTTCCATCACCTCAGATCTTCCCCCTATCGCACCAACGGGAAACCCACCACCAATAATCTTGGCAAGAACCGTTAGGTCTGGGTCTATACCGTGAACCGCTTGGGCACCTCCGCGCGCCAACCGAAACGAAATCACTTCGTCAAGAACCAAGAGCGCTCCAACTTCGCGGGTTGTTTTTCTGATCGCTTCACTGAAGATTGGGTCGAGAACGGGCATACCGACCCTCGATGGCATGGGGTCAAGAAGAACGGCGGCCAGACGCGGTCCGACACGTCGAATCGCTTCAACTGCGCCGTGCGCGTCGTTGAACTGCACTACAACAACTTCGTCAACCAGCGATTCTGGGGCGCCTTGGGCGTAAGGAACTGTCGATGGAGTGTCAGCTACGCCCCAGTTTGATGGGTCTGGTCCGAGGCTCACCTCGGCATGGTCATAGGTACCGTGATAACTCCCTTCCACCTTGATAATCGCGGGGCGACCGGTGAACGCTCGGGCGGCTTTAATCGCTCCCATCACCGCCTCGGTTCCCGAGTTACAAAAGCGCACATGTTCGCAACTCGATATTCGGTTACAGAGAATTTCTGCAAGTTCGATTTCTGCTTCCGTCGCCATCGAGAAAGCTGTCCCTTTGCTGAGTTGCTTGCGCACGGCTGCTTCAACCATTGGATCGGCATGACCCAGAATGATCGAGGTGAAATTGTTGTTGCAATCTAGGTAGCGGTTGCCATCGACATCGGTAATCCAGGCACCTTTGCCGTTGTCGACGTAGATGGGGTGAGGTCGAATAATCACAGTGGATCGTGACACCCCGTCTGGGATGACTGCCAGGCCGCGTTGATGAAGTTCAGCGGAACGAGAAGTCGACGCAGGGTAGCTAATGCCCATTTACACAGTCTCGCAGGTCAATGCGCGCGATGATCGATACCTATGACGCAGTCTGAAACAACTCCAACAATAGCGAGCACACCTGAAGCTCCTTGGCGAATCGGTGTTGATGTTGGTGGCACATTTACCGATCTCGTGCTCGCTGATGCGTGCGGGAAGGCTTGGGTAGCGAAGGTTCCTTCTGTGCCTTCCGATCCGAGTCGAGGCGTGCTCGCTGCTGTTCAACGCATCGCAGTTGATCTAGGTCTCCCCAAGTCGGAAGTCCTGAGTCAGTGTTCTTTGTTTGTTCATGGTTCGACCATTGCAACGAACACGATGCTGGAAGGTAAAGCAGCCAGCGTTGGACTGATTACGACCGAAGGTTTCAGAGACACGATCGAAATTCGACGTGGTCTTCGTTCTGATCAGTGGAACCATCGAGCTCCTTATGCGCCTGTGCTCGTTCCTCGTTACCTTCGCCGCTCGATACCGGGGCGGATCAATGCAGATGGAAGCGAGCATCAGCCACTTGATACCTCTTCTGTGCCCGAAATTCTCGCCGATTTTGAGAACGAACAAGTTGAAACAGTAGCCATAGCGTTAATGAACAGTTTTGTTGATGATCGCCACGAGCAACAATTAGCTCAGGTGGTCAAGGAACATTGGGGCAAGGAGTGGGTGACTTGCTCCGCCGAGGTCTCGCCTTTGATGGGCGAATATGAAAGAAGCTCTACCGCGGTAGTCAATGCTGCTCTTTCTCCTCGAATCGTAAAGTACCTCCGTTCATTGGATGCTGAGTTGACGGCCGAGGGTCTCAGTCGACCAATCTTGTTAGTTCAGTCAAACGGGGGGGCAGCTTCCGTTGATCAGCTGGCTAATCGGCCCGTAAATCTTCTACTCAGCGGACCTGCAGCAGCTGTCGGTGCCCTCAATCTGTATCGACGCGCCATCGATCACGCGGGCGTGGCTGCCGGAGACGAAGGCAATCTCATATCAATGGAGATCGGTGGGACCTCCTGTGATGTGCTCCTTATGTCTAATGGTGAGGTCGCAACACGCGATGACATAGACATCGCCGGGTATCACGTGTCTACGCCTGCGATCGATATTCACACCATTGGTGCCGGAGGCGGCACGATCGCCGGAGTCGACGAAGCGGGGCTTCTCTACGTTGGTCCCGAAGGAGCCGGAGCCGATCCCGGACCTGCCTGCTACGGCATCGGAGGCAAATTACCTACGGTCACAGATGCGCACCTTGTGCTGGGGCGTTTACGTCCTGGAAAATCTGCGGGAGGAACTCTTGATTTAGACATTGATGCAGCTCGGGAAGCAATAAATATTCATGTTGCACAAAAACTCGACATGTCTATCGAAGAAGCCGCCGCCGGCATCATCGAATTAGTCGAACAGCATCTGTTGAGCGCTGTTGAGCACATTTCGATTGAACGCGGGCATTCTCCTAGACGATTCACGTTGGTTGCGGCCGGAGGCGCAGGCCCAATGCACGGTGCCAACGTCGCTGCCGGTTTAGGTTGCGCTCGAGTCCACATACCCCGGGATGCAGGAGCTCTCTGCGCCATTGGGATGCTGCACGCAGATGTCCGCCAGGACTTCACGAGATTTTTGCTCGGCTCACTAGATGAGGTGCCAGCCAGAACCATCGAACAGGGCTTTGATTCTCTCACCGACGGGGCGCTCGCAGTTCTGTCAGCTGAAGGATTCTCAAAGCCCGAAGTCACTCTGAACTACGAAGTTGAGTTACATCATCCGGGGCAACTTTGGTCCATCCGAGTGGCAGTTGAAGCAAAAGGATTTGACGCTCAGGCAGCGAGGTCAACATTCGAGGCCGAATACCAGCGTCTCTACGGCCATGTGCAGCACGAGGGAACGATCATGGTTTCGTCTCTTCGTTTAACCGCTCGAGGGTCAACTGGCGAAGTTGAGATGGCCGGAGGCAGCCCGTCTGAAGGACTACCCGACCCGATCGATATGCGTTCAGTCTGGTTTCCTGGAACAGGATGGGCGAAAACGGTGGTACATGACGGATCTCTGTTACGGCCAGGCGACAGCCTCGACGGACCGGCGCTAATCGAGGAAGCTACGACAACTGTTGTAGCCCGACCAGGCGACCGTTTATGGGTGGATAATTCGGGCGATTTCTTTATTGACGTCGCTCAAACTGATGACAAGGTTGAGCATCGCGCTGGGGAGATGGACCCGGTCGTCTTGGCATTAATGCAAAATCGACTCGATCAGATCAGCCGACATATGGGTTGGGTCATGACTCGAACAGCTCGAAGCACCATATTTAGCCAAAGCCACGATTTCAGCTGCTTCATCACCACCCCAGACGGCACCTTGGTCGCTAATGCTGACGGACTCCCTATTCATACAGGTGGCGGGGGGTTCGCTGTTCGCGCGTTGCTTGCCAAATATGGTGACACCCTCAATGTCGACGACGTTTTCCTTTTGTCTGACCCGTATGTGGCGGGCGGAAATCATTTACCTGACTGGGTAATCGCTCGACCAATCTTTGTGGGTGCTACCGACCCTGTGCTGGCAGGGTTCTGCTGCAACCGGGCACACCAGTCAGATATTGGTGGTGGGCTCGCCGGCACCTACAACCCTGAAGCAACCGAAATATGGCAGGAGGGAATTCGGCTGCCAGTCATGCGACTTATAGAGGAAGGCAAAGTCAGAGAAGACCTGTGGGAGTTGCTGATGCTGAACTGCAGAACACCTGAGCTCCTCGATGGTGATCTCTTGGCGATGCTCGGCTCTACCCAAATCGGTGGCGAACGCGTGGTCGGCTTAGCGACCGAGTTGGGGCTCGACGCGTATTTGTCCTATCTGGATGGCGTCCTCGACCATGCTGATCGACGCATGCGATCAGCAGTACTCGCCCTTCCTGATGGCACCTATTTTGGTGAAGACCACACCGACAATGACTGTTTCAAAAAGATAGATATCGCTGTGCGAGTCAAAATGATTATTGACGGAGACGCGATGAGTATCGACTTCTCGGGAACTGACCCCCAAATCGAGGGCTTTAAGAACAGTTCGATCGCAAACACGTACTCGTCTGTCTATTTAGCTATTTCCTCTTTTTTTGACACGAGCATTCCTCGTAACGAGGGGACCTACCGTTGCGTTTCGATCAACGCACCCGAGGGTTCAATAGTTAATGCCCTACCTCCTGCCCCTATGACCATGAATACGGTTTATGTCGCACACGAGATCGTGATCGCGATTTGGCAGGCATTGGCCTCAGCGGATCCAACGCGAGCATGTGCAGCGTGGTCTAAAACCATGCACGGCCACGTAGCCGGTCGACGAGATGACGGAACCACCTGGGTGATGTACCAATGGCACGCTATGGGCACTCCTGGCGCAACAGCTGAGCGCGACGGGTTCGCTCAAATGGGTCACCTCATCACCCTCGGCGGTCTTGATATGCCAAACCTGGAGTTTCATGAACAGCACTATCCGGTTCGCTACATCTGTCACGAACAACGCTGCGATAACGCTGGTCCTGGCGCTATGCGCGGCGGTACGGGCGTTCGCTACGAGGCAGACATTCTCAAATCAGCTATTTGGTCGTTCCGAGCCGAAGGACTCGACACTCCAAGCGGTCACGGCGTAGAAGGGGGAGGGACCGGCGGGGTTGGACTCGAATGGATAATTCCAACCGATAGTGATGTCGACGGTCCAGCATTTATTCCCCCCAAGTACGGAGTCACCAAGCTTGGTCCTGCGAGAATGATCGCCGAAACACCCGGTGGCGGAGGATGGGGCGATCCTTTTGACCGGGATCCTGAATTGGTGCTGCGCGATGTGCGAGACGGGGTGGTGTCCCTCGAGGCAGCGCGACGCGATTATGGCGTGGCGTTAACTGCCAATGGGCAATCAGTTGACATGGTGGCGACCACCGCCGTGCGCGGTTCGACATGATTTTGCGATCATTAGCTAATGACTGATCCCGTAATTCAAACGCTTGACCGACTCCGCGCTGACTACGAAATCGTTGACTGTGACCCAGATCTAGCGGACACCGCTCAGTTTTGCGATCGCTACGGTTACCGGCTTGACGAAAGCGCTAACGCAATCTTGGTGGTCGGCAAGGCGGATCCGCGGGTGTACGCAATGTGTGTGGTGCTTGCCACCACCCAAATTGATGTGAACAAAGTGGTGCGCAAGAAATTTGGGGTGAAGAAAGCATCGTTCGCTTCGCCGGAGGAAACGACTCAGATAACCGGGATGTTGCTGGGCGGAATCACCCCATTCGGTTTGCCAGAAACGCTGCCATTATGGATCGATAGCAGGGTAATGAACTGCCCGCGTGTCATCGTCGGCGGAGGATCACGAGACCGAAAGGTTTATGTCGATCCCCATAGTTTAGAAGCGCTGCCCTCGGCGCATGTCATCGAAAACCTTGCGAAAGAACGCCCTGCAGACACATAACTTAGGTCTACGGTCGATGCAAGTCTCAAGGAGTATGTATGACAGTCGTTCTTATCCATGGCAACCCCGAGACCGACGCTATCTGGGATCCGTTGCGCATTGAACTGGCGCGAGATGACGTCGTCGCTTTGTCCCCTCCAGGATTTGGTGCACCTCTCCCCGAGAACTTCGATGTAACTAGTGACGGATATTTGCACTGGCTTGCACAGGAGCTCGAGAAACTTGACGGACCGATCGATTTAGTTGGTCACGATTGGGGAGGCGGCCACGTCGTTCGCCTCGCCATGACCCGACCCGATCTGATCCGTTCCTGGTGCACCGACATCATCGGGATCTTTAACCATGAATACGTCTGGCACGACGCTGCTCAAAGCTGGCAGGGGCCAGACGGAGAATCCGCAGTTAGGGCCATGATTGATTTATCCGAGTCGGATCGAAGAGCAATCTTTGCTCAACTAGGTATGGGTGAATCGGTAGCTAGCAAAGTTGCGCCTTGGATAAATGACGACATGGGGCAAGCCATTCTTGGTCTGTATCGCAGTGCCGCCCAACCAGTGGTTGGAAAACTCGGTGAGGCGTTACAGGATGCCGCCGAACGTCCCGGTCTGTGCATCGTTGCTTCAGAAGACACATACACGGGCGGCGAACTGCTGCATCGGCAGGCAGCGGATCGATCGGGGGCAGAAGTTGCAGTCCTCGAAGGCTTAGGACACTGGTGGATGTGTGAAGATCCGACTCGGGCTGCAGAACAGTTGAATCTCTGGTTCGACAAGCAAGACTAGGCCCGGAGCAGCCACAAAAATTCGCCGATGTCTGCGACGCCAACTAGGGCAGAAACAACCAACCTTGGTATCTGAGGTTGCGGCGAGGTGTAGTCTCGTTCCTGCTCTCAAGCAAGCACAACAAACCAGGGGACATTCATGGCGTCACAGGGTTCAATCCTAGGCAATGCAGTATTGAGGAAAGAAGATCCCGGTCTCTTAACGGGCTCCAACGCCTACGTTGATGATCTAGACATTGATACGGCTCAGATCGTGTTTGTGCGTTCAACCATGGCCCATGCTTCAGTGCTTGATATTGATATCAGCGGAGCCGAAGCAATGCCAGGTGTTCTAGCTGTGTACACCTCCAATAACCTCGAATTTGAAGCGGTGAATCAGTCTGAGTTCATGGATCCATCCATGAACCGTCCACCTTTAGCAGTTGGTCGGGTGCGGTTCGTCGGCGACATCATCGCCGCGGTCGTAGCTGAAACAAACTCTCAGGCGGTCGACGCGGCTGAGCTGGTAATCGTTGATTATGACCCGCTTCCAGCTAACGCCGATATCGAAGCTGCGCTCGCTGACGGGGCTGATGTGTTGTGGGAAGGCGCTGAAAGCAACGTCTGTTTTGCTATCGGGAACGAGTACGACGGACCCGATGTAACTGAAGGAGCAGATGTCGTTGTTAGTGAGCGCATCGTTACTCAACGCCTAGCTGGCGTTCCGATGGAACCCAATGGTTGTGTCGCTATACCTGAGGGCGACTCAATGACGTTCTATGCCTCAACCCAGACAGCACACGGGCTACGCGATGGTCTCGCTCCAAACCTTGGATTTGAGCCAGAAAATCTGCGAGTGATAGCTCCTTGGGTGGGTGGTGGTTTCGGACCAAAGGCCGGGCTATACATCGAGCACATCCTTTGTGGGAAAGCGGCACAAGAATTAGCGAGACCTGTCAGGTGGACAGAACAACGCAGCGAGAACATGGTTGCTATGGCTCAAGGTCGCGCCATGGTGATGAACGCAGAGTTGGGCGTAAATAACGACGGGTCAATAGTCGGTCTGCGCGCTCGAGTCGTTGCAGACGCAGGTGCTTATCCCGCTCTTGGGGCCATTCTTCCGATGCTGACCATGCAGCTAAGTCAAGCGGTCTACGACATTCCAGCAATTGACTTCTTTGCCCAATCAGTTGTTACTAACACGACATTTATCGGCCCATATCGTGGAGCGGGGCGACCTGAGGCGACCCAAATGGTCGAACGAATTCTTGATAAAGCGGCTCACTCAATTGGCATGGACCCTGCGGAACTGCGGAGGAAAAACTACATACAACCGGATGCATTTCCGCTCACCACACTGGTTGGTTCCAACTACGACTCCGGGGAGTACGAACGCGCACTTGACGCCGTGCTGGAGGCTTCTGGATACTCAGAGCTGCGAGCAGAACAAGCCCGACGGCGCGAAGCCGATGATCCAACCCTTCTCGGGATTGGTGTTTCGTCATATGTCGAGGTGACGGCACCCATCGGCCTGCACGTCGAATATGGAAGCTGTGAGATCAACGCCGACGGTTCAGCGACTATCAAAGTCGGCACGAGCTCGCATGGCCAGGGACACGACACCGCTTTTTCTATGCTCGTTACCGAAATTCTCGGCATTCCAATGGATCAGGTCAACCACGTCGACGCCGACACAGAGGATGTGCCTCGAGGCGCTGGGACTCTTGGTTCTCGGTCTCTTCAAACCGCGGGTTCCGCCGTCTATGAGGCATCGAAAGTTGTTCTCGACAAAGGTAAGCAACTCGCGGCGAATCTCTTAGAAGCAAGTGTCGATGACATCGTGGTTGGTGAGGGGGCCCTCCAAGTGGCCGGCGTCCCAGCCAAGTCAGTGAGTTGGACTGAACTCGCGGCAGCTGCTGCAGAACAAAAGATCGAAGGTGGCTTGGCTCACGAACTTGACTTTGACGGTAGCGACGCTACGTATCCCTTTGGCTCACATGTAGCAGTAGTCGAAATTGACCGCGAGACTGGTCGCGTCGATTTAATCCGTCACATAGCCGTCGACGACTGCGGAACTATTCTCAACCCCATGCTGGTCAACGGCCAGCAGCACGGAGGAATCGCCCAAGGCATCGGTCAAGCGCTTTGGGAGCACGTGCGTTACGACGAGGATGCGAACCCCGTAACAGCGAGCCTTATGGACTATTTGATGCCATCGGCCGCTGAATTTCCTAGCTTCGAGGTGTCAAATACCGAGACCGCCAGCCCGCGCAACCCGTTGGGTGCCAAGGGAATAGGCGAATCGGGCACAATCGGTTCGACACCAGCGGTCCACAACGCCGTGTGTGATGCTCTCGTTCATTTGGGAGTTGAACACGTCGATATGCCTTGCAGCCCGCAAACGGTGTGGAACGCACTTCAAAGCGTTTAAACCCTCTCACGGACAACGAAAACGTTCAGATTGACGCGGTGTGGCCCGTTTCGTCGCTCTGCTGCAATTCATGCCTCAACAAGCAGGATCAGGGCTATCGCTGTCAGCGATGCGAGGAGGAGCACCAGGGGTACCTGGCCGCTCAGGTCCTCTTTGCGACGCAGCGTCGCAAGCGCTCGATCATGACCGACCATCACTCCAGCCACATGGCCTCCGACAATACCTAACGCCTGAACTACTGCAATCAAGGTCGGGCCGACGATCCGGTAATTGACATATTCATCAGCGGTGCCAAACAGGTTCCATCCTTGATCGAATGGGTCGCTGATCTGGATTAGCAGCTGCTGACCTTCAAAAACACCCATTCCTATGTAATGAGCGATGGCATATCCCACAGCAACCGGAACTAGCGACAAAGCAAAACCGTCTTCGAAATCGGCGTCATCGTTGTCGTCTTTGCGTTGCATCCACCTCACACAACCCAAAAACAACGCTGTAATCAGCGCCATCGAAAAGAGTAAGCCCATCGTGTTGAACACAGTTGCATTCCAACCCTGACGGGCACCGATCATGTTTTCCCACCAACCCGTCCTTGACAGGCCATCGAAAGAAGTGCCGCCAAGCACCACCAGCAGCACCGCCGACAAACCCACTTGGGGGCGAACTTTCCCTAGACCCACCAATGGGCGACGAACATAAAGATGTCCGTCTTGAACATGAGTTGGTGAGATCGCAGCAACTAGTCGACAAAACACCGCTAGAGGGTCGTGCGAGCGTAACCACCCGCGACCTTTCACCAAAGCCCCGATGCCACTCCACGCCGACCAAATTATGAGCATTACTGCTAACGGCGTGCGGCCAGCGGGACGGTGATATGCCAACTCCAACCAGAGGAATCCGCAGAGCAACGCTGCGGCCGGATACAAGGACCAACCATTGTCCGAATCTTCGCCGACTCGCCGGCCTCGCACATCGGCAAGAGTCTCGAACGGACTCATCCATCGCCATAGATCACCAAGGAATGCAGATCCGACGGGAATGACAATCCATAGCGCCACAAAAACGATACGGGGCGCCATATTTACGACGGTGTCATCAGCCACAACGAAACAAGATGCGACTGCTAAACCGACAAGCACGATGCCAAAGATTCGCCCAAGGATCAGACTTCCTCGGCCAATCACAGAACCCAAGTCGAGCACCATGCGACCCGCCGGCGCACCTGGAAAACGCGATTCACGCCAACCAGACACAAGAGCCGCAAAGGAAATGAGTAGGGCCGCCGCCGCTACCAAACCCAAGGTATTTAACGACATTGGTAACTCCCCGGGAGGACCCACACCATGCCCATACAGAGAAGCGACCATTGCTGTGGAGGGTAGAGGAGCGAACACGAATGGGCACTACCCCATCAAGTGGGGGTAGTGTTTCCGACGTCGCTAATCCTGCATGAAGGGACTCATATGAGCACCGACGCATCGACCGACCCGGTCATCGTTGCAACCGCCCGCAGCCCAATCGGTCGAGCCTTTAAAGGCTCGATGACCGAAATTCGCCCTGATGATCTGAGCGCCCAGATCGTTACTAAGGTCTTGGAGAAAGTTCCTGAACTTCCACCAGAGGAAATAGAAGACCTCATCATGGGTACCGGCTCCCCAGGTGGCGAACAGGGATTCAACATCGGTCGCGCGACAGCAATACTTGCCGGCCTGGGAGATGTTGCAGGAACCACCGTCAATCGATACTGCTCGTCATCACTTCAGACGATCCGTATGGCAGCGCACGCAATCAAAGCCGGTGAAGGCGACGCTTTCATCGCAGCTGGCGTCGAATGCGTCTCTCGCTACGGAAAAGGGAACGCAGACAGCTTGCCTGACACCGCAAATCCCACCTTTAAAGCACCCGGTGCACGATCAAAGGTACGCGCTGAGGGCGGTCACGGTGACTGGACCCCAGCCGACGGACTACCTGACCTTTATATAGCTATGGGACAAACAGCCGAGAACGTCGCTGAGTTGAAGGGCGTAAGTCGCGAAGCCATGGACGAGTACGGGGTCATGAGCCAAAACAAGGCAGAAGCAGCGATTGAGCGCGGCTTCTTCGAAATGGACATCACCCCCGTGGTCATGCCCGACGGCACTGTGGTTTCCACCGATGATGGTCCTCGCGCCGGCGTGACATTAGAAGCTGTTTCTCAGCTGAAGCCGGTATTTCGCCCCGATGGGCGAGTAACAGCGGCCAATGCATGTCCTTTGAACGATGGAGCGGCAGCGGTTGTAGTTATGAGCCGAAAGCGAGCCGAAGAGCTCGGGATCACACCTCTTGCTCGGGTTATTGCTAGCTCGGTATCTGCACTCAACCCCGAAATTATGGGGCTTGGACCTATCGAAGCGATCAACCGTGTGATGGCTAGAGCCAACATGACGATGAGCGACATCGATCTCGTCGAGATCAACGAAGCGTTCGCTGCTCAGGTCATTCCCTCCGCTGATGAGCTTGGCATTGACATGGTCAGCCAGCTCAACATCAACGGCGGCGCAATCGCACTTGGCCATCCGTTTGGTCAAACTGGCGCACGCATAATGACGACGCTAATCAACGCACTTCAAGATTCCGACAAAACATTTGGTTTGGAATCCATGTGCGTCGGCGGCGGCCAAGGAATGGCGATGGTCATCGAACGTCTCAGCTGATATCAGTTCAGTTTGAGTTTTACAGTTGAATTGGCGCCCCCAAAGCGGGCGCCAATTCGCGTTCCAACTAGATATTTTTGATCCACCCCGAAACCACCTCTACATGACTGGTTTGCGGGAACATATCAAGAACGTCGACGCGGTCCAGTTCGTAACCAGCTGAGGTCATCAGTGCCGAATCTCGACCGAGAGCTCCAGCATCACAAGACACCAAAAGCACGTGAGGGGCTTCGGTCTTTTGGATGACCTCCACCGCCTCAGCACGCAACCCCGAACGAGGCGGGTCGGCAATCACCACATCCGCCAATTCAGGTACCCACTGCTCGACAGAAGTGCGGTGAATAGTGACGTGCGGATCAAGATTGTGGGCGGCGTCTGCAACCGCCGAAGCGGAAGATTCGACCGCCGTGACCTTTTCGAACCAGTCGCCAACGGTTCCAGAGAATAGGCCCACCCCAGCGTAAAGATCGACCAACACCTGTTCACCGACGTCATGTAGGGCCAGCCATTCCGCGGCAAGTGCGACCAACATTTCTGCCCCTTCAGGAGAACTTTGGAAAAAGGAACGAGCCGATATTTTCCATGTCATCCCGGCGGCTTCTTCGAAGATGTAGGCCTCGTCGCCTTTACGGGCCCGATTCCTACCAATTACTGATACCTGGTCAGGAACCCGAAATCCTTCTGCAGTTGGCTCCCCCATCACCAACCGGTCCCCAGTGCGAGCACCGACTCTTATAGTCACCTCAGATGCTTCAGCGAAAAATCCTTCCACCAAAATTTCGTCGATGAGTGGATGAGCGATCAAACAATCGTCAACTTGAACCAATTCGTGGGAGTGAGCACGTCGGTACGCTGCACGACCATTTTCAACGCCAAGTCGAACGGTTGTCCGATACCTCAAGGGTTCGGGCCCAGCAACATATCCAACGTCTGGAGAGGTGATGGATCCGAGTTTCCTCAGCGCATCCTCCACTAGCGAAACTTTTGCCTCAATCTGGGCTTCTTCGCTCAAATGCTGCCAATCACACCCTCCGCACCCCCTGGGAACGTGATGGCACAACGGTTTCCGTCGCCCGTCGCCGGCCGAAAGGACCTCAATAATCGTTCCTCTGGTGTAGCGACTCTTCTCTTCGGTTATATCGACAAGTAGGTCGTCATCTACTGCAGCACCTGCAACAAACACGACGCGCCCGTCCTCTAATCGACCTACCCCGTCCCCTCCGACGGCAAGATCGTAAATGTTGACGCGTTTCGACATTGATCCCAGACTACGGTCACCTACATGAATCGCCCCATCGAGATCGTCCCCTCTGTCCTACCAGCGGACTTTTCTCGACTCGGAGAGGAATGTGCGGCTCTCGAAGCAGCCGGCGTGGACCGCATTCAGTGGGATGTCATGGATGGCAACTTTGTACCGAACCTAACCTTTGGGCCCGATGTCATTGCGTCTTGCCGAGAACACGTGGAGGTCATGTTTGAGGCCCATCTGATGGTCGCTAACCCTGATGAGCTTCTTCACACCTACATCGACGCAGGGTGTCAGATGGTCATCGTTCATGTGGAAACAACGCCCCATCTCCACCGCACTCTGGGCCGCATACGAGATCTCGGTTGCAGCCCTGCAGCCGCGCTCAATCCCTCCACTCACCTCGATTCAGTCGCTCACGTGCTCGACATGTTGGACATGGTGCTCGTCATGACAGTCAACCCAGGGTTCGGAGGTCAGGCCTACATCCAGAGCATGGAGCCCAAGGTGTCGGCGCTCCAAGGTCTCATATCTGAGGGCGGTCACGACGTAGATATCGAAGTCGATGGCGGCATTTCCTCCTCAACCATTTCGGGTGCGACCGCTGCGGGCGCCAACGTTTTAGTGTCCGGAAGCGCACTGTATAAATACAGTGAAGGCCTTGAGCACGGTGTACGAGATCTTCGGCGCATAGCCACCGACGCTCAATCAGGGTGACAGCAGCCAACTACGGCGTTCTAGCGTTACTCACAACCGCGCTATTTCTTGGGTGCGGGAAAGGTCCAGATCCGACAGCGAATTTTTGCGAGGCCGTTGTCGAATTGAAAGAAATCGATCGTTTAAGTTTTGATGTTTCCCCGTCAGACGATCCAGCAGTCCGCGGTGCTTTAGCCCAAACAGCCGCTCAAACTGCGAGGGTGGCCCGAGAAGCGCCCATTGAAATTCGCGGCGACGCTGAGGTTGTAGCGGCCTTTACGTCGGCTCTGACTCACGCATTCAATGACACCGAGTTCAGTGATCCATTAGAAAGATCGGCTGCTGTTGGCGCAGCGCAGCAACAGTTCGAGGATCAGCTAGCCGAATCCATTGAGAACCTGAACGCTTTCGTGGCCAGAACCTGCAGCCCTGCACCCTATGAATAACTAGCGAACAGGCTCTATATGATTTCGCCTCGCTTGACGATGACGTGGTCGCATAGACCGTAGTCTTTCGCTTCTTCTGCTGTGAACCAGCGGTCCCGCTCGCTGTCCGCTTGTATTTGGTCAACGTCTTGGCCGCTATGCAATGCGATCCGCTCGGCCAATACTCGTTTGATGTATGCCATTTGTTCAGCCTGGATAGCAATGTCCGACGCTTGACCTCGAACTCCGCCCGATGGCTGGTGCATCATCACCCGAGCGTGCGGTAGGCAATACCTTTTTTCGGGGGCGCCTGCAGTGAGTAAAAACTGACCCATCGAGGCGCCAAGGCCCATGCAGACCGTCGCTACGTCACACGATACGAATTGCATCGTGTCGTATAGCGCCATTCCTGCGGTAACCGAACCACCTGGGCTGTTGATGTAAAGCCAAATGTCTTTTTCCCGATCCTGCCCTTCCAAGAACAGCATCTGAGCACAGAGAATGTTGGCAATCTCATCATCGACTTCGGTACCGAGAAAAACGATTCGGTCGTTAAGTAGGCGATTGAATATCTCGCCGGGTCCGGCTGAGATTCCGGTGGATAACGCACTGGCGGAATGGAGCTCTGGCATGACTTGGAGGTTATCTGCTGTCGGCGATGGCGCCTTGGTCCAACGTAGGCTCATCTCATGCACATTGACGAGCTTCCGACTCCCGCCTTGTGGGCAGATCTCGACGTTCTTGAGTCCAACCTTGCCGCGATGACTCAACGCTTGCCAGGTAACCGGTTACGACCTCATGTAAAAGCCCACAAAACCACCGCTATCGCTCGACTGCAGTACGAAGCCGGGCACATGGGATTTACGTGCGCCACTGCACGCGAGGTCTTGGGGTTAGCCAACGCTGGCTTGGGTCACGACCTGTTGCTGGCCAACGAAACCGTTGACGGGGATCGACTCACTTCGATGGCGAGAAGCGAAGCGAGGGTGACGGTTGCGGTCGATAGCGAGGCCACCGTTGATGCTGCTGCAGCTGCTGGAATCGCCGAGTGTGTTATCGATATTCGAGTCGGCTTTCGTTGCGGGTGTGAGGTAAACGAAGCCGGTTATCTAGCCGATCGTGCACGGAAGGCAGGACTTGAGGTTCGCGGCGTGATGGGCTACGAAGGCCACGCCATGGGTGTGGTCGACTTGGACCGTCGACGCGAACTAGTGGAAGCAGCAATGGAACGACTTCTTCTAGCGCACACACTTGTCGGCGGGGACCTTGTAACAGGCGGAGGAACAGGTACTCACGCCGTGAACACATGGGTGAACGAAATCCAAGCCGGATCATATGTACTGATGGACACCGCATATACCGAACAGGTTGATCAACCTTTCGAACAGGGTTTGTTCTTACAGTCGACTGTGGTATCCGTCGCTGAAAAGTTCGCAGTGTGTGATGCAGGTCTTAAGGCTCAAGGCATGGACCATGGCAACCCGAGTTGGATGGAAGGAGAGATTCTTTTCTGTTCCGACGAACACACCAACCTGATTCCCGAGAAACCTCTCTTGGTGGGAGACCGAGTCTGCTTAATTCCCGCCCACATCGATCCAACTATGGCCAAACACCAGTTACTTCACCTTGTTCGCCGTGAAGAAGTCATCGGTCACTGGGAAATCGATTTACGTCACTGGTGAAATCAGGGCAGTTGGCCGGCCAGACAACGGAAGGCGCGCCCTCGGTGACTAATCAAGTTTTTCTCGTCGGCATCCATTTGAGCGAAGGTACGCCCGCGACCCTCATCGGGAACAAAGACTGAGTCGTAACCAAATCCCCCTTCTCCGCGAGGCGTCGTGCAGATAGTTCCTTCGACCACCCCGTGGGCAACTACTTCCCGACCGCCGGGGAACACGATTATCGCCACTGTGCGAAAACGAGCCGTGCGGTGACCCTCTTCAACGTCTTCCATTCGCTCTAACAGTTTGAGAAGATTCGCCGCGTCCGTCGCGTCTTCTCCTGCATATCGAGCGCTCCGCACCCCCGGCATTCCCCCTAAAGCATCGACTTCGAGCCCAGTGTCATCAGCCACCGCTGCAGCGTTCGCTTCTCTACAAACAGTTGCTGCTTTCAGCCGGGCGTTGCCCTCGAGGGTCTGTTCGTGTTCGAAGATGTCTCCCAGTTCAGGCGGTCTGGGTTCAATGTCGTAGTCGGCTAATAGCTCAGCAATCTCCGCCACCTTGTTTGGATTTGCCGATGCCATAACTAAACGCATGATGCTTACTCAGAGCCTTGGGATAACACCACCCGTTGAAGTTCAACGATTTCAGCGATGCCTTTCTCCGCCAGTTTCAGAAGCCCATCAAGCTGAACTCGATTAAACGGGTCACCTTCGGCCGTTCCTTGCACTTCGATGAATTCGCCGGCACCGGTCATCACCACGTTCATATCTACTTCAGCAGCGGAGTCTTCAATGTATGGGAGGTCGAGGCGAAGGCTGTCCCCGACGACGCCAACAGAAATCGCCCCACAAAAGTCGTTCAGTGGATGCGTTTGAATTGTGCCGTCCGCTATGAGTCGGCTAAAGGCGTCGTGAAGGGCGACATATCCTCCACATATTGAGGCCGTTCGTGTGCCTCCATCGGCTTGTAAGACGTCACAGTCGACTGTTACTTCCCGCTCACCTAATGCCTCCATGTCACACACCGCTCGTAGGGCGCGACCGATCAGGCGTTCAATTTCTAGCGTGCGCCCTTTCTGTTTACCTTTTTTCGCTTCACGACCTACGCGTTCTCCACTGGATCCGGGGAGCATTGAATACTCCGCGGTGACCCATCCTTCGCCTTTCCCTCGCATCCATCGGGGGACATCATCATCAATCGACACAGTGCACAACACCTTGGTGCGGCCGAAACTGACGAGGACCGACCCCGGGGTCTGATCAGTGAAATTGCGTTCGAAAAGGATCGGACGTAGTTCGTCGTTCGCTCGACCGTCGGCTCGCATAGTTACTCCTGTCGCAGGCTAGATGGTTGAAAAGGTACGCCCTGTGACGGCGAGTTCAACGTTTCCGTCAAATACTGAGGCTGCCTCGTCTAAATGTTGCGACGGGTCAGACCCTGGTGGAACGTGAGTGACAACTAAGCATTTTGCTCCAACCTTGTTGGCGTCTGCTGCGAGGTGAGTGCAACTAATATGGGGAATAGCTGGGTTATCTGTCGCTTCGATCAAAGTGCCCTCGCCCACCACAATGTCGGGTTCTTGGCCAAGTCGCGCTAACGACCACCTTCTTCCCGTGTCCGCGGTGTAAACGATTGACGCGTCATCGCACCGGAATCGCATAGCGAGAGTCTCAACAGGGTGGTCGGTCTGAGAGAAGTTGATTTCGATATCACCGATCTCAGCGACACAGCCGTCACTAACAATTTCCCAATTAAAAAGATCTCCGCTGTCACCATCGGGTTGGAAGGCATCGGTGACTCGTCGTACATCGGCAGTTCCTATCGCCCTTATGTGCCTAACATCGGTGAAGTATTTGTACGCGTTGTAAATCACTGGCAGCTCAGCGCAGTGGTCGGGGTGATGGTGAGAGACCACTATCGCGTCGATGTCGTCTAGACCGACATGGTTCTGGATATTGGCGAGGGTGCCAGGGCCGCAGTCAACCCACAAAGTGGTAGAGCAGGATTGAACCAAATATCCACTGCACGCTTGCCCTGCCGCTGCATAGCTTCCCGAACAACCAAGCACGGTAACCGCAAGTCCTGTCACAGCACCTAGATTACGCCGAGACCCGCACTGCCATGGCGTACATCTACTCGTCGTCGTGTAAAGCACACAAAGCGCGAGTGAGTGCCCAACGCGATATTCGATATTCGCCAGATGGAAGGTCCCGATACCCTGCACAGCATGAACACGACCGGCGCTTCGGAGAATCGAATCGTTGCTTCGAATCGTCGCGCCCGCGCAAATTACGACATTCTCGATACCTATGAATGTGGGCTGGTCCTGCACGGGAGCGAAGTCAAGTCCCTTCGTGACGGCGCTGTTCAACTCGCGGATGCATTCGCCAGAGTACGAAGCAGAGAGATGTGGATTCTGGGGATGCACATTTCGCCTTGGGGTCATGCCTCAGCGCAGAACGGTCACGTTGTTGATCGCCCGCGAAAGCTGCTACTTCACAGAGTTGAGATCGATCGTTTACGTTCACGGACTGAGCAAGAACCCTTGCAGTTGATTCCGTTGTCGCTGTACTTCCGAGACGGCAAGGCCAAAATGGAATTGGCGCTGGCGAAAGGGCGACGACAGTACGACAAGAGGCACGTCATTCGGAAACGCGAAAGTGACCTTGAGGCCCGCCGAGCCATGTCCTACCGCAATCGTTGATTCAACTTTTCCAAGAAACGGCATTTCAGAATCAGCTATCCAAATATCGCCGCTACCCTGACGTCGAAGGTCTAGGCCCTGTTCTAGACAGATCACGGGGGTGATCGGTTTCGACTTCGTCGGTCGATATGAGAGAAGCGAGCCGTGGTCTCCGGATCCACGTTAAAGAGTCGGAACATATACAAACGCCAATGTCAAAACCAATGACCTGGCACTCGCTGCCTAATTTAGGCAACGGGTAACGGCCCCACTGCCCCAGCCTCTCGGGTAGCGGTGGCCCTCATTTGAGAGGCTTGCCCAACATCATCGCCGGTGTGTTGCTGGGGACATTTTGCCGGATACGGCTGTGAGATCTGGGGTCGCTACCAGCTTTCAGCCCGACAACTTCTAAAGCGACTGCGCTCGGAGAAGACTCATTGAAACGCCGGAGGACGCGGGTTCAATTCCCGCCACCTCCACCACCTTGTAATTTTTTATTTCTATTGCCCCGGCTGACTCCTGCAGAGCAGTCTCGAAGTGGGGCTATTCGATATTTATTCCTTCGTATCCTTCTTGCGCAACTTTTTGGAGACCCGCTGCGTATCGGGGTCCGCCTCCGTTGTATATGTTGTACCGAGTTTTTCCATACTCGTGCCCGTCAAGGTTGGAGTTGTAACCAGTGATCCAACTCTGGGCGGTTCGCAGCAAGAAGGGCTCGTACATTTTCACTACGTGGTCAAACCATCCCTGTTCCGCGGCAAGATCAGTTTCGAAACGTTTCTTATCTGAGTCCCACATGTGTTCGAGTAGCGCCGTTGCCCAGTCAACTGACAGTTCGGCTCCACGAGGGAAATTGGTTGCTGCGGTTTGTGGTCCCGAAATCATGACCAAATTTGGGAAACCACTGACTAAGAGTCCTAGGTAGGTCACGGGACCGTCAGACCATTTCTCTCGCAAGCTCATACCACCTACCCCTTGAATGTCGATCCGGTCGAACGCGCCCGTGAACGCATCAAAACCGGTGGCGTAGACGATCAGATCGAACTCGTAGTGTTGATCACTCGTTTGAATTCCAGTTTCGGTAATTTTTTCGATTGGTGTCTCACTGGAATCTACGAGTTGAACGTTGTCGCGGTTATATGCCTCAAAATAGTTAGTTTCCAGCGGCACACGTTGGATTCCGAATCCGTGGTCTTGGGGAATCAGTTTCTCAGCTATTTGTGGATCGTCGACACGTTGACGGATGCGCTCGGCGATGTACTCAGAAAATTCTGCGTTGGCGTCCTCATCCATGAAAATTTCGATGAAGTTTTGTAGCCATATGCCAAAACCTGGGCCGTCGTATAGGCCATCCCAAAGTTCGAGACGTTCTTCGCGGGATACGTTAAAAAACCCACGCCGGTCTGGTTCGTGTTCAAAACCACCCGGAGTGCGAGCGCAGGCAGCAAAAATTTCGTCATACCGTTTTCGTATCTCTCCCATTTCTTCTTCGGAAATGACACGATTGTTGAGGGGCGCCGCCCAGTTTGGCCGTCTTTGGAACACCGTCAGAGTTTGCGCTTCTTTTGCGACCTCGGGAATCAGTTGTATTGCCGTTGCGCCGGTACCAATTACTGCCACTCGTTTACCTGCAAGTTGAACAGGTTCGGTAGGCCAATGGAAGGTGTGGAACGATTCGCCTTGGAATCTGTCGATCCCTTCGATGCGAGGCATAGTTGGGACTGACAAAGGTCCTACCGCCGTCAAAATAAACCGCGCTGTAATTTCTCGCCCGTCTCTCAGGTGAATGACCCAAGTGCAGGATGACTCTTCAAACACCATTTGTTCGACGTAGCAGTTGAATTGGAGGTGTTCGCGCAACCCGAACTTGTCTGCCACAAAGTTCAGGTATTTGAGTGTCTCGGGTTGTGGCGAAAACATCTCTGTCCAATCCCACTCTTCCAACAGCTCCTCGTCCCATGAGTATCCGTATGTGAAGCTTTCGGAATCGAAACGAGCACCCGGGTACCGATTGCGATACCAAGTGCCACCCAAGTCATCATCGCCTTCAAGGACGGTCGCGTTTACCCCTAGGTCCGTCAGTCGTTTGATCTGGTAGAGACCACCAACTCCGGCGCCAATGACCACGACTTCGTAGTCGGGCTGACCAGCTATGTTCGACGAATTTTCCGACGATGTCTCCGTGATCATTTGATCAGTCATGAGATTTCTCCTAGTCGCTCTTGGAATCTCAACCAAACCGGTGGCCACCGCAGCGTACTGACATGTGAGATGCGTCTGCCGGGGTAGCAATCCAAGTGGTCACAACGAGAACATCGACTTGTTCTGTTGTGCATTCAGGTCGGTGAATGTGATCAGAGAAAACAACACAATATCGGTGTCGGAACGCGCGTTTCGTCAAAGTTGCGGACAAACAAGACTTTTCCCTTGGGTGCTCATTTGGGAGTACTCGTTCATGCGGTCCATGTCGAGCACCGACTCCAAAGAAAGCGTGTCGCTGTAAGAACTCGCGAAGGTAGTGGTCAATTCAGCCGCCACGCGTCGACGCAGCTCGGTACTTCTTTGGGGTCCGATTTTCGCTAAGAAATTAGGAAGCAGCCAACCAGCCACGCCCCATGCCATCCCATAGTTTCTTCGCAGGAGAGTGGGCCCTCGGTCGAGTCCGCCATAGATGTACAACTGCTTATGAGTTGTCGACCCGTACCGGCTGTACTCGCCGCCGCTTGAACTCGCTGCTACCTCCATGGCGTGAAGGAGTTCTGTGGTCAAGTCACCACCGCCGACGGCGTCAAAGCCAATCGTTGCACCGGTTTTCGCGATGGCGTCGACCAAATCACCACGAAAATCGGGTGAACTGGAGTTTGTGATGTGCGTGGCCCCTTGCGATCGGAGAAGTTCTACATGTTCTTCACGCCGCACGACGTTGACCAAAGCGATGCCATCGTCGATACATATCCGATTGAGCATCTGACCTAAGTTTGAAGCAGCGGCTGTGTGGATGAGCGCCGAATGGCCTTCAAGTCCCATGGTTTCCGTCATGCCTAAGGCCGTGAGCGGGTTCACGAAACACGATGCAGCGTCGAGAGCTTCGGTGCCTTCTTCTAGCACCAAGCAATCGCGTGCTTTCACTAAGCGATGGGTGGCGTACATTCCACCTGCTAGAGCAGCGACAACCTGTCCTTGGAGTGCTTGGGCTTCTTCTCCGGTTCCCGCGTCGACGACTACGCCAGCTCCTTCATTTCCCACAGGCATGGGCCGATCAAGCCGACCCATGAGGCCGTCGACCGCTCCATCGGGAAGCGACAGGACGACCCCGTTTTCTGATTTTGAGACGGTCGATACATCCGCGCCCGCCAGAAGGAGCCCTAGATCGCTGGGGTTGATGGGTGATGCCTCCACCGCAACGAGCACTTCGTCAGGTCCCGGATTCGGTACCTCGAATTCTTCGATACCCAAATGGACTGTCGATTCCGAAGTGACGGTCGAAATCAGTCGCTTTCCCTTAGACATATGCACCAATTCCTTTCTTAATTTGTAGAACTGTTTCCCAACGAGGTCCGGAAGGCTCTTGGAGATACCAAGAAAACTACATGGACGACGTCAGGGGCGAACTTCGTAGTAGCTGTTCATGGCGTGATCAATATCTAGCTGGCGGAACCTTGAAAACCCAGCTCGTTCAGTAAGTTCTTGCATCGCCGGAGCTGGTAATCCATACACACCATGACCGGCTCCCCCAGATTCGCTCATCCCCGACTGCAAACAACCAGCAACCGATGCTGCGTACCCGAACACCGCAAGTGGCAGTTCCAAGTTTTCTTCCAGACTTCCTTTGCTGGTCGGGTCCACGATTAGCCAACGACCTTCGGGACCCAACGAGTTGTAGATAGCGGTAGCGAGATCATCTGGTGAGGTCATGTCGTGGACACAGTCGAAAGTCGCGACAAGTGAGAAACTGCCATCTTCTGGTAGGCCACCGTTCCGAACATCGTGAAACGTGGCGTTCGCGACTCCCGCCTGTATCGCGTTCTCTCGACAGCGATCTAACGCGAGCGGTGCGATTTCCCAACCATGAAAGTCTGACTGTGGGAACGCTTCCGCCATAGTGACAACCGCCACTCCGCTGCCGCATCCCACGTCGGCAACTCGTGCTCCATCACGCAGGTCGTCTAGCAAGCCGTCTAGCTCTGGGAGCACGCTTTGGACAAGGACCTGTTCGTACCAGGGTCGGAGTAACCGCTCCATCCACTGAACACGACCTGACGTTCCGCCACGTTCAACGTCAGCCCAGGAGATACCTACACCGGTTTTGAATGAACGGGGAATCTCAGAAAGAAGCGCTGTGCGTTGAGGGAAGTTGTCAAACCAACGCGCCATCGAACGAAGATCGTCTTCCTGGGCGAGGAGGACCCCCGCCTCGGGCGACATGTAGAACATCTCCTCACACCGATATTCGAGGAGTCCAGCAGCCACTTGGAGACACAGCCACTCTCGTACAAATCGCTCGTGTAGTCCGGCTCGAGACGCAACTTCTTGGCTCGTCATTGGGCCCTGTTGATCCATTGCCCTGTAGAGACCCATCTCGTCACCTAGATAAACCATGCCCGAAACAAGGGCCCCCTCGTACGCTCCCATTATCCGTTTCGAAAGCTGGCCCATTTTCTTGTCATCCACAACGGTCTCCATCGAATCAAAGCGGCCCATCTCCACGACCGCTGACATCGGACATCTTTCCATAGAGCTTTAACTAACTTCTGCCTGGTTGAGGCACTGAACCAATTCAAAGTTCAGTTCCAGAGAACTACTTGAGAGACATTTGGGCTCTACGACGATCGCAGCGATCAGCTGGCATCAGTCCACGCTGAGTAGCCGCCCATAAGGTCAACGACTGCGTCCGGGGCTATTTGTGAGCGGAGCATGCTTGCGGCAATTGAACTCCGGTAACCACCCGAGCAATACACGACTATGTCGTTACTCGTCGCAATTTCGTTCATGCGGTGGTGCAACTCAACCAACGGAATATGCACTGATCCTTCGATCACTCCTTCAGCGACCTCTCCTGGGCCGCGGACATCTAGAACGACGGGAGTTGAGTCTTCACGTAGTCGCCTTCTGAGCTCAGACGCTGTAAGTCGTTCAGTACCAACAACATTCGCCATGTCAATAGACCCGGCGGCGAGCGATCCGATGACGTGGTCATAACCGATTCGACACAGTCGCGTACGAGCTTCTGAAATCTGATCGGTTTCACCGAAAAGAACGATCGGTGTTTCCGGATCGATAACACTTCCTGCGAATTCAGCGAACCGTCCTTCTAGACCAACATTGATAGCTCCAGGCAAGTGTCCCGCAGCGAAACTTTCGGGGGTTCGCACATCGAGAACCACTGCTCCAGAACTGGTGATCTGATCAACTTCAGCTAGAGATAAAGCTTGTAATGGGGAGTGATCTCTAACTGCTCGAATTTGATTGTTGAGTTTTGCGTCGTAGGAAAAATATCTCGGTTGTGTTGGCTGACCCTCACTGATCGAAGCAACAAATTCTTCGCGATCACCCATCCGTGCAGCCACGTTGTCTCTTTTTTGCGCACCGATCGTTGACCAGGTTTCACTAGAAAGATTCTTGCCGCACGCCGAGCCCGCGCCATGGGCCGGGTAAACAATCGTGTCGTCGGGAAGGGTGAAAAGCTTGGTATGAAGCGAGTCGTGCAGCATCCCAGCCAGTTCAAATTTCGACCATCCAGAACTCACCAAAAGATCCGGGCGTCCCACATCGCCAACAAACAACGTGTCACCGGTACATACGGCGTGCGGGGTCAAAGAATCGGGAGTTTCATAAACCGCGATGCTGATCGATTCCGGTGTGTGTCCAGGCGTGTGCATGATCTCAAGGGTCACTTCCCCCAACGAATAACGCTCGTGATCGTCAAATAGTCGAGCGGGGAATTCAGGTTCCGCTAAAGATCCAAACCCAATTTCCGCACCGACAGCGGCGAACTCGAGATGACCAGAAAGGAAGTCGGCGTGCAGGTGAGTTTCCAGGACCAGCTCGATCTCGAGACCTAGCTGCTGTGCGTCTTGTAGATAGTCCTCTATGTCTCTTCTGGGGTCGACGACCACTGCTCGACCGGTCGTCTCATCGCCGATGAGATACGAGGCTTGTGAAAGACACTGCAGGTAGTACTGCTCCAGAATCACTTGGTTCTCCCTGTGCTCCACCGCGAAACTCGGCTTGGTGCACGACTCGCGCCACTTCGTTGTTCGTCCTCGTCGCCCGTTCTATCAGATGCGCGTGGGGCGATAGTTAGATCGTAGGTCGAAGCACAGCCACCTAAGACCACCGAGGTTCACCCCCACCTTCTCGCCACTCTTTGGGGCGCCAGGTCATCTACGATTGCCGAATGACTAGCCACATAACGGTTCAATCTACGAACAATCGGGTCCGGGTCCGTGTGAGTGATGTGACGGTCGCTGATTCTGCGCAAGCGCAACTGCTCACTGAGGGGACCCTTCCACTCCGCCATTATTTCCCTCGCGACCACGTGCGGATGGACTTATTGACCCCCACCGAAAACGTCACCCACTGCCCTCACAAAGGTGACGCTCACTACTGGAGCTTGATTGTTGATGGTGAAGAGTTCGAAAACATTGTTTGGTCCTACGAAAACCCGATCCCCGAGATGTCCGACATCGCAGGCCTGCTTTGTTTCTACGACGAGCAAGTCACTCTTGAGGTGGTCACCTGAAATCTGACGTTGCGATTAGCACTACGAAACCCGGTCGGCCTAGTTTTTTGCGTCCCTAGCAATCACCTTCGTAGTGAAACTTTTCACTTCCTTCCGAACCCCACCCAGTCACGACTCCGTCTGCTACAGCGAGGTTTACTCGTCCAGCTACAAAGTCTTCGGTGACCGGTAGCAGTTCGCAGTCTCGCTGGATGGCTCGGTGGGGAAGTTCTAAAGAATCGAGAAGCAGTCCTACCTGTTGTTCGGTGAGGCCCACAATGCTGATCGCTTCTACGATCCTTGCGCATACATCTTCCGATTTCGGGTCGAAACATGGAAGGTTGCGAGGGCCGAGTGACTGTTTAAAGCGAAACAGTTGAAACACTTGACCAATGTCTACACCGGGTCTTGAGGCCGCAAGGTCCCATATATCTTCTAGTTTGACGAGTTCGGCCGGTTTAACGATTTGGTCGGTTTCTGATTCTTGGTCCAATTCGGCGGTTTGGTCAACGATTACCGAAGTTGCCACTTGGGCCGTGTCGTTCCCTTGAACGTCTTCGCCCGAAAGTGACGAATCTTGGGAGCAGGCCATCAACGCCGTTAGAAAGAATGTGACGGCGAAGAACTGTCTCATTGCATGACCTTAATGGGGTCATCAAGTCGGTACAGAATGAGTTCGCTTGATGACAATTTTTCTTTGACGGGAGCAACTTTGCCGTCGATCGTTTACTGGCGTTACAACACTTCAGACAGTGGCTGATGGCGCATCGTTGTCAGTCCATAGACCGCCAAAACGTCATCTTGGAACATGTTGCATGCAACCAAACGGGTTTCACCACGGCGGTGGATCACTTCGCTTGTTACACGAAAAGGAGTTTTTGTGATCGCTTCGAAATAGTCCAGTCGCATGTTGATAGTCGATTGGAACCCCGGGGTGCCCTCGACGTCGCTTTGTGCCACGTAAAGGGAGGCGATGTCGACGTAAGCAGCCGTGAAGCCACCGAAAAGCTGACCGGCAGGGTTGAGCACAACATCGGGAAGATGACACAGGAGTTCAAGTTGCCCGGCGGACGAACTGACGACCGACCATTCCGGGGCTTCCATCACATCAAAGGGCGCTAGTCCCGGGTTGAGTAGTCGGCCCTCAGGAACATTTTCACGCCATTCGAGTAAATCGGCGATTTTTTTATCACTCATTAGAAGAACCCCTTAGCGGAGGAAGTGTGCACGAAAAAGATTGCAAGGTCACTCTGAAGTGTGTCCGATCGTAGAGTCAGTCAACCGATAGCTTCAGTGGCCGCGAGAAGGGCTGCCCCTAGAGCTCCAGCTAATTCCCCTGCGGCGGCGGGCTCGATTCGCACCGTGGCTCGTTGACTGGCACCGATCAGCAACTGGTCGAAAGCCGTTCGTACTCTTGGTCCCAAAAGTTCCCATTCTTTGATGAGGCCGCCGCCCAGAATGATGATTTCAGGATCTATCAGCGCAGCACAGTTGGCTAAGCCCACTGCAACCCACCAACTGTATGCATCGATTACTCGTATCGCTTCTTCATCACCTTTTCGCGCGGCAGACGTGACATGTTCACTGGTAATTTTTTCTACTTCACCTTCTACTTCTTCGACAATGGCGTTTAGACGCCCGGCCGAGACCGCTTGGGTAGCCAAGTTGACGAGGCCGGTGCCCGACGCGTACGACTCCCAACAACCCCGCATGCCGCAGGCGCAGATTGGACCGTTTGGGTCAACCAACATATGACCTGGCTCTCCGGCCATTCCCTCTGCCCCACGGACTACGGTGCCATCCGATATGACAGCTCCTCCAATTCCGGTTCCTAGTGTCACTAAAAGAGCTTGTTCGACGTTCCTCGCGGCGCCTCTTATCAATTCGGCCCGTGCGGCACAGTTGGCATCGTTATCGACATAAACGGGAACATCAATTAACGGCTCTATCGAACGTTGCAGTTTAAGACCGTCAGCATCAGCCAAATTAGGTGCTCGGTGCAGCTGTCCATCTTTGTCGACGAGACCGGCGACACCGATGCCAAGAGCCGAGACTCTGTAGTTGCCGAGTTGGTCGGTAAGTGCGCGAAAAAGAGTGACAACGCACTCAACTATTTTGTCGGAGCTCTGAGGGGTAGGTCTCGTTTCTTGAACAAGGATTTCGCCACTTTGGGCGAGAGCCAGACCGAGGGTTTTCGTACCCCCGATGTCCAAACCGATCGACACGACGTCAAAGGGGGCTTCAGTCAAGTTCACCTCACCAGATTTCTAGGCCAACGGCTGCCAGCACAAGCTCGTGTCTTTTGACGACAACTTATCTCGGAGGCTGCAAAGCTGGTGGAATCAAGGACAGGGAGATCGCGATGGACAGTGTTATTTACGAGATTCAGGATCGTATTGCCTACGTAACCATCAATCGGCCCGAGGCCTACAACGCGTGCGACCAACCAACTTATGACCGTTTGGCTGAAGTGTGGGACGACTTTGCTCGCAACGACGACGCCTGGGTAGCGATCTTGACCGGCGCGGGCGACAAGGCGTTTTGTGCTGGAAGCGACATTAAGAAGAACTTCAATTCTTTACCTGACCCGGCAGCGAGTTTCGCAGCAGCGGGTCGCGGGGACCTGATGCGTGGTCTTGAAATCTGGAAGCCGGTGATTGCGGCGGTAAATGGTCATTGCAACGGGGGTGGTCTTGAGCAGGCTTTGAGTTGTGACATACGTATCGCTTCCGATAATGCCCAGTTCGGCTTAGGGGAAGTGTTATTAGGTCTGTTGCCTGGTGGCGGAGGCACTCAGCGGCTTCCGCGCACGATACCGCTCGGCGATGCGCTCTGGATGTTGTACAGCGGCGAGCGAATAGACGCGCAGGAAGCCTTCCGTTTGGGGCTGGTCAACAAAGTCGTACCACTCGAAAATCTGATGTCTACAGCGCAAGCTATGGCCGAAAAGCTTTTAGGTTCGGGTCCTCTGGCAGTTCGGGCGATCAAACAAGCCGCCGTTCAGGGTTTGAGTATGCCGCTCGACGATGGACTTCGCCTGGAACAGCATCTCTTTCGTCTTCTCGCAACTACCGAGGACAGCGTTGAGGGCACCCGAGCATTCGCGGAGAAACGTCCGCCTCAATGGAAAGGTCGATGAGGTAACTCGTGACCGAGAAGCTGTACCTCGTTGATGCAACAATTCAGCAATTTGATGCTGTCGTTCTCGAAATTAACGAAGACCAAATTGAATTGGACAAAACTGCGTTTTATGTGACTGGAGGTGGCCAGCCGCACGATACAGGCCTCCTCAGATGGCAAAACGGAGAGAGTTCCGTTGAAGAGGTTCGAATGACTGACGGCAGAGTGTGGCATCGCCTCAACGGTGATATCCCCGATGTCGGTGTATCAGTCACAGGTTTGATCGATCAAGAACGTCGCCAGCACATGATGCGAACTCACACGGCGATGCACATTCTGTGTGGAGTGATGTGGCAGAAATGGCAGAGGGTCGTGACTGGGGGAAACATGGATGCTTTGTCAGGTCGAATGGACTTCGAACTTGACGAGTTCCCTGAAGGATTTGTTCAAGAAGTGGAGACCCTTTGTAATGCCGAGGTCGCCGCCAACCACCCAATAGAAGTGTCCTTCCTGCCGCGCTCCGACGCTGTTTTGGATAGAGATTTGATACGAACGAAAGTCAATCTGATTCCCGACTCAGTGACAGACATTCGAGTAGTGGACATCGTTGGCTTAGATAAACAAGCCGATGGGGGCACACACGTAGCTTTCACCGGTGAGGTTGGCAGAATCGAGATCACCAAAACGGAGTCAAAGGGTCGCGGTTTTAAGCGAATTAGATTCGTTCTCCACGACAGCTAACAACCGTCATTTCAGTTTCGCCACAGAGTCGGGTCTGCCTCGTCTGGCAATACAAGAAAGAGCACGGTTGCATTCTCTGGACGAAAACTTGACTTGTGGCCTTGGCCTGTCAGGTCATCAGCCAGCAAGGCCATTCCTGGGGTAATGAGTCGAACCTCCCCATGGCCTGTCTCGATTTCGACTTCTCCTTCCAAGGGAACGACGATCTGCCGGCGAGGTGCATTATGAAAATCCAGGTCAACTGCCGGTTGCTGGGTCCGAAATATCGCGCCTTGTAGCGACAACAGCGCAGTTTCGTAGCCCCTCACTTCCTTAGTCGTAGGTAGCTCGAGATCTTCGACAATCGTTTTGCCTTCTTCGGTTCGGATCCACACGAGGTGCATGTCAGGTTCCTTAGAAAGGGTTGCCGGAGGGAGGCTAGGCGCAAAGCGATGGGTTCGGCAGTGCTCCGCGGGCGGCTTCATAGGCTGTTGAAATTTGCAAGCAAAGATTCTCATTGAAACCGCGGCACGCAATTTGAAGGGAAGTTGGAAGCCCTTCGTTCGAGATGCCTGAAGGGATCGAACTAGCGCACATCGATAAGTAATTGATGGCACGAGTGAATCGGGCCGGTGTTGAGTCTTCGTCTGCTTCATCCAGTGTTAGTGGCAACATCGGGGTCGTTGGTGTGACCAGGGCATCAAAGCCTTCGAGCGCGAGGTAAAAGTTTTTGCGATCGATATCTCGTTCAAGTACTGCTCCCACATATTCAGTTGAGGAAATGGACGCTCCTGGAAGAAAGCGCGCCCGTACGTTTTCGTCAACCCGAGCTTCAGGGTTCTCCATGATGTCTCGATGGTGAAAATAACCCTCCGCGGTCACAATAACGAAGGTCGCTACTTTCATTTCCTCAAATGGTTTAGGGGGTTCGAAGGGGTCGACTTGCGCACCGAGTTCTTCGAGAACGTTGAGTGCTCGGTCATAGGCTTCGAGCTGAGCTACGTCTATTCCGTAACGTTCGTTTTCGGGCAAACAACCAATACGAAGACCGCGTATTCCAGCTGCAAGGTCATGCCCTAGCGGTTCCAAGGACATTGCTTCATACATGGCTGCAACATCAGCAACCGAACGAGCCATGGGGCCTGGTGTATCTAAGGTATGTGAAAGCGGCACGATTCCGTCCGTCGGGAGTAACTGCTCGGTGGTTTTCAAACCAACAATCCCGCAAAAAGCGGCCGGGAGTCGAACTGAACCGCCTGTGTCAGTTCCTATCGCGCATGAAACCATTCCTGAGGCAACCGCCGCTCCTGAACCACTAGACGAACCACCTGGGGTCCGAGCCGTGTCCTCATCCCAAGGGTTATGCGGGGTACCCATCCGCTGATTGGTTCCCCAGCCACCCATAGCAAACTCTACGGTTTTAGTTTTTCCGACCAGAATTCCGCCAGCGCTAATTAGTCGTTGAGCGATCGATGCGGTAGCTGGGGATTTACGCTCCGTCCATTCTGCGCAACCCGCTGCTGTGATTTTTCCTTGAACGTCGACGATGTCTTTAAGCGCGAACGGGATGCCATGGAATGGCCCTTTCTGCGCGCCATCTGCGATTGCCTCGGTCGCCGCTTGCGCAGCAGCGCGAGCTTCTTCGCTATAGACGGCCTGCCACGCTCCGACAACGGGATCGAGAGTTTCAATAGCATCGAGGCATTGGTCAAGCACATCATTTGGGGTAAGAGTGCCATCCCCATAATGTCGGATCAGTTCGCTTATCGAGAGCAGCATCGCCGGCTCCGCCTTTCCTAGCAGTTACTCGCGTCTTAATAATGCTCGGATTCATGCAAAGCTGCTGAGATGTCATCGGCTCCTACCGTAAATATTGATCCCGCTGCCTTCTGGGCGAATCCGTATCCGACGCTCACCCAGATGAGACAATCGGCGCCCATTTGTTTCGTTCCAGAACTTGGGGCCACGTTGATTACCCGTCGCGACGACATTCACACTTGCGAAAAGAACGTTGCAGTGTTTTCTTCTGACCAACCCGACGGGCTGATGAACGTTCTAATGGGTCGCAACATGATGCGAAAAGACGCCGACGAACACCGCCAGGAACGTTTCATCTACTACCCCGCCATTTCCCCGAGAAAAGTGGAGCAGGTGTGGGCGACGCTCTTCGAAGATCTCACCGACACTGTGTTGGCGAGCTTCCAACAGTCGGGCTCCGCTGACTTAGTGCCCCATTACGCGACTGCTGTTAGCGGCGAAGCCTTGAAAGCAATCACCGGTCTTACCCAGGTGTGGTTTCAAGATCTTGATGCTTGGAGTCAAGCCATGATCGACGGTGTCGCTAACTACACCAATGACCCTGAGGCTGAATCACGATGTCACGCCGCTACAGCGGCAATTGATGCAGCTATTAGCGAACGTCTGCCCCAAGTGAAGAAGGTTCCCGATTACAGCTTGCTTTCGGTAATGACAGAAGCTGGGATGCCTGAGGAAATGGTGAGGGCCAACATCAAGCTGACAATTTCGGGTGGTCAAAACGAACCGCGAGATGCGATCGCCGGCGCGATATGGGCTCTCCTAACGCACCCCGATCAGCTCGCTTTAGCTGTCTCGGGAGAAGTTTCGTGGCTTCAAGTATTCGAGGAATACTGTCGCTGGATCGCTCCAATTGGAATGTCGCCTCGTCGCGTCGCCATCGAACATTCCTACGACGGCGTCACCTTTGAACCAGAAGATCGAGTGTTCTTCATGTTCAATTCAGCGAACCGAGATGAGAACCATTTCGATGCCCCCGATGTCTTCGATGTGACGCGCGACACCACAGCCTCACTTACGTTTGGTGCAGGTCCTCATTTTTGCGCAGGGGCGGCGGCCTCTAGAAGCCTTGTCGGAAACGTCGCTCTACCCAAGCTATTTGAACGACTCGGTGAGTTGCGTCTCGATGCGCTCGCGCCACCAGTTGAATTCGGGGGGTGGGCTTTTCGTGGACCACTCACCCTTCCAGCTATTTGGGGTCAGTCTTGAACGATCTGGACCACACCATCAGCAGCCGGGTCTGCTCCACCGTCCAGGCCCCCGTTGTGGACCCTTATCCCGTGAACCCAAGCGAAATCATGGGTACGTGGGCTTCTAATGACTTCATAACCATCAGTTTCTAATACATCAGTGACCGCCCATGGAATGCCGTTCGACACGTCGATCGCGTTACTTGTTCCTGAAACTCTGGGTGCCGATACGGCCTCTAGCATGTTCATCTCAAAGTCAATGCTGTTCAGGAGCGCCTGAGTTACACCCATAGCGATTTGAGTACCACCCGGAGCTCCAACGACGTAGCTCAATTCGTCATCGTCAAACACCATCGTGGGGCAAAGGGAACTGAATCGGCTTTTCCCGGGAGCCAGCGAGTCAGCGTTTCCGGGTCGGGGATCGAACACAGCCATGCAGCCGTTAAACATGAATCCAAGCCCATCCGTAATAACACCCGATGGCATTCCAAGCGAGTGAGTCATCGACGCTGCATTCCCGTTTTTGTCAACAACGCACACGTGTGTTGTGTCGCGGGGCTCGTATGCCAACCGTTCTACACGCGCCCGCTCGCCTGCTTGAATGGATGCCGCGTGTTCGGCGGCGTGGGCTTTGGAGATCAACCGTTCAAGTGGAACATCGAAGTGTTTGGGGTCGCCGACGAAGGTGTCTTTGTCAGAGGTAGCCCTTTTCATCGCTTCTGTGACGGTACGGACATAATCGACGCTGTTGTGGCCCATACCCTTCAGGTCAAAACATTCGAGCACATTGAGCATTTCGAGAACCATCGTTCCCCCTCCGGGTGGATGGTTCGTCGTTACGTCAAGACCGCGGTACGCGCTACGAATGGGCTCATTGTGGGTGGTCTGATACTCCGAAAGGTCCCTGTCGCTCATGAGTCCCCCGTGAGCGGAAACATCTTCGGCGATTCGTTCTGCGAGTTGGCCTTTGTAGAAGACGTCCGCACCCTCGGACGCGATAAGCCTCAAGGTGTTGGCGAGGTCACTGTTGACAACTACGTCACCCACTCGCTTGGGGAACCCGTCAGACCCAAAATAGATCTCGCGGCCCGTTGACGAATAGCGGAGTCGTTCGACGTTGTCAGTTCGACCCATCGAGGCGCCTTCGACCCACCAGCCAGCCACATGAGGCCTCACAACAAATCCCTCTTCAGCCCACCTGATGGCGGATGCCACAACTTCGTCCCAGTCTTTTTTTCCCCAGGTTGTTTGGGCTTCGAAGTAGGCCTTGAGAGAGCCGGGTGTCGCAATTGCCTGATAGCCGAGGTCGTTAACTTTGCCCTCTAGGACGAAACCGAAACCATCTCTGGTCTCGCCAACAACGATGTCAGCCCATTGGTCTGCTTGAGTGGCCAGCGGAGATTTCGCGTGGAAGTCGATGCATTGGTGAATCCCTTTGTCAGGGAGGTACACCTGCAGATTTCCAAAACCTGCGATGCCGCACATTTGAGGGTCCACAACCCCTGCAACCAGGCCACAAGCGATAGCTGCATCAACCGCGTTACCTCCACTTCGCAATATGGACGCGCCAGCTTCGACCGCTTCAGGTTGGGCAGCGACCACCATGCCGTAGCTATATTTCGTCACGATTGCCCTTCGAAGTTGAGTTTCCTTCTAACGGTATTCAGGTTTGGCGCCGGGTACTTCGAGCGGGGGACATTCCCAGCTCAGTAGCTCGGGAAGACATTCTTGAGCGAAAAGTCGTATCGATTTTTCTGCATCGTCGAATGGCATGGCGCCATAGCTGAATCCGGGCATTATCGCGTTCATCCCAATCATTTTTCGCATGTGGTCAAACTTTTCGAGGACTTGTTCGGGGGTTCCCCAAGGCATCAAATCCACAAAGTCTTGCGCGGCGCGGTCAGCTCCCTTTTTTTCTATGTAGCTGGTGATGCCCGTATAGAACTCGTATCCCTTGATCCCTTCGTGTGGAGCCTTCTGGAACTCGTAATGGCGCATCACACTCTCATAGTTTGCCCCTATATATTTCCTCGCCATTTCTTCGGCGCGATCGGCGCTCTCATCAACGAACACCGACCCTCCAGAAAACGGTGGGGGTCCGGGTTCACCATTAACTCGCTCAAATACCTCGTTGTACGTCGCGAGATCCTGTTGCACCACTGTCCAAGGCTTTTGAGGGATAACAAGTACGCCATAGCCCAACTCAGCCATAAGGGGCATCGATTCGGGCGATACCGCAGCCGCATAGGCTCGCCCCTTGAACGAGTGCTGCGGACGCGGCCTGATCTCTCGAAGCGGCTGCGTTCCGAACTCGTTCTCGTATTCCATTTTGCCGGACTCGAGTGCCTCCAGCACCAGGCCCGCATATGAGACAAGCCGTTCTCGCGAGGTGTTCATGTCAACTCTGAAACCTTCGTATTCGATACGTGCCAGCCCCCTGCCAATTCCGAGGATCATCCGACCATTTGACATGGTGTCAAGCAAGGCTATGTCTTCGGTAATTCTCAGCGGATCGTGCCAAGGCAACACAATGACGCCTGTGCCCAGTAGCACATCAGGGTGTTTACCTGCCATGTAGGAAAGAAACTGCACCGGCTCAGGGCACATGGTGTAGTCGTCGAAGTGATGCTCGACCGTCCATAAAGACCTAAAGCCGAGCTCCACAGCGAGATCACAAAGACGAAGTTCCTCGCCATAGACCTCGTGGTCGGGTAACCCGTTAAAAGGGTTCTGAAAAGCGACGGTGTATCCGGTGTGCATGAAATCCCCAGTCTTAGCGACATCAAGAAACTACACCGCACCAAGCCTCGCTTGTCGGGGAGACCCACGACATGTCGACCCTGCGGCTGAAAGAATACGCAAAGACTTGGAACGGAGGTACTGCTATGGCAGAAGATGCGCCAGTTGAAGCACATGCCCAATGGATCTCGACAGTGGTTGAAGACGTCTTGGACCCTGAACTTCCCATTTTGGATCCTCATCATCACTTGTGGCTCGATAAGGGACACACGGGGTGGCCCTACACCCTTGATGATTTACATGACGACACTGGGAGCGGTCACAACGTAGTGGGCACCGTATTCCTCGAGTGTCACGCCGAGTACCGAAACGATGGCCCAATTCATCTTCGACCCGTGGGCGAGACAGAGTTTGTCATTGAGCTTGCTGAAGAAAGCGCTGCATCAAGTGGAGCAGAGATCAAGGCCATCCAAGGGAACGCTGATGTGTCCTTAGGTGCCGCTGTTGAAGAAGTTCTGGAAGCCCACGACAACGCGGGCCGGGGCCGCTTTCGCGGAGTTCGATACATCACAGCACAAGATGATCATCCGCCTTTGGCAATGCGCACAAGTGTCGCGATGAACGACCCGTCCTACCTCGAAGGAGTCCGCCGCGTCGGTGATTTGGGGTACACCTACGACGCCATGGTTTATCACCCGCAGTTGTCAGAATTCGTTGACGTAGCCCGCGCATGTCCAGAGACACCCATCGTTCTAGACCATTTAGGTGGGATATTAGGCACGGGCCCCTACAAGAATCAAAGAAAGGAAATTCTCGGATACTGGAAAGCTCAAATGACCAGTATCGCAGCCTGTAGCAACGTCTTTTTGAAACTTGGTGGCATCGGAATGCCAATGATGGGCTTCAGGTGGGACAAGCGGGATCGACCTGCAGATTCAGTCGAGTTAGCCGAAGCTTGGAGCGATCCAATCCAATTTGCGATTGAGATCTTTGGGGCCCAACGCTGCATGTTTGAGTCCAATTTTCCGGTGGACAAACGCGGCGTTGGGTACGTGCCGTTATGGAACAGTTTTAAACGCATCACAGCTAATTATTCAGTCGAAGAGAAAAGGGACCTATTTCACGACACGGCAGCTCGGGCGTATCGCCTTCCCTTACTTCCAAGAACTTGAGGTCAAGTTACCCAATGGCGATAAAAGCGATCTTTCATGTCAATGTCAATTGTTCGAACCTTGAAGTGTCTTTACCTTTTTACGAGAACCTCGGGTTCGAGACCGTGTTGAATTTACCTACGGGCGGCGATGCGAGCCTGGCTGAGGGACTCGGCATGCACGATTGCGTTGGAAAGGCCGCGATCATGATGCTGAACCCTGATGACCCTCGACAGACACGCCTCGATCTAATCGAATGGGTATCTCCCGACGACCATCGTCCACCTTATGAACATTTGGCGAGGCTTGGGATTAACCGGATTGCGTTATGGACTGTGGACCTTGACGATGAGTACGAACGCTTGAAGTCAGATGGGGTCGATTTTCTTTCCGAACCGCTCTTTATGGGTGGGCACACAAAGTTTGTCTGCTTTCGCGACCCAGACGGAACCATTATCGAGTTGATCGAATTTCATCGGTTTCCGTCGGAGGGCGAGTTCACCCAACCTGTCTCATCTGGGGCCTGACAAACTCTTCTCATGGTTCATCAAGTAGGCATCATTGGTCTCGGAACAGTTGGTTCTCGATTCGTTGAGCAATTCAACAAACACAGTGCCTTCGACCTAGTAGCAGCCTGGGATGCCAACCCTGAGACCTGTTCGCTTCATAAAGACTCTGTTCACATTTGCTCTGGTGCCGACGAAGTAATTGCGGCCTCAGATCTGGTATATATCGCTGTTCCGCCCAAACACCATCACGACTACGTATTGAATTGCATTGCAGGTGACACCGCAATTTTCTGTGAGAAACCACTTGGAATAGACCTGGTTTCAAGTCGAGAACTGGTGAATGCAGTGAAACAAAGCGGGTTACCTGCAGGGGTCAATTTTGTGTTCAGCGCCGCTCCAGCGGCACGAGAACTCCAACACAAGATCGCGACCGGCGAGCTTGGGAAACTAACTCGAGTTGATCTTCGACTGCATTTTTCCAGTTGGCCACGCGTTTGGCACGAAAAAGCACAATGGCTGCGTCTACGAGATCAAGGAGGCTGGATTCGCGAAGTTGTATCTCATTTCATTTTCTTGGTTTCGCGTTTACTGGGCCCGATCCGCATGGAGAGCGGAGACGTTTATTTTGAAGATGGCCCTGACGGGATCCTCTGCGAACAGATCGGCCTCGCTCGATTCACATCTAGCTCGGTGCCTGTTACTCTCGCCGGCACTAGCCACGGAGCGGGCCCAGATGTCGTGGATCTAACAATCCAAGGCACCAATACTTCTGCACGAATATGGGACTGGTACCAACTACAGCAAGTCGATGGAGATCACTGGGTTAATCTTTTTGAATCCGAACGCGAAGTACTCGGGGGCGAGGCCTATACCGCTCAGTTAGATCAACTGGATCGCATGATGAAAGGCCAGAATCACACCATTGCGACCTTCGCTGAGGCCCTGTCGGTTCAAGAATGCGTTGAAGAGTTACTAGCTAACTAAAGCTTAGGTACGCCCGACTACACAAAACTCGCCGCCTTCAGGATCGATCAGCACACAGCGACAAAACCCATGTGACTCGGGTCCCCTGCCGGAGTGATCACCTCGCTCCTAGGCCGGCTAGCCGTTGCACTTCGACTCCGATGTCATCAACGAAAAGATCCAGATGCACACGATGCTTCGCTGTTTTGCTCTTAGGGACCTTTTGAAACATCGGATGATTAACGGCACGCTCAACGTTGGAACCCGAGATGGTGACATACGGTTCACCATCTCCTTCTCGGTTCGTGAATCCGGCCGCCCCACTCCAAAAGTCAGCGAGTCGCTCAGGGTCAAAACAATCAATGGTGACACCCATAGCGCGAAGGCTCATGCCAACGATCCTCAGCACTACCGGGTGCGAGCAAGTTAGTCAGGTGAGTAATTAAGTAGCTAGGTTTAACCAGCCGTCTGCTGCGAAAAGAGATCTGGATGGATGCTGAAGCATTTAGGAGCATGGTTCAAGACCGTCGGAGCGTGCGCGGATACCGAAGCGATCCAGTCCTCCGAGAAGTCATTGAAGACATCATTGACATCGCCGGAGGAGCTCCTTCTTCAATGAATACCCAACCCTGGCATTTTCACGTCTTGACAGGCGAACCACTCGATTTGATTCGGCAAGGTAACACCGAGCGAATGGTGAACGGGGCTACTCCCCAAAGAGAGATCCCGCTCAACCACGGTTACGAAGGAGAACATCGGGATCGACAGATCGAGATTGCTGTGCAGCTGTTCGAATCAATGGGGATCGCGTGGGAAGACAAAGACCGGCGTCGCGACTGGGCAATGCGAGGCTTCCGCCAGTTCGACGCACCCGTGTCAATTGTCGTCACCTGTGACCGCACACTTGAACATGACGCGGTGGGTCATTTCGACTGTGGTGCTGTGACGTATGGGCTGGTGTTGGCGGCTTGGACTAAAGGACTTGGTTGCGTCATCAACGGCCAAGGAATTATGCAGTCCGACATTGTTCGCGAACACGCAAACATTCCCGAAGATCAAGTGATCATGACCTGTGTCGCCATGGGCTACCCCGATCACAGCTTCGTAGCCAACGACGTCAAATCAACCCGGCGTCCCTTAGAAGAAGTCGCGAACTTCGTCGGCTTCGATGACTAGCTGCAACTTTGCGCTTCGACTGTCGACGCAGCCCATTGGAATAGGAAGCCAAAAGCGTCTAAAGCTTCCGTCTCGAAGACTCGCGACGCCTGATGAGAGGGGGACTCATGTCCAATGAAAACGCGACTGATCACGTACGGCTCGAACTCAAAGGGTCGGTGGCAGTGGTCACTATGGCTAAACCACCTCACAATCTCCTTAACGGCCCGTTCATAGAAAGTCTGATGGGCGCCTTTGAAGAAGCCGCTGAGGTTGGCGGGCGGGCGATCCTACTGAGAAGCGAAATGAAACATTTCTCCGCGGGGGCAGATGTTGATGGTTTCGGTGGCGGTGACCAGCGCTCGACACCTGCGGTTGAGACGCTGACACGGTTGACGGGAGTTCCGCTCCCGACCATCGCCGCTGTGCATGGTCTTGCACTCGGCGGTGGCTTCGAAATCGCCTTGGCCTGCGATTTCATTATGACTTCAGCTTCCGCTCGCCTTGGACTGGTCGAAACCTCTCTTGGCCTCATGCCGTTATTAGGAGGAGTCCAAAGGGTGGTAGAGCGCGCCGGTACCGCTCGCGGTAAGGAGATCGCTATGTTTGGTCGCCGACACGACCCTGAGCTACTTGAGCGTTGGGGCATCGTCAACGTGGTGGTCGCCGATGACGAGTTGGAAAGCGCTTCAATGTCGTGGGCTCAACAATTGGCCGCAGGTCCCACAATCGCCTATGACGCTATTAAACGCCTTGCGGCTATCGCTGCCGACGAAGGCGTGCAGGCAGCCGACAAAGCTCAAGACGACACTGCTGAGTCGGTGTGGCAGTCCGAAGATTTACAAACCGGACTTGAAGCTTTCGCTGAGTCGGGACCCGGTACAGCCATTTTCCAGGGCCGATGACCGCACCCCTATTTGGCGTTCGAGTCATCGACTTCACCCGGGTTCTCGCTGGGCCCCACTGCACCAAGGCTCTGCGCGACCTGGGAGCAGAGGTGATCAAGATAGAACCCCCTGCATCTGACACCGGTAGGAGCGGTCAACCTCACGTCGGCCCCATGTCCTTATATTTCGCGCAACAAAATGCGGGCAAAAGGGCTCTTTCCCTGGACCTCAACTACCCAGAAGCACGGGAGATTATCCGAAAGCTCGTAACCGGGGCTGATGTCGTCGTTGAAAATTTTCGTCCGGGCACCCTCGACCTTTTCGGACTTGGTTTTAGTGATTTGCTCACAGTCAAGCCAGACCTCATTATGGTTTCCATCACTGGGTACGGCCAGACCGGTTCATGGCGCAACCGCCCTGCTTTTGCTCCGACGGTGCAAGCTGAATCAGGTTTCACCGAGATCATCGGTCGCCACTATGGCGATGCTCTCACTCGAACCGAAAACGACGCGTACAACCACGCCGATGTCTACACAGGCCTCCATGGAGTGATAGCGACCCTTGCAGCACTGGCTCACCGCGAACGAACTGGCGAAGGACAACATGTTGATGTTGCGATGGTGGCATCAATGCTCAGCGTGAACGACCGAGTCAGTTATGAACTCTCCGATATCGACGTTGACGGTGAACCGCTTGCTCTTAGCGCCCCTGAGTCACCCGTAATCGAGTTGCCTGACGGTAGGAAAATTACCATTGCCGCGAGTCCTGTATCGACGTTCGTTTTCCAGAAATATTGCGCGATGATGCGCCGCAACGACTTGTTGATCGATCCTCGATTTATTAATGCTCAGTTCCGTCGCACAAATTGGTTGGAGTTGTTGGACGAGATTCGCGCCTGGGTGTTGACCTTTAGAACAATTGAGGAGCTCGAAGCCCAGGTCAGCGAAGCCGGCCTCGCTGTTGGAACCATCCGCACTGTTTCCGAGATCGCCGAGTCGGACTGGTCAATCGAACGTGGCGCAATTCGCGAGGTAGACGATCGATCTGGCGGGACGGCAAGGGTGCCCGCACCTCCATGGATTTTTGGGCAATGTGAGCTACCTGACGCAGGGCTGCCTCCGTTTCAAGGCGAACACAACTCCGAAGTTCTCAGCGAGTTAGGCCTCACCGATGAAGAAATAGCGAGGCTTCAAGACGCCGGGATTTTGGTATCCCGGATTCCCGAGGGGTCCGATTAATGCGACCACCGCGCGTCATCTTGCTGACCTTTGTCGGCGCACATCTTTTCAACGATTTTTACGCCACCGTCCTTCCAGCGTTTTTGCCTGCCCTGGCTCGAGAATGGGACCTCGACTACGCGGAACTCGGCATTCTTTCTTTTGCTTTCAGTCTTCTGTCTGGAGTTTTGCAACCTTCCTTAGGTCATTTCGCTGATCGGGCCGGACGCCGACGTTTCCTAGTAAGTGCAGGGTTTCTAGTAGGAGGATGCGGATTTCTCGCAATGGCGGTCGCTCCTTCATTTTGGGTCGTAGTAGCAGTAAGTTCACTCTGCGGTTTAGGCACGGCGACGTACCACCCTCAGGCAACAGCATTTATCGTTGAGGCCTACCCAAACGATCGTGGACGAATGCTCGGCCTGCACGGATGGGGTGGCTCGATCGGGCACTTTCTAGCGCCCCTCGTTGCCACTTTGGTTATCGGTGCGGCGGATTGGCGGTGGGCCATGGTGCTTGTCGGCATTCCGATTATCGCTACCTCTGTGGCTGTCCGTTCGACTTTGCATGAAACCACTCCCAACCCCCAAGCCCGACTCAAAGGGGCTATTGGCAAGCCAATCATTGTGGCCGCACTCGCCTTCGGGTTGTTGTCTGTAGTTTTATATAGCTTCATCACTTTTGTGGTGAAAATGCTCGTCGACGAAGGCTGGTCAGACACCGCAGCTGGCGCTGCGTTGACCACAATGTTGCTGGTTGGTGCTGTTGCTCAGCCCGTCGGAGGAAGAATTTATGACAGATTCGGTGGCCGCCGAATCTTCGTTGGAGCAAATCTCGGCACGATCGCGGCAGTGCTCGTATTTTCTCAAACTTCAGGCGTTACCTCTCTCGTAGCGATCGGTGTCTTAGCAATGTTCGGCTTCGGTTTGTTTCCAGTTTCCATGGCTATGGCAAGCAAAATTGGTGGAGAGACAAGAACCGGGGTTTCGGTGGGAGTGGTTTTCGGGATCACCGGGCTGCTCGGGGCGATGGCTCGTCCTGCGGTGGGTGCTCTGGCCGAAGCGCTTGGCGATATCCGTCTGGCGTTGTCGTGGACAGTTGTCTCCGCTATCGCTGCTCTCCCCTTCGCAATGCAGCTTGAGGCTGATAGATCAACGAGTTGAACGCCACATGCTCCACATTGTGGGACCGTTCGGCATAACAATTTCGTTAACGACCTCAAAACCAAGGCGTTGATAGAGCGGGACGTTCCGAGGACTCGAGCTTTCTAGATAACAAGCGTCCCGGGTTTGGTCGGCGAGGTCCAACGTGTACTGGATGATTGCGGCACCGTGTCCTCGTCCCACTAGGTCCGGTTTGATCCCCACAGTGTTGAGGTAATAATGGGGCTCCTTCGGGTGCATTTCACCGATCATCGATAAACCTTCGCCTAGTTCACCAGCACGGTCAGGATTGGCACCCAACACCAAGTACCAGAGCTGACGGAAAGTGTCGCCTTCATGAAGATCGCGACCCGGGGGCGCCCAGATGGTGCCTCCGACGATTTCATCTTTGTCTAGCAACGCCCAACTGGTGCCCATTTCTGCCGCACACTCGAGTTCCACTCGCATCCACGCCTGAGCGAGCGTCACTCGAAACTTTGGCTCCTGAAAAATCCACGACATCCAAGGGTCGTGTTCGAACGCGCACGCGAGCAGGCGGCTCAATCCTCGAACATCGTGCGCCTCAATAGGTCTGATTTCGGTAGCCACTTAAGTACCTCTCATAATCTCGGGGCGCCACATCTTCGCGCTCGCCTAGCGTGGGCGACGTTAATCAGATCGAGGAGTATTTATGGCCGAAATGAACGTGAATGAACGTGAGAGTTTTTTGAGCGAAGTGCGAGTGGGTGTATTAGCTATAGAACGAGACGACAAAGGTCCGTTGTGCGCACCGATCTGGTATCGGTACTCGTCTGATGTCGGGTTCGAAGTAGCGATGGCATACGACTCAGCCAAATCGGTTCTTCTTCGTCGTCACGGGGTCGCAACGATTTGTGTTCAAGACGAACAACTCCCTTACCGTTACGTCACTGCTGAAGGTGAAGCCCTCGTTGAGTTGATGACCGGAGAAGAACGAGATGACGTTCTTCGCGACATCGCGATCAGATATCTAGGCGCTGAGCTGGGTAACCAGTACGCCGATGCGTTTCCCGGACATGATGAGGCAAAGGTAACGATCAAACCGCGCCGGTGGCAAAGCGACGTCCTTGGTTGAATCATCCGGCAGGATTTGAGATTTCGCTCAGAGCAATGCGGCCAATGCCTCGCGGGTTCGAAGACGTTCATCGGGGTTACCTGCGAACTCAGCGACGATGACGTCATCAGCTCCAGCATCGATCGTTGCTTGCAGACGGTCCGCTATCTCAGACTCGTTTCCAACAATGGCAATATCTTCAGGCCCAGCAAGACCTTCGCGATCTAGCATCGCTCGGTAGCTCGGCAACGTGCCATACATTTGCCAGACCTTCGATGCTCTCTCCATGCCTGCATCGATGTCATCGGTACAGAGCACGGGCAACCCGGCAAGCACCCGAGGCTTAGGCCGTCCGGCCTCCGAAGCTGCTTCCGAAATCTCTGGCACAGTGAACTCAGCTAGGGTCCGGTTTCCGGTCATCCATGTGATAGTCCCATCAGCCATACGCCCAGTTAGGCGAAGCATCTGGGGTCCAAGCGCTGCTACAAGAACCTGGGGAACAGGCGCGTTCAATCCCATCGCTGGGTTGCGAGCCGACAAGGTTTCGCCGTCAACGCGAACGGGTTCTTCTCGCAGCTGTGGGTTCAAAACTTCAAGGTATTCGCGTAAATGACGCACTGGTTTATCGAACTGATAGCCGTACTGCTTTTCTATTACCGGTTTATGTGAGAGCCCTATACCCAACGCGAGTCGGTCACCGATGATGGAGGTCACCGAAAGCGCTTGCTGTGCCATGACTATGGGATGTCGCGGGTATGTCGGGATGACCGCGGTCCCAAGTTCAATTTCGGGTACGGCAACACCGATGTGGCTCAGCGACGTTAAAGCATCGATGCCCATAGGCATTTGAGGAAGCCAATACGAAGGGAACCCAGCTTCCTGAGCAGCTCGGGCATCCGCAATCGCTTCCTGCACGTTGAAGAGCTTCCCGGCAGGTCCACTGAAAATACCTATACGCATTGGCGTCTCCGATCGAGAAGGAATGTTCGCATTACCTTGACACATGGCAGGCTATGTCCGTCGGGGAGAAGGCAAGTGCTTACGACCGAACAACTAGCTGAGTACCACCGGGACGGATTTTTGGTCCTCAAGGGACAAATTTCTGAAGGTGATATCTGTCGATTGGAGCAAGGATTTCGCCGCAACCCTCCACTGGACGGGACTTTGTACGACACGAGGAAGCTGAGCTACCCCGAACCGGGACGATACACACTTGCCAATAACTGTCTTAAGGACCCTGACCTGGCTTTTCTTGCCGAACATGATCAAATCGTGCCAGCGGCAGCTGAAGTGCTGGGAGCCGAACCCAAACTTTCGGCCTTCGTCATCTACGACCGGACGCCTCAAAGTTCGGGGCTTCCAAGCCACAACGATTACAAGAGATGGAGACCGGTCGGCTCGTCAATGAACTGGGTATTCACAACTATTCCCTTTTGCGATTTCGATCAGAGCACTGGACAACTATTGGTTGCTCCGGGTTCCCATCACACGGAGCGTATACACCGTGGATTAGAACGACCGCTCGAAGTCGAGGCGCCCACCCGACCCTCAGAAGACAGCTACATCGACCCCGAATTGAAACGCGGGGACTTACTTTTGATGAACATGCATCTGTGGCATCGAGCTAACGGAAACACTTCCAACTCTCACCGAATTGGCGCGTTTAATAAATATGCAGCGGCAAACGCTCCGCCAGCAACGGGTTGGTTCCTATACGACGATCAGGTCAACGACGCGCTCTCCCCGACGGGGCGTTCAGTGCTGGCCCGCCACAGCAACAAAACAATTGACTCGACCCGCCTATTGCTAGTGAGGGAAAGTAACGACCGAGAGGTGCTTTTGTTGACCGATCCACAAGGTCGGCTGGCTTTGCCGGGAGGTCCGACGTTCACCGAAAAAGCGATAGCTGATTGGGACGCTGGTAATTACATCGCCGCGTTACAAGCAGCAGTTCGAGACCAGTTGAGAATCGAAACTCCATGGGTGTCTTATGTCGGTGATTTCCCGGAAGGCGACGGCCTCTGCCGCGTGTACGCGTACACGCTCAATGGACTGGGTTTCCCAGTTCATTACGCGGGCGCGGAGTGGATGGATCGACAGCGTCTTCAGTCAGCGAAGCCGGACCTATTGGGTGGGTGGGAAATTGAGGCGCTTGACCTTTGGGTTGATGATGAAATCGTCCGAGGTAAAGGTTTGACTCAGGCTCAGTGTCGAGTCAATCAGTATGCATACTGAGCCTCTTTCAACTCATGATGAAACCCCGATAGCCGTCTTTCGCTACGTCATCGCATCGTTCGGTGTAACTGGGAAATCCCCCCACGTACAGCATGAAGGTTCGAGTATCGCGGCCCTCGATGTTCTTGTTCACACCCATAAACCATGAGTCCACCTTGCTAAAGAGCATGCGCTGCACCGACTCATACACGTGTTCGGTCCACTCTTCCTCAGCATCAATATTGACCTCAACACGTGTTATGTCTGAACTGAAAAGTTGCTCCAAGAACGTCGACACCCATTCCACGTTCTGCTCAATACAGCGGGGCATATTGCAAAATGTTGATGCGTTGTGGGGTCCCACCAAGGTGAACATGTTCGGGAACCCTGCCGTTGCCAACCCAAGGTATGTGCTCGGTCCAGTTTCCCATTTCTCGGCGAGAGTACGACCGTCGCTACCTGTGAATTTTATTGATTTGTAGGGACCCATAACCGCGTCGAAGCCAGTCGCGTAGACGATTAGGTCAAAAGGGTGCTCTTGGTCTGAACATTGGATCCCATCGATAGTGACCTTTTCAATAGGTGTTTCGTTGACATCGACGAGGAGCACATTGTCTTGGTTGTAAACCTCGTAGTAGCCAGTTTCCATTGGTACTCGACGAGTGCCAAAGCCGTGGTCTCGCGGGATTAGCTTCTCGGCAAGTTGTTTATCTTCCACTCGTTCTCGAATTTTCCGTGCGATGAAGTCAGACAGGGTGGCATTAGCTGCTTCGTCAACCAATACATCACGAAAGTTGCCGATCCAGATGCCGAAACCTGGAGCGGCGTAGAGTTCTTCGTACAGGGCTTCTCGTTCTTCTTCGCTTACATCAAGAGCCCTCCGCTCATCTGAATCGTGTATGAATCCCGAAAAAGATTTCCTGCACCGTTCGAAGATTTCGTCATAGTGGGAACGGATGTCGGCCATCTCGGCTGGGTCGATGGGGCCATTATGAAGGGGGGCGCACCAGTTGGGACTTCGCTGAAACACAGTCAAATGTTCCGCAGTCTTAGCTACTTCTTGTATCAGTTGTACTGCCGTAGCTCCCGTACCAATGATGCCAACTCGTTTTCCCGTAAAGACGACCTCGTCGTGAGGCCAACGAGCGGTATGGAAGGACGGTCCTTTGAAGTCCTCCATACCATCGAAATCTGGAATCAAGGGTTTGGACAGGATCCCAATGGCTGTGACCAGGAACCGGCAACGCACTTTGAATCCGTCTTCGACCTCAACTTGCCATTCGTTAGACGTCTCATCGAAAGTGCACTGGGTTACGACGCTTTGGAATCTGATGTCGCTCCGTAGGTCAAACCGCTCCGACACATGCTGGAGGTATCTCAGATTTTCTGGTTGAGCAGAAAAGCGTTCTTGCCAGTCCCATTGGTCAAGTAAGTCTTGGCTAAAGGAATACCCATAGGAATAACTCTCGGAATCGAACCTGGCCCCTGGGTATCGATTCCAGTACCAGGTACCGCCCACATCGGTTCCTGACTCCAGTACCAACGCGCTCACGCCAATCTCACGTGACTTGTAGAGCTGATACAAACCCGACACACCTGCTCCGATGATGACCACTCCATAGGAGGGAATCTCCGAGCTCTCGGGTTCGTTCATGATCACAACTTAGCGACACCTTCTAGCAAGGGCCTCTAGCGGAAAGTTTTCGAGGGTGAAGACAATCTATTTGGTGGCCAAAGGTTCGTTTCGCAGACTCCGAATATTTCTATGTTTGTTTCCAACCCTGGCTCGGGCCACGAAATTTTGGCTGGTTTCTGTCAACTATTTGTTGTGCTCGCGCCGATATCGCGTCATCCCAATCTTGATCCGTGAACAACCAAAATTGTTCATCAAGGATGGCGTCATGCACCTGACCGCCGACGATGTCAGGGTCGAGACCTCCCCGAAGAGCACGTTGAGTGAGTTCAAGCATTTGGTCGCCTCTATCGTCTATCGCCGATCCAACCGATCCAGCAGCACGAGCAACGGTCGCGTTCACAATGTTTGTATTGACGAAACCGGGGCACAGGCAAGTGACCCCAACGTTTGACCCCTCGGTTTTCAATTCATGGAAAAGAGTCTCAGCGAGCGTTGCGACACCGTGTTTCGCGATGTTGTACGGAGCTCCAAATGGGGAGGAAATATGGCCAGCTATCGAAGCCGTTAGAACTATATGACCATCATCATGTTCGATGAGGTGGGGAACGAACGCCCGGACTCCGTGGATTACGCCATTAAGAAGGATCCCAAGGGTCCATTCGTAATCGTCTTTCGAAAGAGCCCACGATCGGCCAATCGAGCCCTGAACCCCAGCATTGAGGCACACCACGTTCACACTTCCAAAAGCATCGATAGCGGCATCAAAGAGCGCTTGATTCTGGGCTTCGTCCGAAACGTCAGTGATTACTCCGGTGACGTCAGCGCCCGACTCGCGAATACTGTTGACCGCCAGGTCCAGTTTGGCTTCGTCGATGTCGGAAAGCACGACCTTCATTCCGGCATTACCGAAACGACGGGCCATTGCTAGGCCCATACCAGACGCGGCTCCAGTAACGACTGCCGTCTTACCTTTAAGTTTGTCCATCCTCGGAGACTAGACCGAAGAGTTCGCTAGCTGTCTTCTCGGGCTACCGTTCGGGGGTGCCAGATTTTCTCAATGACGCTCAGCGCGACATACAACAACGAGCAGACTCGCTGGGACGTCGCGTAGCGTCACTTGATGCTGACGCCCTCGAGGACCATCAAATCGAACGCGAAACTCGTGCTCTTTCAAAACGAGCTGGAATTTTTTTCCTGACCCAACCCACCGAATTCGGGGGCACTGGCGCAACATGTCTTGAGATGACTATTGCCCGCGAAGCTCTCGGAAGCTGCGGGGTCGGGCACCTACCCGGGCTTTTTGGGCCTACCCCAGGCCTACTAGCGCAAGCATCAGAGCACGTAAGAAACAAATTCTTGAAGCCCTACTTGGCAGGAGAGATGAAAGGAGGGTTCGGATTCACGGAACCCTCCGATGCTGAGAGACACACTTGGGCGCAATATGAGGGTGACGGTCTGCTGATAAATGGTCAAAAGTCGTACGTGACTGGGGGATCACACGCAGACTTCATCAACACCCTGGTAGAACTCGAAAATGTCGGACCCGCCATGGTTTTGATCGAAACAAACAGCCCCGGGGTGCAGATAATTCGACGTTTCGGATCGATTGATGGAAGCCACCATGCCAGTTTCTCTTTCACTGACGTGCACGTGCCAAGCGAACACATCATCGGTGACGCCGGAGCAGGCATGAAGAGAGCTCTTGACCAGGTGAACGCCGTCCGAATGGCGATCGCTGCTAATTGTGCAGGACTCTGCGGGTTCGTTTGTGACCAAGTCGCAGATCATCTTGATCGAATCGCGTCATCCACCACTCCCGGCAACCACCAAGCGGTCCGTGTGCAATTCGGAAAGATGCGCGCCCAAGCGTACGCCGCTAGAAGTGTCGTGTACCGAACGGCGCGACTTGTTGATCATGGCGACAACGCCGTGAATGAAGTCATGGCATCCAAAATTTTGGCAACGGAGGCTCTTAGCTCCCTGGTAGACCTTGCAATTCAAATAATTGGAGGAGAAGCCCTAGCCGATTCGCATCCGTTGGCGTCTGTCTTTCGCAGCGCGCGAGCGACACGTCTTGCTGAAGGCTCCACGGAAGTTCTGCATGGCCACATCGCTCGCGGCTACCTTGACCTCCACTTAGGGCGGATCTGACAACGCATGCCATACCTCAACGACTTCTCCTCATCTAGCACACCGCTCGATATGACAGCGAGCGCTGAATTCGCGAGCCTGTGTCAAAGCGCGTCCGATCTGGGTATCAGTCACTCCGACAAGATCCGTTATGTCTCAACCAATGTGATTGCGCGACATCAACGATTCCATCTCTTGGAGTGGGGCGATCCCTCCCGGCCGACCCTGCTGTTGCTCCATGGAGGAAACCAGTCTGCGCATTCATGGGATCTGGTGAGCCTGCACCTTGCAGACCGCTTCCATATCATCGCCCTGGATCAACGAGGGCATGGGGACAGCGAGTGGGCTCGCGACGCCGACTACTCATCGAACGCCATGGCAGCTGATGCATGTGCTGTCCTAGAAGCCCTCAGGATTGTGTCGGTGACCGTCGTCGGCCACTCGATGGGCGGCATGAACACAATGCGCCTAGCTGTCGACCAACCTGAAAGCGCGGACCGCGTCGTGCTGGTTGACATCGGACCTGAATTATCGGACCAAGGGACGAAAACCATTCGCAATTTTGTTACCGAAAATCGCGAGTTCGACGATGTCGAACATTTCGTTCAATCCGTTCAAAAATATGATCCCTATCGTTCCCGAGAGCACATTGAGCGAACAGTGAAATACAACCTGCTTCGGCGTGCTGATGGAAAGTATGTAAGCAAAAGAGATCATGGACCTCGATTAGCGACGACGCGAACTCAACGCGAACAGAGCGATCTGTTTTCACTTCGAGATGCCGAGAAGATTCCCCAGCCGACTTTGCTCATCCGAGGAGCAGATTCAAATGTGCTCACAGCCGATGCAGCTCAAAGGTTCGTAGATGCTTTGCCTGACGGCAGGTTAGAGACTGTTGCTGATAGCGGCCACAACGTCCATGGACAAAACACCATTGGATTCCTTCGAGCATTGGTCCCGTTTTTAGATAGCTAACCCAGAAAAGTTGTCCTACCAATGTGACGTCAGCCATGGTGACAAGGCGTTCGATCCCGATCCGACGTCGTTCGGATGGGAGTGCGATGCGGGGTACTTAGCTAACGGCGTAGGGTGAGCCAATGGAATCTCAAGAGCTTGAAACGTTGATTATTGAGGCGACCGACAATGGTGTCGTGACGGTAACCATGAATCGTCCAGAAAAAAAGAACGCGGCAAACTTCGTCATGTGGGACGAACTGCGTGACACGTGGAACGCTCTGGCTGTAGATCCCCAAGTTCGAGCAGTAGTCATGACTGGCGCCGGGGACGCATTTTGTAGCGGGGCAGACCTAGCTGGGCAGCAACAAGATCGCCATCAATTGGTTTCGATGAACCTCATCCATCAAACGGTGGAAGCCCTCTATTCGATTATGGTTCCAGTCATTGCGAAGGTAAATGGCGTCGCCGCCGGCGCTGGCATGAACATGGCGTTGGCATGCGATTTGATCTTGGCGAGTGATCAGGCTCGATTCAGCGAAATCTTTGCCCGACGTGGTTTGAGTGTCGATTTCGGTGGAACATGGGTATTACCAAGGCTGATTGGCTTGCATAAAGCTAAAGAACTTGCGTTCTTCGCAGATGTAATTTCTGCCGAGCAAGCAGCGGAGTTCGGGATCGTCAATAAGGTCGTTCCTCACGAACAGCTCGACGCGGAAACTCAAGATTGGGCGAACCGTCTCGCAGCTGGTCCACCATTGGCACTCGCCATGACCAAGCGAATGCTTACTCTTAACGCAAGTAATGACTTCAAGTCCGCTCTCGCGGCTGAGGGCATGGCCCAGACCGTCAATTTCTACACATCAGATACCAAAGAGGCCGTCGCGGCATTTCTAGATAAGCGCGAACCCAAATTTGAGGGCCGATAGTCAAGCTTTGTTGCGTATCACCACGCAGACAACGAAGAATTACTCACGGGCACGATTGTTCCAGACATAGGAGACTTCACAAATGCATGAACTAGTTGCAGTAGGAAACGATCCCGAAGCGGCAACTGCTATCGCTAGCGATCTCGGAGCCATCTGCTATCTCAGCGATCCCAAAGAAACACGACCCATGCCTTTCACGACAATGGTGCGAGCCGTGACCGATAGCCCGGAACGACTTGAATCTGCCGCGGAATTCGGAACCTATCTTGTCTTCAGTCGCGTTATTCGCGAACGACCGGTCGCGACTGATGCTGGAACCGCCTCACCAGGAGTGACCGCTGTCTTCCCCTTGTTGCATCATCCCGATTTGACTCACCAGGAAGCAGACGCCCACTGGCGCGACATCCATGCACCGCTCGCGCTACGCCATCACCCTGGAATGTGGGATTACACGCAGCTCAGCGTGATCTCCACTTTGGGCGGACCACAAATTGACGGATTCGCTCTCGTTGCCTTCGATTCTTTGGAATCAATGAAAACCCGCTTTTTCGGCGATGACAACGACAGGGAAGTTATCTATGCCGACGTTGCAAGTTTCGCCGATTCCAAGTCACCAAGGCGCGTTGTGGCAACTGAAACAATTTATGGTCAACGCCCCCCTACGTCCCTCAAAAAGTGGCCCCAGGGGTGAATCGGATTGTTGCGCTAATTGCTTTAGCAGCGACAACTGCCGTCTCTCAATCGTTCGGGCGTTTTACTTATTCAGTTCTGTACACCGACATTCGTGATGATTTCGGCCTTTCCAACACCGCTGCCGGAGGGATCGGATCCCTCAACTTGGTTGGATATTTATTGGGGTCCCTTATCGTCGCCTTTGGAGTCGGCCGCCTTGGACTTATACGCACAGCCAAATACGGCTTGGCGGGAGTCACAGTCGGTCTGGCGCTCCTGACTTGGGCGCCAACTGCCGCTGTCGTTGTCTTCGCTCTGTTCATCACAGGACTTACCGCATCCGGAGTGTGGGTAGCCGCTCCGGCTTTAGCGGCAAACGTTTTAGGTTCAGATCGCCAAGGTTTAGCTGTGGGATGGATCTCCGCTGGCGTGGGCGCCGGTTTCGTGTTGTCGTGCATCTTTGATGTCGTCATGAGCGAGTGGCGGTCGGTCTACGGCACCGAAACGCTCCTAGGAATCGCCTGCCTCGTCTTGTTTTCTCTAATCTTCAAAGACTCTTCACCATCGAGTTCCGCCAAAAGCCCGAGTCCCAAGACTCTCCAACAGGTTCCCGGCTGGCTAAACCTCTGCGCAACCTACGGATTTTTTGCCATAGGCGGTTCCCTCGCAATGACGTTCACGGTCGCACTACTCGAAGAAGACGCCGGCTACGAGGCTCATTCGGCATCACTCATCTACTCCTTAATCGGAGTTGGAATGCTCATCGGTGGTTTTTCTATGGGCTGGCTGATTGATCAAGTTGGAAGGAACTCTACGCAGCTGTTATCGCTGGCTGTGATGGCTACAAGCTGCGTGATGATCGCTACGGGACACAAGTTCGGAGCTACTGTCGCCACAATGCTCTTCGGAGTTGCGTTCACTGGGGCAGTGACGTCCATCACCGCAAAAGTAAGCCATCACTTAGACGCCGAAGCATTCGGCGCGGCATACGCAGTCGTAACAATAGTTTTTGGGGCCGGGCTCGCTATAGGCCCACAACTAGGCGGCGTCCTAGCTGATTCCTCTGGCTCGTTTCGACCCGCGTTACTGCTAGCCGCTTCGTGCGCGACGTTGGGGTTGGCGTTGACTGTCGCAGACCGTAGGCGGGAAAAGCGTGAGGTGTTAAGCAGGCATCCCTAGGCGCTCATGAACTGGAGCTAAAGCCTGCAGTTCGGGCATTACTTCACGCGCAAATAGGTTCATATTCCGGTCAGCTTCCACATGATCCATACCTGCGTAGCTGAAGACTCCCATGTAGCTATCCATAAAGGTCTCGTCTTGAAGTTTCACGATCTTGTCGTATACCTGTTCAGGCGTTCCCCATAGCTGAAGATCAATGAAAAAGTCGGTCATCATCTCCAGACCCCCGGGGGCGGTCAGACGGTCATAGATGAGGCCGTGGTGTTCGTAGCCCGGAATGTCTTTCAGATGTGGTTTGTCGAACTCGTAGTGCTCGATGATCGAGTCCCAATACCCGCCGATGAATTCGCGAGCCTTCGTTTCTGCCCGATCAGCGTTTTCGTCCACGAACGTCCATCCTGCGACCATCGGTGGAGGCGGCTCCTCCCCATTCGCGTCCCGATAGATATCTCGGTAGTCCTGCAACTCTTGACGCACTGCTTTCCAAGGCTTTTGCGGAACAATCAAGATCCCGACACCCATTTCAGCCATAATCCGCGCCGAGTCCGGTGAAACAGCAGCAGCGTACGCTCGCCCTCGCATCGATTTGACTGGGCGGGGGCGGATATCTACGCGGGGCTGATCGAGGAGTTCGCCGTGGTATTCCGCGTAACCGTTTTCCAATGCATTCAGCAACATTTCAGTCGACTCTTTGAAACGCAGCCTCGCCGTTCCCATGTCAGTTTGGAACCCATCGAACTCCACCTTGCCCGTGCCTCGGCCAAGTCCGAGGATCAGCCTCCCGCCGGAAAGATTGTCAAGCATCGAAATTTGCTCAATGACTCTCAAAGGGTCGTGCCATGGGAGAACACACACCATCGAACCCAACTGAACCGATTTGGTGGCTCCAGCCATGTAGGTCAAAAACTGCAGAACGTCAGGACACATGGTGTAGTTCGTGAAGTGATGTTCGACGCTCCACACCGAGTCAAACCCGAGCGGTTCGGCCTGCAACGCGAGCGCCAAATCTTGTTGGTACACCTGCTGATCCGGTATCTCCTCACCGGGATTCTGAAATATGACGCTCATACCTACATGCATCGCACTCTCCCATACTCAAATGTTCACAGAATCGAACAATCCCAGATTATTCGATTTTTCGTCGCCCTATCAGAGCATTCCAATCATCCATCTTTCGTGGTTCCTCAAAAATGATTTGTGGGAAGGCCGCTCGCAGTCGCGATAATTGGCCCGGCGACACTCCACTCAGACCTAGCCACCCATTTGGAGCAACTCGAGCGACTAGATCGTCTGCCATGTCGCGAAGAATGTCATCGTGAATATTGGCGATTACAACGTCATAGTTTCCCGAAATTTCGTCGAGAGGTGTTGACAAGAATTGGGTCTGATTTGCGATCCGGTTTCGCCGCGCATTCGTGTTTGCTGCAATGAGCCCTGCTGTATTGACGTCGATTCCGATAGCGAAATCAGCTCCAAAGCGTATTGAAGCGATCGCCAGTACTCCCGAGCCACATCCCACATCGAGAACGGACTCGTGGCCTTGAATGGCGGATGCGAGCTCTTCAAGGAGAAGTCGGGTAGATGGATGGTCTCCGGTTCCGAATCCCGCTCCAGGGTCAATTTCGATGACTATCTCGGCTTCAGATCGAACCCATGGAAAGCACACCGCAGCCCGTTCTCCAACCGGAGTTGGTTGATTCCGATTGTTCCATCCCACAGCTCTTGCTTCGTCTGGCGGTCCGGCGACGGCTGGGTGGCCAGCATTTCGCAACTCAGCTACGAGCGCTCTGCTTAAGTTTTCGTCGTCAACTTCATACTTCGCAACCCACCGATCTGGGCGAAGTAGCTTCCACTCCCCTGCCATTCCGAGCAAGACCTCAACGTCCTCTCGTGAGAGCGCGTCGGCAGCGACGACAACTTGACCAGTCACTCCTCTAGGGAAAGTATCGACCGGCGACGTTCGAACTCCTGGCCAGCTGCCTCTCGCGATTCATTGGCAGCTGACTCAAAAATACCCTTCGACATCAGCGAGGATTCAGCCGCACGACGGGTGAGATATATCCAGGCACGAATTTCGTGGACGACAGTGGAGTCAGGTGCCGCGTCCGCCGCCATGTCAATTAAGTGGCACGCAACGCGCAGTTCGCCGCTTTCCGCTAACACGCGTGCGCGTTCGGAGAGCACCGAGACGCCACCTGCGAGCTCAGCCAATTCAACTGCTATCGCGACATCGGATGCCGGTTTTAATCGAGACGGTTTGCCATCCCACCATCCGCCATAGAGGCGCCAGATGTTTCGGATTACGAATTCAGGTTCGTCATAGAGGGGACGCAGGTACGGCAACTCGAGCACTTCAGGGGCGACTGTCACCGCTAAGACGATGTCGTTGAGGGTAGCTCCAGAATTCATCGCTGAAACAACGTCGTCGACTAGCTGTTCCAGAGTTGACGCCACGTTGTTCAGACACGAAACGATTCGGTCATGACCCGCTACGGGTAAGCCATGGGCCGGAACGAAGAGCTCAACGTCCGTAGCGGCCATTTCGCGTAGCGAAGATGCCCATTCCATTGGGTATCTCTGTACTTTTTGCGGGTTTCCACAATTCGGGAAGTTCCATATGAACTGGTCACCTGCCGAAATCATTTGGTGATGAGGTATCCACGTCCATGTGTGATCATCGGTTTCACCCAATGCGTGATGAAGTTGGAATTCGACGCCACCAATCTCGGTGGTCATCGTCTTGCTGTATTCAATCACTGGCTCCAGTGTTCCCTCAGGAACAAACGGTTGTTGACTGCCCGCTCCGCCGAGCGTTGACACGGGCGAACCGCCGAATTGCCGAGCGTTGATGACTTTGTTGTACCCAGTAGTAGCCCGGTAACGCTGCAACCTTGGGATCAGATTCTCGTGACCAATGACGTTGGGAAGAGGCCGTCCCGCACTTTTCGCGTCATTCGCGAAAGCGTGGCTTCCTCCAACATGGTCTATGTGTCCGTGGGTGTACACCAAGGAGTGGAATGGAGCGTCACTCCACCGCCGCAGGCTCTTAACCACTCGGCCACCGCTGCCGGGCCCACTTGAGTCAAAGGCGACAAGTCCATCATCGGTTTCCACTGCAAGTACGTGACTAAATGCCTCAACGAGTGCTATCCCTTCCGCCAGTTCGCTTAACTCATGAGTTACCCGATTGGGCGGACTATCAACTCGACCGGTATCAATGAACCGCGCGGAGAGATCTAGAACATGTTCAGCCATTGAGCCACCGTAGATGACTCGACTGGCGGTCCCGTCACTCGAAGTGTCGTTCGTCCCACCAAGGGAAGAACTCGGGCAGATCCTCGCTGGTTTTCATGGTGAAGTTGGCAGGTCGTTTCTCCAAGAAAGACACGACACCTTCGCGAGCATCCGCTCCCCGTCCCAGATGGAAAATTCCTCGACTATCCACCTTGTGGGCTTCCATCGGGTGGTCAGCGCCAAGCATTCGCCACATCATGTGACGAATCATCGTCACCGAGATCGCTGAAGTGTTTTCAGCAATTTCAGATGCGATCGCTCGCGCAGTTGGGAGCAGATCTTCTGGTTCGTGAACACTTCGGATAAGGCCACCACTCAGTGCCTCATCAGCATCAAAAACCTTTCCGCTATAAGCCCACTCAAGGGCCTTACTTACTCCAACTACTCTCGGCAAGAAATAAGAAGAGCAGGCTTCGGGAACGATTCCACGACGGCTGAATACGAAGCCGATACGCGCTTGGGTCGAAGCAATTCGGATATCCATTGGGAGAGTCATGGTGACCCCTACTCCCACCGCGGGTCCGTTTATCGCAGCGATTATGGGCTTGTTGAATTCGTATATACGCAAAGAGAGAAGTCCACCGCCATCCCTAAGCCAGGCGTTTGAGCCTTCTTGTCGGCCTTCGGTAGATGCTCGATCAGCTTTCGCCTCTTCAGCTTGGTTGTCGTAATCAAATGTCTCGGCACCCTTTGAAAGGTCAGCTCCTGCACAGAACCCGCGGCCTTCTCCGGTGACTATCACTGCGCGAATTTCGTCGTCTGTGTCAGCGTGGTCAAGCGCTTCGAGAAATTCGCGTTGCATTTGGCTGTTGAACGCATTCAACCGCTCCGGTCGGTTCATGGTCAGCAGGAGGACCTGGTCCTCAATTTCATAACGGAGCGTTTCAAATTCGGGCATCGGTTTCCTTTTAACTAGTCACCAGAGAGAGTTGTCGATAGCGGCAATAGCTGCAACTAGCTTCATTGATGAGCGAGCCAATTCCCATTGGGCAAATCGATGAGCCCCTTAAGATCGCCACCGTATTGGTACGCGTGGACACCAAACCCCATTGCAGTTACGAGGAAGACTCGGTGATACAGACCCTCCACTGCGCCTTCGATCTCATCGAGCAGCGTTAATGCCTCAGAAATGCGTTTCGACTCCAACCGGAAACGGATGCCGTGGATGATGCCGACGCGGTCAAATAACGCCGCGGGGTATCCCAGACCCGTGTCATAAAGGCGTCCGCTGACCTGATCTGGTTCGTGTTCGAGGACAAAGGGTGCGAGAAAGGGCCAACGCTGTTCGCCGGGGAGCAGGGTGCCATAACAGAAAACCTCGTCGACGACTCTGCACTGCTTAGACATCTAGGAAGCGACCTGCAGCAAAGGCAGATCCCAAGGCGCCCACGACCGCCCCCATAATCACGGTCGCAATGATTGCTGTGTTGAATTGGCTTGAAGTAACGGTGAAGGAACGAAAGAACGCCAAGATTTCTGAGCGACCAAAGAGTTCTTCAACGTGGTTTCGGAGTACCCCTGCGGCCACAGCACCTACAATCCCGCCTGCCAAACCGTGCAACATGCCTTCCAAAATGAAAGGGAGTCGAATAAAACTGTTTGTCGCGCCGACGAGTTTCATCACTTCGATCTCGCGGCGGCGAGCAAACATCGCTACTCGAATCATGTTGAAGATCAGCAGCGTGCTCGCAGCTGCGAGCACGATCGACATCAGTAAGACAATCCACCTAAATGAGTTAAACCACTCTCTAATCGCGTCAACTTGTTGCCTTCCTGTCTCTACCGAGTAGACACCTGGTCGTTGTCGAAATTGAGCAGCCAGGGACTCGATGAGCTCTCCCTCGGCGAACCTTGGAACAATTCGATATGAAGACGGCAGGCTTTCGATCGAAACCTCGGCTAACAGTTCTGGTTCATCGACCAGCATCTCTTCAAGTAATTCGAATGCCTGGTCTTTGGTGATGTATTGAATTCGTTCGATGTCGGGATGGTTTCTCAGTTCTTGACCAAGCGCGTCGATTTGGCCACCGGCGATATTTGGTTCGAGAAAAATCTCGAATTGCACCCCGCCTTGCCAACGTCCCAGCGCGTTTGTGCTGGCATATCGGGCCATCAGCCCCAGCCCCACAAGCATGACTCCAACAGCGACCGTCAAGATCGCTGCGACCGTCAAGGTGAGGTTACGACGTATATTGATCCAAGTTTCGTGAACGAAGTAGCCGGTTCGGCCTAAGAATCCAGCCACGGCTACTCGTACACTCCATGTTGTTCATCGCGAACCACTTGACCGGCGTGAAGCGCAACAACCCTTCGTCGCATTTGATCGACGATGGCTTGGTCATGAGTCGCCATCACAACGGTGGTGCCTGTCCCGTTAATTCGATCAAGCAGCCGCATAATTTCTTGCGCGGTGTTCGGATCAAGGTTTCCGGTGGGTTCGTCGGCAAGAAGAATCAATGGGCGGTTCACAAACGCCCGTGCTATCGACACGCGTTGTTGTTCACCCCCTGACAGTTCATCAGGAAAACTTTTCTGCTTGTGGGCAAGCCCGACGAGGTCAAGAATCGCGGGAACTTGCGTTGTGACAATGTTTTTTGGACGACCGATCACTTGCAGGGCGAATGCGACGTTCTCGTAGACAGTTTTTTGGGGCAGCAATTTGAAGTCTTGGAAGACTGAACCGATGTTTCGACGGAGGTAAGGGACGCGTCCGGAACTAATCCGCGAGAGATCTTTACCCGCTACATGTACTTGGCCGGTGGTGGCGGGTTCTTCTGCTGTGAGTAACCGCAGCATCGTCGATTTCCCGGATCCTGATTCGCCCACAAGGAAGACGAATTCCCCTTTTTTGATGTCAAGGCTCACCCCGTCAACAGCTCGGGTCTCGCCTTTGTAAATCTTGGTGACATTGTCGAGGCGGATCATCGGAACCAGGGTCGTTGAAGCCAGTTACTTGGCTGTGGAGGGATACCCCCAGAGTACGGCAGGATCTACTGTTGGTAGCGTCAGCGCTTCGTGGGGTCGAGGAGTCTAAGACGCCGCATCAGGTTGACTCCGTTGCCATTGAAGGAACGCTTCCATCAGAGGGTCCAAATCGCCGTCTAATACCGCTTCGATATTGCCGAGTTCGAGATTAGATCTGAGATCTTTAACTTGTTGGTAGGGGTGGAGTACATATGAACGAATTTGATTACCCCAGGCGACGTCACGTTGCTCGCCGGCGAGCGCGTTCAGTTCGGCTGCGCGTTCTCGGCGCTGTAAGTCCGCGAGTTTGGCAGCGAGCATTTGCATTGCCACGTCCTTGTTTTGGTGCTGGCTTCGTTCGTTCTGACAGGCGACCACTGTGCCGGTAGGAAGGTGAGTGATGCGCACAGCTGAGTCCGTGACATTCACATGTTGTCCGCCTGCTCCCGAAGATCGATAGGTGTCAATTCGGAGGTCCTTCTCATCGATAATCACTTCATCTGAAACCTCATCAAAAAATGGGACCACGGACAGGGAGCAAAAGGCGGTGTGGCGGCGGGCTTGGGCATCGAACGGCGAAATTCTGACGAGTCGATGCACTCCCCGCTCCGCCCGCAAAAATCCGAAGGCGAACCGGCCTTTAACGATAAATGTGGCTGAACTAATGCCTGCCTCGCCACCATCGGTTGCTTCTTGAATTTCCACCCCGAAGCCTTTGCGTTCTGCCCATCTGAGGTACATACGGAGCACCATTTCCGCCCAGTCACACGCGTCCGTTCCTCCTGCTCCCGAGTGGACTTCACACACCGCGTCATTTTCGTCGTGTTCGCCATTGAATAGCGCCATCAATTCAATGTCGTCGAGTTGATTTGAGATGGAAGAAATCGCTATGTCGATTTCCTCAGTTAACGATTCATCTCCCTCTTCGCGGGCAAGCAAATCAAGAGTGGTCGCGTCATCTACTTCATTTCTTACTTTTTCCCAGCGTTCGATATCGTCACGCACGTTGGCAAGACGGGCAGTGATTTTCCGCGCCTCTTCTTGGTCATTCCAAAGGTCAGGACTTGCGACACGCGACTCCAATTGGGTCATTTCTTCGCGGGCTTGATCAATCCTGAGATACGCGTGGGCTTCGGTTACGCGCCGTCCAAGTTCTTCGAGAATCGAAGAGTTATCACGCATTGGAAATCTTGATGCTCATCGGCCGTGGCAATGTTTGAACTTTTTGCCGGATCCACAGTGACAAGCGTCGTTACGCCCAATCTTCTCTTCGTCGGTTTTCACTACTTGGGTTTGCTTGGCGGTTGGGACCGCGGGTGATGGCTTGGGAGGTGCTCCTGCCGGCGCCAATTTTGCGGGATTTTCTGAACTCGAGTAGCTCACTCGGTCAAGACGACCGTTTTGTTCTTCCGCCGTTATCACCTCTGCATGCATTGCGTACTTCACGAAATCCCTGTACGCCGATTCCAACATCGAAGAGAACATGTCAAATCCTTCGCGTTGCCATTCGGATACGGGGTCTTTTTGGCCGATACCTCTCAGATGGATACCCTCGCGCAAATAATCCATTTCATACAGATGCGCTTGCCATCGTTGGTCAACAATTCGAAGAAGAACTTGGCGTTCCACTTCTCGCATGGTTGACGCACCCAGTTCAGCTTCTCTGAGTTCGAAGTACCGAGTCGCGTCGTCCACCATGACTTGCTCGAGAGTTGCCGCGTCCTTGATCTTGACCATTTCGTTGACGTCAAGTTCGGTGGGCCAGTACCCGGACGTTTCGGCGTGCAACGCTTCGAGGTCCCACTCCGAGGCCGATTCCTCCCCACAAAATTGGTCGACTACGTGCCCAATTGCTGCTTCGACATATCCCAACGACTCTTCGCGAAGGTCGGCTCCATCGAGAATTTGGGCACGACGGGCATAAATCACTTTGCGCTGTTCGTTCATAACCTCGTCGTATTTAAGAACGTTCTTTCGGACTTCCGCGTTTTTTTGTTCAACGGTGTTTTGTGCACGTTCGATTGCCTTAGAAACCATGTTTGCTTCGATTGGGGTGTCATCGGGAAGAGCCCGGTCCATTACCCAGTTCATCGCTCCCGTCGCGAATAGGCGCATCAAGTCGTCTTCGAGAGAGAGGTAGAAGCGGCTTTCTCCTGGATCGCCTTGCCGACCAGATCGTCCTCTTAGCTGGTTGTCGATTCGGCGCGACTCGTGACGTTCGGTTCCAAGCACATAAAGTCCTCCTGCGTCTCGAACTTTCATGCCCTCTGCGCTGCAATTTGGTTCGTGATAGGCCAGGCGGGCAGCGAGTTCTTCACTTTGTAGGGGATCGTCAGGGTCTCCACCCTCACGGTATAAGTCGTGTCGCGCTAAACCTTCAGGGTTACCACCCAAAACAATGTCGACGCCTCGCCCCGCCATGTTGGTTGCAACCGTTACTCCGCCCAATCGGCCTGCTTGGGTGATAATTTCCGCTTCTCGATGGTGTTCTTTCGCATTGAGGACGTTGTGGGTAATACCTCGTTGATCCAGTGCTCGCGAGATCTTTTCACTATTTTCGACGCTCACCGTGCCAACCAATATCGGTTGGCCAGTAACCCTTCTTTGCTCAATATCGTCTACGACGGCTTCGATCTTGGCTGTCTCAGTTTTATAAATAAGATCCGCGTGATCCGCGCGCTGGACTGGACGGTGAGTCGGTATGGGCACTACGTCTAACCCATAGGTGTTACCAAGTTCTGCCGCTTCTGTAGCCGCAGTACCGGTCATGCCCGCTAATTTGTCGTATAGCCGGAAATAATTCTGGAGGGTGATCGTCGCGAGAGTTTGATTCTCAGCTTTGATGTTCACTCCCTCTTTGGCTTCTACGGCCTGGTGAAGTCCCTCACTCCATCGACGACCTTCAAGTATTCGACCAGTGAACTCGTCGACAATTTTCACTTCGCCGTTTTGAACTACGTAATCACGGTCACGCCGATATAGCTCCTTAGCCTTTAACGCCGCGCTCATCTGATGCACAAAGTTCGATGACACTTGGTCATAGAGGTTGTCCACGTCCAAAGCTCGTTCCACTTTTTCAATTCCTGGCTCGAGAACCGCTACGTTTTTTTTGTCCTCTTCCACCTCATAGTCAAGGTCCCGATTCATGGTGCGCGCTATCTGCGCAAATTCTCCGTACAGCTTGGCGGCGTCAGCAAGCCGTCCACTGATGATCAAGGGAGTGCGTGCTTCGTCGATGAGAATCGAGTCCACTTCGTCAACTATGCAGTAGCTGTGTCCGCGCTGCACTTGTTGGCTCAGCGACGGCGCCATGTTGTCTCGCAAATAATCAAACCCAAATTCGTTGTTCGTACCGTACGTAATGTCAGCAGAATATTGGATGCGTTTGAACTCTGAATTAGTTTGACCTGGTATGACAAGCCCAACTTCTAGGCCCAGAAAACGATGTACACGGCCCATCCAATCGGCATCACGGGTCGCGAGGTAGTCGTTTGTCGTAACAATATGAACGCCTTGGCCTGAGAGCGCGTTGAGGTAGACCGGTAAAGTCGAAACAAGTGTCTTTCCTTCACCGGTCCGCATTTCTGCTACCCACCCGAAGTGAAGTGCTGCTCCACCAATTAGCTGAACGTCGTAATGCCGTTCCCCTAACACCCGACGGGCAGCCTCACGCGTCACAGCGAAGGCGTCAATCAGTAGGTCATTGAGGTCAGCACCCCGTTCAATCTCGAGCTTGAAATCACCCGTCTTCGCTCGAAGTGCCTCATCAGAAAGTGCTTCATATTCCGACTCAACCGCGTTGATTTCGGGCACCAAAGACTCAAGTGCTCGAATCTTTTTCCCTTCGCCCACGCGTAAGAGTTTTTGGAACACTGCCATCGTTGTAAGGCTACCGGTGCCCTGTGCTCCTTAAAGGTCGCTAAATGACGTCAACTAGCTACCACCGAATCCTTAATAGCGGCTCAGTACCGGTAATGCTCGGGCTTAAACGGCCCCTCTACCGGCACGCCAATGTATTTAGCCTGGTCGGGGGTGAGTGTTGTCAGTTTCACACCGAGTTTGTCGAGATGAAGTCGAGCGACTTCTTCGTCCAGACGTTTCGGCAAGACGTGAACGTCGTTCTCGAGAGAGCCAACATTGGCGTGAAGTTCCATCTGCGCCAATACTTGATTCGTGAAACTCATCGACATCACAAAACTGGGATGCCCGGTTGCACAGCCAAGGTTGACGAGTCGTCCTTCGGCCAAAATGATGACGCTGTTACCACTGGGGAAGATGTACTCGTCTACCTGAGGTTTGATATTGCGACGCTGAACATCCGACATTTTTTCTAAGCCGGACATGTCAATCTCATTATCGAAGTGACCGATGTTGCACACGATGGCGTTGTGTTTCATGGCGCCCATATGTTCGGCCGAGATGATGTCGCGATTGCCAGTGGTGGTAACGAAGATGTCCACTTGTCCCACAACGTTGTCTAAGCGGTCCACCTCGAACCCCTCCATCGCTGCTTGGAGAGCGTTGATCGGGTCAACTTCTGCGACAAGCACCCGACAGCCTTGCCCTCGCAACGACTGCGCGCATCCTTTACCCACGTCTCCATACCCGGCGACGAACGCCACTTTGCCACCGAGCATGACGTCGGTTGCTCGGTTGATGCCGTCAATCAGTGAGTGTCGGCACCCGTACAGATTGTCGAATTTCGACTTGGTCACTGAGTCGTTGACGTTGTAAGCGGGGAACTGTAATTCGTTGCGTTCAACCATCTCGTATAGCCGGTGAACTCCGGTCGTGGTTTCCTCTGAGACGCCCTTGATGTTCGCGATCATGTTGGTCCAAAACCCTGGTCGAGATTCAGCCACGTCAGCTAAGAGCTTGAGGACTTGTTCTTCATCGTGCGAAGTCGCTGTTTCAAGTTGAGGTACGGCTCCTTCTGACTCGAATCTGGCTCCCAGATGCACAAGCAACGTGGCGTCACCCCCGTCGTCGAGTATCAGGTTGGGGCCCGTCTCTCCGGGCCACCTAAGAGCTTGGTCAGTGCACCACCAGTACTCTTCCAGTGTTTCCCCTTTCCAGGCATACACCGGAACACCCTGGGGATCCTCAACGGTACCGCTACGCCCGACCACGACTGCGGCGGCGGCGTCGTCTTGAGTTGAAAAGATGTTGCACGACACCCATCGCACATCTGCGCCAAGGTCTATGAGTGTTTCGATGAGGACCGCTGTCTGAACTGTCATGTGAAGCGAACCCATGATCCTCGCGCCTGCGAGGGGCTGCGATTCGTAGCCCTGGGCTCGCAACGCCATTAGACCTGGCATCTCTTCCTCGGCCAGTTCAATTTGTTTACGACCCAGCTCGGCAAGGCTTAGATCAGCGATTTTGTAGTCTCCGTCGAGAGAACGGATGGGGGGCATGCAGCACTCCTGTGCGGTTTGACGCTCGTGGTGGGTCGGGACGCGACAGGTTTGAGCCTACCGTCCTTGACCCGTCTGAATCGAGACGATCACTCAGCTAAAAGGTGCTTCAACTCGGTAAGTACATCGATCGGCCCAGGATCCTGGCCTCGTAAGGCCGCTAACTCTAGAGACATTTGATCGCCGAACAGGATCAAGTCAAAGAGTTGCGCTAGTGGAGTGTCTCCTTGAGCCTGAATGGTCACTACCTCTTGTTGGCCGCTGGTTGCGATGCTTTCGTTGAAGTCGAAACGTTGCGATAAGCGAGGGTGCTCGAAGCTATGACGAAGATGCAGCGGTGAGATGCGATGTCGCGTGACGTCGCCTGCAACGCCCCAGCCTGCTATCTCGTTGTGACATAGTTCGGGCATCGCGTTGAAGAACGCTGGTGTTTTCGCGTTTTCGTTGACCTGGTTCTTGAGACGAGCCGCGGCTACAGCACCAATTCGCCCGCCTCCGTAGATCAGTGGAATGCCGTCTCCAATTGCCTGTGCTACTTCTAGCGGAGCATTCAGACCATTTTTTATCGAATCACACCGTTCACGAAGCGTCTCCACGCAGGAGCTCAGTTCCGGGTCGATGCCCGAAAGTAGACCTATCGACTGCAAAACCATGAGTAAGGGAACCGATACGGCTCCAACAGCGCAGCGTGGCATCGGAATGCTCGAGTCGACAAGATGCAGCGAAGAGTCCCATTGTCCAGCTAACTCACCGAGCAGTCCCCCACAGGTCACCGCGACAATTCGGGCGTCTAACTCATGCGCGATTGATGCGGCATGAAGAGTTTCTTCGGTTTCACCGCTAAAGGAAACAGCCATGACTAGGGTCCTACGGTCAACGAAGCTGGGGCACTCATACCCCTTGGAAACAATGACGGGGACCGCCATACGTGGTGCTGCTATTGCTTCGACAATGTCACCTGCTATGCCCGAACCACCCATACCAAGTATGAGCACCTGGTCAATATCTTCCTTCTCGGGAAGCCCGCCGATTTCGCGTGACTCTTGCATCGATTGGTCGATCTGGTCCGGCAAACCAAACGCGGCGTCCTGCATGCCAAGCGAATCAACACGACCCGTCACTTCAACCCTCGGGACTCGAACTCTGGGACCCGTCGGCGGTTATCTCGTCAACTCGCTTTTTTTCATCCTCGTCAAGGTCCGTAGATTCGGAAATGAGGAGAACAGGAATACCGTCTCGGATGGGGTATGAACGACCGAGTCGCGGGTTGTACAAGATGTCCTCATCGGGGAGATAACGCAGCGGCCCTTTGTCATCGGGACATGCAAGAATCTCAAGCAGTCCGGGGTCGAGAGCCATGACGTTCTCCTTGGGCCCTTGGCAATAAGTTGCTGCTAGCACAGTAGGGCAACACCCGTCAGGGTACGGCAGCGATCAGCGAAACAGCGCCAAGATTTCCTCCACGCTGTCAGTTACCTGCTGATCATCAGGAGCTTCTACGTTGAGACGTAATAATGCCTCGGTGTTAGATGGCCTCAGATTGAACCACCACTCCCCACAATCAACTGTCAAACCGTCAAGCCGATCTTGGGGTTTATCAGCAAAGTAAGCAGAGACTTTTTCGATAATAAAAGCAGGATCGGCGACTTCGGTGTTGACTTCGCCAGAGTTGGCATAGCGGTCTATCGGAGCCAACAACGATGACAACGAACCCTCGAACGTTGATAAACGTTCCAAGACAATGAGGGCTGCTATCAAACCCGAATCGGCGCCGAAATTTCGGGCAAAGTAATAATGCCCACTGTGCTCACCGCCAAATGCTGCTCCTGTCTCAGCCATGAGCGCCTTGATATAGCTGTGACCCACTCGAGTTCTGATCGGGTGACCTCCGGCTCCCTGAATAGCTTCAACCGTTGCTCGGGAACAAATCAGATTGTGCAGAATGGGTCCTGGACCTTCACGTTCCAGGATGGCCGATGCGACAAGAGCCGTCGTTAGAGAGCCGTTGACAGGATTCGCCGCCTCATCAACCAAGAAAACGCGGTCTGCGTCTCCGTCAAACGCCAACCCAACATCCGCTTTGACTTCGACGACTTTGCGTTGCAAATCCACCAGATTCTCCGGCTGAATCGGATCTGCGGGGTGGTTAGGGAAAGTGCCGTCCAGTTCCTCGAAAATAATTTCCAGCTGAAATGGCAAACCGGCGAAGGTTGGTGGCACAACATATCCGCCCATTCCGTTCCCAGTATCGGCAACGACTCGTAGTGGTTGCAACACGTCCACGTCTACGAACGAGTGAACATGTTCAACGAAGCGATCGAGTAGATCGACCTCCCTCGTTTGCCCGCGCACGCCTGCTGAACTTGCTTGTTGGGTAGCAAATTGACGTATTTGGGTTAGCCCTGTCTCCACTCCGATCGCTCTAGCCCCTGCGTTACAAAACTTGATGCCGTTGTAGGAAGCCGGGTTGTGAGAAGCCGTCAACATAACTGCGGGCATTTCTAAATGCCCGGAAGCAAAATAAAGAAGATCGGTGGAAGCGAGACCGATATCAATGACATCAACTCCTTGAGATGTCACTCCCTCGGCAAAGGCCGCCGAAAGTCCTTCCCCCGAGGGCCTCATGTCACGACCAATCACGATGGACGTCGCTCTGGTGTACTTCGCAAAGGCTGCACCTATGGCCCGCGCCATCGGTTCGTCGAATTCTTGTGGGCTCAACCCTCGAACGTCGTATGCCTTAAAAACCGCCGCTAACCGATCCTCAGCAATTGGTGGGATAACGGCTAAATGTTTCATTTCACCTAGGAGGCTAACCACGCCTTGGGGTTAGATCTGGATATCTACCCAGGGCAGACCACATTCGAATCTTGAGCACATCCCACAGCATTCTTGTCGCTTGTGGGATGAACCGAACTGTGGTCTGTTCTATGTGATCCAAAATGACTGGCACCTCTGTCGTCTTGAGGTTGAGTTTCTCGGCAAGATGAAGCACTTCAACGTCGAAGGCGAATCCGTCAACTTTGGTTCGTGTGAAGATTGCTTTCGCTGCTTCCGCGGTGAAACCTTTCAAACCGCACTGTGTGTCGAGGTAGGAGCTTCGAAGAACCAGACGGGTGAACTGGTTGAAGATGCGGCTGCCTCGTTCGCGAATTGCTGGGGCGGACGTGATCTCACTGCTGTGTGGGTGACGGCGACTGCCTAGCGCTACGTCAGCGCCACTCTCAAGCGCCTCGATCAGAGTCGGTATCTGAGACGGGTCGTACGCCAGGTCGACGTCGGTATAGACGAAATGGGAGCCGACCGCATTCAACATCCCAGCTCGAACCGCTGCTCCCTTCCCACGGTTCTCCTGCAGTTTGATTACTTTGTCCGCACCGGCGCGACTCGCCGCCAAATTTGTGTCATCTCCAGAACCGTCATCAACGACGATGATTTCCACTTCCGCTGTTGGCATGGCGCTACGCACACGACTCACGGTCGTTGCAATGACTGACGAAGCTCGGTAAGCCGGCAGAATCACCGAAATGACTGCTGGTGTCATGCGTGCACCTTTCGACCTTTTCTCCGTGCCCCAACTAGAAGACTTCCTACCCCAATCACGGTTATTAACCATCCGAGGTACTCCACCCAGGTAGCCCCATACTCCAAAACAACTTCGTGTTCAGTTGGGACCACAATCATCCAATTCGGGGTCGCTTGGTAAGGCCCGAGCGCACCTTTGGCGGACCAGTTAGGGAAGTAGGACGTTTTAACTACTACGGGGATTCCGACCCGATCAACGCTGAAACTGATTCTCTCACCTTCGTCGACGATCTCTGTCACCGAAACTGCAGCTAATGGTCGTTCTACGGAAGGTGCGAAACGTGCCCTAGCGGTCGACATCTTGTTCAGGACATCTACGCGGTTCCAATGCGATGGCCCGTCGCTGGCAATGAGCACGTCCCACCTTGTCGGATCGTTAAACCACTCGGTTGATGGGTCGGTCCATGACCTCCCTCCGGTTATTCCCGCTTCGGAGACATTGGGCTCATAGCCGAGACCTTCAATAAGGTCAGCATCGATAACCTGGTAAATGCTCCACGGATCAGATCGTGCAATCAGATCTAAGCGATCAGGGAAACGTCTTGCTTCCCCAACCGCCTGCTCACTGAACGCCATGTAATAACGCACACCTGACATTTGGAGATGTCGAGTGCCGTTATTTAGATCGAGGCCTCGATACGTTAATCCTCGCATCGGTCGAGATGGGTTAGCCGAAAGTTCTGACTGCATTAAGAAATGGAATGGAACGGTGGCCGAGGATTCGAAATACAGTCCCTCCATCGAACCGATACATCCGTCAGTCCAATAGGGAAGCAACATGGGAGCCATCGGCGTTCCGTAAGACCCCAACTCGTCTCTGTCGTATTCCCATAGCGCTCGCCCACAACCGTATTCTTGACCGACAAATGTCATGGTTGCAATGAGGCTGTTCAAGGTCGGAAATGCAGGGCGCGACTCGTATCCGCTGAAGTTCCATGCTGCCCAGCCAGCGACAAAGTTTCGGTCTTCTGAGGCGACGGTAAATGGACCCCACCGAAAGTCGCCGTCTTCTTCGTAGCTGCCGCCAGGAGCAACTCCAAGGTAAACCGACACGAAAGCGGTGGCTGCAACTAAGGCCAGGACAGGAGTAGCTAAAGAAATCCATCTTTTCGGTGTGCTGCGAGGCCATGACTCTTCGCTTAATACCTCAGTGGATTTGAGTGACTCGGAGAGAAAAAGCAGCCCGACCGCGACCAGAAGATAAATCGTTAGATACCAAAACGGGAGTAGTCGAGCGTTCCACAGCCGATGCTGGGGCCAGTAGATGAAGCCCATGGCGGCTACGAAACCAATGCCTGAGAGCAGGAGCGCCGGTTGGAACCATCGCACTAGGCCTGCGAGAACGCCGAGCGCCGCCAGGGCAAGCAACCAAACGATCGTCATCTTGGCGCTATCGCCACCTAACCGATCAGGGAAGAACAAATTCTCTGGGACGTCGTCGAGTTTTTCCCAACCCATGTCATTTAGGTATGAGCGTCGGAGTAGGAAAGGTATTGTCCAGAATGCTGACAGAGCTCCTCCCAGCACCCCAACGCCAAGTAGGCGCATAGAACTGCGAAATTCGAGAAGTAGCAAACACAACAGCAGCAGCGTGACAACCAACAACCTCGGGAAGAGCTGGGACGTCACGGAGAACACGCCGACAAGAATCAGGGTTGCGAGTAGCAGCGCTACCACCATTGGTTTCACACCGAGACGTCTTGGGAACCCGTGGACTGCTCGAACCGCGATGTGAACCACTGTGGCGCTAACCGAGAACAACAGGGTGATGGGATGACACAAGGCGACCACAGCCAACACCACTGCCGCTCGCCCCTGATGGGTTCCGTGTTCTATCACGCGGTGTACCAGACCCAGGTACAAGAGAGATGCTGCAAGCCCAATGGAAAACGCGAACTCTCCGGCGAGCGTTGAAGCAATGTTGCCGCCGTAGATCGTGAAATTGAAATCAAACACGAACAGCAGCCCTGCTACTGCCATCAAACCGGGTAGCGGCTCGCGCCATGATGAGAGTCGACCCATGGCCCAGGCGGCTAACGGCATCAGCACGACGCCGGAAATAGCGACCAATTTGAAAGCGACGCCGTAAGGCAACAGCAAATCGAACACAACGATAAAGAGGTAAGGCAGCACCATGTAGAACTGCATTGCCGGAAAGCCCGCGTACCAATCGGGGCTCCACCCTCGAAGCTGGAATGAGGGCAAAAGGTGGTCACGAAGAAATGCGGGACCCCACACGTGAGCACCCATATCTCCACCGGTCGGGGTGCTATCAGTGAAGATCTCCGCAGGTCCTAAGCGCCAAAAGACCACTGCACATGCAGCCACAGCAACAAAAAAAGACGTCCAGCATTCAAGCGGAATTTTTCTGTAGCTCGAAGCGAGACTCCGCCCGAAAGCGGGCGCTTTAAACCGGAAGTCTTCTGTGACCGACATTGAGCACCATGTTGGCATCCCCGTGGGGATCAGAGGAATCGGCAAGCGGGTTAATTGCGGACCACAGGTACTTGAGTAACTGTGGGATTCAGCAAATCACATTCAAATATCGCCGCATTGTCACAAGCGCCTAACGAGTTCTATCTGGCGTAACGGCTTTCGTCGGACTCAGCTGTCAATTGAGTTTGACGCACATCTTGACAAGACCACCCGTGTGGAGGGCGGAACGTATCGGCGTGATTGGTGCATAGTTCGAGAAGATTCGAATCGCGCACTCCGCTCAGGCCTCGAAGTTCAACCAGTCGAGTTTCGTATTCGAAAAGCAGTAGTACCTCGGCATCATTTGCGCACAAAGGCCGGCTGCATAGACGAGATTTAGAAATGGTCACTCGGCCGAAGGTACCGAACATACACCTGGCATCTAGGGATCCGTAATCACTTCAGTTCGTACCTCACAGATGAATGAGGCGAGGGCGCCTCTAGCATGATCCCATGGCCTCCGACGCTCAGGGACCCGAAGAACAACCCAACGAACGTCATCGCGCTGAGGGTTGGCGTAGGTGGTCCGTGTGGATACTGGTCGTACTAGTCCTCGCATCAGTGGCCCTTCCAGGTCTTCTCAACCGGGATGACAGCACAGCAGTCGATTACAGCGATCTGATAGATCAAGCGGCGGACGGGAACATCAACTCCATAGTTGTCACCAACGAAACTGGTGCTATCTCTGCCGAAGCAATTGACGGCACGACCTATTCCAGCAAGGGTCCTGTTGAGTTGCCTGAACTTGATCTGAAGCTATTTCGCGATCGCAATATCGATGTGGAGTTTCGCACCGAGAGTTCAAACCCGTTCCTAAGTTTTCTTCCCATCTTGCTTCCCTTCGCCTTGATCATTGGACTTTTCTGGTGGATGCAACGTCGAGCGCAGGGTCAGATGAATGGGATCATGTCGATCGGTCGAAGCAAAGCGCGGACGTACACCACTGAACGTCCAGAAACAGGCTTTGACGACGTCGCTGGCTATACGGGTGTAAAGCAAGAAATCACCGAAATTGTTGACTTTCTCAAAGCGCCTGAGCGGTTCGCTGCTGTTGGCGCACGCATTCCCAAAGGCGTATTACTTGTTGGGCCTCCTGGCACCGGCAAAACTCTCATTGCGCGCGCTGTAGCCGGAGAGGCTGGCGTCCCGTTTTTGTCTGTGACCGGGTCCGACTTCATGGAGATGTTTGTCGGCGTTGGAGCGAGCCGCGTCCGCGATTTATTTCAGACGGCTCGAAAGTTGGGTCGGGCAATTATTTTCATCGACGAAATAGATTCGATCGGACGTAAACGAGGTGCCGGCTTAGGTGGGGGGCATGATGAACGAGAACAAACTCTCAATCAGATGCTTGCTGAAATGGATGGGTTTGAGCCGACTGAGGGAATAGTGATGATGGCCGCGACGAACCGGCCAGACATTCTTGATCCAGCGCTTCTTCGCCCAGGCAGGTTCGATAGGCAGGTGGTGGTCCCGCTGCCCGAATTTGGGGAACGATCCGCGATTTTGAAAGTTCACGTTCTAGACAAGAAGGTTGACGAAAGCGTCGATCTTGACACCCTCGCCAAGAGCACACCAGGAATGAGCGGCGCTGATCTTGCGAATCTTGTGAACGAGGCCGCGTTGCACGCAGTGCGAAGCGATCGTGAATCAATCACACAAGCTGATTTCGAGGCAGCTCGTGACCGCGTACTCATAGGGCAACGCAGAGAATCAGTGGCGATGACTGATCGCGAGAAAGAGATGACCGCGTATCACGAGGGAGGGCACGCCCTAATCGCGACGCTGTTCGCTCACGCCGACCCGGTACATAAAGTGACGATTCTTCCCACGGGTCAAGCCCTTGGCGTGACAATGCAACTTCCTGAGGAGCGACACGCGTACAGCCAAGACTATTTAGAGGACCGACTCGCCGTTCTCTTCGGTGGCCGCATGGCTGAAGACACAGTGTTCGGTGTGACCTCTACGGGTGCCGCAAACGACCTCGTACAAGGCACGGAATTAGCTAAAAAAATGGTCGTGGAGTGGGGTATGAGCGACAGGGTTGGGCCTATGGCGTGGGGTTCAAACAACCAGGTGTTCTTAGGAGAGGGCCTCGTAAACGGGCGTGATTACAGCGATGAGACCGCTCGGGTCATCGATGAAGAAATTGAACGAATTTTGCGTACCCAAGAAGCTCGTGCTCGTCACGCGTTAGTCGAACACCGTGGCGCGCTTGATCGAGTGGCTGCGGCGTTATTGGAGAAGGAGACTATTAGTGGCGACGATGTCGCCATGTTGGTCCCGGCACCAAGTGAAGCCGAAGAAGACCCAAGCTCAGCAAATTCACCAACGAGCTCACCGTCCCTGGATCAGTCAAGCTCTGACTGAACGACCTGAGCCAGCGCCAAAGTAAGTTCACTAAGGTCAACTCTGCCTGTCCACCCACCAACGACAACGCCTTTTTCGTCAACGACAACGGTGGTTGGAACTGTGTCGATACCAAACTGCTTATGCAGTTCTGGCTGCGCGCCGTATTCGATATCTGCGACCGAGATTCCTGCGCCAGCTGGTCCTCGAATCAGTCTTATTGCGTCCTGACAGCTTCGACAACTCAACTCGGAAAAGATAATAATGGCCGGCCCGTCACCTAGACCAACTTCTTTTGCGGGCACTTGCGTCGGCAGAGCTCCTCGGCGAACAGCAAGCGGATGTGGTGTGCGACGCCGGTCCACGAAACGCGTAACCAAAGTCACCAATGCAGCTAAAGCGGCCGCAATAAAAAGTCGGGTCATTTGTTTTCCTCGGAGAATTTGACCGGGAGAACGGAACTGAGACCTGCACCATTTGGTTTCTGGTGTACCGCGGCTACAGCGATGGCCACATCGGATCTGATTTCCATGGTGGTTCCTGCGCCTATACGAATTTGCTCCCCAGCGTAAGCACCGAGTCGCATTTGGTAACGGTCACGTTGCCCGTAACGAGACAAGACAACAGTGGCTGTTGACGCTGACCCGTTTTGAATTCCGACTATCACCTCTCCGGATAATTCTGGCACTGTCAACACCCAGCCATTCGACCCATTCGGTACTCCGGAACTAATTGAAAGCCCGCTAACTCGACCAGGCGGCAGCTCGATCTCGCTACCTTGATCATCTTCCAAAATTAGGTCTTCTTCTGGACTTTCGCTACCAGGAGAACCGTCAGGGCCTGAAGCAGCTTCTACACCCGACACGACGGGAATTCCATCAGAAGATTCGACGATAATTCCAAAGAGGCCAGGAACAGCAACCAACGTTCCAGGTGCGATGTCTTCTTCAAGATTTGATCGAACGTCGACCCGTGTTACGTCGTAAGGACCGACGCTAATGGCGACAGAGTCGACCTTTCCTTCGCCTGTGACCACCGTCACGTCCACGGCGGTGACTACATCCGTCGGGTTCGCCACCATTACCGATACGCGTGCATCATCGCCCAGTCGGACTACAGGGTGATACCAAACCGTCGAACTTGTGGCGGTGGCAAGATGTGCCGAAAATCCTAAACGTCCTGAGGACCCGCCGAAGGTTTGGAGATGGTCTACCACCACACGACCCAAGCGAGCCTGCACTGTAGCGGCCACCATGTCGCGTCGACGAACGTGTTCACCGATCTCAATTAAAATTGAACTTGCTGCTGGAACAACTAGCCCCGACAATTCAGGAGACGCGTAAGGGCCCACTTCGGCCTCACTGGCAAACCGTAAATCAACAACCGCGTCCGTGGGTAGCGGATTATAGATAACGAGTTGATCTAGGGCATCGGCTTGAGTGTCGCCGGAAATTACGTACCATTCGTCCGCGACAACCGAAGAACACGTAGCGACATCAGAACCGATGCTTGATCGGAGGCGACGGGTCACTACAACACCAGAGATTGGAGCCTCGACTAACGCTGATACAAGCTCGTCATTGGTGTGATTTGCCACCTGAAGTGACCGAGTCGCCAGCCCTGGCACTTCCAGGTGAAGCAACTGACGCGCACTCGTGGGACTAAGCAAGTACACGCTTACCCGTGTCGGCTCCGCAGCGGTGTTCGTCACTAAGAGTTCAACCTCTGCAGCAACTCCAGAGTCGACAAGTTTTCGGCTGTGGACGGTTGGGCAGTACCAAGTGGAAGTTAACGATCGATTGCCAGGCACTTGAACTTCATTGTCCACTATCGCAGACTCGTCTTTTTGTTGAACGGGGCGACTAACGCCTTGGTCCACGATGAGTCCACCGACCAAAAGTGCTGGCAATGCCAGCCGAGCCACCCATATCAAGAGACTCATGTCGGGGACCAAGTCTGGCGGGCTTTTCGGCGCTCAGAGATCGCTATACGTGCGACAACTGCCCATAAGACAAGCTGCACAACAACACGATCAGCAACTGAGTTGGGCCGTACGTGCCACAGGGCAGCCGGTCCCGCTACCGGGCTACTGAAACGCATCGCCCACCCAAAAGACACCTCGGGTCCAACGATTTGATCGCCCACCAGCAACCGCCAATGAGGGTCAAAGGCATCAGCAACGAGCACCTCCCCAACACCCACGAAACCGTGCTGTTCCCTAGAAGACTTCCGTTCAGTCAAAACGGGAATACCAGACGTCAGATCGGTGACAACCAATTCCCCCGGCTCATCGAGACCAGCCAAGCGCACTGGTTCAGAGAACTGAGCTCGACTTGACATCCAAGATTCATTCAGCAGGACCATTACTGAAGGATCTGTGGCAAGAGGTCGAAGATCCAGTTGAGAGTTCAAGGCTTCTCGAACCCGCGCATTAACGGGGCGTTCTACTCCTTCGGAAAATGAGGGTGTCGAACGTTCAACCACCGCAAGGTATTTGACACCAAATGGGGCCAGTAGGCGACCCATTCTCACCGTATCCCCAGACAAACCAATCTTGACAGCATTAACAAGTTGGCTGTGTGTACCTGTCGGCGAACCCACCCACCGGTGCCGGACGTCTGGGTAACCTCGTACGGAGGTTCCAAGGTGCAATCCTTCCGCCACAGGCCAGCCTTCTAACGGCAAAACTTCGGCGCTGCCCAGCCAGAGCACGCGATAGGACGGGCCAAGATCTCTATCGTCCAGCAACGACAGAGCTATTCTCAGGTCGTTGGTTGGGGTTCCCCACCTTCCGTCGGCACTTTCGAGTAATAACATGCCGCTGCTCAGTGTTAGCGATATAGCGCCTACCCCAACGACAATCCGCCGTAAGAAAGCCGGTGATCGTTCACCGTCAATTTTGACTGCCGATGGGCCAGTAGCGGCAGACCAACACACGCCGACTGCTGCTAGTACCAGCAGGCTGTCTCCAATAAACACATCGCGATCCAGTAGGTCGCGTAACCATCCGTTGCCTGATGCCCAGGCCAATCCGAAAGCCGCAGTGGCGGTAACCCCAGCGAGAACGGCAATTCTCAAACGGGCAGCCCGGGCCAACAAAAGCGGAACCACCGCGACGAGTAACGGCGCCCATGACATCCACGCGTTCCCATAAGACCCCGGAGCGAAACGCAACAAGGAAGCAAGCTCAGCAGTTGCTGGTGCACCCGGCCGGCCGAAAACATACTGGAGAACAGCATCACTGTCACCCAACACCGCTACCCACGGGAAGTGCATCAAAGAACTAATACCGAGAGCAGCTATGACGACAACGAGACCTCGGAGGACTCCTGCTAAGCCACATGTTTGACAGCCGATTACTGCCACAGTGAGACAGATGACCACTAGCAACAACAACATGAGCGGTTCGAATGCCACGACGACGCCCACCAGGAATCCGAGTGCAACGGATTGATGGAGCAGCCCTCGACCTGAGGCGTGGTAGGGGGCCACTCCGAATGCGCGAATCACTCTGAGGGCCACGAAGGGAGTGGCGGCCACGAGAAGGAGCGTGTCCCACCGGCCTGCAATGAGGGCGCTATAGGGAATTGGCAGCGCAGCGTATAGGACTACTGCCACAATCCGTCCCCAATCTGAATCGATAGGACTCGACAGGCGCCACATCCCGAGGAGTCCGATTGGCAAGAGTGCCAATATCAGTACGAGACGCAATGCGCCCATCGCTCCAAAACTCAGTTGCCCCAATACCCCAAGAAGCCCAAGCGCTGCTGGTCCGATGCCGATGACGCCAAGGCCGATCTCTCGCCACCCGCTCCAATATTCGGAAAGAAGAACGGCGGCGTCGGGGAAATCTGCGAATTGACCATAAGCAGGCACGCCTCGGGTAAGGAGGTGGCGGCTGCCAAACGCCAAAACGGCAAAGAGAATTCCCCAGGCCAGCAAGGCGCTCCGTCGCGGTCCGGCCGAAAAATTATCTGCTATTCGTCGTCCGGCGCGACCTCGCAACGTTTGAAGGGCAACGTCACCCCCAATTTGGCCTTGAAAAAATGACTTTAAACGCGTGGACCCCGGCGACTGGCGTCGTCGAATTTCTTTATCTCGCTTCTTTCGTGTACGAGCTATTCGGCGGCGAGAAGACAGAACATACGGAATTTGGCACAGATTCCAGCCCCACGCCCAAGCCACGTCTCGCGCCTGGCTGAATCGCGCTACCACCAAGCTGTATGTGAATTCGAGCAGCGACAAAAGAACGGCGCCAGTCATCACCGGGACCAGATGAACCCAGCCGTAACACTTGGCGATGACGTGATGGCGGTGTCGCATGGCTAGGCGGCGAGAGCCTTCGGGCTCATCGCGGGGTCTTCGATCTCGATGTCGAACTGTTGCGTCTGGCACGACGAGGACACGACCTCCGGCTAGTTGTGCTCGCCAACAAAGGTCAATGTCTTCACCAGTGGATTTGATCCGTGGGTCAAAGCCTCCGATTGTTTCGAAAAGGTCCGCCCGCACAAGCATCGCCGCGCCTGTGACAGTAAATGCTTCTCTGACGCGGTCATGTTGCTGTTGATCTAACTCCCCAGATTCAACGTATGGCGTGAGAACGCCGAAGGCATCAACCGCCCCGCCCATAGCCAGAATCCGCGTAGGGTCATCCCACTCCAAGATCTTGGGACCCAAAACGCCAGCGTTTGAATCAAGCGCCTCGGCGACCAACAAGCGCAGAGCATTCGGGGAAAGAGCAACGTCGTCGCGCAGGAACAGAAAAAATGCTGATCCCTCTACCAACGTCTGAACCTGATTCGCCGCGTCACCAAACCCTTTGGTGTCTACGGCCTGGCGCACCACAGCATCAGGCATTTTGTCGAGGACTTGTCTTTCTATCGATCGGGTACCTCGATCCAAAACGAGAACCCGGAAGTTTTCATAGTCCTGCCCAGCGAGACCATTGAGTACCTCGTCAAACCAAGCTCCTGGTTCGTCCGTAACCATTACTGCTACAACTGGCGGGGCGGAGTTTTGTGCGATGGTCACGACGCTTTGAGAGTACTTCGGTCCACGTTTAGGCCAGGGTCACTCGCGTAGAAGGTTACGGTACGACTTCCATAGCGACGACAGTGCGTTTTGCGACACTGCTCGCAAAGTCGGGGGCATCCCCAAATGGGAAACTGGTGCCGTCGTCCCAAACCAACCAATACCCGTCGTTGGTGTTAGTGACCGCCATACCCGCAGTTGAGCGGCGGTTCTTGCTCCCACCACGGGAACCGAAAAACTCGACCGAACCGAAAGAGAAAACGCCTCCATCAGATGCCACGAACCAGTAGCCCCGACCGTCTCTTGCCGCGGTCATCGAGGTAATGGGTTTGTTGAGCACAATGTCGCCAGTAGATCCGAAGAATCTGGCATCTCCGAAGCTGAAGATTCCGCCGTCGGAGGCAACTAGCCAATACCCCTTACCACTGCGGGTGGATTCCATTCCTACTACGGGCTTGTTTAGAGCCACACTGCCCATGGAACCGTAGAAGCCAGCACTGCCAAACGAGAAAACCCCTCCATCGGCCGTGGCGAGCCAGTAACCGTTGCCCGTCGGGTGGGCAGTCATTGCGACGACTGGTTCGTTAGGGGCCTGCCCCCGTAAATCCCCATGGTGTACAGCATTCCCATACGCAAACACTTCGCCGGAGTCCGATACAAGCCAATAACCATCGCTGGTCGATGGAGCAGCAATGTCGACGATGGGTCCGGACCGGTCGGCTTGCTTGGCATCACCAAAGTGCTTTGCGGTACCCACTGCGAGGACTCCGCCGTTACTTTTTGCTAACCAAAACCCGGGGTCGCTGTACTCAGGAAATTGAGGGAACCGATACCAATCAGACTTAAGGCCTAATCCTCTGCGGAACTGGTCCTCTGCCCAGTTGGAGATGTCGATGGTGGTATTGGCGACCGTGCCCCGAAGTAAAAGTTGCCTTGTTCTGCCACCCCAGTCACCTAACCCGTTTCTTAAGGTCACCTTGATTTCTTTGAGTTGGCCAATCTCGGGATAGATCGACTCCACGTCACTTCGTTGAATGTTCTTCTCCCACAGATGGTGAGGGTTCATTTCCACGTCGTCTCCGTCATCAACCACGGCCGGGAAGGCCGAAAGCTCAGATTGTGGTGTCGTCCATCCACCACTGCTTGAACCAAATTCAGCGAGGGGAATCGAGCCGTCGTAAGCGACACGGATCTGCCCCGAGGTATTCACGACTGCGGCTGTGGTCGTCCAAAAGTCGTCACCGTAGTCAAGGGGTTTACCCTTGGCACTCGCGCCCAAGTACACCTGGCATCCCACCGTGTCACAAGTGTCGGTCATGTAGCCCTTGGCTTGGCGACGTTGTGATATCGCTTCAAGGTAAGTTCGAGCCGCAATCGCTTGTGCCTTCAGAGCCTCCATCCCTAATCCCCCACCGAGCGTGCCCCAGTAGGAAGGAGTTTCTTGAGGTACTACGCCTCTTAGGTATTGCTCTCTCAGAACGCGATTGAAGCTGTATTGACCGTTCTGTTCGATTAGGCCTAGCGCACCTCTGTAGTGCCGTCGCGAAACCTCTACGGCGGGATTCGACCGCTCACATGTGATGAGTTGTAGCAGTTGATTTAGATCATCCACTGCGGAGTTGGGGTTCAGAGGATGGGCTTCGATAAATGTGCGGCCGCTGCCGTCAACTCTTCCAGGATGACCCTGGTAAATGGGATAGCCAACATCGGCGCATCCCGCGGATTGGTTGATGTTGAAATTGTGGGGTCCGCTAGCTGAGAGCCGGGCAATCTGTCCCCCGTAGAACTGAATTCCTTCTACGGTGAACGGATTTGTGGAGGTGATCAACAGGTCCATCTCGTTGTTACGTGTGATGTGGACTTTGATTTCGCGGTCCGCGATGACAGAACTGTTCGTGTTTGAGTAGTAGTGCTGAAGAATTTGTTCGGAGGACCAGAAATGGTCGATTGCGTAGCCGAGGGCCCCCCACTGTTGAAGGCCTCGTCCGTGGCCCCATCCTCGTCCTTCGACCGTGATGGTGTCGGGAGCGAGTGCATTTACGGCACCAGTTGGGCATATCAGTTGCGTAAGAAAAAAACAGGCAAGGAGGGCCGCCACTATTCGCTGTCGTCTCACCAGCCACCTACTCGGCTGCTCGCGTCAACGATTGATCCACGCAATTCTCTTGAGGCTCCACTCCCAAGGAACGGAGAGTTGAAGTTAAAGACCCCTCCGTCTGCGGCAACAAGGTCGTACCCCAAGCGAGTTTGAATTACAGACGTTATTGGTTGATTCAGCGTCATCGCTCCCGTCGAACCATGGAAACCAGCGTCACCAAACGTGAAAATTCCCCCATCAGACGCAACCAACCAATAACCATTCCCCGACGGAGTAACCGCCATATCAACAATCGGTTTGTTTAACGTGACTTGTGCAAGATCTCCAAGGGGCAAAGCATCACCAAAGGTTGCGGTCACGCCACTAGAGCGTGCCAGCCAATAGCCAAGCCCGCTGGCATTTGCGGCAATTGCTACCACGTCTCTGACGGAAGCTCCATTGGTGAGATCTCCGAAATGTTGTGACTCGCCTAACGCTAGGACTTGTCCGGTTGTCGTGACTTGCCAGTGGGTCCTGTAAGGCAATGTCACTGCTCGCTCGGCGTTCAAGATTTTGTAGCTCAATTGGGTAGTCGTGTCGGTGTGCGGTTGGGCGGCTCGAAGTAGTTGTCGAGAAATTTGAGAGGCGTCGAAGTAGGGAAACCGGGCTTTAACGAGAGAGGCGGTTGCGGCCACAAGCGGCGCGGCAAATGATGTTCCCTGTCCGAGTCGCACACCGTTACTCAACCCCGATCCGAGTGACAGTAAACGAGCGCCAGGCGCCATCAGGTCCACCCAGTCTCCTCGATTGCTAAACGTTGCGACACCAAGAGTTTCGTCGATTGCGCCAACACTTAGGACGCCTGCTGCAGCTGCGGGAAACCGTTGACGTGTATCGCCATCATTTCCCGCTGCAGCGATAACTAGGGCACCCGCAGCTACTGCCTCGTTGATCGCGTCTTCAAGTACGGGCGACAGTTGAGTTCCCGCCTGTACAAAGGACAATGTGATGACATCGGCGCCATGACGTGCTGCGCACCGAATCCCATCGGCAATGTCGCTAGTAGTTCCGTTGCTTCCTTTCATCACTCGCACATCGAGTAGGTCGGTGTTCCAGTCCAGCCCGGCAGTTCCAATAGAGTTGTCACTTGCTGCGCCGATCAAACCGGCGATAAATGTCCCATGGCTCGTGTCATATGCGGCATTTGGCCCTAACCCACATCCAGGGATACTTCGAACCCGGCCAATCAGGTCCGGGTGGGCAGTGTCGATGCCAGTGTCCACGATGGCGACGGTGACTTCGGAGGCACCGGTGGTGATATCCCATGCGCTCTGAGCGCCGAGTGATTCGAAATGCCACGGAACGCCGTACGGTTGACAACCGCTCACACAGGGGTCATTAGGAGCCAATGTCGACACGAAATCCGAGCGGGCGATTCTATTTAGCTCAATGCCTCCAGCAGGCGCGATGAACCAGAATGAGCTACTGGCTAATAGAAATGCCGCCGCTAGAGCCTTAAATCGATCCACGTATCTTCCAGATGGGGGTTGGGTACCGAGAGTACCGACCATTCACGAATGAGTAGAGTCGCCTGGTCGAGTCACAAGACGGTTAGGAAAGTTTGCTTTGTTCTAGGGCGAGGTCGTGATCGACCATCATTGTCACTAGCTCCCTAAACGACACCGTGGGTTCCCAACCGAGCGTTGTTTTTGCTTTAGTTGCGTCGCCAACAAGAACGTCAACTTCTGCTGGGCGGAAGAAACGCGGATCAATTTGCACGTACTTTTCCCAGTCGTCAATACCAGCTGACGCAAAAGCAAGTTCGACAAACTCGCTCACGGCGTGGGTCTCTCCGGTGGCGACCACGAAGTCATCAGGTTCGTCTTGTTGCAGCATTAGATACATGGCTCGGACATAATCTCCAGCGAATCCCCAGTCACGTTTCGCGTCAAGGTTTCCTAGCGCTACATGATCTTGTACACCGAGTTTAATTCGAGCGACAGCGTTGGTGACTTTTCGCGTTACGAACTCAAGCCCGCGACGCGGTGACTCGTGATTAAAGAGGATCCCGCTGCAGGTGTACAGCCCGTAGCTCTCTCTGTAATTCACTGTGGTGTGGTGACCAAAAACTTTGGCCGACCCGTAAGGACTACGCGGATGTAACGGGGTGAGTTCTGTTTGTGGGGTCTCACGGACCTTGCCAAACATCTCGCTTGAGGAAGCTTGATAGAAACGAATGGCGTTGTCTTGACCTCCAACGAGCCGTATCGCTTCAAGGAGCCGCAGTACTCCCAATCCTGTGATGTTTGCCGTTAACTCCGCTTGTTTGAAAGAGAGGGCAACAAACGAGATTGCTCCAAGGTTGTACACCTCATGTGGTTGTGTGTACTCCAAGGCCGCGATCAGCGAAGAAAGATCCTGAAGGTCACCTTCGACCAGTTCAACGAACGGTAATTCGCTCGTTATCAGCTCAGCCTTAGGGTTATGTTGACCCTTAATCAGGCCATAAACCTTGTACCCCTCATCGTGGAGGACTTCCGCCAAGTACTGGCCGTCTTGGCCGGTGATGCCGGTAATTAGAGCATTGCGCAAGTGGGCTCTCCGCCTTCGATGTATTGGATTTGGAAAGCCTACGATGACTTCGACTTGGTCGCGTGCACCCCCCAAGGCAGTTGCGCGTCGTCCCAGTCTTTAGAGAAAAGAGTCGTACACGTCAATAAGTCCGCCAGCGGTGTCAGCCCAACTGAAACGGGCAGCACGATCACGGCCAGCTTGAATTAGGTGTGCTCGGATTTGTTCGTCCTCCAGAACGTGTGTCAACGCGCTTGCGAGGGCGTCCACATCACCGGGGTCGACCATCAGCGCGGCATCACCCGCAATTTCTGGAATCGCACCACCGGTGGTGGTCACAACCGGTGTTCCCGACGCCATTGCTTCAACAACCGGGAGACCGAAACCTTCGTAGTGGCTCGGATGAACAAGAATTGTGGCGTCAGCGATACGTCGATCTCGTTCCTCATCGTCAACGAAACCAATTCTCTGAACACGCGCTGCGATACTGGCAGGTAATCGTCCTACCAATTGATTGGTTCGATTTTCGTCATCTCCCGCCGGCCCAATGATGTGAAGCTCGACGCTCTTGTTCGCCTGCGCGATCAGCCCAAAAGCGCTTATCAGATCACTGATGCCTTTACGCCTTTGAGTTACTCCAAGCGTTACAAGCACCGGACTCGTCCCTTTGGGTTCCCTGCTTGACGGACGGGGGTGCACGCCGGGGTACACCACTCTGACATCAGGCGCTGCGTAACGGTCACGGATCTCATCTGCTACGAAGTTCGAGATTGCGTGGACTACAGCACCGGTATTAACCGCGTCTGCTACCGCACGATCAAAGCGCGCTATCGGAACTGACGCAGCCACTGGTTCACGCAGAAACGACAGGTCGTGAACTGTGACGAGGCGCGGGTGACTAGACGGAGGCACTAGGTAGTTGGTGCCGTGCACAACATCGACCCCGCCCACAAATCTCTCTATTCGCGGTCCCTTAAAACGACGCCAAACAGTTGCCGCCTTTCCAGCAGGTATTGGCACCCACGCCCCCTGCGTTTTTCCTCGTAGGCGAGCTCCAACGGACAGGGTGTATGGGGCTATTTCGATATCGATGCCCTCCTGTTCCAAAGCCTGGATAGAGCGAAGCAATTCAGCGACGAAAACACCGATGCCGGTACGTGTGCCAATCAGTGGCGTAGCGTCAAGAGCAACCCGCATGTCCCAGGTACGCTATCGACTCGCCGACCACCAAGTGGGACGGGCCGCCGGAGGACCCTGTTGATGAACGATTCCCAGTCCGACGCCACCTATTTCGAGTCGGTGGTGAGCGAAATCGAAGCAGAGGCGCAACGGCGTTCCGACAGTGGCGAATATCCCAGAGCTTTGCTCCGCAGCCTGGATGAAGAGTTTCGACGTTGGATTCCGGATGCAAGCCTAGAAAACGGGGTCGAAGACACCATTAGAGGCGTAGAGGCTGCAGCGTACGTCGATCCCGTCGTTCCGGTGGATAGCCGGAGCCCACTTGGGCGTTACATCAAATGGGCAGTTCGGCGCTTCACCTACTTTTATCACCGACATACAGCGCAACAGATCACCGCTCTCGGTATTCACATTACGAGGCCACTTCGCTTACTCGACGCAAGCGTCAAGAACGTGGACCGCAGGCTTTCGGCACTTGAAGATCGATTTGATGTCGGCACGACTGCTCGAGCCGAACTAATTGCAGGAATCTCGGCCTTCCCTATCTCATCGGATTTTAGAGAAGTACTCGCCTCACACCTAGCTACCGCTTCAGGGCGAGTGCTGTTCGGAGATCAAGTTGACCCCGATCTTCTTCAATTTCTTCGTGCCAGCGGAGTCGATACCTATGGCGTGACTCCATCGAGCGAACGAAGCGACCTTGTTGATGTTCGGCAAGAGACTCTGATCGAACACTTGGAACATTTGGAAGATAAGTCGCTTGGCGGCTTCGTTCTCTGTGGTCTCACCGGTCGAGCGTCTCTCAATGAGCAACTTCGCGCTCTGCGCCTTCTCTTGCTGCGATCTAAACCTGATGCACGAGTGGCTGTAATCGTGGTCCATGCCGAGACCTGGTCAGCTCGTCTTGGTCCCGTCGCAGCGGACCTACTTGATGGACGCCCACTACACCCAGAAACCTGGACTCATTTGCTTCTACGGGAACACGCCCTGGAAGTCACCGCCGTCCAATCCTCAGATTCTCAGTCGACTTTGATTACCGCAAAACTTTCATGACCAGTGTGCATCAACTGGTCCCGACCATATCCCCGCGCGACGCGGTGGGTAATCACACACTCGCACTCCAAGGCGTGCTGCGAGGACTTGGATTCGAAAGCGAAATTTTCTCAATGTTTCGGCATCCAGATTTGATGACCAAAACTCACTACGTGGATCAACTCCCACCAAACGCGGATGCCGTCATCTACCAACTGTCAATTGGTAGCCCAGTGGCTGACCGTTGGGCTCGTCACCCGGGCAAGAAAATTGCGAATTACCACAACATCACTCCCATTTCCCTAGTTGGCAAATGGGATGGCTTGCTAGCGGCGGAAGTACAACTCGGACGCGACCAGATGGCTAGGTATGCGAACGTTTGCGACCACGCCATATGTGACTCAGATTTCAACAAAGCCGAACTAGACGCTCTTGGATATCCCTCAACCGAGACAGTTCCTGTTCTTTTCGATATTTCAAGCGCCAAGGCCGACAAGGGAACTCTCACCCGTTTGCTCCGGAACCGTCGAGGAACTCAAGTGCTGTTCGTAGGCAGAATTGCCCCCAATAAGGCACACCACGATTTGGTGGCGGCCGTACGAACCCTGCGAGACGCACATGGTGACGAAGCTCACCTTCATATCGTCGGCACTGACGGTCCACCGGGCTACCGCAGGGTTGTAGACACAATTGTTTCCCACGCCGGGATGCGAGGCCACGTCACGTTCCACGGATCGATCACTCAAGAGGAACTTGTTGCGCACTACCAGGCAGCAGATGTGTTCTGTTGTCTCAGTGACCACGAAGGGTTCTGTGTTCCGGTGATCGAAGCAATGCATCACGGACTTCCAGTAGTCGCATACGAGTGCACAGCAGTCGGTGAGACAGTGAGCGGGGGTGGTTTGTTGCTGCCTGAGAAGAATTCTTTACTGGTGGCAGCGGCGCTGCACCGGGTGAGCACAGATGCCCAGCTTGCGGGACGGCTTCAAGAAGCTGGCCGGCGACGAGCAGCTGATTTCAATCGAACTGTTACTGAAAGCCGATTTCGCGATTCGTTTTCGGTGCTCATGGAGTCACAATGACCTGGGACGCTGTGCATCAGTTCGTGCCGACTCTTCAGCCAGGGGACGCTATTGGTAGCCACGTGCTGTGGATCCGGAATCGTCTCCGAATTCAGGGCTGCAGGTCAGAGATCTTCGTTGGGACCAAGAACCCTCGTACCGCACAAGAAACCCATGATCTAGCGGCGGTTGATCAACACGTCACTTCAAGCGGCCGAACCCTTTTTTTGTATCACGTTGCACAAGCCTCGCCTTGCGCAGATTTCCTACTTGACCGCCAAGAACCTCTGGCTCTTGTCTTTCACAATTTCACGCCTCCGGAACTATTGATTCACTGGGATCCTGACGTCGCTTTTGAACTGCTCCGAGCGCAAGAACAGTTGACTGATCTTGTCGCGAAGTCTCAGTTTGCTATCTGCGACAGTCGCTTTAATGAACGTACATTGGCCAGTTTCGGAAATGTGGCCACATCAGTCGTGCCATTGCCATTGCAGAACAACCCAAGTCCGGTAGAAGAGAATCGCCAACGGCCCGTTGTCCTGTTTGTCGGAAGGGTGGCTCCGAATAAGGCAGTTCATGACCTGATTACCGCTGCGGCTCTACTGCTAGAAAACGTTCCGGACACAGAGCTTCGAATCGTGGGCGGACAGACCAGTGATCTCTATGAAGCAACGTTAGACGGTTTAGTCCAGGCTCTGGGACTTGGCGACACGGTGACGTTTACAGGTTGGATTGATGATGAACAGCTTGAACTCGAGTACCGACGCGCCTCAGTTTTTTGCACATTGAGCGACCATGAGGGATTCGGAGTTCCGATCGCTGAAGCCATGTCGCATGGACTTCCAGTAGTCGCCTACGCAAACACTGCCGTCACCGAAACAGTCGGCGACGGAGGGTTGTTGCTGCACTCAAAAACCCCCGCGCTAGTCGCTACCGCCCTCGAAAAAGTACTGGTTGACAAAGAGCTGGCAAATAGGCTGTCTACAAGCGGATACCGCCGAGTCGCATCTTTCAATTCAGAATTGGTGGGGCACGCCCTAGATCAAGCACTTCGTAACTTGAGTAGCCAAGCAAGATGAAAGTTGATTTTGTCGTACCGCGATACGGGCCGGTAGGTGGCGCCGAGAATGCAGTAAGCGCGCTCGCTAAGAGGGTCGCGAAACATCCCGGTTGGGAAGTTCATCTTCACGCAACGTGCGCAAAATCGTCAAATACGTGGGCGAACGAAGAAGAGCCAGGAAGTAAGCAAGTCGGCCCTCTGTGGGTCCACCAACATCTCGTTGACTCTGGACGCACTACCGAATGGCCAGAACTTGACCGCCGTGTCCAGGAAGGTCCATCTAGCATTGATGCGACCACTCAAGATCTGTTTTTTCACCATCAAGGGCCAGTTAGCAACGCTATGGCTCATGCTGTATCGACCTCCAATGCTGATCTGGTCATTTTTGCGCCATACCTTTTTTGGCCCACTATTGCCCTCGCCCCGACAGTGATCGAAAAAGCCGTCATCGTTCCGGCAGCTCATGATGAACCTTTTCTGCGTTTGTCTCGAGTAAGAGAGGTTCTACAAGACAGCCGCGCTTTGATCTACGGGTCGCGTGCGGAACAGCGGCTGCTGCAAACGACTCACCCCATCGCCCATTTACCCAGCACGGTTTTAGGTTGGGGGATAGAAGAAGCCAAGGGCAGCAATTCCGAAATTAGAACCGAACTAGGTCTCGACGACAGGCCCTACGCCATCTGTGTCGGACGCATAGAACACGCGAAAGGAACGCTAGGCCTGCTCAACTTCTGGCGCACCATGCGGGGCCGCGTTAAGGGCAACCATCGACTCGTATTGCTGGGGGAACCCAGTCTTCCAATTGAACAAGACGACGACGTTATTGTTGTGCGCGGAGCAAATGACGACGCTAAATGGTCTTTATTGCGTGACGCTGATTTCCTAATTAATCCTTCAGCGATGGAGTCTTTTTCTTTAGTCTTATTCGAGGCATGGGCTGCCGGCATTCCTGTTCTCGTTAACGGTTACTGCGACACGACTCGAGAACACGTCGCCGAAGCAAACGGCGGATTGTGGTACCGCAACTACGGTGAATTTGAAGTAGCCGTCGAGCGACTCGCAACTGACCAAGAACTTCGTCTACGGCTGGCTGCCAACGGTCAAACCTTCGCCGCCGAGGTGTATGGATGGACCAGCATTGTCGACCGTTTCACAGCCTTCTGTGAACAACTGTCGTGACTGTCGCTACTTTCACCTAGGTCACTACCCATCGGGGTTAGGCTCGCAGGTTGTGCCTGAGGATCGTCGAGTAGCGGTGATAGCTGGCGGTGTCGGAGCTGCCAAATTTCTGCGTGGCCTACTCAAATTTTACCCCAATGAGCTCGTCACGGCCGTTGTGAATGTTGCCGACGATTTTCATCTTCACGGGCTGTCAATTAGTCCTGATCTTGACACGGTGGCGTACACGATCAGCAACCAGGTCAACCCTGAAACCGGTTGGGGTCGAACGGGTGAGAGTTGGCGTGTCATGACTGAGCTTGAAAAGCTCGGTGGACATACCTGGTTCAGTCTGGGGGACCTGGATCTTGCTCTCCATCTCTACCGAACGCAACGACTGGCCGAAGGCGCGACCCTCAGTGATGTCACTCGGGAGATATGTGCCAGTTGGGGAATAACGGCAAAACTTTTACCAGCGACTGACACAAAGATCAGTACCCAACTGAAGGTTCGCGATAAAGATTGGGTCGACTTTCAAGATTATTTCGTGGCGCAACAGCACAGCTTGCCCATAACAGACGTGCGCTTTTCGGGCATTGAGAGCGCGTCACCCGGTCCTGGAGTAATCCCTTCGCTCGAAGAAGCCGACATCATCATCATTGCGCCATCCAATCCGATCGTGTCGGTGAATCCGGTACTTGAAATCTCGGGAATTCGCGAAACTCTACAAAGCAGGAAAGAGACGGTCGTGGCCATTTCACCGATAGTTGGTGGTGCGGCGTTAAAGGGTCCGGCCTCGCGGATGCTTGAGGAACTCGGTTATGAAAGAAGCGCTGTAGGGGTAGCGGATTTGTACAAAGACGTCGCTGCAATTCTGGTCATTGATGAAGTTGATGCAGGGCTGTCGTCTCGAATCGAGTCTGAGGGAATTCGAACGTTGGTGACCGACACGATTATGAGTGATCCGGAACGGGCTGCTCACTTGGCCAAAGCCACACTCGAGTGTTTGTTCTCGAGCAAGGAGGGACCTCTATGAGTCTGGTAATTCATCCTGTGCATGGAATTCCAGAAATTACCGCTGGTGTTGACCTCGGCGACCTGATCGGCGGGGTCTGCTATTCGGCGGATTTTGGTCTCGTCGACGGTGATGTCTTGGTGGTGACACAAAAGATTGTTTCCAAGGCCGAAGGGGCGATGGTCGAAATCGATCAGAACGATCCGCTTTCACATAAACCCATCGTTGAGCGTGAAGCGGTCAGAATTTTGCGCCGCCGAGGAGATCTAATTATTACCCAAACCAAACATGGGTTTGTGTGTGCCAACGCAGGAATCGATCTATCAAACGTTGCTCGAGGTCACGCAGCGTTGTTACCCGAAGATAGTGATCGCTCTGCGCGTAGAATTCGTGATCGCATTCGCGGCACCCAAGGACTTTCAGTTGGGGTCATTGTTTCCGACACCTTCGGACGTCCGTGGCGACGAGGGGTAACCGACGTGGCAATCGGCTGCGCTGGCATCGCAGCCGTCGTGGATCTTCGCGGAACAGAAGATGCGTTCGGACGAGAACTCATGGTCACTGAGGTCTGTGTAGCTGATGAGTTGGCTGCCGCAGCAGACCTAGTGTGTGGAAAAGCCGAGGGCGTTCCCGTTGCGCTTGTGCGGGGGGTAGACCCAACCTGGTTGAGGGACAGCTCAATTCGCGAAGAAGTCGTCCGGAACCCCACTGAGGACCTGTTTCGTTAACTGGGGTCTATCCCTCTGGACGCTTGACAGCAATCAAATGTTCGCCTCTCTCGACCCTCTGGCCACAGCCGATTACGCAGCGCTCAAGTCTCGCCCCCTCACCGACGTACACCGCATCAGCAAGTACGGAGTCGATGACAGTAGCTTTCGCGTTTACCTGACAGTCGCGAAACAACACCGAACGTTGGATACGTGCACCGGCGCCTATTCTGCTGTCGACTCCAATCACTGAGTCGACCACCTCTGCGCTTGGATCGAGGTGAGCGAGTGCTAATTCCGCTCGACGTAACCTTCGTCCAAGCAAGACATCCAAGTTCGCTTCGAGGAACTGCTCTGGTGTTCCGGTGTCCAACCAGTAGGTCGAAGACGGCAAGGCGTAAAGAGTTCCGGCGCGAGTCAACTCAGGAAAGGTTTCTCTTTCTATCGAGACTTCGATTCCGCCTGGAATACGTTCGATGACCGACGGTTCAAGAACGTACGTACCCGCGTTGACATTGTTGGAAGGAGCCCGATCGGCTTCCGGCTTTTCGACAAACTCTTTGACCTGACCATCAGGTGATGTCGATACCACCCCGAAGCGCGATGGGTCAGGCACGGGCTGCAATGCGATAGTGGCTTCGGCTTTGTGCTCGCGATGAAACTCGATTAGTGCGGTGATGTCGAGGTCAGTCAAAACATCGCCGTTCGACACTAGAAAAGTGTCGTCGACGCCAAATTCATCAGTTGCAAATCGAACTGCTCCTGCGGTCCCTCTCGGTTCTGGCTCCACTGCTACCCGATACGGAATTCCCGCTATTTGGCCGTCAGGATACGCGTTCAAAAAATCGTCAGGGCGGTAACCGAGGGATAAGCCCACTTCTTCTACCCCGTGTGTGGCTAAATGACCGACTACCCATTCGATCATTGGAACACCACAGATCGGCAGCATCTGTTTTGGTAGGTCAGCAGTCAGAGGTCGTAACCGAGTACCGAAGCCTCCGACAAGCACGACCGCGAGCATCTTGACTCAGTTGTCGTTGGGTTCGTCCGACTCTGGTACTTCGCTGGTCGGTTCTTCAGTGGCGAAGGGTTCGTCGGTAGTCGGCACAACTGGGCCCGTCTGATCTCCCTCATTCTGTCCTAGAGGTCGCTGTTCATCTGAAAGTCCTAGGTATTGGCGTAGGTAAGCGTCGTCGGGGCGAGGGATCTCAGAATCGTCCGCTCCTTCGGCCACCACAGCAAACATCAAGAGTTGTCCATTTTCATTAAGTCGCACATCACGAAGGTCCTCGGTGAAGACAACGGGTTTTTCAGCAGCCAACGTATTCCACTTCAAGACACGAATCTCTGCGCGCTCGCCGTCACATTCAAAGTCGTTTTCGGAAAGGACCTGTCCGTTTGGCAACTCGAAAGTGTTGTCATCTAACACCGTTTGGTTTTCATTGAAGAAGGCACCAAGGGTGGCGTATTGACCGGTGACAGTACTTACGAACGGGTGGATATGGATTAGACCATCGCCATGGGTGTGAATACCCGTCCGGTCGTCGGCAGAGTCGTTCTCAAAGACCATGGGGGAAAGTTCGTCACAGACATACACGCTGTATGCAGAATGCCAATGGTCATCTAACGAAGGATCACCAGCTGGGGCTAGGTCTGAGCGTTGATCTCGCGCAACGAACACCAGAGCGATGCCTAGTAACGCAACGAGGATCATCGCTGCGGGGAAAAGAATGTTGCGGTCACCACCGCCGCCTTTACCGCCGGCTCCGGTGCTTGCGGCTTTGGCTACCTTCTTAGCTGCTGCTGATCTGGCCATACGGTTCGCCAAGTTACCGTCTGGAGGTCCCGGTTCCGCATACTTGAGGTTCTCTGCTCATTTTTTGAGTTCAGAAAAGAGATCGTTATAGCTGTCGGCTACTGCTTCAGCTGATAGCCACTGTTCGGCAAATCGTCGTGCTTCGAGGCCTGCAGCAACACGGCCGTTAGGGTCGTCTATGAGCGCTGAGAGGGCGTCTATGAAGGCCTCGGTGTCCCCGGCAGGAACACTTCTACCGGCCCCAGACTGGGTGACAATGAGGTCAATTTCTGTTCCGGGATCGACACTGGCAAGTACTGGGCGGCCTGCGGCCAGGATTGAATAAATTTTCGAGGGCACACTGATAGAGCCCATGCCAGGTTGAAGTGGCACGAGGTGGATGTCGCCCGCGGCAAGTAATTCGTTGAGTCGATTGCGCGGCTGGTACTCCATGAAAGTCACGTTCGGCAGCTCTTCAGCTTCCGTTTCGAAGTGAGCTCGCCTTGATCCGTCGCCATTAATGACGAAAACCACGTCGTCGCGGTCACGAAATTGTCGGGCGGCTTCAATGATGAGTTCTAAGGGTTGAGAAAAACCGACGTTGCCCGCGTACATCACGACCGTTTCATCGGTTAATCCGAGTTCACGGCGATAAGAGTTATTTGGTGTTGTCGGATAAAGGGAATGGGTATCGACGAAGTTGGGTATGACTCGAAGTTTTTCTTCGTTGTCAACTCGAGGAGCTAGTCGTTTTCGTAAGTCATCTGAGAGCACTACGACCGCGTCAGACCGCGCATAGCTGAACAGTTCAAGTCTTCGCAAAATGTTGAGCAACCGACTATCAGTGAGAGTTCCGGTAGCCACAGCGGCGTCAGGGTGAACATCTTGAACGTTCAGCACGAGCGGCGCTCGATGTCGTTTGGCCGCGATCCATCCGGCTGAGGCGAGCGTCAACGGGGGGCTCATCACCAGGACCAGGTCGCTCCGCCGGGTGAACACCGAAACCAGCATCGCCATGAGGCTGAAGGCACCGAACGCCGCCGCTCGGGAGAAGAGGTTGGTTCGGTTAGCCGAGGCGAAGGGATGAATGCGGGTGATTCGACCCCAGGCCGTTTTTTCTCTCCTTATGAGTCGGCCTCGCCATTCGGGTTCGATGGAGTGACGGCGATACCAAGGCACTGTTGTCACGACATGAACGCGATGACCGAATCGGCCAAATTCTTGAACAAGTCGGGTCATGACATCGCCTGTTGGCGCAACGTCGGGGGCGAAGTGTGGGCAAATGATCGTGATGTTCATCTAGTCGCACCCTAGGAGCGGAGGAGTTCGCGGTAAACAGCGAGCTGAGCGGCGGACGTTCGGTGATTTGAAAAATCGGCGGCTCGTTGAGCGCCCGAATCAATTAGTACTTGTCGGTGCTCTAGGTGGTACATGCGTTGCACCGCGTCGATCCACGTTTCGATGTCGAGGGGGATAGTGATCCCGCCGTTTCCCACTGTTTCTAGGACAGCACCGTGCTCGCTTGCGATTACCGGGCAGCCTCTGGCCATCGCTTCGATGATCGGTTGTCCGAATCCTTCGTATTGTGAAGGAAACACGGTGCAGAGGGCTTGCCTGTACAGCGTGTCGAGTTGTTGGTCAGCGACCACTCCTAGGTGCATGATTCGGTCCGCGGCGGAGGAGCGACGTATCGCCGTCAGTGTCTCATCATGTGATGAGCCCTTCCCGCCGGTGAACACCAAATGAACATCGCTCATTTGCTCCACAAGCTCAATGAGGAACTTATGGGACTTGTGAGGCCAGGTGACGGCCGGGTAAAGCAAGAATTTGCCCGCAGCAGCAATGGGGGGTTCTTGTTCTCGGGGGGTTTGAACATCAAAAGCGGGCGGCACTAGGCGACATTGTTCTTTCGGAAACCCGAAATGGCGATGCAGCGAATCAGCACAGAATTCACTTGGCACGCAAACAAGGTCAGCAGTGTCAAGAGCCCGTAAAATTGTGTTGTTTAGAAATGCTCGTTTCGTTCCCGAAAAGTTGTGGGGGATGTCGCGATATTGGACGTCGTAGATGGTGACAACCGATTTCGCCTTCGAATTGTGGTTGGGCAGTGTGCCCCCCATGTGGTGCACCAATGGGCTTCCTACGTCCATTCCGAATAGATGTCGTTCTCGAAAAATTCGACCGACCCGACCAAATGGTGCGTTTTGTTGATCAATCGTGAAGTACTGGGCCAGAAAAGGGTGCGCTTCACACACTCCAGGCGGGACCATCAATTGAATGGAGGGCCGGGCCTCAACTTCGCTAAGAGACTTCAGGAGTTGGGTCACGTACCTCTCTGAACCGCCGACGAGACCTGGGCGCAACCAGAGCAGGTTGACAGTCACATCGCTCACAGCAGACTCCTGTAGACAGCAACAGTCGCTGATGCTGCACTGTCCCAACTGAAGGCCGTACTTCGTTCATAACCGCGCTGGGCTAGCTCTCGTGCGAAGTGGTAGTCGGTCAGAACCGTCCGCAGGGCATCGGCGAGATCACCCACCGATTTCGGGTCTATTGCAAGGGCGGCATCCCCGGCTACTTCCTCAGTCGAAGTTCCCTTGGAAGTGACGACAGGCGTTCGATAGGACATGGCCTCAAGGACAGGCAAACCGAATCCTTCCAGAAGACTTGGATAACAAAACACTGTCGCCTCGCTGTAGAGCGCCGCGAGTTCGTCGATTGTGACTGCGCCTGTGATCACAACGCGGTTTTTCGTATCGGTATCCAGCGGATGTATGAGGTCTTGTGGCGTGATTCCCCAACCAGTTGGTCCGGCCAGTACCAGTTGAGTGTTGGTAGCGGAAGCAATTCTCGCGAAAGCATCGATAAGAGTCGGAATGTTTTTCCGTGGTTCTAAGGTTCCCACCGCGAGGACAAAGCTTCCGTCAATTCCAAAGCGTTGTCGCGCTTGTAACCCGGCTTCCTTTGTCACGGGTCTCGGATCGTGACCCAGCGGCACAAGGTGCAACCGGTCAGCACCTAATCCTCCAGCTCGCAGATCGGCAGACGTGGCTGCCGACGGGCACAAGACCGCGTCGGCTCTTTCAAGCACTCGTCGCCACGAACGCTCGAAGAGCCGTCGCGCGCGACCTGGGAAACGTCCTGGAAAACGACGAAATGCCAAGTCATGGACACTGACCACAAGCGGCGCTGTGCTAGCGGGCGGAGGCACGATAGTAGTGGAATGGACTATGTCGTGACCTTTCACGTTCAGACGCGGAATAGGGCCACGTGACCATGCTTCGTACAGCAGTGGTCGGGGCAACTTTAGTTTTCGGACACTGATCGTGGGTGAAAAATCGGAAGGCGCTGGGCGTCGATGCCATGCTGAAAATCCTTGGACCTCGATGTCAGATCGGCGAGACAGCGCCGAAGCAAGGTCAACGGTCACTCGCCCCGTCCCCCCGGGCACGGGGTGCCACGCTGCCTCCATAGTCATGAGGACGCGTAGATCAGCGGTCACACAAACACTCCTACACCATTTCAATCAGTTTTGAGCGGTTGGTCACGTGCGACCCAGGTCGTCGTATTGAAATCCCAGTTCAATCATTGAGTCGCGGTTGAGGAGATTTCGTGCATCAACCAAGCGAGGAGACTTCATTAGGTCAGCCAGCACAGGCCAATTGGCTGAAGCGAACTCCGGCCATTCTGTGAGCACGACGGCCAGATCAGCTTGATTCACAGCATTTTCGATGGTTGTTGCTATCTCAATTTCGTTGGGTATGTCAGAGGTGGAATTAACCATTGGGTCATAGGCCCTAAGGATGGCTCCCTTCTTTGCAAGACGATGAGCGACTTCGATAGCTGGGGAGTTACGGAGGTCGTCAGTGTGAGCTTTAAAGGTCAAGCCAAGTAACGCGATGTTTCGGCCGGCTAGGTCTCCTTCGAGTAGGCGTTCGGCTTTTGTGGCAATGCGTTCGAATTGTTGTTCGTTTGCGGAAATTACGGCTCTCAGCAAGTCGAACTCGTATCCAGCATCGGTCGCAATACGCACCAGTGCGTGCATGTCCTTAGGAAAACATGAACCCCCCCAACCTGGTCCGGGTTGCAAGAATCTGGGGCCAATTCGGGTATCTGAACCTAGGCCAGCGGTCACCGCGTCAATATCTGCGCCCACGGCCTCGCAAACAGCGGCGAGAGCGTTGACGAAAGACACCTTGGTCGCCAAGAAAGAGTTCGTGGCGTACTTGATGATCTCCGCTGAAGCTGGATCAACGCGGACTATTGGAGCGTCGATTGATTCGTAGATCTGCGCTACGCGGTCTCCCGCTGTGGAATCGTTGGCTCCTATAACGATTCGGTCGGGTTGGAGGAAGTCGGCGACAGCAGCGCCTTCGCGTAAGAATTCGGGATTCGACACGACGAAAACGTCATCTCGCCGGATTGCGGTCGCGAGGGTGGTGTTCGTCCCGACGGGAACGGTTGATTTGTTAACAATGATGGTTCCGGGTGATACGGCTTCGCTAATTTGATTTACAACAGACAAGACCGTGTCGACGTCAGCTCTCCCGTCTTCCTCTTGGGGAGTGGGCAGGCATAGGAATACAAATTCGCTTGATGCGACTGCGTTTTCCGCTCCGACTACAAATTGGAGGCAGCGGTTAGAAATTCCTGTTTGAACTAATTCCGGCAGACCAGCTTCGTGGATTGGAATTTTTCCTTGCTGCAGTTGCCTGATTTTTTCTCGGTCAATATCAACACATATGACTTCGTGCCCTAGGTGGGCAAGGCAAGCGGATGTGGTGAGACCGACATAGCCTGCGCCGATGACCGAAATTGTGCTCATGTTTACGCCCTTGTAGCCGTAATCGTGGGGTAGGTGGTAGTGCGCACAACCGAGATGTTAACGAGATCGCGGTGTTTCGCCGTCGCGGCGACGGATTGCTACCTGGGTGCGTGACCCCACTGGTGCAAGCTCGGAGCTACCCACCACACACTCCGAGCGCCTTGGGGGGCGGTGGCGCTTCCGCGGCGGGGACTGCGGCGACGGCTAATGGTGCTTTCACTGGTCTATAGCCACTCACGATGGTGGGCGGCACGGCGGCTAGTTCGAGTCGAATGTTGTTGCCTGACAGGGATGGGTCAGCTACAAGGGGCACTGTTTCTTTTAGATGTGCTGCCAACATCACTGCTGCCGCGTCACCTCCGAGGCCGTAACGGATCCGGTTTAGTGGGTACGCTTCGCTTTTTTGGTGCGATGCTTTGAAACCGAGGCCCCGCAAGCGGGCAGCGGCCTGTGAAGCTGCAGGTCCGGTGGTGTTTATTCGTACACGCTGTTCAACGACGTCATCCCAGTCCAATCCCCGAAAAACGTCGATCACGCGTTGGTTGTGGTCGTTGACTATTAATTCCAGCCCTGCAAGACCGTTGAGGTTTACATCAACAAGTTGGAACGCGTACCGATGGAGATCGTCGTCGACGTCTAGCCCTCTGAATCGGCGCGCTAGTTCTAAACCGTCGTCGAATACGCTCAAAGTGTTTGAGGTGCGGAGGTGGGTCGAGACGATGGTAAGGAGTCGTTGAAGGGTGCGAGGGTTCCCTACGGCTCTGTCTAGCGTCTGGTCCAACGCCTCAAAAATGAAACGTTGCTGTCGACTATTACGTTCGAGGTCGTTCCAGACTCCGAGACGAACCCATTCACCGTCGTCTTGTTGAGCAAGTAGGCGGCGGCTGCGCACGAAAGCGAGGGCGGCTTCGCCGTCAAGATGGGTCCACCCTTTGTTCTCCCAAAAGCCAGTTCCTCCTTTTGTGGGATCTCCACTGTCTTGGATGGTCCGATCTCGGGTGGGTCGGTTCAAGCAAATCGATACGCCTCCCACGGCATTGACAAGTCGGCGAAATCCGTCAAGATCGACTTCGACAAAGTGTTGGAGACCTATCTCGAAGTGTTGCTCAACTGTTTCAATCAGACGTGCTGCTCTCGTCTGAGGCGAGGAATCTAGGTTGTATGCACTGTTGATTTTTGCGACCGCGTCGGTACTGGCGATGGGAACTAGTAGATCGCGCGGCACAGATACCACCGCTGCGGTTCCGTCGCTTCTCAATCGGAGGATCATGATGGTGTCGGCGAGGTGGTTGCCGATGGATGCTCGCCTTCCACTCATGATGACGTCATCGGATGCGATGCCGTCGACGCTGTCGGAGCCGACAAGCAGGTAGTTTTCGGCGTCTGGGTCATCATCGACTGGCGCTTCCGCGACAGCAGGTGGAAGAACGGTCTGATTTTCGTCGTCGTTTAGGGTGTCGTTGGCTCGTTCGGTCTCAGAAGCGGCGATGGCTATGAGATCTGATGCTGTGACTGGCTCACGCACTGGAGCGGTGAGAACGTCGTGCACTGCGAATCGTTCAACATGGTCTAGGTGCCACACTGCGTAGCCGATAACGAAGGAACCTAAGAATCCACCGGCGGTAGCCAAGGCGAGGATGAGTAAGACCAGCTTCTCGATTGGCCGACGAGATCGACGTAAACGGGTCCTGGACATCGTCAGTGAACGTACCCGAGCGAACGAGGTGTCACTGGTCGCGCGGAGCTGTGACGTTAGAAAGAGCCCACTGGCGAAGCTCGCCGAGTTGACCTATTTGAAGACGCTGATCTTCGAGTTCGAGGTAGCCATGTTTGTTGTAGCTCGACGAACTCCATTGATGCGCGTGACCGAGTCTTTGCTGCCAACGGGTAATTGCTGGCAGGTGACTAAATGTTTCCAGTTGCGGCATTCCAACACGGCCCTCAAGTAACAGGGCTCTAACTACTCGACTCCAGTTGGTGGAGGCTACGGATTTTCGGGCCTCGAATCCGAGGCGTGATCGCTCTGATTCATCTTCGACTATTTGTTGCACTGAGCTAACAATTTCGTCGAGGTCGTTTACTAGGTATCCATTAGTGTCATGGCGGATCGTGTCAGTGGCGGCGGCGTTAGTAGAAAGCGCTATTACGACTTTTTCTTTTGCCATCGCTTGTCGAAGCGGTTCGACGCGACTTGTGGAAGCCGCTGCGTCGACGATAATGCCGACTCGGCGGTCATCTTGTAAGAACACTTCTATTCCGGCGCTTCGAAGCTTGGCTATTACCTGATGTTGAGATTCGCTTTGCAGCACCCATACGCCTGACCGAGATGGTAAGTCCGAGCCGGGAAATTCAACGGGCAGAGGGACAGCGATTGGTGCCGCTATTCCGCGTTCGACTGCTATCGGGAGCAGATGTCGTGCGGCAACAACGGTCCATTCGGAAACTTTTGGGGTCAGCTCCGTGACGTATCTACGGACGTCGTTACCCGGCGGGACTGGTTCATCATTGACGGCTAGGACTATGTCGTACCCGCGGTGTGTGCCTTCCGACGAAACAATTTCTGCATCGACTTGTGTGCGGCGCAGTACTGCAGCGAGGATCTGGCTGCAGTGAGTGCCTGAGGCTATTCCGATCCGCATCGCTAATCAGAGGAGTCGAGTCGCGAACGCAAAAGGTCGTGTTGTCGTTCGAGACGAACAAGTTCGATCTGCGCGGCCTCAATGGCAGCTCCCAAATCGTCAATAAGTTGTTCGTCACCCGCGGTTATAAGTTCGAGTCGAGCGACAGATTGATGTAGCAATCGGTTAGCGGCCTCGGTCTGATCTGTTCGTGTTCGTTCCGAAGAAACAGCAGAAGCTACAAGATCGATCGCCGCTGCAAGCTCATCAGCAACCTGATCGATCGCCGCTGCGAGCTCTCCAGCAACCTGATCGATCGCCTTGGGGTTGAATATGGCGGTTGTGCGTAGCTTTTTGGAACTCAGTTCGGTTCCAATCCGTCGAGACGTTTCGAGATGAGCAACAGCTCGCGTCAACGTGTCGTCGATGGGGTCGTCTGTCATAGGTTCACCACCTTGGTCCTCGAGTGCCCGAAATATGAGAAAACCTCGATCTGGGCGGAGTCGGGCTCGGAGCTATGCCTGCCCGCCGAAGCGCGCGTTGCAGATTTTCGGGGACGGTGAGTTCCGCCCGTGGAGCGAACTCGGCAACTACCGGGTCCTCATTTTCAACTACCACGACATCGTCGCGATTCCTGCGCTGCTGCAGTTGCATGGCGTTGTCAAGCACTGCGACCGAAATGTTTCTCGCGCGTAGTTCGCGGACCAGTTCTGGGTACCGACCAATCACTGCTACCCGGCCATGGGTAACAGCTGTTTCGCCGGGCCAGGCATCTTGTTGAGTTCCTCTGCGCATCCAGTACCAACGGTTTTCGGTTCGAGCATGGTTGCGATGGGAAAGCCGTTGAACTGCCGACGAGGTAAACGACGCACCAATTCGGTGCATGACTCTCGATTCGTTGACGACTGCTACAACTTTTTTGTTCGAGCGGGCGACTGCGCACAAGTCAGCATCTTCGTAGTAGCCGAGCCCGTAGGAGGGATCGAATCCCCCCACCTTTTGGAACCAGTCACGTTGCACGGCCCAACACGCGGCAGAAACATGGTCCACAGGGACAGTACCGATATTCAATGTCTGTGCACGATGGATATGGCCGTCTGCGGTCAGTGAGGCTCCGCTTTCAACAACGTCGCCGTGTTCGTTGACATATAGGGGGGCGGCTATCACCGCTGATTTTGTTTCGATTGGAGCAAGAAGAGGGGACAGCCAATCCTTAGTTACTTTGAGGTCCGAGTTCATGATGACGACGATCTCGGAGTTGGAAGCCCGAACTCCTAAATTTGCTCCTCCTCCGTACCCTAGATTCCGGTCAGATCTCACTAGGCGCGGCTGGGACCTATGACGTTGAACCCGTTCATATGTGTCATCTGGAGAGGCATTGTCAACCACCAAAATTTCGTGTGCCTCTGGCGTGTTATCAACGATGGAGTCAAGCAAGTCTTCGACCAGATCGGGCTGGCCATAGGCGACGATTGCCAGCGTCGCTCGAGGAGCACAACTCATCAATTTCTACCCATGAGTTCAATGTCGGCTTGATAGCGGGCTCTCAGCACGGCGTGAGTGTCATTGACGATGTCAAGGTCGCCGCTGAGCGAAACAAGCAGATCGGCTATGCGCCGAGGATTTTCGCTAGCTATTTGACTGATGAGATGATCCGTTTGTTCCAAAGCCCAGCGTTGGCTGTTTTCAAGCAGTTCGACGGCGCGATGATCATCTGTTCTCGAAAAGTTCAAGATCTCTGCAAGGGCGTGCCCGACTGACGTGGACGCTGTAAACGATGCAGCTTCGAGCGCTACCCCTGTGGCCCACCATGCATCAAGTTCTTCCGTTAAATTCCAATCCCCTTCATTAGTTTCGACAAGATGGATTTCTGAATCGCCTACCTGAAGTGCAGCGCGTCCCGCTAGTCGCATTCGTTCGGCCCTCTCGGGCTTGAGTCGAAGTAATCCAGCCACAGCATTTATGTCAGGTTCGACTATGCATGGTCCCTTGCCACCGAGAGTCACGTCGGCATACGGAGCAGCCCACTCAAGGGCGAGAACAGCGGCTACTGCTAGGACCCCATCTGTTGGCGTATCGCCAACCGGATGGACTGTCATTTGTAGCCGTTCATGCACAGAGCGCCTCCAATAGTTCTGGGAGGCTCTCGCGAAAATCGGGCGGCGGATCTAATCCGGCTCGATGCAACTCGGCGTTTTCAAGTACCGAGTTGGCTGGTCGTTGCGCCGGCCGTGGCGGGTCGAGTTGGGACGTAGCGATTGGGCTGACTTGAGTAATCGGGTGTCCCATATGTTCCAGAATTGTTTGTGCGAACTCAAACCAACTGACTGCACCCTGATTTGTGACGTGGAAGATTCCGTGAGCCTGCAGGCTCACTAGTTCTTGGATTGTCACAGCGACGTCACAGGTAAACGACGGGTGACCTATCTGGTCGTCCACAAACACCATCGGAGATTCGGATGCAGCGAGGCCTACAATAGTTTTGAGGATGTTCGATCCGTGCAAGCCACATAGCCACGAGGTTCGGACTATTAAGTCCTGTTTCCGCATAGCTAGTTCGCCTTCTAGTTTCGTTTGGCCATAGATCGATTGCGGGTTGGTCTGGTCACACTCAAGGTAAGGGCGATCGAGGACACCATCGAAGACATAGTCGGTGGAGATCTGAACTACGCGAGCACCGCACTTTTGGGCTGCTGCGACGAGATTCCTTGGTCCTTCAGAGTTAATTAAGCGAGCCTTTTCTTCATTCGACTCGCAGCCGTCTACATCGGTCCAGGCCGCAGCGTTGATAATTACGTCTGGGCGGTAATGAAGCATCGCCGAATCAACAGCTTCTGCTTGAGATATGTCTAACTCGCCGCGGCTAAGCACGAGGGTTTCGGATGTGTCGAACACCTGAGCGAGATCTTTCGACAGCTGTCCGCCGCCACCGGTGATGAGTACTTGGGGTTCGACGGTCACTCCGCGGCCTCTAACAGCGCTTCGCTTAACGTCGGATACACAAATAGGCTTTCATGAATATCTTGGACCTTGAGGTTCGCGCTGACCGCGAGAGCGACTACTGATATCAGTTCGGCGGCGTGTTGACCGACGATGGATCCGCCGAGAACGTGGCCGGTATTGGGGTCGGAAACAATCTTGACGAACCCAAGCGGGTCATTGTTGATCAAGGCCTTTGCGTTCGACGAAAAGGGAACTTTCGTGACTCTGATCTTTCGCCCAGTTGCGAAGGCTTCCGCTTCTGCAAGGCCAACGTCAGCGATCTCTGGTTCTGTGAAAATCGCTGAGGCCGCCTTGTCGTAGTCAAGATGACGGTGCTCGCGCCCCTCGTGCAACCCCATGAGATGCTCGGCAATCTTGCGACCCTGCATGGACGCGACGGATGAAAGGGGCAATTTGCCCGACAAATCACCTGCAGCGTAAATATTGGGGACCGACGATCTGAGATTATGGTCAACGTTGATGTAACCGGATTCATCGACGAGTACTTCAGTGTTGGCGAGTCCTAAGTCTTCACTGTTGGGTTCCGAGCCGATGGCTAGCACCGCGTGTGTTCCCGTGGCTGTTCGTCCGTCGCTACAACGAACTTCCACTGAATCACCACTTCGAATAATCTCCGTGGCTCTCGCACCTTTTAGTAGCTGGACTCCTCGATCTATAAAGTTTTGCTCTAGGAGGGCGGCGGCTTCGGGGTCTTTTTGGGGAAGAACTTGTTGGCGACTGACAACAAGGGTTACTTGGGAACCTAACGAAGCAAACATGTGGACGAACTCGACACCCGTAACCCCTGAACCAACCACGATCAGATGGCCTGGGATCTCGTCTGGGGGGTAAGCGTCGCGAGTGGTGAGAATGCGCTCTTTGTCGATTGAAGCCCACTCAGGGATGCGCGGGCGGCTCCCGGTGGCAAGCACTATCGCATCGGCAGTGAGTTCGATTGGGCCATCAGCGGTATCGGCGCATACCTCGTGGTTACTCAGAAGCCGCCCAGTGCCTTTATAAATTGTCACGCCCTGACTAGTCAATAGCTGTGTTACTGCTTGCTCAAGGCGCTTCTCGATTCCTTGGATTCGAGCTCGTAGATGGTCGGCATCGACTCCAGTTTCGACGTTGGCCAATCCCATTCCATCGAGCCGTCGAGCGAACGAAAGCGCTCCCCCCGTTGCGATCATCGACTTAGACGGCACACAGTCACGCAAATGGGCGGACCCGCCGACGATGTCGCGTTCAATGAGCGTGACGTCAGCTCCGAACCTCGCTGCATAGGCGGCGGCGTCGTGACCTGCCGGTCCCCCACCAATGACAACAACCCGCTTGTTCGTCATGACCGAAGTGTACGGTGCCGCTTTGGGATCATCCTTTCAGGTCACCCTGCATCGTTATGTCTTTCAGCTAATGGTGGGTGAGCAGAGGTCGTCAAACTCCACGATTTCGATCCGGTCGCGGTTGGCGTACGTCACCAGATTCTCTGGATCAATCCGCAATTTGTATTCGCGAAACGTCATTTCGAGCGCGTCAAAAGCCAAAATCCGTCCTCGGAGTGAGTCGCCAAGATTCAGAATCACTTTTATCGTTTCGAGGGCTTGGATGCTGCCGATTACGCCGGGGAGAACGCCCAGAACTCCGGCTTCTGCGCAGGACGGCGCGAGTTCGGGCGGAGGGGGCACTGGGACATAATCGCGGTAAGTGGGACCTTGCAGAGGATCGAAGATGGTTACTTGGCCTTCAAATCTGAAGATTGAGCCATGGACGACGGGAATGCCAAGTTTGACTGAAGCGTCGTTCAACAGGTATCGACTTGGGAAGTTGTCGGCGCCATCAATAACAGCGTCCCATCCAGATAAGAGTTCGAGGATGTTGTCGGCGCCAAGACGTGTGTCAAAGGTGACCACATCGACGTCGGGGTTCAGCGAGGTGATCGTCTGGCGAGCTGAGTCGACCTTGCGTTGTCCGACACGTTCGGTGGTATGAATGACCTGACGTTGCAGGTTGGATTCGTCGACTACGTCCATGTCGATAATGCCAATGGTGCCTACACCAGCGGCGGCGAGGTACATCGCAGCCGGAGACCCTAAGCCTCCTGCTCCTAAGAGAAGTACTTTCGCGTCCAAAAGTTTTTGTTGACCTTTTTCTCCTACCTCGGGCAACGATAGGTGGCGTTGATAACGGTTTCGTTGTCGTGCGTCTAGTGCTTGAGGGGTCTCCCACGGTCGACCTTCGGACTTCCACTTTGTGAACCCGCCGTCCATTGAGACCACGTCGGTGTAGCCCAGATCTTTGAGGGTTTTCGCGACGAAGGCTGAGCGAGTACCCGCCGCGCAGTAGGCAACAATTGGAACGTCGCGGTCGGGAATTCGGCTTTCGATGTGGCTTTCGAGTTGGCCTCGAGGGATGTGGGTTGCGCCGACAAGAGCGCCTTGTTCGAACTCTTCAGGTTCTCGGACGTCGAGCGTCACGCTGCCATTTTGGACAAGCTGCGCTGCCTCTGCCGTATCGACTTCTCGGATCTGTTCTTTCGTTGCGGCAAGCAACTCTCGAAAGCTGGCCATTGACTAGCTCCTAGTCGGGGTCGGGTACCGACAACTCACCCTGACAATCCTACTAATTGACTGGTCTAAGACTGCTTCTCGTCTCGCGCTTCGCCTTCATTGGCTTCGACTGGGAGATTTGAGACGCCGCTGACGGCGATAGAAAGCACTTCGCTGATTGACTCGCGGATCACTAAGTCAGCTAAGTGATCCATTTCGGTGGGCTCCGCATTGATTATCGCGATCTTTGCTCCTACTCGTTGCGCCGCAGGTACGACCGCTGCGACTGGGTACACAGCCAATGTGGTGCCGATTGCGATCATCAGATCGCAGTTTTGAGCGGCGACTTCTGCGCGCAGCAAGTCTCGTTGCACTAACGACTGCCCAAAGGAAATCGTTGCACTTTTAAGAATTCCGCCACATTCCGGGCAGTCAAGGTCTTCTTCGCCTTGGCGAACTCGGTTCAGCGCTATCTGCATGTCATCGCGGTAGCTGCACCCTAGACATGCCACTTCTCTCAACGTTCCGTGGACCTCAACGACTTTTTCTGGAGAACTGCCTGCTGCATGGTGAAGCCCATCGACGTTTTGTGTGATTAGTGCGACCAGTTTTTTTCGCCGCTCTAGCCGCGCCAGTGCTCTGTGGCCGTCGTTGGGGTCAGCTGACCAAGCCCGGTTGTCGAGACGGTCTCGCCAAGAAGCCTTCCTAACTTCGGGGTCGGAAATGAAGTTCTGAATATTTGAAGCTTTCTCGGCTTTGGGATTTTTGGTCCAGATACCGTTAGGCCCTCGGAAATCGGGGATGCCTGAATCGGTTGAGATGCCAGCGCCCGTTAGTACGGTGATTCGGTCGCATTCGTCGATCCACCGGGTCAGTTCGCGAACCTTCGCGTCGTGTGAAAGCTCGTCAGCCATTCGATATTTCCGATTTCGCGTTGCTCCGGTTGGCTGGAACCATCCACTGCGGAGCAGGCGTTATGAGTTCTTTCCTCATGCCTTACCAACCAGTCACAAGTTCTAGGAGTGTCCTTACTCCGAAGCCTGTTGCTCCCTTGGGAAATTCGCCTTCGGTGTCATCGGTAGTTACCGGACCCGCTATGTCGAGATGCACCCAGGGTGAATCTCCGACAAATTCTTGTAAGAAAAGTCCTGCGACGAGGGTTCCACCGAATCTGCCCGACCCGATGTTCTGAAGGTCGGCTGTTTGTGAGTCGAGTTGTTTTCTGTATTCGGGCGGGAGTGGTAGATGCCACACACGTTCACCCGCTTGGGTTGCCGCCGTTTCAACTCTGGAGATTGCTCCCTCGTCATTCCCCATAAGACCTGCATACTTTTGACCCAATGCGACCAGGCAAGCGCCAGTCAAGGTGGCTAGGTCTATCACTAAGTCCGGTTTATCTTCCGCGGCTAGAGATAGCCCATCTGCGAGAACCAGGCGTCCCTCTGCATCGGTATTCAACACCTCAACGGTCTTCCCGTTTCGTATGTGTAGAACATCGCCAGGTTTGGTTGCGTTAGGACCGGGCTGGTTGTCGGTACAGCAGCAGGTACCTATAACGGTGATGTCCGGCGAGTACGCAGATATGGCGCTCATCGCGCCAATAACGGCGGCGGCTCCACCCATATCTATTTTCATTTCTTTCATACCCTCAAATGTTTTGAGGTTTAACCCACCTGTGTCGAAGGTGATGCCTTTGCCGACGAGATGCAACGTGGCGCGACTTTCACCTTTGGGACGCCATGTCAGCCGCACGAGACGGGGCTCTTCGGAGGATCCTGCGTTCACGCCAAGAATGCCGCCGCACCCTTCTTCTGTAAGTCGGTCTCGGTCCCAAACTTCTACTTCGAGTCCAGAGGAGTCACCGACTGCTACTGCTTCGTCCGCGAGTTGGACTGCGGTAAGAGAACCTCCTGGACGGTTCACTAGATCTCGGGCGAGCGCGATCGCGTCTGCAACTGCGCCTGCCTTCTTTAAAACAACGTCACTGTCAATCCCGTCCGGCGCGATCAGGGTGATTCTGTTGAGGCGTGAACCAGATTCGGGAAACCCTTTGAGTTCATCGAATCGGTACGACGCGAGGAGGAATCCTTCGATAACTGCTTGGAGCGCCACCTCTGCTCCGAGCGTTGGGGCTGCCACTAACGGCAACAATGTGGTGACTGACTCGAGTTGTTCACACGCCCGCGAAAGGGACGCCGCAGCCGATCGAACATCAGCGACGGTGAGTTCTTCGGTTCCTAGTCCGATTGCGATGACCACAGGGCTCTGTTCGGGCAGAAGGGCGGCTTGCCCTAGCTTTGCCTCAAACCCACTTGCCGCGAGAAAATTGTCACTCACTCCAAGAGTTTCGAGGTCATTTCCTGTGATGGGGCGATCTCGGGCAACACTTTCGTCGTCCGCGTCTGATGCGACAACCATGGAAGAAATCGGTAATACGTTGGGCACAGTTCTCCTTTCGTGCCAGACCAATGCTCAAGATTCGCGACTCGGTAAGGATTGACCCTCTTGCCAGCGTGCCAGAGTCCATAGAAGGTCTGAAAGTCGATTGAGGTAGGGCAACACCAAAGAGTCCGGGAGGTGCGCAGCAAGGCTTGCTCTTTCGGCTCGTCGCACGATGACTCGTGCCCAGTCAAGTCGGGCTGAAAGTTCTGTCTGGCCAGGAACTGTGAATTCAGCGGGAGCTTCGAATCGGGCGTTGACATCATCGATTAGCAACTCCAATGCAGTGACCATTTCTGTGGTCACAAGCGTGACACTGGACTCAAGTTTTGTTCGGTTTTTGGGGAGAGTTGCCAATTCGGCCATGGCGACGTACAAGTCTCGACACAATGTTGTGAGGAGTCCGTCTAGTTCAGAGTCGGTAACCGCGGCGCGGGCGAGGCCGATAGCGGCTTGAGCTTCGTCAACTGATCCGTATGCCGTGGGAAGCACAGAACCTTTGTCGACTCTGCCACCATACAAAAGGCCGGTAGTGCCGTCATCGCCAGTCTTAGTGTAAATCTTCATTAGGCAGCCAAACTAGCCCGGCTGTGACGCAGACTAAAGGTTGACCTCACATAGGCTCGCGAAGTGACGCTGCGCGGCTATTGGATGCTTACCTCCGATTACCGGTTGCTGCAGTTCCAAGATGACGTGAGTGAGATCAGGCTTGATTTCACGTCGCGCCCTGTCGCGATCGCGAATACACGCGATGGTCAAGGATGTCTGGTGCTTGAGTCAAACGGTCATATTCAGGCGCATGGGACGGCAAGAGCGTTAGGTGATTTAGCTGCCCTAGATATGGTTGCGCCTCCCGTTGATATTGCGGCGTCGCCAGCGGGCGTCGGGTACTGGGTGATCGATTCAGAAGGCAGCGTGTTCAGTTTTGGTAACGCGCATTTTATGAAGGGCGTGCCACAGGTGGCTGAGAGCTCAGCGGGCGCGGTGCGAGTTGAACCTACTGCTAATGCTGATGGCTATTGGATTGTTGACGCTCGCGGCGGAGTCCATACCTTCGGCGCTGCCCCATTCCACGGTGCTTTAGTGGACCAACATCCAGTCGATGATCTACGCGTGGTCGATTTCGCTGCCGCTCCCGACGGTCTCGGTTATTTGTTTCTCGATTCCGACGGGCAGGTTTATCCCGCCGGCGACGTTGAATATTTCGGCTCACCTAACGATCTTGGGAGAGTCGATGCGGTAGGACTGATCTACAGGCCGGGTGGGTACCTAGTGGTCGATGCTAGGGGCGCTGTTACAGCATTCGGCGATATCGCAAATTTGGGGTCGCCGGTTGGTGGAGGTGTGGGGGTCTTAGCGGTCGCATGACTCACGCCAAGGGGTGTCCGCGAGGCAACCAAACTTGTTTTACCTCATCCGCGAAGTAGTACTGGGCGTGCCGGGAGAGTCTCGGGTTGTAGTACGGGTCGTCTTGATCTAATGGGTCGCCCCAACGCTTCTTGAAGAAATCTTCATCCTCGGTGGGGTGCAAGGAACCCCGTAAAGCAGATTCTTGATGCAGCAGCGCGGCGTGAGGCTGATACACGAGGTCGTACCCCAGTTGGTGAATCCGCAAAGTCAGATCGACATCATTGAAGGCGACTCGGAGTCGCTCCTCGAATCCTCCCACTTCCCAAAACACGTCGGTACGGACCATCAGACACGCGGCCGTTAGTGCCCACGAATTGCGTACAAGATTTCCGATACTGAAGTAGCCGCGAGAGTTGGTATTGACAGCCACTCCCCCGACGCCAACCGTTATTCCTTCATGTTGAATGCGCCCATCGGGGTAGCTCAGTTGCGCTCCTACGGCGCCCACTCGGCGTTGCTGTGCATGGCCAATCATCGCGTCGATCCAATCGGGTTTGGTGATCGTGATGTCGCAGTTAAGGAACAGCAGGACATCGCAATCGATTTGCTCCGCAGCCATGTTCATCATCCGCGCGTATGAGAACTGGTGTGGATAATCAATCACTGGCCCGTTATGCCTGTCCATCCATTCGAGAGTGTTCGAATCGGTGCTCTCATTGTTGACGACCATCACTTCGACTTCGGGCCACGAAGTGGTCTCTGCGATGCCGCGCACGCATTCCGAGATGAGTTCATAGCGGTCGCGTGTCGGGATGATGATCCCCACGCGTGGTTGACCCACAATGGGGTACCTGACGTTGTATGTGCCCGCATCGAGGCCTTCTTCTACGTTGCCTTCGATGCCTCTTCGGTCGAGAGCGGCTGTGAGAGCACGTTGCCCGGCAGCCCAAGCACCTGATTTTTCTGATACCCCAGCAGCGGTCGACCCTGGCAAGACTCGCCAGTGATAAAGGTTTCGAGGTATGTGAACTATTTGGTTGGTGTTTTCGGTGGCGCGAAGTGCAAGGTCGTAGTCTTGAGCTCCATCAAAGCCTCCTCGCCAACCACCGATTCGGTTGATTAAAGCGCGACTAAACACGGCAAAGTGGCAGACATAGTTGTAGGACAGATGCAGATCTGGCGACCATCCAGACTTTGCGTAACTGTGGTCGTAGGACCCATCGCTGAAGAGTTTGTCTTCGTCTGAATAAAGGAATTCGACGTCCGGGAACTCGTTGATAGCTCTCACGACTTCGGTGAGTGCATCAGGCCGAAGTAGGTCGTCGTGATCTAGCAGCGCCACGTATTGGCCTTCTGAAATGTCAAAAGCTGTGTTGGATGCTTGTGCGATTCCCCCGTTGTTATTTCGCTCAACAAAGACAATTCGTGCATCGGTTGAAGCGAATTTGCGGCACAGCGCCCTGACATCGTCATCGTCGGAGCAGTCATCGACCAGACATAGCTGCCAACGTTCATATGTTTGGGTGCGAACCGATGTGATGGTTTCTTCAAGGACATCTAGCGGCGTGTTGTACACGGGGGTGAGAATTGAGATGAACGGGCGAATCTCTAAATGAGTTCCTGGGTCAGTGTCAGGATCCGCTTCAGCTTCGGTTCGCGATCGCCGATACTGTTTGAGGTCCATGCGGTGGCGCCTGCCAGTGCCAGGGGACATCAACCAGTCGCTTATTTCCTCTTCATCAACTGCTGCTGTGACCCCCACTGCGGTAAGCGCATCTTGAAGTCCCGTCGGCTCAGCAGCTGGTCTGGAGGGAACTCGTCTTCGTGCGGCTGCTCGTAGCATTGCTGGTCCGATGTCGGAGCTATGGACTATTTCTAGGTCCCATTGGCTCGGCTCATCAACGTGGAGCGCTACTTGTGGTGTGGCCACGATCGGTATACCGACGGTTCGAGCTGCTAGCAGTTGAGCCCAAGCTGTTGGTCCTGTGTGGCGCGCGGCAACAACCATCGATGCTTCGCGGAGCACGTCAATCAGGGGGCCGTTTCTTTCGACAACATCAAGGCCGTCGTTGCGGTTACGCCAAGCACCGAAAGCGCGTTCTGTGACTATTAAAGGTTCACCGATAGTCGGATCGAGACGCGGCGCTACTTCGTCGATGAAGTGTTGAACCGACGCGAGATCGGGGTCACCGAACTCGCGGTGTGGCGCAGCAAGCAGAACAGGCCGCGTTCCTGAGGAAGTGGGGAACCGAATTTGTGGTGGTCGAACGACGCGAATCTTCGCCTGGGAACCAACCGCCTCAACTTCTTTTAGTTCTGAGTTCGAGCACACCCAGATCTCATCGACTTGGGCCAGTAATTCTCGATCACGCTGGTGACGAAGACTCGCCACGGTGTCGCGTCCCGAGTGTTCTGCCTCGGCGATGAGCGCCAGGGAGAGATCTGGTCGTTGCAGCGATAAAAGACAAGAACCATCAACAATAATTTGAGCTGAAGGTCGGTGAACACGACATAGGGCTGCCGCTCGGTGCGCGAATCCGCCTCCGCACAGGACGACGATGTCGCTCCTGTTGGCTTTCCACCATCGGGTAGCGTCAAGGCCTGTGGTTTCGACTGTTAGGCCGTAAAGACTTTCAAGGCCGTCATTCGGGCCGTGAAGAACGAGGTTGGTCTCCGCACTGCTACTGGAGAAGGCTTTGCAGATCTGCTCTGTTCTCCAGCCAGTGGGGTCCATGCCTGGCCTTGGCACCGCGTCAAGAAAAATCGTGACGTGTTTTTCGGGGGGAGCGTTCATCAGCGGCCGAGTCGCCTCCTGAGCCAGCGAAGAACGGCTAGGAGATCGCGTTCTATTTGCGAGATCACACTGGACCAGTCAACGGTGCGTTGCAGACGCGCCGGTCCCTGGTCTAGCTGGGCGACGCGCATTTCCAGTTCATTTAGTCTGCGGTGCTGAGTTCGTAGCTCAAGTCGACTGGTTGCAGCATCGGTGAGGGCGGTGTCTCGTTCCTCTTCTAATTGTCTCAGCGCATAACGCAGTTCATCGATGGTGTGTTGTGAGCGGCGTCGTTGCTGCATCCAATGCACCGATTGTTGGTGTCCCAGCGTCATGAGTTGCTGGTTGCGTTCGCTTTCTTGCTCGATCGTTCGCTCCGAGAGCGACCTGCCCAGGCGAAGAAGTGCGGTTTGCTCGACTATCTCGGCTAATCGGCCCATTTTTTGTTCAATTGAAAAATGTCGTCCATCGCCCGAAGGGTCCGATACTGCTCTCCACAGGTCGCGTTGCATGTGCCGATCATCAACGTCAGCTTCGAGGAGCACGGTCCTACCGTGAAGAACTCGAGCTAGGTGATGAAGAGAGACGTCGCTCGTAACGACCACAGCTGAGTGTTGGATGAGGGACCCGAATTGTTCTGGATCAAGGTCAGTTCCGACGTCAGTTGCGCTTTGACCATGTCGGGCAAGTTGTGTCGCGAAGTGGGACTGTTCGTCTATGGGGCCGATGAGTACAATAGGGAGTGATCTCGAAAGGGCATGGCGAGAAACCTCAGCGGCGACCACGTCTGAACATCGAGTGGTGACATCAACAAGAATTGATTCGCCGAGAGATGGAGCCGGGTGCGTCTCTTCTACCAGGCTCGGTGTCAGGTAGCGCGGAATAAGCGCAACCGCGTCCTCCATAGACATTTCCGCTGACGCTGGATCTACCCAAAACTCGTACGTGCTATCGGAATCAATGAAACCAACAACGACATCCAGTTCGTCGCCCATTTCTGAAACATTTTCAGGCACAGTGTTGATAGCAACCGTGGTGTCATGAAGCCAGGGTGAAGCTGTTGGTGGTTGAACGAACCATTGGAGATCGGTAGGTGAATTACGCCACGCAAGTTCTGCGCCAAGGGCCCGCGCTGCAAGCCATCTGACTGGATGCCGTTCTTCGGTGGGAAGAATCACGCCTATGCGCAGTACTTCTCGTCCACCTGGGGAAGAACCAGCGGAACTGTCCGCACTCAAGTCATCTGTTGTTGGTGATTTGATCGAACCCATCGATGTAACTCCAACCGTTTGTTGACAGCCCGTCTTTGCGATCCTGGGTCATTGTACGCGGGGTGTTCGGTTTGAAGGCCGCGCTCCGGTATTAACGGTTCGGATGGCCGGGAGCGCCCTTCTCGTGAGAGACGGGTGGTTGCCAGGTTCCACGCAGGTCTGTCATGCCTTCACGTTCAGGAGAAGAGCCAGGGACGATGCGCAAGGAATGCGAGCGTTCCCACGCATCATGAACGTGCATGCGGTCGCGATCGGTGATTGATGTGGAAAGGAGATAGTCACCGGAGAGAAGTGTGAGTTCCTCCATAACGAAGTCCACATATCCACGTCCGGGGCCGATGGTGTTCGTTTGGAGGTGCTGTAGCGCACTGTTGGGAGATGCCAGATGGACGCCAGTTGCGTGATGCAGTTTCATCGCGAAAACAGGGTCGGTAACTGTACTTTCCGCTTCGTACCAGAGTCGAATGACAAGGGCATTCCCCGAGCTCGGAAGCGGGTTAGCGAGCCATTGACCGTCGAGGAAGTCCACGTGAAAGATGCGTATTTCTCCGCTCCCCCGACGAACTTCTATTTCGGTGAGCGACGTGTCTGTGTGTATTTGGTCACCGTCCTCGTCTCTTAATTTTTCGGCCTCTGCTGCGTTGACTGCGTCAAGGTACGACCAACAAACTTCGGTTGCTTCACCCGCCTCCATAAGGTTGCCGTGATCTAGCCAGCCAACTTCGTCACACAGTCCTTCGACCAGTGGTAACGAGTGAGACACAAGAACGATGGTGGTTCCTGCGCGGCGAAGCTCATATAGATGTTCAAGACATTTTCTCTGAAACGCCTCGTCGCCCACAGCGATTACCTCGTCAATAAGAAGAATTTCGGGTGCGACGTGTACTGCAACTGCGAATCCGAGGCGCACATACATTCCGCTAGACAAAATTTTCACGGGGGCGTCGATGAAGTCACCGATGTCGCTGAACTCGATGATCCCGTCGACGGCTAAGTTCATTTCCTTTCGGCTTAAGCCCAGAATTGCTCCGTTGAGATAGATGTTTTCCCTTCCGCTCAGTTCGGGGTGGAATCCGGAACCAAGTTCGAGGAGCGCAGATACGCGGCCATTAACCGCGAGATGTCCGCTGGTGGGTTCGTGAATCCCGGCCATGAGTTTGAGCAGCGTGGTCTTACCGGATCCGTTATGTCCGATGAGGCCGAAAAATGACCCGCGTTTTATTTCAAGGGAAACGTCTTTTAATGCCCAAAAATCTCGGATCGTGCGATTTCTTCCCCGCCGCACTACGGCCTCTTTCAGGGAGCCGGGGCGGTCGCGGTGGATCCTGTAGTGCTTTGATACGTCGTGTGCGGAGATGATCGAGTTCACATGTCCTCGCTCAGTTGCATTGACCGCCGCGCGAAGAACCGCCAACCGAGACCAAAAGCCACTGTGGAATAGCCGACAAGTGCAAGCCATCGTGTCGCGCTTGGCCATTCAACTAGATATGCCGAGTCTCGGGCTGCGGCGACGAACTGGTTGATTGGGTTCCACTCAACGATCTTTCTTACGGGTAGGCCCCAGTGCCGTTCGGGAATGATGTCGATGGGATAGACGATGGGCACGAGAAAGAAGACAGCATTGATGATGATTCCGACGAGGTACTGCACATCGCGGTAGTGGGTGTTCAAGACGCACACAAAAAATCCGATGCCAAGGCCGAAAAGCCCTGCTAGCAGCAGCACCACTGGCAGTACCAGAGTCGGCAGACCGACATTGCCCAATAAGGCCATGACCAACAAGAGAACGCCAGCTTCAATAGCCGATTGCACTGCAAGAGCTACTGCGCTCCCGAAAATCGCTGTCTCGGGCGGAAAGAAGACTTTTCGGCGAAGGTCACCGACTGAGCTAAGCCATCCCATAGCACCGTTGATCATTCCGGCGAAAAACAGCCACACAACCAACCCCGTGAATAAGAAGACCGCGAAATTTTGGCTGCCGTTTCCTGCTGGAGGTGGCGACGCCCGGAAGAAAACCGAAAAGACGAGGCTGTATACAAGGATCGTGGATAGCGGACTGAGCATTGACCAAGTCCAACCCAACAGGCTCCGTTTGTATCTGGCTTTGAGTTCCCTTCGGGCGAAGTTTCTTACGAGAGGGGTGTATCGGGAAGCGGAAGCGATGATGTTTGTGAGGGTCACTGGTCTTATGCCTTTTTGGGGCGCCACCAAGTTTCGTGGTCGCGGTACCAGTGAACAGTCGCTTCGAGCCCCGAAAAAAGGTCTACTTCTGGTTTCCAACCCAGTCCGCGCAGCAGGCTGGAGTTGATGGAGTAACGGAAATCATGCCCGGGGCGGTCGTCGACGCGCACGATTGCGGACTCGTCGCGGTCACAAAGTTCAATAAGCATTTTTGTCAGTTCAAGATTCGTAACTTCATTTCCGGCCCCAATATTGTAAATTTGACCGACCTGCCCAACACGCAGAACACTTTCGATCGCGTTGCAGTTGTCCTCAACGTGTATCCAATCTCGAACATTGCTCCCATCGCCATATAGGGGCACTGTCAACCCGTCGAGAAGGTTCGTAACGAAAAGAGGTATCAGCTTTTCCGGGAATTGGAACGGTCCATAATTGTTCGAGGAACGGGTGACAACGACTGGTAGGCCATACGTGGTGTGGTGAGCAAGGGCAATTAGATCGGAACTGGCTTTAGAGGCCGAATAAGGGCTGCTCGGTTCTAAAGGGTCGCTTTCGGAGAATGATCCCTGGGTTCGAGAGCCGTATGTTTCATCGGTGGAGATATGGATGAACCGAGATATTCCCAACTGATTAGCTACATCACACATGACGTTGGTACCGAGACAGTTGGTGATAACAAACCGATCGGAGCCGTTGATCGAACGATCGACATGGCTCTCTGCGGCAAAATGAACGACAGCTTCGTGGCCGGCCATAGCTAAGGCCACGAGTTTGCGGTCACAGATATCGCCTTCGACGAACTGGACGCGAGGGTTCTCAGCGAAATCAGTCAGAGTATCTTTGCTACCTGCGTAGGTAAGCGAATCGACGATGGTGATTTCATCATCGCTGTTGGCCAATAAAAATCGGACGAAGTTCGAGCCAACAAAACCAGCGCCACCCGTTACCAGGACTTTCATCGCTTGATCAGTTCCGCAGGCCGTAGTGAGGGCGAACTGCGTCATCAATATCATTTCGACGTGGGTTTGATTGGTCCCGGGTCGACAAGATCGGGTCTTTCATACCCCACTCAGCACCAATTTCGGGGTCGTTCCATATAACTCCTAGCTCGTCTGCGGGGTTGTAGTAGTTGTCGACCAGGTAGGTGATGGTCGCATCAGTCAGTGTCGCAAAGCCATGAGCTACTCCCGGCGGGATGTAGATACCACGGTGATCACTTCCATCTAAATCGGTGTGTTGAGTGGCGCCCTCAGTCGGCGATCCAGCGCGTAGGTCGTGCAGGACCACACGGACGGTCCCGAAGGGCACATACCAATAGTCAGCCTGGTGAAGGTGATAGTGCAACCCTACGATGCATCCGCTTTGACGGTCTCCTCGGTTGGCTTGAACCATTTCTCGTGAACCGCTGGGAATCCATTCGCGTCGATACGTTTCGACGAAGAACCCGCGCTCGTCGTCGTAGACCTTAGGTGTTACGACATAGACGCCTTCGATATTGTCGGAAGAGACCACTTCAGCCATGCAGACCTAGGGTATTGCTTACTTGGCGCCGCTGGTCAGCGCGCGTCGAGTCGCAGGTGTTCTACGTCAGCGACAGAAATATTTTTCAGGTCGCCTTGGTCAGTTTCAATCACTAGTTGGCCGGTTTCGTCCAGGTGAACTGCGCGCCCTTCGAGCGTCCGATTTTCCTTGGACGGCTCCAAGTGCACTCGCACGCGGCGTCCAAGCGTGCTTGAGTGCCGTCGAATTTTTTCGAGCAACGTTTCGACGCCTGACGGTTGCAGCAGATTTGAATATTCGTCTTCAAAGTTGTGAAGGATTGCGTGAGCCAGCTTCGGCCGGTCGACGAGCGATCCAGCCAACAAGTCGAGACTCGTTGCAACTAGTTCGAGTTCGGGCGGCACCCGTTCCCAACCAGTATTTAGCCCCATGCCCACGACCAAAGCTGAGATCGCAGCGTCAACGATCAGAGTTTCAGTCAGGATGCCCGCCACCTTGAGATAGCCAAGACCTCCCGGAGCGTCGTTTGAGCTATCAACTACAAGGTCGTTGGGCCATTTAATACCCAGCTTGACCTTTGTAGCTTCGCTCACTGCGTTAACGGTGGCGACAGCGAGCGCAGAGGTAACTAGTGAAGCGCTGCGCACAGGGAGAGAATGCGACGGTGGTCGAAGAAGAATGGACATCATTAGCGATGTTCCTGGCGGGGCCGTCCACACACGCCCTCTACGACCGCGACCTTGTGTTTGAAGGTCAGCGATCAATACCTCACCTTCTTGTCCCCCATTTCGTGCGAGCTCTAGCAGCGAAGTATTCGTCGAAGGAATCTCGGGCACCCAGACCACGTTTTGGAAGCGAGTTCCCTCCACCGCGTCGAACTTGTGGCTTTCCACAAACCTGAGCGTACCTACCTCTAAGTGCTGTTATTTGTGAAAGGGAAACACGTCAGATGGGAAGAAGCACTCGAGTGTGACACGATTGCAAGTCGTACGTCCGTGCTCGGAAGGCCGAACCCGTGTTCTCGAAGATTCTCATCGCTAACCGTGGAGAAATAGCTGTACGAGTTATTAGGGCTTGTCGCGAGTTAGGTATCGCCAGCGTGGCTGTATATAGCGAGCTTGATCGCAACGCCTTGCATGTTCGGCTCGCCGACGAGGCATACGCCCTCGGTGGGGAGACCGCAGCTGATTCATATTTGAACACCTCAGCCATTCTGGACGCTATTGAGCAAAGCGGAGCTGACGCAGTTCATCCTGGCTACGGTTTCTATAGCGAGAACGCGGAATTCGCTCGAGCGATTACCGAGCGAGGTGTGACGTTTATCGGCCCACCGCCCGCCGCAATTGAGGTGATGGGTGACAAAATTTCAGCTCGCCTTGCCGCGGAAAAGGTCGGCGTTGACAGCGTGCCGGGAACAACAGAGGTTATTCAGCATCCTGATGAGGTTCGTAGCTTCGGCGCAGAGCACGGCTACCCGGTCGCCATAAAGGCTGCTTATGGGGGCGGAGGACGCGGCATGAAGGTCGTGTCATCAGATGAAGAAGCCGATGCCGCACTGGAATCCGCTCAGCGAGAAGCGGAAAGTTTTTTTGGGCGAAATGAGTGTTACCTAGAGCGTTATCTGACGTGGCCGCGACATATAGAAATGCAGATAATTGCCGATCAGCACGGCAACGTCGTTTGGCTTGGAGAACGCGACTGTTCTGCGCAACGACGGCATCAGAAACTGGTTGAAGAAAGCCCGGCGCCGAATTTCCCAGACGAGGTTCGCCAAGCTATGGGCGCGGCGGCGGTGGCAGTTGCCGAGGGCTGCGGTTACACCAACGCTGGAACCGTTGAGTTTCTCTTCCAAGACGGTGAGTTCTACTACCTAGAGATGAACACAAGGTTGCAGGTGGAGCACCCCGTCACCGAGTTGGTATCGGGAATCGATCTGGTTCGGGAACAAATTCGTGTAGCGGCGGGCGAATCGCTGTCGTTTACCCAAGATGACGTTACCTGTGAGGGACACGCTATCGAAGTCAGAATTAACGCGGAAGATCCCGCAGGTGGGCGCTTTCTTCCATCACCTGGGACAATCAGTAGTCTGCAGCTACCGCAGGGCTTCGGTGTTCGTTGGGACGGCGGGTATGAAGCGGGTGATGTTGTTTCGCAGTTCTACGACAACTTGATCGGCAAGCTCGTCGTGTGGGGGTCAGATAGGCAAACCGCCATTGACCGAATGCAGAGTGCCCTCGTTGAGTTAAAGATCGGAGGAGTAGCGACTACCGCTAACGCGCATAAGGCCATTCTGGCTAGCCCCGATTTTCGCGCCGGTGTGCACAGCACAAAGTGGGTTGAAGAATCGCTGGACCTAGCAGACATTTCAGGAAAATCTGATGCCGCTGGGGACGACCCCGGTGAAGAGGACCCAAGAGTTCGTAAAGATGTGGTTCTTGAGGTGAACGGTAAACGCTTTGAAGTCGCTGCGTGGGTACCCGAGTCTGCAGGCGTCGCTGTCAGTCAAAAGCCGGCAAAGGCGCGCCGTTCAGGATCCAGTGGCAGCGGAACCAAATCCGGTTCAGGTCAAGTCACTGTGCCTATGCAGGGAACGATCGTGAAGGTCCTCGTTGAGGTGGGCCAGGAAGTAAGTGAGGGCGATGCTGTGGTGGTGTTGGAAGCCATGAAAATGGAAAACAACATCAACGCTGATAAGTCAGGAACCGTAAGCGAAGTAAGGATTGATCCGGGTGACACGGTCGGTGCAGGCGACGTTGTTGTTGTCATCGATTGATGGTGCCGACACACTTGTCGGCTAAAGCTGCGCCAGACTAGTGAACGTGATTGCAGAAGGAGCGCTGGGGGTTTATCTATGCGGGGGATGATGCTCGCTGGTGGCGCGGGAACCCGCTTGTTTCCCTTAAGTCGCGTTTCGAGTAAGCAGTTGCAGCCCGTTTACGACAAGCCAATGATCTACTACCCCTTGGCCACGCTGATGAACGCCGCTATCCGAGAGATTCACTTGATCAGCACTCCCCACGATCTACCTGTTTTTCAAGAAGTGCTGGGCGATGGCCACCAGTGGGGAATTGATCTGTCGTATGGAGTGCAACCGGAGCCGGGGGGCATCGCACAAGCAGTGGTGATCGGCGAGAACTTTATTCAAAGTGACTCTTTCGTTTTGGTACTGGGTGACAACATTTTTCATGGCCCCATCGGCCTGGAAGACGAAGTCGCGAAGTTCCGTAGTGGTGCGGTTATTTGGGGGTACCCGGTAGATGACCCGCAACGCTATGGGGTAATCGAAATCGATGAATCTGGGTCTGTTCTTTCCATTCAAGAAAAACCTGAAATCCCACGAAGTGACCTCGCGGTACCTGGCCTTTACCTTTACGACGGTTCCGCTGTACTTCGAGCGAAAAACCTTGAGCCAAGCGACCGAGGTGAGTTGGAAATCACTGATCTCAATTTGAGCTTCCTCAACGACGGGCAATTGCGTGCAGTCGAACTGAAGCGAGACATCACCTGGCTGGATTCAGGCACTCATGAAAGCTTGCTTGACAGTTCTAACTTCATTGCAGCAATCGAGAAAAGACAGGGGCACAAGGTCGCGTGCCTGGAAGAAGTCGCATTCAAAATGGGTTTCGTGTCGGTAGATGACGTGGCGCGAACGATAGGGGCGATGCCCCATTCTCCTTACCGCAGCTATTGCGAAAGAGCGATTTTGGGGTGAAGGAACGACGAGTCAGTAGGGCCGCTCGTTGGACCCTGGGGATTGTCGCTCTAACCGTGATAATTAGCTTGGGGCTTCCCTTAACTGGCGCGCGCACATTTCTTCGCTCCGACACCGTGTTGCGTTGGGCACCATGGAACGAGAGCCAACCAATCGACCTTGAGCTGACATCTATTCCGGTGGCAGATCCTGTCGACTCTGGATTTCCAGCTCAGGAACTATTTCATCAAAGACTCCAAGATGGCGATTTCGCAATGTGGAACCCGTTTCCGGCAGGTGGAACTCCACTCGGGGCAGTCCCACATCAGGGCCTTTTCGACCCACTAAATCTGCCATTTCTGGTGCTGCCAGATCGAATGGCTCCTGCGTGGGTGAAGCTGGCTGAGCTGTCCGTTGCTTTAGCCGGAGTCTTCCTGCTCTTACGCAGACTGGGAGTGTCACAAGCAGCCGCACTGGTTTCCGGGTTTGTCTACTCATTCAGCGGATTTCAAACGGTCTGGTCGAATTGGCCTCAGAGCCATGTGGGGGCCTACTTACCGTGGCTGCTGTGGGCGGCTGAACGGCTGCTGCGTCGACGCGACTTTTCTTCATGCGTGGCCATTTCTTTAGTGACGGCATCGATGTTGTTGGCTGGATTTCCTGCACTCACGGCCTGGGCCGTCGGTCTCATGTTGAGCTGGGTTCTTTTGCGTTCACTCAACCAACCTCAAACCGATCGACGGACAATGCGTCTAATAGGAGCCGCCGGGGGCTCAGTCGTTTTGGGGGCTGGGCTGGCTGCGTGGCAACTTTTCCCTTTCATAAATCAAATAGGTGCAACCGATTTAAGTCACCGTGCCCAGACGTCTGCTGATCATCTGTCTCCCTCGTTAATGGCAACGGCTGCGATACCAACGGCCTTTGGTTCCCACGCTCAAGGATTTTTTTACGGCGACCGTAACTACATCGAAACTTGCGCCTTCCTAGGGGCGGGAGCTTTGGTGCTCGCAGTGGTAGCCATTTTTTGGCGACCTTCGCCATCAGTTCCGCGTTCGACGACAGCCATCACCAGCAGCTTGTTGGCAGCAACAACAGTGCTCATCTTTGCCGGAGGACCGCTGCTGGGGTTCGCCCAAACTTTTCCTGTGTTTGACAGCAATTTTGTCGGACGCATGCGTTCTATTTGGTTGCTGTTACTGGCAATACTGGTCGGTTTAGGCCTGGAAGCAGTCACTTCGGCTGCACGGGGTGGCGGGGACCGAAAACCCAGTCGAGTTAGTCGTTACAGATGTCTAGGACTCTGTGTCGTTTCCGCGATCGCTGTCTTCGGTATTTGGCATGTGTTACGACGCGCATCTCAAGAGGGTCATCTATCTGATGTCATCAGCGCTGTCGTTATCGCGATTGCCGCAGCCGTCGTCGTCATCGGCTGTGTCACAGCAACTCGCCGGACGCGTTTAAAAGATTTCCTGCCGGTTGTCGTAGCGGGCGTAGCTGCTATTGAAATACTTCTCTTCGTTTCGCCGTTTTGGCCTAACGAAGTTCCTGAGCGTCATTATCCACAGACACCCGCACACGATTTTCTTGCGGCTGAAGCAACTGGGGACCGAGTCGCTACTCATGATTTGGCGCTTTATGCGGGCACAACGACTCATTACAAGATTCGAACTGTGACCGGCCACGTCTTCCATCAACCCACCTGGCGAGATTTGCTGATTGCGGTCGACCCGGAAGCGCTCAATCGTTCCTACACGTTTTCTTTCCTAGAATTTCTCGATGTAAGTCGCTTGAGGTCAACGATTTTGGATCGGATGGCAGTTAGATGGCTCGTAACTCAAGTCGATTTTCCGTTACCGGGAACTCCCGTTGAACTTTCCCAGGGAAATGCAACGACGCGGTCTCATCCTGGAAAACCTCTCGTGGTGACCGTGCAGTCACAACCTATTCGAGGGATTGAGATCGAGATAGCAGAAGATGTCACTACGACCGATCTCACAGCACGCCTCAGAGTCGAGATCGTGGGACCTGATAAATTGGTTCGAGTAGGTCGTCGACACGTACGAGGCTTTTTGCCGGCCGGCCGACATTGGATTCCTGTTGCTGCGGAAGATTTGCCCGTCGGTGGTGAGGCATTAGTTCGTATACGGCTCGATGGCGACGATGGAGTCATGGCGTTGCGAACAGATGACTCTGGCCGGCCCGTGCTGCATGGAATGACACCTTCTGATGACGGTTTGCGTTTGGCTTATGCCGATGACGTGGCTATTTGGGAGAACCTCGACGCCGTGCAACGAATCAGGTTCGCCTCATACGGAATGGTCGTTCGCGATCAAGTTGAACGGATAGCTACTTTGCAGACGCCGCTGCCTCCTGAGGTAGTGGTCCTCTCAGACCAGTCCAACCACTTGACTGATCCTGAAGGCGCCACAGCAGTCATCCACAACGTGGATGACCGACTCGATAGTGTCAGCATTTCCCTGGCGAGCACTGGGCCAGGTTGGCTGGTGGTAGCTGATGCTATCCAAAGCGGTTGGTCTGTAAAGGTGAACGATGTGGCCGGCACGCTGGTCCACGCAGATCATGCGTTAGTGGCGGTGGCGGTTCCCGAGGGCTCAAGTGTTGTCGAACTGGTGTATGAGCCTTCCGGTTTGAGAGCTGGCGTTTCGGTGTCCGCTCTATCCCTACTGATTCTTCTGTTCTTAGTGTGGGGAGCTAGCCGCAGTCGTGTCGAAGATCAGTTCTCGTCAGGTAGTTCGACGTCTGGGTTTGGGTGAGGGGCCACGGTGAGTTCGATGTTGCGTACACGCCGCAGGACTCGCTCACCGATCACTCGGTTAGATCTCAAGAGATCTGCCAGAACTCCTAACATCAACATTTGCATCGCCACTAACAAGCAAACAGCTCCAACGATGAGCGACTGAACGTGGCCCTCTCCCCCACTTCTAAGGTAGAACCATCCAAAGCGCCCGAAGAGCGCTAGACCAGCTATCCCGAAGAGCGCTGCGGGGACATTGAAGACTCGTAGAGGTTGGTGCATTGCGTATACCCGCGAGATTGTTCCGGCGGACCTTCGGACGTATTGGCGCTTCGAGCGGAAGAGCCGTGAAGGTCGCGTTGTTGGGTTGACTTTAATGGGTACGTCCGCGACCGCGAGGTCGGAGCGTCCAGCTTGGATCAGGGTTTCGAGGGTGTAAGTAAATTGGGAAACCACGTTGGCTTGAAGTGCCGCTTCCCTGCTGTAAGCCCGAAACCCTGAAGTGACATCAGAAACATCAGTCGCTGAAGCCTGTCGAACAACCCAAGATCCGAGTCGCTGTAAACATTTTTTTAGAAACGAGAACTCGCTGTGGTTGGCGATGTCTCGAGTTCCGATGACAAGGTCTGCAGTTCCCTGGGTGATGGGCTCAACTAGACGTGGAATGTCCTCCGCCGAGTACTGATTGTCCGCATCAGTGTTGACGATGACGTCGGCTCCAAGCTGCAGAGAGGCGTCAAGGCCTGCCTGGAATGCAACTGCGAGACCCTTATTTTGCGTGAGCTTGACGACGACGTCAGCGCCGTGAGCTTTCGCGATTTCTGCAGTTGCGTCAGTCGAACCGTCGTCAACAATTAACCATAAGACTTCCTCGAAGCCCGGAACGGCCCGCGGTAGATCAGCCAATGTCCCAGGCAATGCCGCCGCTTCGTTGAAACAAGGGATCTGGATGACCAGTCGCACTTCCCCATTGTGGTGGACGAATGGACTAGACACGAGGGCGGGTGATTAATCATCACCAATATATTTTTGACGTCGGATGCAAGACAGGACTTATGAGCGACGAAGCTACCTACAAATTAAATGGCCATATCGCGACGATTACCTATAACCGTCCAGAATCTCTCAACGCGATCAATGGCGCAATGCGTGAATGTCTAAACGCTGCATGGCTGGAGTTCTATAACGACCCTGAGGCATGGGTGGCCATTTTGACTGGCGCTGGGAGAGCTTTTTGCGCAGGCGCCGATTTACGTCCGGGCCAAGGCAACTCAGCAGGTACCTGGTCGGGGAGTTATTTCGAAATTCCGACGATTAACAGCTTCGAGAGCGGTTTGGAGCTTTGGAAACCGACCATCGCCGCAGTCAATGGTGCTTGCATCGGCTATGGCTTAACCGGAGCTATTGCGACTGATTTTCTTTTAGCTTCAGACCGGGCCGTGTTTGGCATGCCTGAGGTAAAGGTCGGAGTGCCGACCATTGTTGGGTCGATGAGGATCCCCTCGAAGGTGGCGTGGGCCGACGCGATGGAGATCTTGCTTACCGGAGACAACATTGACGCGCATCGCGCAGCCGATATCGGGTTGGCCTGGCGGGTGGTTCCTCACGATGAACTTCTAGATGAGGCGTACGCACTAGCGGAACGCCTATGTCAGGGTGCGCCGCTCGCCGTGCGGGCTGTGAAAGAGGTTGCCACTCGCTCACAGCGAATGGGTTGGAACGAAGCAATCCGAATGGGCGAAAGTATCCGAAGGATCGTCGGAACGAGTGAGGATGCGCTTGAGGGCATTGAGGCGTTTCGCGAGAAGAGGGCGCCTAGTTGGAAGGGGCGTTAGTCGCTTCAGTGGACCCGGTGCTGATTTCTATTCACCCAATGTGAGCAGTCGTTTAGGTTTCTAAAACCAATCGGGCAACTACATCTGTGCCGAACGCTGTCAAGATCGCTAGATACAGAAGCCCGGTCGCTGCCATAACTGCGGCGTATTGACGTTCACGCAGGGCAGCTCGAGTAACAAGGACTAAGGCGATGGTCGTCCCAGCACACGCAGCCCAGAACCATCCAAGCATCCCTCCGTACCCGTCATCTATTGCCCCTGATAGGACTGACCACATACCTGTTGGAAGAAGTAGGAGACCCACCTCTAAGGGCCAGATTTTTCCCAGCCACGAGACCTGTTCGAGTAGGGGTTCTCGCCGGAGCCCCGGCTGAACCAAATACCAGTGTCCCAACAGCATTGCGTCAGTCACTGATCCCAGAAAGGCTGCGCCAACTACGATTCGTGCCGTCTCCAGCAGCTGGTTGCCTCCGTTACCTAAACCAGCTGCGACTAGGCCGACCAGTCCGATAACTGGAGCGGCGAGATCCCATCGAGGATCAAATTCTTTGCCTTGGGGATCACTGGAACTCAAGTTATGTTCGATGCCTGTTCGATCAACAATCGTTTGAGTCGATTCGTACTGTTCTGGTTGTTGTCCCGCTACCCCGGCGCGTCGTCGAACAATTGACAGAAGCAACGCAAGAGCAGCTGAGCCACAAACACCAATAGACGCTGCATCGCGGATGGGTTCTGTTGCCCAGCCGTATCCGACGAGAGCGGCGAGTGCAGCTATGACTAAATAACTTGCTCTTAATAGCCACCCATACCCGAGACCTACTTCGCGTCGGCGAGTGGTGATCCAACAGAAGAGAAGACCGCCAGTCGCCCATTGCAGCAATACCGTTGCGGCGTCAAGCTGTGGACCTGCTGCCATTCTTCGCAGTGTATCGACGGTGTCACCAAAGTTAGGGAGTTCCTAATAGCTCCCGAACAGCTGCGGCTGCCTTGTGGCTCGAGCGTGTAAGCGGACCGGCTTCTACGTGTCGGATACCCATTCCTCGAGCCCTGTCAGCCCACATTTCAAATATTTCTGGCTCAACCCACCTGTGTACAGGCAGGTGCGCGCTGGTAGGTCTCAGGTATTGGCCGATGGTCACAATGTCAACTCCTACCGAAGCGAGGTCCCCAAGAGCGACCGTCACTTCGTCATCATTTTCACCGAGACCGACGATTAGGCCAGATTTGGTGACCGACCCATGGGCTTTAGCTCGAGCAAGGACTGTCAAACTTCGGGCATATCCGGCGTTGGGACGCACAGCACGTTGCAATCGGGCGACAGTTTCGAGGTTGTGGTTGAGCACATCAGGTCCCTCCTTCAACAGCGCTTCGAGGGGCCTTTTCTGTCCTGCAAAATCAGGAATGAGGGTTTCGATCGTGACGCCGGGTACGCGGGACCTAATGGCATTTAGTGTCTCTATGAATCCAAGGGAGCCTCCGTCATCGAGATCGTCACGAGCCACTGCGGTAATCACCACATGGGAGAGACCCATCGTTGTAACGGCTTCTGCGACGCGACGGGGTTCATCAGGGTCTCGGGGTTCGGGTTTGCGAGTGTCGACTAGGCAGAAGCCACAAGCACGCGTGCATCTTTTGCCGTTGATCATGAAGGTAGCTGTGCCTTCGCCCCAACATTCGTAGATGTTAGGGCATCCCGCTTCTTCACAAACTGTCGTCAGGTTCATGGGATGCAAGGTTGAGCGCACTCGGCGGTATCCGTCATTCAAGTCGATTTGTGCTCTCATCCAGTGGGGTTTTCGCTCGGTGATTGAGAGTCCTTCAGCTACGCCTGCATCGTCGAGTCGTCGTTGACGACGTTCAGTAGTTTTCCGATTTCTTAGAACAACCGGTAGCCCTTCAATCGCGCTCTTTTGTTGTTGTTCTGCGTTACTGAACGGTGCCAGATCAGTTTTCGGATTACGAAAGACCACGCCCGCTTCGTCGTGTCCTTTCTCGCCCCACACTTCGGTCGCTCTTCGCTTTACAGCTTCCACGACCATTTCCATGGGCGTTTCGAGTCCTTGATCTCGCAAGCTCGTTACTCCGAAATCGTCTATCCCGCATGGGATGATTCGATCGAACCACGAAAGATCTGTGGTGACGTTTAGGGCGAAGCCGTGCATGGTGCGTCCGCGGCTGAGGCGAACCCCGATCGCTGCGATCTTTTGGCGAGAGGGACTCTTAGGTTCAACCCACACCCCTGGGTAACCAGCTACCCGGCCGCAGTTAGGTAGACCTAGATCTGTGAGTGCGGCAATCAGCACATCTTCAACCTTTGAAACGTAAGCTTTTGTCTCCGCTAGTCCACCCCCTCGCCGTCCAGGCAAGGACAGGATGGGGTACCCGGTGAGTTGACCGGGACCGTGGTAGGTGATGTCGCCGCCGCGGTCTGCCGATTGATAGCTAGCTCCTACCGCGTCTGGTTCGATCAAAAGGTTGGACAAATTGGTGTTGGGACCGCCAGTAAATATGTGTTCGTGTTCTACGAGCAGCAGGTGATCGTCAGAACTGTTGGTGAAGAGGTGCCGTTGGAGGTCGGTCGCTTCTTGATAGGCGACTCTCCCAAGCCAACGCACTCGAAGCATCTAGAGTTCCACTTCCCAATCTCGAGTTTCGATGGCGCGCTTGATGGTGGAGAGAAACCCTGCTGCATAACTTCCATCGAAAGCCCTGTGGTCCCAGGCCATCGCTAAAT
>DUBN01000025.1:0-22794 GCA_012960315.1 Acidimicrobiia bacterium
AATGTGACTCCAATCAGCAGAACCGATGGAAAAGACCATGTATGACATAAACCCGACTTTCAAAGCGCCCAGCCCCCGTAGCCAGACAGCGAAATGACTCTTGCACAAGCAACTCAGGGGAAACCAGTGACTGCTTTCTTGTCCGTAGACAAGGTCAATTTTGTTCTCGAAAGTCGCGACTACGAATTCGCGCTGGCTACCATCAAGCACATGGTTGGAGGCATTGTCATGGCGGTGTTGTTGCTGCTGAGCCCATTCATAATCACCATCAGCCTCGTCGCGGTTGCCGCTCTCCTCGGCAATGCCCTCAAAGAGGACGCAGAGACACGACATAAAGGCAGCAGCCTCGTGGAGACGAACCGTTAGCTTTTTGCTTGTCGCGACCTAGCGGCGTCGAGCTTGGCCGAACCGGTAGCCGACGCTTCGAACGGTATGAATCAGGCCAGCGTACTCTTCACCAAATTTTGCGCGCAGCCGGCGAACATGAACATCAACAGTGCGCGCCCCGCCGTAATATTCATAACCCCAGACCCTGTTCAGCAGAATTTCTCGGGTGAAAACCCTGCCCGGGCTAGTTGCTAAGAAGCGGAGTAACTCGTACTCCATGAAAGTCAAATCAAGAGGCCGACCGTCAAGCAACGCTTCGTAGGTTTCTAGATCTAAAACCAAGGGCCCGTGTTCGATGCGCTCTCCAGTGTGACCTTCGTTGGAGGAGGCGAGCATGTGTCTTACCCGGGCTTCAAGCTCACGCGGGTGAAACGGATCGAGGCAGAAGTCATCGAACAATTCATCACGCATGTCGAGCTCTTGTAGCTCGCTTCCCCGAATTAGTAGAAGGAGAGGAGATACCGGAACGTCGCGTTTACGAAGGGCTCGCAGCATCGCCCAGCCCTCATCACCTGTATTTCCCATTTGGAGGATTGCTCCGCCCCACCCTTCGTCGGGTTCGAGATCCTCCACATCGTTGGGTTCAGCTAATCCCTTCCAAACGAAACCACTCAGATCAAGAAGCTGAGCTAATTCCGGAGCAGGATCCGCCGGATACAACGCTAAGACCGTCATCACAAACTTGAGTAGTACCGGTCGAGTTCGAAAGGTGTTACTTGTGCCATATATTCGTTCCATTCTCGTCTTTTGTTGCGGAGGAACCAACTAAAAAGGTGGTCGCCAAGGGTGTCGGCAACGAGATCGCTCTTCTCCATTTCGTCTAAAGCTTCAGCTAACGATTGGGGAAGTTGAGCTTGGTCAATTAAACCCCCATGTTCGGTGAAACCAGTCATTGACGGCGGTGCCTCAAGAGGCAATTCGTATCCCTGTTCTATACCTTTCATCCCTGCGGCAAGAATTACTGCAAACGCCAGATAAGGGTTACAGGCCGGGTCCGGTGACCGGTATTCAATACGAGTGGTGTCGTCGACGCCGCCTGTTCGAGCAGTCGGAACGCGGATCAAAGCGGCGCGGTTCGAGCGAGCCCACGAAACGTTCACAGGGGCTTCATAACCGGTCACTAGCCGCTTGTAACTGTTCACTAACTGGTTGGTAACAGCGGTGATCTCTCGAGCGTGGTGAAGGAGTCCAGCGATAAACCCTCGCGCGACTTCCGATAACCCATCGGGACTCTCAGGGTCGTAGAACGCATTTACTCCATCTCGAAATAACGACAGATGGGTGTGCATGCCCGAGCCCTGCACTCCGGTAAGAGGCTTTGGCATGAATGTCGCGTGGACCCCATGCTCAAGGGCGATCTCTCTGACGATGAGCCTGAAAGTCATGACGTTGTCAGCCATAGTTAACGCATCGGTGTAACGCAGGTCGATTTCATGTTGGCTTGGAGCATCCTCGTGAAATGAGTACTCCACAGGAATACCCATCGCCTCCAAGGTCGTGAGCGTTTGACGTCGAATGTTGCTAGCCACGTCTGCAGTGGTCAGATCGAAGTAGCTGCCGTGGTCAAGTGGTACCGGATCCCCGGTTCTCGTAGATTCAAATAGGAAGTATTCCATTTCTGGCGCCGTGAAAAATGTGAAGCCTTCTTTGTGAGCGCGTTCCATTGAGCGACGCAAAACCTGCCGCGAGTCGCCAGGAAATGGGCTTCCGTCGGTCCGTTCAATATCGCAGAACATGCGTGCCGCGTTTTCGTCGTTGCCGCTCCACCGCATCAATTCAAAGGTTGCTGGGTCCGGCCGGGCGACCATGTCTTCTTCGCGCACACGGCTGAAGCCGTCAATTGACGAACCATCAAAAATCATTCCGTCTTCGAACGCGGTCTCCAATTCGGCGGGCGAGATAGCGAAGGATTTCAACTGACCTTGGACGTCAGTGAACCAAAGGCGAACTAAACGGATGCCCCGTTCCTCAACCCGGCGCAGTACGTAGTCTTGAGGTCGCTCCATCTTGGCCTCATCTTTCCTTGTTCGACGCGTAGCGTCACATGCATCTAAGTCCATTCTTGACCCGTTGTGCACGCGATTAAAAGCTCAGAGGGTTTCGTTTACATGACGTTCACAATTGGACTAGGAGGCTAGAACTAAGCTCCTGTGGACTAATCTTTGATCAGTCACTACAAAAAGGGTGTGACATAGGGCTCGTAATTGTTAGCTTGCCTTCCGTTCCCGCCCCTCTATCAGGAGCAACCAAAGTGGCGTATAGGGCCGAATACATATGGATTGACGGCACAGAACCAACCGCAGAGATCCGATCCAAGACGAAAATTCTTGCTGACGGTGACGACCCCGGCATTTGGGGTTTTGATGGATCAAGCACAAACCAGGCAACGGGTGACAACTCTGATGTTGTTCTCCAGCCGGTGTTCCAGTGCCCCGATCCGATCCGCGGGAGGAACGACGTCCTCGTTCTTTGCGAAACTCTCTTAACATCAGATATGTCACCGCATCCGACCAACACTCGTGCCGCGGCACGAACCGCGTTGGATCAGTACAGCGACCAAGAGCCTTGGTTCGGACTCGAGCAGGAATACACAATGCTCGATCCGATTACCGGATGGCCGGCTGGCTTCCCAACTGGAGGTTTTCCAGCGCCGCAAGGCCCCTATTACTGCGGAGTTGGTGCCGTAAAAATTCGCGGACGCGACCTTGTCGAACAACACACAACTTGGTGTATTGAAGCTGGGCTGGCTATCTCCGGTACCAATGCAGAGGTCATGCCCGGACAGTGGGAGTTCCAAATTGGACCCGTCGACACTGTTGCTGTGGGCGACCACATGTGGATGGCCCGCTACCTGCTGTACCGCGCTGGGGAACTTCACGGGTTGGAAATCAGTATCGAAGCCAAACCAATGAAGGGCGATTGGAACGGAGCGGGAATGCACACCAACTTCTCGACCAACGCCATGCGAGAAAATTATGAAGCCGTCGAAGCTGCAGCACAATCGATGGGCGCACCGGGCAAAACTGAAGAACATCTCGCTGGTTATGGAATCGGCATCGAAGAACGTTTAACAGGTGAACACGAAACGCAGCGCTTCGACCAATTCAGCTACGGAGTGTCAGACCGAGGAGCGTCGATTCGCATACCTTGGCAGGTCGCTCAGGATGGCAAGGGATATATCGAAGACCGCCGTCCCAACGCCAACGCAGACCCTTATGTCGTGGCGACGTTGTTGACGAACACCTGTTGTGCAGCTTTAGCCTGACCAACATCGTCTTAAGAGATTTGGGTGGGGCCGGTGGCCCACCCAAATAGTTTTCGCCCTATCGACCCCTCGGCTTCTAGCCTCATGACATGGCTTCGATCAGAGTTGGTCTAGCGCAACTCAACCTGCGAGTGGGTGACTTTGACTCCAACGTCATCGCCATTACAGATGCCTATGACCAATCAGTTGCCTCAGATGCCGACCTAGTCGTTTATAGCGAACTGGCGGTCTGCGCTTACCCTCCCGAAGACCTATTACTGAAGCAACGCTTTATTGACGACGCCCAGAAAGCAGTCGAGACAGTCGCCCGCCACACCTCCGATGCGGTGGCAATAGTTGGTTTCCCCGAGCAAACACCTCAGGGGCTTTATAACTCTGCTGCGATATGTCACCGGGGCCAAGTTCGTGGTGTTTACCGCAAACGACTTCTTCCTAACTACTCCGTTTTTGACGAAAAACGCTATTTCGTCGCAGGTACGTCCGATGGGCCTCTTTTCGAAATAGCAGGAACACTCGTCGGTATTTGCGTATGTGAGGACCTCTGGTTTCCCAATGGCCCCTTTGATGGCCAAATCGAATCTGGAGCTGCTCTGGGCGTATCCATCAATGGGTCGCCGTACCAGCGCGGGAAAAACGCGGAGCGAGCCACCGCAGTCATCGAAGCAGCCAACAAACACAAGGTGCCGATTGTTTACGTCAATCAGGTAGGCGGTCAGGACGAACTCATCTTCGACGGGTCTTCGTTCGTTGCTGACGTGAATGGAAACGTTGTCGCCCGTTTGCCACAGTTCGAAGAAGCCGTCGCCGTTGTCGATGTTGAGGTTCCCTCAAGTGGGAGAGGTGCACTCCCAGTGATAGCGACCTCGCAAGAACGCCCAAATCGAAAACCCTTAATGAAGTCGCCCGTTGCTGAAACAAATGATGATGTTGGCGAAGTCTGGAACGCGTTGGTTTTGGCTACACGCGACTATGTCAACAAGAACGGGTTCAGTGAGGCCGTTGTCGGACTGTCAGGAGGAGTGGACTCAAGCCTGGTAGCAGCGATCGCGGTTGACGCGCTCGGCCCCCAAAGAGTTCATGGCGTGTCCATGCCGTCCCGTTACTCAAGCGCTGGTTCCCAAGACGACGCGGCCGAACTGGCACTCAATTTTGGTGTGGACTTCAATACCATCCCCATCGAACCGGCTCACACCGCATTGCTTGAAATGCTCGACCCATTATTTCGCGAAGATGCCGCTGACCTGACGGAGGAAAATCTTCAAAGTCGCATTCGCGGCGTCCTACTTATGGCGCTATCAAATAAAAAGGGGTGGCTCGTCCTTACAACGGGAAACAAGAGCGAAACATCCGTTGGGTACTCCACCCTTTATGGCGACACAGCTGGAGGTTTCGCAGTCTTAAAGGATTGCCCCAAACTTCTCGTCTACGAGCTTTGTCGGTGGCGTAACAACCAAACGAGTGCTCCTTGGATTCCCGAAGCATCAATTTCGAAACCACCATCAGCTGAGCTGCGACCTGAACAGACCGACGAGCAGTCTCTTCCACCCTATGAATTGTTAGACCCTCTGTTGGAGGCCTACATCGAACAGGACCGCGCTGCCGCAGACCTCATCTCAGATGGTTATGACGCTGCGATGGTTGAACGAATTACACGTCTGGTAGATCTCGCGGAATATAAACGACGCCAATCGCCGCCGGGTCCACGTATTTCCGCTAAAGCATTCGGTAAAGACCGTCGCCTACCGATCACTAACCGGTATCGGTGATGGCTCACCGATGAGAAAAAATCCCTCAACTTTCTCTGAGAACTAAACGCACAGTAAGATTTCGGTACTCCAGCAATTAGGGTGAACTTTGAACTTCAGCAGCATGCTGCTTGGATTGCCGAAAGAGCGTCAATGACTGATACAAAGCGGCCGCGTGAGCCGTTCGCCCCGTGGGATCGTCGTAGTTTGCCGGGTTTATTCGACGTCGACGAGACCGCCGAGCGAATCGGGTACTACAAATGGGTCGAAATTAAGCTCTTCGAGGCCCTTGGCGGCTGGGTGGCGACCGTGCCCGAACTTGACGTAAAGCTGCGTCTGGGAACCCACTGCTATCACCACGCATGGCACGCCGAACTATTCGACAAACGCTTACCCGAGTTGCGAGAAATGCAAACGGAACGCCTCACCGTCCCTCCAAACGACCACATGGTCGAGTTCTTCGAATCCATGACTGAGCCAGAAGCCGCTCATCTGACTATCGAGAAACTTGTCGGCGTCTACCGGGTTCTTATCCCACACAAAATTGCTGCCTACACCTATCACCGCAACGGCACCTCGGAAATAACCGACATGCCAACAATCCGAATTTTGGACTTTATTCTTCAAGATGAGTTCAATGATTGGCGCGAAGGTGAAATGCTGATTCAGTCGATGATTGAATCACCAGAAGAACTTGAACGAGCCATGAGTCATCAAACCAAGCTTGAAAAAATTATGCTGGCGGCCGGCGGTATTGCCGGTCCCGGCTCAATCGGAGACCCATACGTCGAAATAGTGGAGAAAAACTGATGCGCAAAATTTTTCCTGCAGAGGAGCTTGCACGCGACTCTCGATTCATCCGTCAGAGCAATGAGCAACGAATGGGCGATCCGCGTGGTGCACGCATCGCTGGGGGCAACGCAGGCGACGCCCTGGCGAAGCTCACTCCAGGTTTGCCCAACGGCCCAGATCGGGCAAGGGCACTCATGCACGGAATCTTTGTTGGTGAAATCCAGGCCTTAGAGGGTGCCGGTCGTACCTGCTGGGACTTCGAACTAGGTGATGAAGCACCACTCGCCTTGAAGCTAGACATGGCCCGCCAATGTTGGGACGAAGCCCGGCACTGCGAAATTTCGGTTGTTCTTGCCGAGCACATGGGAACCGAACTGGGCGAGTATGCAGAAAATGCTCTTTTGTATGAGGCGGCTTGCAACCCTGATCCGGTTCTGCGGTTGACAGGCGTCAACCGCGCTCTTGAGGGCTTAGCGATCGACGTTTTCAACACGATGAAAGAGTTCGGGAATATGGCCGGTGACCCGGTTCTCGAGTTCTGCGAAGACTGGATGCTCGCTGATGAGGTGACCCATGTGAAGATGGGCTCCGATTGGCTGCGCCGTCTGACAGAAAATGATAAAGACCGACTCGATAAGGCACTCGAATTTCAAAAAGTTGTTGATCGACTGTTCTCCTTTAACGGATTCCGCGGTGAAGAGGACGACAGCCCAATTCAGCTGACCCGCCGTTTCCGCGAGCTTGCCGGCTTCACTGATGAGGAAATCGACGAAATTGCTGACATGTCTCGTGATGCTCGGTCTGAGGCGATCACCTAATGGTTCAGGTCTCGGTTAAACCCGAGTCCTTCGAGATGGTTTTGTACGACGCAGCGGTGATTGGCGAAGTTGTAGCCGAAGTCGCTGAACGCCTCGGAGTTGACGAAGCGATCACCCTCAACATCGATGAAACGTCTCCCCTCGGCCGCAGCAAAATATTGAGCTATGACCCCATCGATCTTTGGGTCGACGGCGGAGCGCTGGAAAACACCCAACGGCCCCGCAACTTTGGGCAAGCTAGAAGTCGCGACACCATCGGCCGTTTACTACTCAGGATCCTCGACCGCAGATCCGGCCGATTCGATGACGCTCCTGCCGACGACGAACTTGACTTAAGCCAGTTTGCTGCCTGGGATGTGCACAACGTTGGGCGTCTCGAACGTATCGGCCTTGGAGGTCAGAAAAAGCGCCGTCTGTACCAGTTCCGAAACAGACATGGATTTACTGACACAGCCGACGCCGCGTTTGAAGAACTGTGGGGCTCAAGCGAACTCAGTTGGGCCGAAATCGAACGTATATCTGTGGGCTGTCGCCCCTAGCGTCACGGCAGCAATTCAATCCTTCAACGATGCCACCTGGCCGGCTATCCACGGATAGGTTTCTGCCAATCCCGCAGCCAGATCGAAACGTGGCTGATAGCCGAGGGATTCAATACGGTCATTAGAGAAGTTGCGGTTTTGGACCCCCACGGGGCCAGGCACCCAGACCGGAGTGATGTCTTTGTCAGCAGCGTCGGCAACCAAGTCAACTAACTGTTTCACCGAAACGTATTGCCGAGTACCGATGTTGGTCGGTTCGCGAACGTCGCTATCCACCAGACAACGAACGCCATCTACCAGATCATCGATGTAGACGAAGCTCCGCACCGCAGAGCCGTCTCCCCAAACTTCGATGGTTCCATCAACGGACTCAACGATTTTTCTACTCAGGGCCGCTGGGGCTTTTTCCCGGCCTCCATTCCAGGTGCCCTCAGGGCCGTAACAGTTTTGAAAACGAGCAATCCGCGGCTCAAAACCATGTTCCCTCGCGTAGGAAGCCACGGCGCGTTCGGCATAAAGCTTCTCCCAGCCGTATTCGTTGTCTGGCGCAGCGGGATACGCATCATCTTCGGTTAGCTCGGGTTCACCCAACTCCATGTCGCGATACACACACACCGAACTCGCCAAGAAATAGCGTTCGATTTCGGCACTAGCTGCAGCCTCAACCACATTCAGATTGATCAGCATGCTGTTATGCATGATCTGAGTCTCGGCTTGATGGATGAATCCCATTCCTCCCATATCGGCAGCGAGTTGGTAGACCTCGTCGATGCCGCCACTCAACGCTGCAACTGCAGACTGCGGCTCGCGCAAGTCGGCGACCATGAATTCATGCGCTGACGAAACGTTCCATTCAGGGTGTTTGATATCGACGCCCCGTACCCAATAACCCTCGTTCACCAAGCGCCGAACTAGATGACTTCCGATAAAGCCGCCAGCGCCACAAACAACTGCTCGCTTCGTCACGTGGTCCTTTCAGTTCAAGTCGTGGGCGCTAACGCCCTCCAAGAGATCAACATCTGGACGGTGGGCCAGGATCCCTGAACACGATTCAGCCATTTCGACCATAACAGCGGAGTCGAAATGCGCTCGGGCCGCTTCCTCAGAATCCCACTTCTCAATTATCACGAAATGGTTGGGGTCAGAAAACGAGACACAAAGATCCACATTGCGGCACTCCAACTGATTTCGAGTCATCACTACGTACTTTGAAAGGACCGGGAGTAATAGCTCGGCATCGTTTGCATCAAAAGTCAGTTGAACAAGAGCAATTTTGAGGTCGTCGTCTGGGATCGCTGTTGGTTCGGTCATGTTGTGCTCGTCGTACGTGTCGGAAATCGCGATTCCAGCCGGTAGTTTCCAGGCAAGCGATTAAGCTCAATGCTTTGAGTCTGTGAAATAAATCGTGTCGGCAACGTGACGAGCGTACCGGCGGACGGTGCCCCTGGGGGGTCGTCTCACCGGTCAGGGGAAAGAGGTCAGCAGGTGGCCAAGAATCGGGTCGAGCGGGACGAAGAAGATCTCGTCCGTCTGTACCTCACCGACATCGGTCAGTATCCGCTCCTGACAAAAGATGACGAGGTGCGACTCGCCCAGGAGATTGAAGCTGGTACTGAAGCCGAGGCAATACTCAAAGCCGAGCAGTTGGAAGACGGCTCTCCCGTAACGCCCGCTAAGAAGCGTGAACTTCGTCGAACTGAGCGTAAAGGGGAAAGAGCTGAACGCACATTCGTTCAATCCAACCTTCGCCTAGTGGTTTCAATTGCAAAGAAATATCAGGCTTCAGGGTTGCCGCTGCTGGATCTGATTCAAGAGGGAAACCTCGGACTCATGCACGCCGTCGAGAAGTTCGATTGGCGTAAAGGCTTTAAGTTTTCTACCTATGCGACATGGTGGATTCGCCAGGCCATCACTCGTGGCATCGCCAATACGGGCCGCACCATCAGACTTCCGGTGCACGCAGGTGACACCCTCGCGCGGCTCCAGAAAGCTCGGTCGCGTTTGGAACTTAAATATGGGCGTCCAGCGACGCTGGCAGAGCTCGCGGTAGAAGTCGACATGCCTGAAGACAAAGTGTCTGAAGCACTTCGATTCGCTGCAGAGCCGCTATCTCTCTCGGAACCCTTGCGTGAAGACGGCGATGCCGAGTTAGGTGACGTAGTCGAAGATAGAAATGCTGAAGACCCTGAAGAAGCAGCTGCAGTCTCGCGGCTCCCCGATGAGATCGCCAAACTTCTTGGCCCTCTCGACGAACGGGAGAGAGAAATCCTAAAGCTCAGGTTCGGGCTTGACCGCGGCGAACCTCGAACTCTCGAAGAAGTAGGCGAGCACTTCAACCTCACCCGCGAGAGAATCCGGCAGATTGAAGCGCGGGCAATGTCCAAGCTTCGGCACCCAAGTAGTGACACCGGGGCCCGAGACCTCCTCGGAGTTTGAAATCCCGATCCCGGTTAGTTTTCGGACCTAGGTTCCGGGTTTAGTTTTCAGCGAGTTTCCGAGCGGCGATTGCCACCAAGGCGCCGACGGCAATTGCCAGCAGGAGCTTCTTCACGTTGGATCCTTTCCATCATTTGGTTTGCAGTGCGTTGGACTAGTGGGCTGGACAGACTTGGCGGAGGTGGACGGGAATCGAACCCGCCGGACAGGGATCACCTATCCCACCCGCTTTGAAGGCGGGGGAGCCCACCAGGCGCTCGGACACCTCCAAGATCAGTCTGCCTCGCGCGAGGGCACATTGAAAAGGAGAAACCGAGAATCGGACATAAAGATCGTGTCTGAACTGAAGTAGCGCCAAGTCATATTGGTCACCTCACGGGCGCTGTAAAACTTTTTTTGCTTCTGGCGCTAAACAGGTGTTCAATAACACGCGTGTAATTACGACGACGTCATCATGGCGAGTCGGGCGAATCAGGGCGGAAATATATGGCGTTCGTAGACGAAAGCAGCAGCCAAACCGAAGAAAGTGGTTGGTGGGATTACGCAAACTGTTTAGGCGTTGATCCAGATCTCTTTTTCCCCGAACGAGGGGCAAGCACTAAAGAAGCTAAAGAAGTCTGCCGAGGGTGCATCGTTCGCGAAGACTGTCTTGAGTATGCGTTGAGCCACGGCGAGAAATTCGGCATTTGGGGCGGTATGAGCGAACGAGAACGTCGCCGCCTGCGCCGGCAACGAGCCCTTGCCCGTCGCGCCGCTGCCGAACGAGCAAGCTAAACACCGAATTCTTGGTGATCTCCATACAGGGAATCAGTGCGCTGGTAGCCTCACCTTTGTGAATCTCGGCGGGTCAGAACTGATCATCATCCTGGTCATCGTCCTGGTGCTTTTCGGTGGTGCCAAACTCCCGAAGCTGGCGCGATCTCTGGGGCAAGCACAAAAAGAGTTCAAGGACGGCATAAAAGACGGAGAGTCGCCTTCTTCTGAAGACGGTGCCGGCGAATAGCTACACGCCTCTCGATCAAGAGATCTGAAGAGAAGACTCCCGCAACAAGACTTGACGTCTCGCCTTCAAGACCCGACGCCTTTGCCGTTCGGACGCTCCGCCCCACACACCGTGCTCAACCCGATTCGCCAGCGCATACTCAAGACAGGGCGACTGCGACGGGCAGCCCTCACACAATTTTTTTGCCCGTTCAACACCCACACCATCACTGGGAAAGAAAATAGACGGATCTCGATTAGCGCAGTTACCTCTGCTCATCCAACTCGTGTCAGTGGAAATGTGACTCATGGGCTGCGCTCCGTCGGTCGTCGCGAGGATGATTTCTCGCGCCTTGCTATGACTATGACTCCCAACAAGGGCAAACGGTTCCAAATATTTGATGTTCTTATGAAAATTTCATTCTGAGAAGAAACGGGGGACATTGCTGTGACGCTTGTTGGAGCTAATGGTTCCCGAAGCCGGCGCCGGTACAGTGATGCGGTCGCTGTCGAAGGAGCATCGGTGACCGACTTCCAAAGTGATGAAGAACTCCCTCCCCCCGAGACCGGCGTGCGAATCGTCTACCTCGGTCCGGTTTCCCCGCATTGGGATACCCAGGGACTTTTTGGTGAACAAGCAGTGGTGGATGAATTTCGGCGCCGAACAGTGGCGCGACTCCAGCTTCTTCCGCCTCACGATCCCCAGTTCAGACGTAATCGCGAACGGGTGAACCGCGACGCCGAACGAGAAAACTTGCACCTCGAATGGGATCTGGGTGTCCCCGAAGACGAAGAAGAGTAATTCAGACCTGATGAGGGTCCTTATAACCAACGACGACGGAGTCGCTTCTGAGGGACTATGGGCCTTAGCTCGAGGTGTCGTTGATGCTGGCTACCAAGCGGTTGTCGCAGCCCCTGTCTCGGACATGACAGGCATGGGTGGCGCAATAGGCGGAGACCTCAACGGTGGAGAATTACAGGCAAAACAAATTCAACGAGAAGACCTTGGCGCAACCGAATGTTGGGCCGTGAGCGGACCCCCAGCGTTGTGCGTGGTCATGACCCAACTCGGAGCGTTCGGCGACCCCGTCCCTATGGTCGTGTCAGGTGTCAATCCCGGTTTGAATTGTGGACGCGCAGCGTTGCACAGCGGAACTGTGGGAGCGGCGTTGACTGCCGCTAACAACGGAGCTCACGGCATCGCCTTCAGCATGGATGTCACAGATGAACCGATGAACTGGGACAGTTCAGTGCATCTGCTCCCAGAACTCATCGAGCGGCTCAGCCTGATCGAACGTGGGCGACGAGTCGTCAACGTCAACGTCCCCAACGCCCCCCTTGACGAGATCGCAGGCGTGCGAGTAACTGAGTTGGCCAAATGGGGTGATGCCGCGGGTCGCTTGATAACGACGAGTGAACATTCCTGGTTATTTGAACGTCAATCCGGAGATCCGAAACGACGCATTCCAGGTACCGATAATGCTGCTGTGCGCGATGGATTCATAGCGGTATCGGAACTAGTCGGGATACGGACCCAAGAATCGGACTTAGACCTCGGGGATTTACCTCTATAAACCTGGACACCCCGAAATATCTGTTCACCGTCATTTCACTAATTGGCAGCAGACCAGAAGGAGTCTCGATTGTTGCTGCGTGGGCTTTGATTGGTGAAACATTGGCAAATCCGCTTTCTTAGTGCCTCTGGCCATTACGTTTCAGTCCGTGGTCCGTCCCCCCGGTAGCCCTGAGCGATCCATGCCGACGGGCGCCCGTGCTGCGCTTGTTGTTGCATTGATTTATCTTTTCCTTGTTGGCGTTTCTTCGCTTGAAACGGGCATCAAAATAATGGGCGCCGATACCCAAGAACGCTTGTTCTCAGCAGTCAGTAATCCAATTGCCGGTCTCTGTGTCGGAATTTTGGGGACGGTGCTCGTCCAATCGTCATCGGCCAGCACATCGGTAATAGTCGGTCTTGTGGCATCTGGCGCACTTGGCGTAGACCAGGCAGTCCCCATGATCATGGGCGCCAACATTGGGACCACCGTTACCAACACCCTCGTTTCCCTTGGACACGTCCGTCAATCAGCCGAATTTAGGCGTGCGTTTGCCGCAGCCACTGTCCACGACTTTTTCAACATCCTCGCGGTCGCAGTTCTTCTGCCTGTTGAACTGATTTTTAGGCCAATTTCGGGAATTGCTAAATGGATGAGCGAACTGCTCGTGGGTTCGGGCGGAACCGAATGGAAAAGTCCCGTCAAAAAGTGGGTAAAAGGACCGGTCGAGTGGTTGAAAGATCTCTGGGATCAACTGGGAGCATCGGGCAACGTCAAAGGCGCCCTCATGGTCGCAACAGGCCTCGTCATCGTTCTCATTGCTCTCGCGTTCGTAACAAAAAACATGAAGGCCCTCGTAGCTGCCCGCATTGAGCGCTCGCTTAACGCAATTCTTGGCAAAGCTGGAGGTCTGGTAGCTCTTGCCGTAGGGATGGTCGTCACGATCGCAGTCCAGTCGTCCAGCATCACCACATCGATCTTGATTCCGTTGTCCGCAGCAGGAGTATTGACGTTACGAAATGCTTACCCCGTCACATTGGGGGCGAACATAGGCACCACCGTCACTGCTTTGTTGGCAGCGTTGGCGGCATCGAGCGCTGACTCCTTAACGGTCGCGTTGACTCACACCACGTTTAACATCGCGGGCATCTTGCTTCTGTATGTACTCCCGTTCGCCAGGGAAATTCCCGTTTCCGCAGCGACCCTAATGGCGGACCTCGCGGTTCGGCGAAGAGTCCTTGCTGTGTGCTACGTCGTAGTCTTATTCATAGTTGCACCTCTTTTAGGTGTAGCCATCCTTCGTTAGGGGCGATTCTTATGGTGCTTTCGTTTTTCCGAGGTGGTGATAGCGGACTGGACCACGTTGTCACTAGATCAGTTGCGATGGTTACCGATGCCCGCCATTCGTTTGACCTTGCCTGTACCGCACTGATGAGCGGTGCGGATCCTCGTTTGATCGCAGACGATGTGCGAGAAACAGATCTACGTATCAATGCCAATGAGCAACAACTGCGCGGCGAGCTTGCTGTACACATCAGTGTTCACGGCCCCAATGACATCGGCGAAGTCATTGGGCTCATACTTTTGTTGAAGAAGATTGAACGCGTTGGGGATCACGCGAAGAACATTCTTGACCTCGCTGAAAGCGGTGTTTCCTTTGTCAACGAACCCGATATTGATGGGTTGCTTGAAGAGCGCCGGATCGTCTCAGGGTTCTTTACCGAAGCAAGTGAAATTTTGGCTGAACACGACGGAATACCGCAAAGCTTCCGCGAACGGGTTGACTCGATGACCTCCCAAATCCAATCACGCATTGATGGCTACATGACGTCGGAACAACCTGGCCACCAAGTCGTACCCCGAGCCGTGTATCACCGATATCTCAAACGAATCGTCGCCAACTTAAATAGTGCTGTCTTTGCAGCAACTGAACCCGTCAGAGTCGCGGGCAACTCTGACTAAGCCCATCAGATTTAGTTTGCTTGGGAGTGCCCCATTTAACTGGGCCCTAGGGTGACACCGTGGACGAGGCACCAGATTTCCCAACGCCGGTTTCTGATCCCAGCGCCGGTGGAATCAGTGATCACGACACATCGCCCAAAAACCGCGCTCCCCTCGGCCCATTTGCCCGTCTCGCCAGAGTGCAACTGGTCTCAGCGGCCGGCGATGCGCTCTTCACAATCGCTCTCGCGGGCTCCCTGTTTTTCAATCTTGACCCTGCAGCGGCGCGACCCAAGGTGGCGTTGTACCTCATCTTGACTATCGCCCCATTTGCAATCGTTGGGCCTCTCATTGGGCCACTCATAGATCGATTACCCGGTGGGCGCCGTGCAATGGTGATCGTGAGTGGCATGGGGCGAGCTGTTTTGGCGTTCCTCATGATTCGTCACCTGAATTCTTTGCTGCTTTTCCCCGAAGCATTCGGTGCACTGGTTTTGGGAAAGACCTACCACGTCGCAAAAAGCGCGATTGTGCCTGGCCTAGTTCGTGGGCACGAAGACCTCGTGGAAGCTAACTCAAAATTGGTGTTGCTCAGCGGTATCGGTGGAGCCGTAGCCGCGGGCCCCGGACTGCTTCTTGGTCTGATCGGATCCGAATGGGTTCTGGGAGTCGCGATGATCGTCTTCGGTGCGGTAGTACCCCTGGGGGCACGGCTCCCGCGCACCTCAATTGCATCTGAACCCATGCAACAAGACGAACGCAGCGATCTACGCAGGGGAGGGATCGTTCTCGCGGCTTCGGCGATGGCGGTACTTCGGGGCATGACGGGCTTCACGCTGTTCCTCGTTGCGTTCTGGTTGCGTCGCGAAGACGCCTCGGTGATCTGGTTCGGATTGATGGTGGCGGCAAGTGCCGTAGGCGCGCTCATTGGCGCGGTGGCCGCACCGTTCCTTCGCCGATTTGTGCGAGAGGAATACCTACTCGGCGGAGTTCTTACCATCGCCGCCGCCGTCGGCTTTTTAGCCACCTTTCCAGGTGACCGCATGGCCGTATTAGCGTTCGTCGCGAGCGTCGGCCTTGCAGCCGGCCTAGGCAAACTTTCCTTCGACGCCATCGTTCAACGCGACGCACCGACCGTCAACCAAGGACGCTCCTTCGCTCGATTCGAAACGCGATTCCAACTTTGTTGGGTCATAGGGGCGTTGATTCCCGTCGTGGCTCCTAACGGAGTTTTGCCGTTACGCGCAGGGCTAATCATCCTCGCTCTTTCCAGCGCATCGGCAGCGTTTCTCTATCTTGGTGGGCTCGTTGCCCTAGCAAAAGGCAAACGAACCCCATCTCGCGTCATTGCCGATCAGGTGTGGACCGAAGCCAGATACCACAAACTCAGTGACCGACTACCGACATGGGTAAGTCGGATTCTGCCCAATCCTTCAAACCGAAAGACTGATCAATCTTGATCTAGCTCAGGTAAATCAATTCGAGCTAACCACAAACCAGGTGCGGCGATCTCGTTCGGCGTTGGCAGTGCCCTTTCGTCGTTCCATAGACGCATGAGAGCCTCATCGCCAGCTCGGTCGATCACCCCAGCGATGAACGCCTCTCCCCGGTCAACGAGCTCTGAGGTGATCTCAACCCCAAACAACTTTTCAACAAAGCGGTCGCTTCCGCTCGCAGTAACCCGACGCCGACGGAAAACCTCAGTGAGGGACTCATAAGAACTCAGCAAACCCGTCCCGACTTTTTCGATCACGTAATCGACGTACCCAACCGTCACAGCTAACAATGACTCGAGCTCAGGAACAACGGCAGCTTGCGCATCAGATCTCAACGCTCCCAGCATCGTCTCAGGGTCACCCAAAGCATTCTGCAAGGCCTGCTGCAGCTCCGCAGGATCCCCACTCCCGATATCTAAATCAGCGAACCGGTCTTCAAAAGCACGAGAGTCAGTTTGGAAACCATCAATGTATTTGTTCAACAACCGGTCAAATGCTCCCTTTACGTGAGGAACCGAAAGAACAGAATGCATCGCTATTTCATAGATGCATACCCAAAGCTGCACGTCTTCAATCGGAAGCGACCACTCGGTCGAAAATTCTTCGACGTTGCCGACCAGAATCAAAATTTGCTGATCAGGTCGAGGTATAGGAAGCACGTAATTGCCAAACGCCCGCGTAGCCAGATGGCCAGCCATTGAACCAGCGCTCATCGCCATCATCATGGGGTTAAGCGCTCGCATTAAACCGTCAAGAATTTGAGCTTCAGCAGCTACTAATTCGCCGGGGAGGGTGCTGGTCGCGAGCCGTTCGGCTAGACGGTCCATTAATGGGCGATATGCCTCTAAAGCTGCCCACGCCCACTGTGCTCGAGTTGCAGGCACCACCGCGGCGGGTTGGCCCGAAACTCCAGGCTCAAGCGATGTGACATTGGCAACATGCAATTCGGCAACGCGTGCCAGCTCAACAAGCTTCACCCTTTGAATGGGGTCGACGTTGGGTTCAGAAACTCCCTCCGTGGCGATTTGTTGGGCGAACTGGCGAGCCACGTCCCACGCGATGGGGCCCTGCCCCTTGAAGAGCTTGCCAAGATCACCTAAAAATGGGAGCCCCCCGAAAGGGTCGTCTTTGTCAAAAGGATCGTCACTAGCCACATCTGCATGGTAGGCCGGTGCTTGTGCAGCTTCACCCCAGCCCGCCCAATAAGCATTCGAGAGAAGAAGGAATTAATAGATGACGGTCGTGGCTGTCTCTGGGCCAGAAGGAGCGCTGAGAACTCGAATATCTGAAGCTTTAGAACAAGTTTTTGATGAAGTTGTCAACGTCACCTTCGATGTGGATCAGGTTTCTCTCGAAGAGGTGGAGTGGATTGTTCACCTAGCCTTCTCGGACGACTCAGACCAACGAGAGTTGATTGGGTTACTCGACATTGCCGGTGAACGCGACGTCTCGCGGTTAGTTCTCGTGTCTAGCGCGATGGTCTACGGCGCTTGGCCCAACAACGCGGTTCCGTTATCTGAAGATGCAGCTGTTCGTCCCAATCCCGAGTCAGCGTTCGCGGTCCACCAAGCCGATGCGGAACGCACGGCACTCGACTGGGCTGACAGAGACCCGGAGCGGCGGGTGACCATACTGCGACCAACAGCAGTGGCTTCCCCTAGCGCGAGTGGTCTGATGGGCGAAGCCTTAATTGCGGCCGCGCCGATAAGAACCCGACGAGATGACCCGCCACAACAATTCGTTCACTTAGATGATTTAGCGACCGCAGTAGCAACCGTCGTTCAACTCGACGAGTCCGGGGTGTTCAACGTCGCCCCAGACGGATGGCTCACCGCGCGTGAAGTTCGAGAACTCCTTGGTGCGCGCCCGATCATTCGCCTCCCCATTCCCCTGCCAGGGCGACTTGATCGATACATAGCGCGCCGAGTAGGTCATCAAGCCCCCACAGGGCTGCTTCCCTACACCCGATACTCTTGGGTGGTTGCGAACGATCGTCTACGGGCCACGGGGTGGGTTCCGCGTTATGGCAATGACCAAGTCTTTGTCGCAACGGACGCTGGAATGCCATGGGATTCAATGAACGCCAAACAGCGCCAATCCGTGTCGTTGTTTGTTGGCGCAGCGTCACTACTCGGGCTGATATACGGAGCTATTTCTTGGATACGACGAGTTGCATTACGAGATGACGTTTAACGCAACTCTCCGACCTCAACCGTCACAGTGATGAGTTGGTTGTCTCGCCAGACCCTCAAGGTTGCCAGTTCGCCCGGTTCAAGCATCCGAGCGTCTACAACTAACGCCCCCATATCGGGAACAGGCTGCCCGTCGAGCTCAACAATTACATCTCCGGCCTCTACCCCGCCGATGTTGGCTGGGCCCGAAGGGTCGACAGATTTCACAAGAACACCTGCGGAGTGAGTTGGGGGCAAAGATTTCTCCAGAGCGTCTTGGCCTCGGATACCTAAACGTCCATGCCGTGGACGCCCCCACCGAATGATGTCGTTGGCCACTTCATAGGCAATTTCGATCGGTGTCGCGAACCCCAAACCCTCAGCTCCGACTTCGCTTACAGCGATGACGGTCGTTATCCCCACCACTGCCCCTCGAGCATCAACGAGCGCTCCACCTGATGATCCGGGAGAGATTGGAGCGTCCGTTTGCACGAGTTCGTACAACCAGTCACCTTGCGGCGATTGCAACCGACGATTGGTTGCGCTGATAACTCCGACGGTCACCGTAGGTCCGCCGAGCAAACTAAGAGGCGAACCAATGGCGATGGCTGTTTCACCGGCGCGAAGTTGATCAGTATTCCCAAGAGTCGCTGGGCTATATCGGATATCTGTCTCAGTTATCGGTTGAAGAACCGCGATGTCAGTCCGGGGATCGGCGCCCACCAACGCAACCTCCAACGTTTTTCCCTCTGACAAAACCACGCGAAAACTGTCGCCGTCCGTCACAACGTGAGCATTAGTTATGAGGTGACCGTCATCGCGAAATATGACTCCCGAACCTGAACCGATCACGCGGTTGTGCCACAAAACCTCGACCCGCACCACGCTGGGTGTCACTTTGGCCGCAATGTCAGCCACACTCCACGACCCGTTCTCAGCTGCTGACGTAACCGCGGAAACGTTTGCTGTTGCTATTTCCCGCTCAATAATTCGCTCCACTACCTGGGTTGAAGGTTGAAAGATGAGACCAACGACCAGAGCAGCCACCGCGGCTCCGACGACACCACCAACTAATGCCGCCCCCATAAGACGCCGGTTATTGGAGGATCGATGCTGCGATACGGCATCCGGCGCGAGGTACTGAAGTTCACTTGGGTGCATCCAGATGCGATCATCGGGATGTAACGGATACTTGCTAGTGGGGTTTTCCTCAATGCTGGTGTCTGGGTCATCAGGGATTTGCGACCAGTCAAAGGAACCCATCGACCCGAGGTCTGGCGAGCCAAACACATCAGAAGTCCCTCCCGTACTTCCCTCATCAGAGGGTTCCGCCGGGTCTTGCCCAGGATCATCGGTTCGGTCCACACCCCCAAACGTACCCACGGATGCGCTGTTGTTGTCCGCGCCCCCGCTAGCTCGACAGGGAGGAGAGTCCTTCTCGGCGTACCATAATCATGTGCGCGCTCCGCAGAACTCTGACGCTTGGCTTGTCCTCACACCTGAGGAGCTCTCTGTCGGCGAGTTCTACGACTGGTGTGTGCAACCATCGTGCGGCGCAGTGGTGGTGTTCTCGGGAACGGTTCGTGATCATGCCGAAGGTCGAGAAGCGGTTTCCCTTCTCGAATATGAGGCCTATGAGGAGCACGTCGAACCGCGATTGGAAGCTATCGCCGTAGAGATGCGCAACAAATGGCCGGATCTATCCCGAGTCGTGTTAGCTCACCGAACCGGAGCGCTCAAAGTCGGTGAAAGCTCGGTCGTAGTAGCTGTGTCTTCACCACATCGGCCCGACGCATTTGAAGCCGCGCGTTTTGGGATCGATACCCTCAAAGCCACGGTCCCCATCTGGAAGCGCGAAGTTTGGAAAGACGGCGAAGATTGGGCTCTCTCCTCACAAGACATCACTGATGTCAGCTCAACAAATTCCGTAGGTAAGGACTAGTTGTGACTCCGTTGGCATTTCTTGCTCTGGCTGCTCTGATCACGTTAGTTGGGGTCTTATTCATTGCTCTCAGCGGGCGTAAGCGCACCCCCTGGCACGCGAGCATCGATGATTTTCGTCAGCGTCTAGACGCCCTTGCTCCTCCAACGAATGACGCCGTACGCGCGGCGGATAGCGATGGGCCGCGGGGCGAGGGGAGGACTTCCGCTGGCACGTGATCTAGCGATTGACCTCGGCACTGCAAACACTTTGGTGTACGAACGTGGGCGCGGCATCGTTCTCAACGAGCCGTCAGTTATCGCGATGAACGAGAGAACCGGTGACGTTCTTGCCGTTGGCCGAGAAGCCTGGCAGATGATCGGTCGGACCCCTTCATACATCGTCGCTGTTCGTCCTCTCCGAAAAGGCGCTATCACCGATTTCGACACAACTCAGCGAATGATTCGGCTGATCCTTCAACAAGTGGGCGTGGGCCGATTCGGCAAAACTCGAGTCGTGATATGTGTGCCATCAGTAATTACCCCAGTTGAGCGCCGCGCAGTCACCGACGCCGCGCGCCGAGCAGGTGTCAGCGATGTTCGACTCATCGATCAGCCAATGGCAGCTGCCATCGGATCGGGCTTGCCGATTCACGAACCCATCGGGAACATGATCATTGACATCGGGGGAGGCACCGCGGAAACAGCGATGGTGTCGATGGGGGGAATTGTTTCCCTCAAAGCCATCCGAGTGGGATCGTTCGACTTCGATTCAGCACTGCAGCTGTATGTCCGCCGAGTACACGGCGTTGCAATTGGTGAACGGACCGCTGAAGAAATCAAAGTACAAATCGGGTCCGCATGGTCAGGAGGAGACGAATTTGATGCTGAAGTTAAAGGACGAGACCTGACGACCGGTTTGCCGAGAACCTTTATCTTGACACCGGATCAAGTGAGATCTGCTTTCGAGGATCCAATTCAAGCGGTCGTGGACTCTGTCATCGACTGTCTGAGCCAGGCGCCGCCCGAACTGTCACAGGACTTGCTGGTTCATGGCATTCATCTGGTAGGCGGAGGTAGCTTGCTACGAGGACTCGATAAGCGCATTGAACATGAAGCGCGGGTACCGGTGCGGATGGTACCCATGCCAATGGAAGCAGTAGTCCTCGGCGCAGGACGAGCCTTGGACAACTTTGAAACACTTTCATCAACATTCAATACCCATGGCCCCCGTTGGTGAACGCCACATTCCCCGCATGGGGAATGTAAGCAGGAACGCGGTAGCTGCCGTTTTGGTTTCGATGCTTTTGGGGGCGTGTTCAACGCAAGGAGAAACCGTTTCCGACGTGAACACCCCACAAACACCATCGGTTGAACGATCGATAGGTTTCGACGGCGACATTGTGCGACTTGGGATCATTGCGAACCTCACGGGGTCCGACGCGACTCTGGACAGGGCTCGTCTAACTGGTGTGTCCGCATACTGGTCCGATGTCAACATGGCTGGCGGACTTAGGGGGCGTTACGCGGTCGAACTAGTAATTATCGATCACCGTGGTGATCCTCAAATAGCGGCAGCAGCGATTCCCGAACTCCTTGAGCAAGTGGTCGCTCTCGCCTTCGTAAACGAAACGGCGATGGGAGCGGTACACCCTTTCTTGGTTGCTGATCAGGTGTTGGGGGTAGCCCCCACTTCCACTCTGGACTGGGAATCTGACGCGAGATTTTTGACGCACTCACCTCCAGTGGAAGCCATAGTGCTTGCGTTGTTCGAAAACGCGCCAGCAGCGAGATGGTGTGTGGTCACCGACGGCTCGCCGCTGGGCGTCAGCGTCGAAGCGGCAGCTTTTGAAGCCGCTCGTCTGGCGGGGGTACAGCGCGTGACCCTTATGGACGTGTCAGAGGATTTGAGGGTTGCTGTCACTGCCGCTGCATGCGATGAGGTTCTTGTCGAGGCCGCCGGCGGATTCCAAGAAAAAGTTTTGGCATCTCTGCCGGCCGACAGGACCGTGTATCGACGGGCGGCGCTAACGCCCCCGTTGGAGAGTCGCCACGATATTGAGCTTTCGTACATTGATTCGGGTCCAGCATGGAACGTTGACGCATCAACTGGAATGCGTAATTTTCTCGCTGCATTGTTGAGACACGCACCGGACACGGAACCCGACACAAGGGTCCGAGAAGGGTATGTGTCACAACTTCGGTTACACGCACTCCTTGAGCAAGCTGTAAGTCTGGGCGATTTGCGACGCTCCAATTTGTTTTCGTTACGTCAATCCCACCAACTCATCGACATGTTGGGACTAGCCGAAGACACCGACATGTCGACTGATCAACAGGTCTTTCCGCGTTCAGCGATTGTGTGGGCTGAAAACGACGACCAGGTTGACGCTGATGGGCGAGGTTGGAGTCTTGAAAAGCTTTTGCGGCCCGAAAAATTCCTGGCGTTAGCTTCCGAGTTGAGTAACTAATTAGTCACTCACGACTCCGAGAAGCTCACTTGCCACCGCCCGAACTTGGCGGTCCTTGTCACTCAACGCGGATTCGACTGCTTGCCGAGCTTCAGATTCCTCAAATTGGAAAAGTCCGAGCACTGCACGGCGTCGAACTTGAGCGCGGTCATTCATAGCCTCAAGGAGGCAAATAAGAATCGTTGGTCTGTCAGCTCCCGTTGTTGTGGCAAGAGCACCCAGCGCTGCCACAGCAGTTTCCCTACACAACTCATCTGAATGCCCGCTGGCCATTTCCGT
>DUBN01000025.1:22816-30158 GCA_012960315.1 Acidimicrobiia bacterium
ATCTCTTCGCGTTCACCGAGGGAGAACGCAGCCATGTCAGCGACGGATGCGTCAGAATCGTGCAAGTAAGACGCAATTTCCACGTCCGGTCTTTGTGCCGAAATTTCTAGCGCGCGTCTGCGAACTGAGACATTTGAGTCATCAAGGGCCACCCGCAACTCAGCGGCCGTCAACTCCTTGAGCCGTTCTAAAGCACCCAACGCGACGCGACGCGTGGTCGGATCGGGATCAACTAACAACGCTCTTGCTTGGGATGTGTCGCCCCGATGACCCGCTAAAGCGGCACTGATGCGGCGACTGCGAATGTCGTTGTCTGTCAACTGATCGCTGCCTGCAAAGCTAAAGCGGCGACTATTGCCATCACACCGACAATGAGAGTTATAGCGACACCACCCAAAATCGAGAAGGCCCCAAGCCCAAGCAACGCCACAAATTTTCTCCACAGCGACGTGCCCCGGTAAAGCCGGGGGGGAAGAATCCGACGCGGATCATTCAAACTGGGTTTGCGTCCACTGGCCGAACTCAACTCGGATTCGTGGTGCCTTGTGGCATGAACGTCAGGTGAAATTCGGTAATAGGGCACTGGTTGAAGCGGTGCTGTGGAATCAAAGTCGTCTTGGGGTTGGTTCATCAATTTCATCCGAGCCGCGTGTGGTCGTTGGGGTCCAGCGTGGCACGCTTATAGCCGATGTCCGAACCACCAACGAATGAGGATAGTTCCACCCCTGTGAACGGGTCACTCAACGTTCGCCGATTGCCCACTTGGGCCCTGGCTGCGCTAGTGATTATCTGTGTTGGGTTGTTCGGGGTACTTGTCCTTGATCGGGTGACCATTACCTCCAAGGTGCTCACTAGTCCAGGGAGCACCCGCGATATCACGCCAATGCTGGTCCTAGACGACGCGAAGACATACCGCGCTAATGGCGAAATCCGTATGGTGACAGTCCAGTCCAACCTTGAACCCTCACTACTTGAAATGCTTGGAGGATGGCTTGACGATTCGATAGAAATTTCGGATCGCCATGAAGTGCTGGGAGATCGCACGATTGAGCAGAACCGAACGCTCGGGCAAGAACAAATGGCGCGAAGCCTCGACGTCGCCGCTCGGGTTGCCCTTGAACGGCTCGGATATGAAGTCATTTCTCAAGCAGGGGCTCTTGTGATGCAGATCTTGCCTGATACCCCAGCTTCAAGTGCCTTAGATCGCGGTGATGTCATCATCGAAGCCGACGGCCAAACAATCCAAAACGCGACAGATCTGGGTGACGTCGTTCGGAGTCGATCCCCGGGCGACGAGTTCTCCTTCTCAGTACTTCAGCTAGATGGAACAACTCGCCACGAGACGGTGACGCTCTCTGAAAAAAATGGCAACGCTTTCCTTGGAGTCAGCATCAGCACCTACATCGAAATGGACGACTTGCCGTTTGAGATCAACTTTGTAATTGAGCGGGTCGGTGGTCCGTCAGCAGGACTTGGTTTGACGTTGGCGTTGTTAGAGACGATGCTCCCGGGCGAGTTGCTGGCAGGGCTTCGAATAGTCGCTACCGGCACCGTCGACCCACTGGGAAATATCGGTCCTGTGGGTGGGATGGAACAAAAGAGTCACGCAGTGATGCGAAGCGGAGCAGACCTTTTTGTTGTTCCTTCTAGCCAAGTCGAAGAAGCGCGATCAGTCCTGGGAGAAATGGTCGACGTCGTCGCGGTAGATACTTTGGATGATGCTCTTCAAGCACTTCGCTCCCGCGGCGGAAATCTCTCGGGGATAAGTTCGAAGACTCAATAAAGACCAAGAAGACTCAATAAAGACCAAAATGTTTTCAGTAGACCATCCCCATGCCACGAGGAACGATCGGTACCCTCAACCATCATGGTTCAGCACGCCCGAGGGGCGTCCGAAATTGATCCAGATTCGGTTACAAAAGCTGAATTCAGTCACGTCTTCCGCGGCTATGCGATCGAGGAAGTACGAGAGTTCTTAGAAGACGTTGGAGAAGAGTTACATCGCCTCCAAAGCGAGCTATCTGCCGCCCGTTCCGTTCAGGCAGCAACGCAAGTAGGAAACGAATCTTCATCGATCACCCACAACCCGCCAGCGGATCCGCCGACAGATGTTCGCCCCGGCACCGTCATCGATCTTCAATCACACCGACTTACCCTCGAAAGAGACGACCTCCAGACTGATGAAGATCCCGAACTCCCGCTAGGTGACGAAATTGATGTTCGCCGATGGGCAGAACGGCAACAGACCTTTACCCAAGACGCTGATCCAGATGACATCGTCCCCTTCCAGCGCCCGAAATCACCGCAACGTAGAGCGGTCATCGATGAACTCTTTGCTCGGTTAGGCGAACCACAACCCAACGATGTGGAGTGGGCGAGAGAAGTTCTCATCCGCACCGGTGAAATCCCCGTTATCTCACAGTCACCGTATTCTTCGCTGCACGGTGAAGCGGAGACGATTGTTGACCATCATGATCGTTTACGCAGCACGGTAGGTGAATTAGCGCGCCCCACTGTGGTCCAGTTAAAGCAAAACATGGCCGCCCGACTGGAGTTGCTTCTTCCGGAACTGAAACTTGCTTCGGTGAACAAATTTGAAATGTCCCAACTCGTACCCAGTGCCATGGACGACGAACTTGTAGAAGGTTTGGTTTCATTTGTCGCTACAGCCGCAAAATATGGGGCGGGGGGAACGAAAGTAAATGTCACCGGCGTATCGGAAAAGGTGGCTAGGTGTGTGGGTGATTGGTTACGAGAACGCCTAGTCGCTCACCTTGATGACGAAGTAGCGATCGAAGTTCGGCTTCGAGCTGTCTACCGCGAATGGAAGAAAACAGCGGTAGATCTAATAGCCACTGACGCAATAGCCGCAGGGTTCGCACTTGGCCTCTACGCCACCATTGCCTCGGACGCACCCGTCAGGTGGCAGACCCCCCCAGAAGGGTGCTGTGGGACTGTTTGTCATGACAACGCATTAGCTGGAACCCGATTTAGAGGTCAAGAGTTTCCGTCCGGTCACCAATTTCCGCCGGTTGGTCCTGGATGCCGCAGTCTGGTCGTGCCTGCTGGCCAGTAACATTCGAAGATATGCAACCAACTGAGCAAATGAAGCCGCGCCGTCGACGCACTAATCGTTTACGGGTACTGTTCGGCTTCGGCGCCCTCGCAGTTTTTCTGTTCTTCACTTCTATTCGCGGTCTCGCAGGTTTTTGGACTGATTACCTCTGGTTTGACAGCCTCAAGCTGTCTTCGGTGTGGACTTCGGTGCTCTGGGCCAAGATCGGGTTGGGGCTTTTGTTCACGGTCGTATTTTTCGTTGCTCTGTGGGTGAACCTTTTCCTAGCTGATCGACTGGCCCCGAAGAGTCGACCGGCCGGCCCTGAAGACGAACTGACTCGAAAATGGCAACAACTCATGGGAAGACGAGCGATTCTCATACGAAGCCTGACTTCGCTCCTTTTCGCGTTACTGGTCGGTGCCGGGGTTTCGTCGCAATGGCAAAGCTGGCTGTTTTTTACAAACCGTGTCGACTTCGGAATCACTGACCCACAATTCGGTCGAGACGTCGGGTTTTACGTTTTCCAGCTTCCATTCCTGACATTTGTCGTCAGTTGGGCGTTCGCCGCCATCCTTGTGATCTTCGTCGTAACGACAATTCAGCATTACCTAAATGGAGGTATCCGCGTCCAAGGTCAGGCTGGATCACGAGTCACACCTCAAGTGAAAGGGCACCTGTCGCTGCTATTGGGACTTCTGGCTCTCGCCAAGGGACTCGGCTACTACCTAGACCGCTACGAATTGACGCTCTCCGGACGCGGGTTTGTTAACGGCGCATCGTACACAGATGTCAAAGCTCAACTCCCTGCCTTGCAGCTACTGATGATCGTCAGTGTCTTTTGTTTCGGACTGCTGGTATTCAACATTTGGCGTCGAGGATTTACCTATCCAATAATTGCTGTCGGCCTGTGGGCGCTTGTCGCCAGCCTCGCAGGCACTATTTACCCAGCGTTGGTGCAACGCTTTCAAGTGGAACCAGCGGAATCAACGAAAGAGGCTCTCTACATCGAGCGGAATATCGAGATGACGCGCATCGCTATGGGAATGGATCAGGTAGCCGCGCAAGATTTCAACTACACACCCGCCCTTAGTCCAAAGGACATAGAAGAAAATCTTGCCACCGTTCGAAATGTCCGGCTCCTCGACCCGGCAGTGATGCGTGACACCTTCCAGCAGACCCAGGGAATAAAAAGCTTTTACGACTTTCGAGATATCGATGTCGATCGATACGAGATCAACGGTCGAACAACTCAGGTTGTTCTCGCTGCACGAGAACTAAAACAAACTGACCTTCCGAACAATTCATGGGAATCGGAACATATTGCCTTCACGCATGGCTACGGAGTCGCCGCCGCGCCCGCGAACGCCATCGATGCAAATGGCCGTCCTGCCTACGCATTGGCAGACATCCCCGTCACAGCGAACGACGGTGCTGCGGCTTTGGAAATTAACTCACCCGGACTCTACGTAGGTGAAGGTCTGAAGGGCTACGCAATCGTTGGTGCGATGCGCGACGAGGTGGACTTTCAAGACAATGACGACCGGACAGAAAACACAAGATACGACGGCGCTGATGGTGTCGGAATTGGATCTTTGGCTAGAAAGCTCGCTTTTGCCCTTCGATTCGCGGAGCCCAACCTGGTGGTTTCCGGCGAAGTTGGCCCCGAGAGCCGCATCCTGTTCAAACGCGACATTCTTGAACGAGCGAAGACCATCGCCCCATTCTTGAAATTCGATCAAGATCCTTACCCCGCCGTCGTTGACGGCGAGGTCATGTGGATCCTTGATGCCTATACGTCCACCGACATGTTCCCGTACGCGCAGAAAGCCAATCCTCGAGCCGTACGAACAGGCGACCTACGATCGTCGCTCAATTACGTGCGCAACTCAATCAAAGTGGTAATTGACGCATACGACGGAGCCCCAATTTTCTACATAATTGACGACAACGACCCACTGGCGGAGTCCTATCGCCAGCAATTCCCTGACTTGTTCAGCGAAACACCACCCTCGCTGGAATTGGCTGAACATTTCCGGTACCCGGAAGATCTATTTCGGATCCAAACTGACATGTGGGGCCGCTACCGCATTAGCGATCCAGCAGAGTTCTATGATGCAGCTGGAGCCTGGAGCATTGCCCAGGATCCAGGAAATTCGATTGGGCTGACTGCGGTTGAATCAGTAATAGATGCTGCTGGCAATGTCATCAGCAGCTCAGAGGTTCGGGTAGCTCCGCAATATTTACTCATGCGTTTGCCGGGCGATGAAGAGGAATCCTTCGTTATCTTCAGACCCTTCGTACCCTTCTCTGATGATGACTCACGTAAAAACCTCAAAGGTTTCATGGTCGTCCACAATGACCCGGAACGTTACGGTCAGATAGAGGTGTATGAAATCAGATCCTCCACACCAGTTGACGGACCAGCATTGTTCAACTCCAACATCCAAACCGAAGAAGAAATCTCGGAACGGCTCACCCTCTTAAACCAAAACGGCTCCACGGTTGTGCCAGGTAACCTTCTACTGATTCCTGTCGGAAATTCGCTCTTGTATGTCCGGCCACTGTTTATAGAAGCCACCGGCACGACTGCGGTGCCTGAACTCCAACTTGTGATTGTTGGAGTGGGTCCAGAGGTCGTGATCGCAGACAGCTTCGAAGCGGCCCTAAAACGTGCGATACCTGGACTTGATATTGACCTCCACACAGGCCTGGTTGAGCGAGACTCGAACGTCTCTTCGGATGGCGAAGACGGCGATGAAGAACCCTCCGATACGGAACCAGAAAGTGATGACTCTGACATCGGTGACGAGTCGGATGATGTCTCTATCGAAGAGTTATTGACACGTTCGCGAGAGGCGTTTGAACGTGCCGATTCGGCGCTTCGGGCAGGTGACCTCGCTGGATATCAGCGATGGGTGGAAACCGCTGCTGCGTACATAGCCAAAGCACAGAAATTGCTTTCTGAGTTGCCATCCCTAGGGGACAGCGACGCGGCTTAGCACTGTGCCAGAAACGATCTCTACAGCTATCGGCGAGATCCAGGCCCCTGAACGAGTTCTCGTCGTAGTAGCTCACCCCGACGACGTCGATTTTGGGACTGCTGGAACTATGGCTGCGTTGGTTAACGCCGGATCACATGTCTCCTATTGCTTAGTGACGAGTGGCGAGGCCGGCGAGGACGATATGACTGAAAGTGTGGAAGCCCTCACAGCTCTTCGGCAAGGCGAACAACACGCAGCCGCCGCAGCGGTGGGGGTTGAAGAAGTTCACTGGCTCGGTCACCCAGATGGTCGAGTGATAAACGACCTCAATTTGCGACGCGACATTTCTCGCGTCATCCGAACCGTTCGACCCGATGTCGTCGTCGCGCAGCCGACCACAGCGAACTGGGATCGAATCTATGGATCACACCCCGATCACTTAGCCACAGCATGGGCGACCATGGCTGCCGTTTACCCCGACTCGCGCAACCCCCGTGCCCACCCGGAACTTCTCCGAGATGGCTATGCACCTCACAGCGTCTCTCAGGTATGGATGATGGGGATGGCAGCGTCGGAAGGGACCATGATGTACGTGGACATCACCGATACCTTTGAGCAGAAGGTAAAGGCGTTGCGATGCCACTCCAGTCAAACGGACCGCATTGAGGAATTAGAGGAATTGTTGCGTGAATGGGCGTCGGGTGTGGCTTCAACAGCCAACATGACAAAGGGTCGACTCGCTGAAGGGTTCCGAGTCATCTCTACCGACTGAAGACAAACTAAAGCGAAGAGCAGGGGGGACTATGAGCGAGGAACACCTGGTCGATTCGCCGCGTGCATGGCTCACCGTTGTGGCCACCTTCTTTTCGTCAGCGGTAACTCTTGGCTGTGTCTACAGTTTCGGAGCTTTCTTTCAGTCCATGGCTGATGACTTTGGAACCGGAAAAGGTTCAACTGCAGCCATTTTCGGAGTGACGACGTTCTTGTTCTTCTGGTTGAGCTTGATTACTAGTCGACTTGCCGACCGTTACGGTCCGCGCCCAGTGCTGGCTGCAGGAGCGGTTGCTCTATTCGTTGGTCTCTGGGCTACCAGCAACGTGAATTCGATCGGCGTCGGATATATCACCTTCGGAGCCGGTGCAGGCACGGCAGCGGCTTGTGCCTACATCCCTATGGTTGCCCAAGTGGGCGGTTGGTTCGAAAAATCTCGGGCCACAGCAGTTGGCATTTCGGTAGCTGGCATAGGTGTCGGCACATTAGTCATGAGTCCGTTATCTGCTCGTCTGATCGACTTGTATGGATG
>DUBN01000025.1:30220-30489 GCA_012960315.1 Acidimicrobiia bacterium
CCACTTGTTTTGCTGGTATGCACCATGATGATGGCGCGTGCCCCAGGAGCAGCTGGTGCGGCTCCGTCAAGAATCCGAGAAGCTTTCAGATCCCGGACTTTTCGCAAGCTATGGCTGGCGGGTCTTTCATCCGGTATGGCCTTATTCGTTCCCTTCGTTTTCGCTGTTCCTTATGCAAAAGAACGAGGTGTCTCGTCGGTCGCCGCAGCCACCTTGGTGGGAGTGCTGGGTGGTTCAAGTGTGCTTTCACGGATTGGTTTTAGTTGGCT
>DUBN01000025.1:30524-30900 GCA_012960315.1 Acidimicrobiia bacterium
GTGTTCAGATTCGGTGCGGCGCTGTGTCCCTTAGCTTTCCTGATATGGCTGTCAGCTGGTTCCTCGTTCGTGGTTTTGGTTGTCTTTATGGCGGTATTAGGTGTCGGCTACGGCTCGTTCGTGGCAGTGAGCCCTCTAGTTCTCGCTGACCTATTCGGTGTAGTTGGCTTGGGTTCTCTAATGGGAATTTTTTACACCTCTCAAGGTTTAGGTGCATTGATTGGCGCCCCGATGGCTGGGAGATTGATCGACGGGTATGGCGGTTACACAATGCCGCTGCTGGTCGCTTTAGGGTTCGGGACAATTTCTTTCCTTTTGTTATCGCTGATTCCGACCACACCATCAGGCAACCTTGCGGCCGCTGGTTCCGATCAAG
>DUBN01000026.1:0-286 GCA_012960315.1 Acidimicrobiia bacterium
GGTCGAGTCACAAAGAAACAGCCCTTGACGTGAACGTCGAGGATCGGTTCGAACTCATATTCCCCAATGTTGAGAAAGGTGCGGTTCCGAATAATTCCCGCGTTATTAATCAAAATATCAAGACGCCCAAATTCTGTTAACACAGCCGATACCATCGACTCCGCGCCTTGGCGTGTGGCTACTGAGTTACTGTTTGCCATGGCCACTCCGCCTGCCGCGGTGATCTCTTCAACAACAGCCACGGCTGGACTTGGATCGTGGTCTTGACCGCCCATAGTTGGCGACC
>DUBN01000026.1:357-30548 GCA_012960315.1 Acidimicrobiia bacterium
CAAGCAGGATTGCGTGTTCTCGACCTAAACCACCACCAGCCCCGGTTACCAGTGCCACTCGGCCGTCAAATCTCAGTTCACTCATAGCTGCACCCTAGATTGCGATTACGGGCGCAAGCAGTGACAAACTCTCTTCATGATTAGCGATCTTGAAGAACACGTCATAGAAGGCAACGGAATACAAATTCATTACGTAACCAAAGGAGAAGGCCCTGCGGTAGTGATGTGCCATGGCTTCCCTGAAAGTTGGTACTCGTGGAGGCACCAAATCGACGCTCTAGCAGACGCCGGGTATCAGGCCGTCGCCATGTCAATGCGAGGCTACGGAAAAACAAGTACGCCACAAGCAATAGATGCCTACGACATCAACCACCTCGTTGGAGACGTCGTTGTTGTCGCCAATCACCTGAATCAGGGACCGGTAGTCGTTGCGGGTCATGATTGGGGTGCGCCGGTCGCCTGGTTTGCTGCCCTCATGCGTCCCGACTTGTTCCGAGCTGTGGCTTGTTTGAGTGTGCCCTACACCGGTCCAATCGGGGCTCTTCCCGAAGGGATCGATCTGAATGGGCTCATGGCTCAAACAGCGGGGCCTGACCGGGACTATTACCGGTTGTTCTTCCAGGAACCAGGGAAAGCAGAAGCAGACCTCGAAGCTGACATTTATACGACAATGCGCGGTTTCTTGTATGCCATCAGTGGCGATGCGCTCCGCAACGGCGACATCAGCGAACCATTCGACGGTCACTTCCCTGCTGGTCAAGCTATGACTGATCAACTCGTATCACCCGATGAGTTGCCTTCGTGGCTCACTGAGGAAGATCTGCACTTCTACGTTGATGAGATAACTCGAACGGGTTTTCGAGGTGGCCTTAACTGGTACCGAAATATCAACCGACTGCCAGCAATTACAGCTCCTTTCCTCGGGGCAACCATCGAACAGCCCTCGTTCTATATGGGTGGTTCAACAGACTTGATCGCAGGGAACACCCCTGAAGCAATCAGCGCCATGCAACAAGCTTTGGGTGATCTACGTCACTGCGAGATCATTGAGGGCGCCGGTCACTGGCTCCAACAAGAGTGCGCATCAGAAGTCAGCTCAGCGATGGTGGCCTTCTTAGGTGGCCTCAACTGACTTTTCCCTGCCCTGGGTTACGTTTACGCTGCTGCAATGACCGACAAGCCCCAAGTCAACGTCCCCGAAGGTGAACCAACCGGTAAGCAACTAGGGATTGTTGACCTAATCGCTGGAGACGGCGACCAAGCAACGGCGGGTCACGCTGCAGAAGTTCATTATGTGGGTGTGTCCTGGAACACTGGGAACGAATTCGATGCTTCTTGGAATCGAGGACAAACGTTCAGCTTCAAGCTCGGCGGCGGCCAAGTTATTTCCGGTTGGGACCAGGGAGTTGTCGGCATGCGCGTCGGAGGTCGACGCCAACTCACAATTCCACCTGCTTTGGCTTATGGAAGCGCAGGCGCTGGTGGCGTGATAGGCCCAAACGAACATTTGATTTTCGTTGTGGACTTAGTGTCTTTGCGTTAAGCGTTACTCGACAACGCGGCGAGCAACCATCCGCGCCTCGTGGCGGTCATCAAACCATTCTTCGTCGTAGTTGAGGGTCGCGAAGCCGGGCAGCAACCCCGGTAGCTCGCCACGCTCGACTAGAAACCTTTTGCTCGGTCGCGGATGTCGTTGTTGGTTGGTGACGGTCGCGACCTTCACGAACAGCAGTCCGTGTGGGGCGACATGTTGGTGAAACGTTGAGTACAGGGTTCGGTCAAGAAAATCGCTACACACCGCTATGTCCCATGTGCCTGAGAGCGAGTCAGAAGATTCCAGGTCGTGGTGGACGGTGGAAAGTGAAAGTTTTCGGCGCGTCGCTTCTTGCTGCGCGATATCAAGCGCTACCTGTGAAACGTCAATCAATGTGACATCGAAACCTTGCTCACTCAACCAGAGCGCTGTTCCACCGGTTCCGCCGGCAAAATCGACGACTGTGGTACCAGCTGAAGGCAAAAACTCTGACTCTGTGACGAAGGAACCGGGGTCACCGGGTTTGTCGTGGTCGCTGTAGATGGCGTCCCATCGATTCTGTGCAGCATCACCGCTCAACTGAGTCCTCCGTGCATCGAGGGTTTAGTTCAGGCATTGTTGAAAAATCCTGATCTAGTGAACCACCAACACGCCACCGCCGACACCAGCGCGACTAAAGACAACATGGCGACAGCGGGAACAAAGTCGACAGAATTTTGTCGGGCAATCCCAATGAACCAGGGTCCAGTTACACCGCCGAGTTCTCCCGCTGTAAAAAACAATCCGCCAGCAGCACCCATGCGAGCATCTGAGACTCGGGGAGCGGACATCAACAACAGCATCGCCATCGGAACGCTCGACACCCGAACGACGCCAATCACCGCAACGGCGATCACCTGCACTAGCTGAGGAGTGATCACCAACGCCCACACAGCTACTGCCATTGCCCCGAACATGGCGACAAGCACTTTGGGGCGTGCCTGAGGGGCGACCCTTCCGGGAATGAGTAACGATCCAACAACTCCAACCGCAATTCCACTAGCCGTTAACCAGGCTGCGCCTCGAGTTGACCACGGTCCGCTGTGCAACATTTCGGGCATCCATCCGGTTAAAGCATGGCCGACGAAAAAAATCATGAACGCGAGAAACAACAGGCGCCTGACTGTTGGATCACCCCACAGTGCGCTGTTCGACTCGTTCTGCGAAGGGCGCATCTCAGTGGCGGGATTTGAACCGCCCACGCCAACCCAGAAAAGACCACTGAGTAACGACGCGAAGGCAAATGTCACCATCACCCATCGCCAATCTCCAAAGAAGGCACGAAGGGGGTCGGCGACGACAAGTGCAACAATCCAACCCACCGATGGCGCGGTGCTATAAACACCGACGGCAAGTCCGCGTTCCTGCGAGGTGAACCATTGCGTCACTAATTTCGGTGCGCCGATGGAAATAAATGGACCGCCAAGACCAAACACCGCTACGGCGAGCCATAGGCCAGTCCCCGACTGGGCAGCGCCGCGCAGCAAGCCTGACATTCCAATCAAAGCCGCACCTAGCGCCAACCCCACTCGCACACCTACCCGATCCAGCACCTTGCCAACAACCGCCGACACGGCGAGGTAAACGAATGGCCACGCGCCAAGGGCGGCGCCCATAGCGGCGTGGGACATGTTGAGATCATTTCGGATGTGGCTGAGCAGCGGCGCAAGAGATCCAGCAACAAGGCCAAAGGAGGCGTACAGCGTCCACAGCGAGGCAAGCACCCACCAACGACGTTGAAGCGACGTGTTACTAATCATGGTCGAGTTTTTGTGGGCGCCTATTCGAGCACGGCATTTCGCTGATATCCCCAGTAGCTTCCAGTAGGTGAGCATAAAAGGCAAAGCGTTCATCGCTGGTATCTACGAGCACCCTGGACGGCACCTGCCGGATCGAACTCTTCCACAAATTCACGCTGATGTCGGACTCGGAGCGTTGGCTGACGCGGGTCTTTCTACCCCCGATGTTGATGCTTATTATTCGGCCGGTGACGCGCCAGGGTTCGGGGTGCTGTCAATGATTGACTATTTGGGTCTCGAATGCCGTTACCTGAACGACACCGAAACCGGGGGCTCTTCATATCTTTTACACGCCCAGCACGCAGCTACCGCAATCGCCGCTGGTCACATCGATGTGGCGTTAATCACCCTTGCCGGTAAGCCCTTAACGGGCGGAGCGGGTCCGGGAGGAAGCGGACGAGTTGGGGCGGCACCTGAAGCACCGTTTGAGGGTCAGTGGGGTATGTCGGTACCGGGTGGATACGCGCTGGCAGCGCAACGACACATGCACGAGTTCGGAACAACGTCTGAACAGCTAGCGGAAATCAAGGTGGCAGCATCAACACACGCCCAACACAATCCGCGGGCCTTGCTCCAAGATGTGGTGACGGTGGAAGAAGTGATCGAGTCGCCAATGATTTCTGATCCTTTACATCGACTTGATTGTTGCGTCATCACTGATGGTGGCGGAGCGATGGTGATCGTCAGCGAAGCTGTAGCCAACAGTTTGGAGCGCCATTCCATTCCTATTCTGGGAACAGGGACTTACGTCAAATCTTCTCAATCTGGGCGCATCGACCTCACCCATACAGGCGCAGTGAAATCAGGGCCTCTGGCGTTCACCGAAGCAGGAATTACGCCAAGCGATATCGACTACGTATCCATATACGACAGCTTCACCATCACGGTATTGATCACGCTTGAGGATTTAGGTTTTTGTGAACGCGGCGACGGCGGACGATTCGTCAGTGACGGGAATCTTCAGGCACCCCATGGAGCACTTCCCTTCAACACCGATGGCGGTGGTTTGTGCAACAACCACCCAGCCAATCGCGGGGGAATGACCAAGGTCATTGAGGCTGTTCGACAACTGCGTGGCGAAGCGAACACTCCCGTGCAAGTTGGTGATTGCGAGCTAGCTCTAGCCCATGGAACCGGAGGCAGTTTGGCGACGCGTTCAGCAAGTTCAACCATGATCATGGGCAGGTCGCTATGAGACTGCCAGCTCGAGCAGCCCAATCAAACTCGGAAAACGCGCCATTCTTCGAAGGCGCTACAGCAGGTCGCCTGATTCTGCCTCAATGCAGCATCTGCGATTTCGTTATTTGGTTCCCCAGGGAGATCTGCCCGGAGTGCGGCTCACAAAAAGTCAGCTGGTTCGAAGCTTCCGGTAGAGGAACTATTTACAGCTGCACCACTACCAGGCGAATCCCGGGAAGTTGGGGCAAGGTAACGCCTTTCGTGCTGGCATACGTCGAACTGGAAGAAGGACCGCGCGTGATGACCAACATCGTGGAATGCGATCCCGAGTCCGTTTCAATTGGAGATTCAGTCGAGGCTGTATTTGAAGAAGCGTTAAACCGCGACGGCGAACCCGGCCCTCCCCTCCTCCGGTTTCGACCAACCCAAGGTTGAGGAGATATGAAGAGAACTTCTTTTCGTGTCGACGAGCTCAACACCACGGATCTTTACAAGCTCACGACCGGCTTAATCATCCCTCGCCCGATTGGTTGGATCGGAACTCGCAGCACTTCCGGGGTCCCGAACCTTGCGCCGTATTCGTTTTTTAATGCTGTCGCTACCAATCCGCCAGTTCTTCTGTTTTCTACCGGAGTGTTTGATGGAGTGATCAAAGATTCGCTTCGCAATATTCGCGAGACGGGTGTCTTCACCGCCAATCTCGTTGACCATGATCTGGCGGTCGCGATGAATGACACTTCAGCGACTCTCGATCATGAGGTCGACGAATTCGCTATGGCCGGCTTGACTGCCTCGAACTTTGGTTCGATCGATGCGCCGGGAGTGCAAGAAGCAAAGGCAGTCGTTGAATGTGTCGCTGTTCGAGAGGTTGAATTCGGTAACCCCGAAGAACTCCATCATGTCGTTACCTTCGGCGAAGTCGTGACCTTCCACATTGACGAAGAAATACTTGACGGAACTCGAGTCGACCCGGTCGGACTTGACGCTCTTGGCCGTCTCGCTGGAATGGATTACGCGACGACACGTGATCAGTTCCGTTTAGAACGACCCGACTGACTCTGACGTCAGCTAATAGGGAGTGCCGTCCGGCTGGAGGTAGTCAAGCGATATGTGGCCCTCTTCAACGAGAGCGTCGTATTCGTCATCGGTCAGGCCAAGCAAACCTTTAAAAATTGTCTCGTTGTCACCTCCGAGCACAGGGAGAGATTCAAAGCGCATGTCAGGCCCGCTCCAACGCCACAAGTGGGTCGGATAATCGTGGATACCGATTTCGGAGTTGCCGTTCGGGGCGAACAATCCGCGCTCCCTAAAGTGAGTCTCAGCTAGGGCTTCTTGTTCGTGTAAAAGCGGAGCAGCGGGTATACCCGCATGCTGACACAAGTCAAAAATCTGTTGAGCTGTGTGCGCGGAGGTCCACGTAGCTAGGTGTTCGTCAATTTCGTCGTGCCGAGCTTGGCGACCTTCGACATGAGCGAGATCGGTATCCGCGACCCAATCGGGAGAGCCCAACAACTCCACAAGTGCGTCCCATTCCTCGTCACTGGTGACTGATAGCGCCACCCATTGGTCTTCTCCACGACATGGGTAACAGCCTTGAGGAGCGTGGACTCGGTGGCGATTTCCGAGGGGTTCGTGAACGACCCCGCTCCGGGCTGCATCCACCAAAAACTCGCCGATGTGATTCAGCATGTTTTCGCACTGCGAAACTTCAACTAACTCGCCGACGCCAGTTGTCTCGCGTCGTCGTAGCGCCGTTAGGGCCGCGAAAGCGCCTGCGGATCCTGAAGCTGCGTCCATGTGAAAGACGGATTCGTTTTCGGAAAGGTCAGCGTCTCGGTATCCGCGAATGGCTCCCAGTCCACAGAGAGCTTCGAAGTTGACACCAAAGCCAAGGAACGAACGGTACGGTCCTTCGAGACCCACGGACGGCATGCGAATCATTATTAGTTGCGGATTTCGGGCATGAATTTCATCCCACCCGATTCCCAATCTGTCCATCAGATCTACGGAGTTGTTTTCGATCATCACGTCGCTGACATCCACTAAACGAAGAAACGCTTCTCGACCTCGTTCTTTTCGAAGGTCCAACGTCACGCTTCGTTTATTTCTTGCATGTGCGTTGAATAGCCCAAAGCGATTCCATGGACGTTCACCAGGGTCAGCATCTGGGTAAGCGCCCCCGATGCCGCCGATGTCGGCAATCATTTCTTTGGTGGGCCGCGGAAAGATCCCTCGAGTAGCTGTCGGAAAAATCCATGGGTTATCCACCCGGACGATGTCAGCGCCGAGGTCTCCAAGAATTTGGGTGGTGTACGGGCCGGCCCAAACGACCGTCATGTCGAGCACACGTATGCCCTGAAGCGGCAATTCGTCGTCGGCGTGCTGGCCGACCGTTCGGGCTGGAAATTCCGCTTCCTCAAGCTCCGCTTGATGTTGGCCAATAGTCGGCGCGGAACGATTTACGGCCCACCCGTCTGTCATCCGAATCGGAGCCCCTGGTTGCAGTGTTGGTCCTGCGATCGTTTGGTTGATTTCAGCGAAGAATTTCCGGGCTTCGAAGTGGGGATCAACAAGAAGGTCGATTGGCCGGTTCACGGCCGTCACGGGCCAGTTTCCTGCCTGACCTTCCTCCATTGCCTGCTGTTTTTGGCGTTCCAACGACCAACCCAATAGGCGGCCATCCGCTGCTTCAGGAAGCGCCTCGTTCAAAAACCAAGCGGGGTCATCGTATAGGGCAGTCATTTCGGGATCGTTCATGACCGCAACCATTCGCGGTAACCAATTCATCAATGTGGAGATCTGCACATGCCCGTCGAGAGTTGGGCGGCAACCCCCGGGGAAGATCGACGTGGCGTAGCCGCCGCTTCGGGGAACATCCTCCCCCCGGTAGGCGCAATACAACAGATAGGTCATTCGCCTGTCTATCGACATGATTTGGGTATCGATGTTGCTGAGGTCAACGCTGATCCCCCGCCCGTTTCGCTGCGCAGCGGCAAGCGACGCTAGGACAGCGGTAGCGGCAATGGTGCCGCACTGATACTGACCAAGATCACCTCCCATCTTTAGAGGCTCACGGTCGGGCGCGCCACTCGCGGACATCGGTCCGCCCATCGCGTAGTGGATAATTTCCTCGCCTCGGCGGCCCGCGTATTTTCCTGTCAAACCGAACGAGGTGACGGTCACCAACACGAGGCCGGGATGGTCTTCCTCGACCGTGTCTGGGTCAAGGTCAACATCGGATTGCAGTACAGCGTCAGCGCTAGCGATCAGGCGATCAACGAGGGGGTCACCGACTCGGCCAACGATTGAACGTTTGCCGGTGTTCAAATGCAGGTGCAGCGCGCCAGTTTCGGGGTGTTGTTCGGCCGTGGGGAAGGGACCGAGCGTTCGAGAGCGGTCGCCTTCTGGGGGCTCGACCTTGATTACGTCTGCACCGAAACCAGCGAGAAGTCGACCAGCCCACGGTCCTGCGATTCCTTGGGCAAGTTCGATGACTCGGATTCCGTCGAGGGGTTGCTCACTCATTAGCTCAAGAGGGTGTCGTGGATGTGCTCAATAAAGGCCAGGGATTCGTCGACCGACTGAGCGCCAGCCAGGAGTACAAGTCGATCAACTCCAAGTTGGCTGTATGCGTCAATCATTTCTGGTCCTGGTCGCATGCGGGGCGTCACGGTGATTTCAAGTTCGTTCATCCAATCCGGTCGGTCATATTGTTCTCCAGCGCGGGCGAGCCCTGCAAGATTTTCTTCTGTGGCTTCAGGATTCAGCATAAAGCCGTACCAGCCTTCGCAGTGGGTGACGGCTCGCCGCCACGCCGGTTTCGAATGTCCCCCCATCACCACCGGAGGGCCTGGTCGTTGAATCGGTCGCGGGTAAGCCTTCACCCCTGAGAACGACACGAACTCCCCGTCGTAGGAAGGATCGTCGTCATTCCAGATCGAACGCATTGCCTCGATATATTCGGTCGCGCGGGAACCGCGATCTTCCATCGAAACGCCAAGGGCGTCGAATTCCGGTTGAAGGTACCCAACTCCCACACCAAAAATTGTTCGACCGCCGGAAAGCACGTCAACACTCGCTAGTTCCTTAGCCAACACAAGCGGGTTGCGTTGAGGAAGGATAATAATTCCTGTTCCCAATTTGATCTCTGTAGTAACAGCTGCGACATACCCTAAGGCCACGGTTGGGTCCAGTAACCGAGCGTCTGGAGGGAGAGGCGACGGAGGTGTCTGGGGGTCAGGTAAAACCACATGCTCAGCGGTCCATAGCGAATCAAAACCTGCCTGCTCCGCAGCTATCGCTACCGTAGACAGCGCCTCAGCGTCGACGAGATGGTCAGTGTTAATTGAGAAGAGTCCAATATCAATGTCGTTTGCCATCACAGCAAGGTACGCGATAGCGCGAGCAACGAGCGACTGTGCCAGTCTGAAGGGGTCCCTGCACTCCGGAGAGATCCCACCTTGACCCCCATCGAACTCGTTCAGACCGCGTCTCCGATCATCGGCGGCATCGGCGGAGCTTTCTACTTCGACCCCGTCACCTTGGCCCGAGGAAAAGAACTTGGCCTTGATGGTTTCCGCTTTTACTTGCTCGGCAGATGCGGAGTACTTGGCGATGTGGAAGCAAAAGTAGTTCAGAGCGCAGTGGGATATTTCGAACCCGACATGGTGGAGAAACTTTGGGATTCGGCACGCGATCGTGTGCAACCTCGCGAGGCCGGGCGGGAATATCTCGCGTGTGCACAAACTTTTGGGGTAACCAAATTTTCAGGTCTCGATGGGCTGGCGGCATACGCTGACGTGGCCCAAAAAGTCATCGCAGCACAAGATCCAGCAGCTTTAGCTCTTTTCTCAGGCATTGCTGCCGAGCCACTGGCGTCTGACCCGGCAGCTTTGGCAATGCAGATGACTACCGTGCTTCGCGAGATGCGCGGCAGCGTCCATTTAGCGGCTCTCGCAGCGTGTGGCCTTTCTCCACAAATGGCGCACCGAGTCCGACGCCCCGATGACATCGCCATGTTCGGTTGGCATGAGGGAGTAGAGGTAACCGACGACCACCGAACCCGTTGGCAGGCAGCCGAAACTCTCACCGATGAAATGCTCGTCCCCGCTTGGTCATCGGTGACAGAAACTGAAGCCCAGGCAATCGTTGAGACAGTGTCTGCGATGCAAGCTGCGCTAGCTAAGTAAGCCGCCCTTAGCTATGAACAACGAAATCGAAGTTATCCGCGCGTCTTTACCCCGAGCCCAACGTCCTGATCGGACGCGCCGCGTGGATGTGGGCGGCATTGAGATATCTGTCGTTGAATGGGGAGATGAAAAAGATCAACCGTTGCTACTTGCACACGGTGGGTTCGATTTCGCGGGCACTTTCGACATTTTGGGTCCACTGCTCGCTACTGCGGGATTTCGAGCAGTGGCTTGGGATCAGCGAGGGCATGGGGATAGCGACCTCGCTGCGCTGTACACATGGGAAGCCGATGTTCGTGACGCGGCGCTGGTCCTTGCTTCGCTCGACGCCACAGATCCTGTTCCGATGTTAGGGCACAGCAAGGGCGGCGGAATGGTGGACCAGCTTGCCGAGGTGCTTCCACACCGCATTGGCGCCGTCATCAACCTTGATGGCATCCCTAACGAACGCGGCTTCGCACAAAAGATTGATCGAACCGACGTAGCCGCCCTCGACACAGAATTGGCGGCGTGGCTGGATCATCGACGTCGCGCTGGGGGCACACACCGTCGAGCCGACACCCTCCAAGGGTTAGCTGAACGCCGCCGCATAATGAACCCGCGGTTATCTGTTGAGTGGTTGCAGTATCTGGTGACTGTGGGCGCTCGAAAAGACACCGACGGCTGGCGATGGAAGATCGATCCGACGTTGCGGTTCGGACCATCGGGGGCATGGAAACCTCATTGGGCAATTCCCCGGCTTCGAGGTCTTCATGTTCCGTTCTTAGGAATCATCGGCACAATTGAAGAGGAAATGGGATGGGGAACCACTCCCCACGAAGCGTTACCTATCTTGCCCGAGGGGGCCGAGTTCCATGCCTTGGCGAACACCGGTCATTTCGTTCACATCGAACGACCCGAAGACGTTGCAGAAATTGTCGTTGATTTCCTTGGGCGCGCCTTATGAAAACGACGTTTCTCGATCATGTGCGGAGCCAACTCGCGCTTCACGAACTTCGGGAAGGTAGTGGGCGCCCATTACTGGTTCTGCATGGGCTCGGCGAACGCTCACCTTCAATTGTGCCGTCCGTTACGAAAAGTTGGGCCGGTCCGGTCTTCGGTTTGGATTTCACTGGGCATGGCGACTCGACCCTGCCTGCTGGAGGCGGGTACACCTGCGAGGCTCTGATGTCCGATGCTGACGCCGTCATCGCCGAGCTCGGTCCGGTTACCTTGCTGGGTTACGGCCTCGGAGCCTACGTTGGGCTACTTCTTTTCGGGTCGAGGCCTCGCGACATACGAGGTTTGGTGATTGCTGACGGTCCAGGATTGGATGGAGGTGGAGCACGACCCACCTCCCCAAAGCTTCTCTATGTTCCACAAGACGAGACACGACACAACACACCTGATCCTTGGGCTTTGCTGGAATTAGCTTCCGATACTCGTCCTCCTGACTATGCCGCGGAACACGTCCGCCAGGTTGCGGCTTTGTCGGACATGGATAAAGCCATTGCTGTCGTCTCTATGGGGCGGCCAGAGTGGCTGGAAGCCGCTATGGAATCAGACGTCGTTTTCGAATCCACTATCGCTGCGGCTATCTCAGTGTTCGGTGCAAGCTAAGACAGAAAACCCTCCAACCAAACTCTTGGCCCGGATCGTGGTTCTCGCCGCGATTTTGGAAATGAGAATTAGAATTGGTGTAGGAAAGGTAAACGCATCCATCAACGAGGAGTGAAGATGTCCGACGCGCCTTTCTCTACCGAACCGCTTTCCAAGCAATACAAAACCGTCTTGGGGAAACAGATGGCCTACCACGAAGTTGGTGAAGGTGACCCGATCGTCTTTTTGCATGGCAATCCGACGTCGTCATACCTCTGGCGCAACATCATCCCCCACCTATCTGGAAAAGCGAGATGCATCGCCCCTGACCTCATCGGCCAGGGAGATTCCGACAAACTCGACGACGTAAGTCCTGGGACTTACCGATTCGTAGATCACCGAGAGTACTTAGATGGACTGTTGAGCGAACTGGACCTTGGTGACCACGTGACGTTCGTGATTCACGATTGGGGATCCGCGTTGGGTTTCGACTGGGCCAACCGTCACCGCGATCGGGTCGCTGGAATCGCGTATATGGAGGCAGTCGTTGCCGACCTTTTGTGGGAAAACTTTGATGAAGGGGGCCGACGGGTGTTCCAAGGGTTTCGTTCACCTGCAGGTGAGGAAATGGTTATCGGAAAAAACATCTTCGTTGACAGGGTTCTTCCAAGTGCCGTTTTGCGCGAACTTACTGACGAGGAAATGACCGAATATCGCAGACCATTTCTTGACCCACAACATCGTCGCCCCACCTTGACCTGGCCTCGCGAAATACCTATCGAGGGCGAACCGGCTGACGTCGTCGCAATCGTTCAGGATTATGGCCAATGGTTGAGCAATTCGGACGTACCAAAGTTGTTCATCAACGCCGATCCCGGCTCCATACTCACTGGCCCGCAAAGAGAGTTCGCGCGTTCTTGGCCCAACCAAACCGAAGTCACCGTGAGCGGCAGACATTTCGTTCAAGAAGACAGCCCTCATGAAATCGGCGCCGCTATAGCTGACTGGCTTCCGACTCGGTAGCTCGGCGTTACTCGACACCAGCGAGAGTGTCGTGTTGAGCCGCGTAGACAAACGAAATGGATAGGACGCCCACTAACGCTGCTCCCAGATAAGCAAACGACACGTTGCGTTCGAATACAGGCACCCAAATCAGTGGTCCAATTGCGTGACCGAGGAAACGGTGTGACAGGACAAAGGAGACCCCTCCCCCTCTGTTCCCTGGTACCCCTGTGGCCGCTAGCGCCTGGAAGCCCGTCGAGATGCATTGCACCAGCGCGCCAACCACAGCCCAGACCATGATCAATGACAAGGTCGTGTTCGCCTGCGATAAAACGGCTGCTCCCAACATCGACAAGATGAGAGCGGCAACTGTGGCACGTTTTGCTCCGAACCGGTCAATGACTGCACCCCACCTGGGCGTCAAGAGTGCCGCCGACAACGAACCCGTGATCAGTAACGCGCCAGTAGCAGAGCCAGACAAACTGAGGACGTCTCGACTGACGAGAGCTACCAACAGCTGCACTCCACCCGGACCTATGGATTGTGTCAGCGCTACTAACCCCAACAGGAACATCCGTCGGTTCAGAACTGATCGCATTCCCAGCACAGCGGGGGCTTCAGGGGTGCGGGCTTTGGGAAGCATCCAACTCAGGGTTGCTGCCACTACCGCAATTGCCACAAAGGCCCACCTCCAACCAACGTCGGCGGCGACACCTCCCACCAACATGCCCAGAACCCCGCCAATTGCCTGAAAAGCCGCGTAAGTGCCGACCGCACGACCTACTCGATCTCTTGGGGCGAGGTCGGTAAGGCTTGCTATAAGCAATGGGGTCATAAACGCATTGACCATCCCCTGTGCTGCTCTACCTCCAAAAAACAACCACAACGACGCACCAGAAGCGCAACTCAATGACGCCAACGCATATAGAAAAACTGCGACCCTGACAGTTCTCCCCCTACCCCATTTTTCGCCGAGGGTTCCTGAGACCAAGAGAAGCGTCGCGTAAGGAAAGAAATAAGCGCCGAACCCCCATGCAATGGTCGCTGTGGTCGTGTCGAAAGCCTCTCTCAACTCGGGAATCATTGGGGACAACACAGAACCGCCGAACGGCCCGAGAATTCCACACAGATAGAGCGGGAAATGCCTTCGTCGGTTCATCGGAGTCTTTCCGGAAATATCCCGACAGGTCACCTTGTCGAGACGGTGGTGAAGTGCACCCTATTCTGCTTGTGAGACCTCGTGTAAGTGCCCGTCGGTGACGTCATATACGAAGCCACGCAGATGTTGGGCATCGACGAAGGGGGTCAACAAAAGCCGTTGCATTGATTGACGGGTGTCGCTGTATGGATCAGCGAAGGGTTCAAGGGACCAGCGAGGTTTGATACCAAGTTCCGCTTCAAGTTCGGCCTTGAACTCGTCTTCGCTGACCATTTGCAGACCACAGTCGGTGTGATGCAAAAGGATGATTTCGCGGGTACCCAAGAATCTTTGGGAGAGGCAAAGGGATCGTATGACGTCGTCAGTGATAACACCGCCGGCGTTTCGAACGATATGTGCTTCACCGTTTTCCAGCCCGAGAATCTTGAAGATATCCATCCGAGAGTCCATACAAGCAACCACTGCTAGGCCCATAATCGGGGCGACGGCCAGATCACCATCTTCGAAGTTTTCGGCGAAACGGTTGTTATGAACGACTAGTTCATCAGTATTTGGCGAAAATTCGTCGGACACGACTATTGAAGGTAGCGATCCTGTTACCAAAATTTGCGTCATATGAGCCTCTATATGAGGCTGTGGTCTGAATTTCGACAGCGAGCGTGAGAAACGGTCAGACTGTTGTTTGTTTAAAGGGGCTTCATCATGGAAATCAGCATCGCCGGCTTTTTTGGTAACTCGCCGCGTCGAGATTTGTCATTCGTAAGGGATTTTGCACAAGCGGTGGAGGGCCTGGGCTTTCGAACCCTTTCTCTGCCTGAACATGTGGTCTTTTTCCCAACTTATGAGTCTGATTACCCCTATACCGATGACGGCGAACCCAACTGGGGTCCCGAGACTGGAATCTTTGACCCGCTATTTGTTGCCCAGGCCGCTGCACATTCCACGGATACCTTGCGGTTTCTCACCGGCGTGTTGATCTTGACTCAACGGCCTGCACTGTTGACAGCCAAGGAAATACTGACGCTGGATCACTTCACTGACGGGAGGTTCGAGCTCGGGGTTGGGTCTGGCTGGTCATGGGAGGAGTACGCAGCTCTTGGTGTTGACTTCGCGAAACGAGGTCAACGTCTAGACGAGTACATAGAGGCTTTGCGTGTCGCGTGGACACAAGAACGAGCGACCTACCAGGGCGAGTTTGTTCATTTCGAGGATGCAGTGATGAACCCGAAGCCCATTACTCCGGGTGGGCCTCCGATCATCATCGGCGGAGATTCGGCTGCGGCAATGAGACGCGCAGCGCGCCTTGGGGATGGTTGGTACGGCTGGTGGGCTCAACCTGACATCGAAGCCCATCTGGGCAAACTCGGTGAGATCTTGAACGCTCATGGCAGGGACCTAACCGACGATAATTTCGACTTTAAGCTCGGACTTCCGCTGTCGGGAATTGATCCAGCTGAGATCGAATCTAAGGTCGAGATCGCGGCGTCACTTCAGGTTGATGAGCTTGTGCTCGCGCCAGCGGTTCCAACCAAAGATTTCGACAAGCATCTTGGCGTAATAGCTCAGGCAGCTGGGCTTGCCTAACTGAGTAACGCTTGGTTATCGCTGTTCGCTAGTTTCGTAGGCTTTCACGATGGAAACTCTGTTCGCCACACCAAGAACGCGGTCATTCCAGTCGAGTACTGGGAGAAGGTCCGTGTTGGCGTTTTCGAGCATTTGCATGCCTTCTTCGAGGGTGGCACCGGGATGAGCGACCGGGTGATCGTCGCGAACGACTTCTAGAACTTTCGCATCCGGCGACTCTTCGAGTTTTACCTCAGCGTCACGAAGGTAGGCGACACCCTCCAAAGCACGGTCAGCGCTCACCACGAGAAGCATCTCCTCGCGTCCTCGCTTCATTATCTCTATCGCTTGTCGCAGCGACGCTGTTTTAAGGGTTGCCGCGTACTTGGCTTCAGCGGCTCCTACCAACGCCACTTGACTCATGAGGCGTTCACCCTCTGACAGCATGGGTCCCAGCGCGTCTTTACGTCGGAGCTTGACCTCGTAAATAGAGTCTTTCTTAATTGCCGTATAGGCAACGGTGGCCGCCGCACAAGCAGCCATCAACGGCATGATCAAACCAAAGTCGTTGGTCATCTCAAAAACTATGAAGATGCTCGACATCGGAGCTTGCGCTGCCGCAGCGAAGACCGCCGCCATTCCGACTACCGCATATGCGCCCGCAGGAGCTGTGGACTCAGGAAAAAGTTCGTGAACTACCTGACCGTAGGCGGAACCCAGGAGAGCACCAATAAACAACGCTGGCGAAAAGATGCCTCCAGATCCTCCAGATCCGAGAGTCAACGCTGTTGCCAGCATCTTCCCTACCAAAAGAAGCAACAAAAGTCGAAAAGCGAACTCTCCGGCGAGAGCTTTGTCTATGCCTGACAGCCCTGACCCGAGTAAATCAAATGAGATGGCACCCAATACGCCTACCGCTAGGGCGCCGATTGCAGGCCGAAAATCGGCCAAAACCGGAAGCGAGTCAAACTGATCCTCTACGAAATACAAAAGCCGTACGAACCCGACGGCGACGATGGCCGCCACTACGCCCAGTAGGGCGTAGAAAATCAGTTCAGTGGGATGAACCAACTGGTGAACTTCTGCGGTTAGAACCGACTCGTCACCTACCAGAACTCGCCACACAGCGTTAGCCGCAACAGCCGATATCACTATGGTCGAAAACCCGCGCGCAGTGAAGGACCGGAGCACCACCTCGAGGGCAAAGAAAACCCCGGCTAAGGGCGCATTGAACACAGCGGCAACGCCCGCGGCGGCTCCGGCCGCTACGAAGGTAGAACGTCGCCGGTCTGACATTCGGAATAAACGTGCCAGGGTCGAACCCAAAGCCGAGCCGATCTGGACGATAGGGCCCTCTCGACCCGCCGACCCTCCCGAGCCGATAGTGAGGGCCGAAGCAACTACTTTGACGTAGGCAACTCGTGTTCTGATTCGTCCCCCCCGGCGATTCACTGCCTCCATGACTTCGGGAACACCGTGGCCTCTGGCCTCTGAAGCAGCGCGGCTTACCAGAGGTCCAACAAGAAGTCCGCCTATAACGATTCCTGGTATGTATCGAAAAGCTCCAAGGCCATCGGACCAGTCAGCAAGTCGACCGAATACTTCCTCGCTGAGAAAGTCGATCAAATAATGAAACGCAACCGCTGCTAAGCCTCCAACAAGCCCAATGACGACTGCCATGAAGGCGAAGGTTTGATTCTCTGTGAGACGAATTCCCGCGAGTTGTCTTCCAAAGGTCCGAACCTGAAAGATTCGTCCAAGAATGAAGCGGGATCGTTGCACCATCAGGCGCCGACCGTAGCTGTTCGCAGGCCATCTGCTTCATCGAAACACCAAAAACAGTTCGCTTTTGGTGTTAAGAGCCCTTAACAAATAGTTATCGGGATTCGTACAGGCTGCTGATAGGGTCGGAGTGTGGCGTACGAACCTACCGAACATCATCCTGCTTTCGAGGAGTACAGCGAAGCGATTTTCGAGTTAGCAGAAGATGGTGTGCCGGTGATTCAAGCCAGAATTTCCGAACGTCTCGCGGTGTCCCGGCCTGCGGTAAGCGAAATGATTCGACGGATGGAGCGTGAAGATCTCGTCAACATCAGGAGTGACGGTGAAATTACTCTCACTCGCGAGGGCGGAGAGTTAGCTACAACTATCGTCCGGCGGCATCGTCTTGCCGAATGTTTTCTTACAGATCTGCTGGGGTTGAACTGGACCGATGCTCACAGCGAGGCCGGAAGGTGGGAGCACGTGATCTCCCCTCTCGTTGAAGCTGCGATGTTGCGAACCTTGGGAAACCCCGAGACGTGCCCCCACGGAAATCCGATACCCGGAAGTGGCTACGAAGAACCTGAAGGGGCAGTCGGGCTATCTGAAATCGGCGCTGGCGACCCTTTCACAGTCATCCGCATTCCCGAGGAGTTGGAGTGGGAAGCTGGTCAACTTGCATTTCTGGAAAGCACCGGGCTCATGCCAGGCCGGTCTGGAATCGTATTATCTTTTGCTCCGGACGGAACCGCTACCGTCGACCTTGACGGTAACCCATTCGGGGTCGGCGGGCCGACGGCAGAGCGCATTGTCGTAACTCCAGGCGCATGACGACAGCCGCAGCACGCGGGGTCACGATTGATGACCTTGAACATTCTTATGACCAAGAGCCGGTGTTACACGGGCTATGTCTCAACGTTGAACCCGGGGAATCGGTAGCGCTGCTCGGACCGAGCGGATGCGGAAAAACAACCCTGCTCCGACTTATTGCAGGTCTCGAAAAACCTACGGTTGGGTCAATACACATTGGTGGCGAACTCGTAGCAGGCGGCGCATGGGTTCCACCCGATCGGCGCCGCGTCGGGATGGTGTTTCAAGATTGGGCCCTGTTCCCACATCTTTCAGTTGCCAACAACGTTGCCTATGGAATCACAAAATCAGCTACGCGGGATATCGAAGTTACTGCGGCGCTCGAAATGATGAACCTCGCAGATCTGGGAGACCGCATGCCCGCGACTCTCTCGGGTGGTCAGCAACAGCGAGTCGCTCTCGCGCGAGCTCTCGCTCCTCGTCCAGGCGTGCTCCTGCTTGACGAACCCTTCTCCAATCTGGACACGAGTTTGCGCACCGAGGTTCGTACAGAAGTTCATCGGCTGTTTGCCGATCTCGGCATTACATCAATTTTCGTTACCCACGATCAGGATGAAGCGTTTATCGTCGGAGACCGTGTCGCTGTCATGCGCGACGGTCAAATCGTGCAAACCGATAGTCCCCAGGCTCTGTATCACCACCCGGTTGACCGGTGGACGGCCGAATTTGTTGGCACCATCTCTGTGTTGGCGGGCGATGCCCACTCGGGCACGGCTCAATGCTCTCTCGGATCTTTAGCCGTAGAGCCGCAACTCCGAGGTCCTGTAGAGGTAGTACTCCGCCCCGAACAGCTATCCCTAGAACCACAGGGGGCCGCCACGGTACAGCTCGTTGAATACTACGGACACGACACCATGATTTTCGTCAGCCTCGGTGATGAGCAACTGCGAGTTCGGTGCGGACCCACAGCTCCCTATGTTCGCGGCGACCGCGTACGTGTGACATTCACAGGTGACATCGCATCCGCGTTTGAACTCACCTAACCGAAGCTCAGCGATGTTCATCTACCAAAATACGCCAGACCCAGATGGCGTCAGCAGATAGTTCCGCACAAACCAAAGAAGTTCATGGTGCAAACTTCGTGATGTAAAGCTAACTTTACAATTCTTCTCAAGTGTATGTAGTCTTACGAACCATGCTTCATCGGACCCTTCCGCTTATGTTGACACTCGCGCTCTTTGCCGCTGCATGCGGTTCCGACCAATTCCAAATTGACGCATCGGCAGCGGAAATATTTCCCGGCGAATGCGTAGACGGCACCGGTGACGAGGTCACGATTTATTCTGGACGAAAAGAGAACCTCATTGAACCTGTACTCGACGCTTTTACCTGCGCCACAGGTGTCAGCGTCCAGGTCCGTTGGGGAAGCTCAACGCAACTGGCTTTACTCATCGATGAGGAGGGCAACCACAGCCAGGCAGATGTTTTCCTCAGTCAGTCTCCGGGACCCGTTGGTTTCTTGGAGTCAAAAGGGCTTTTGGGGGCCATAGATCACGATGTCCTACGTCTCGTGTCTGAAGACAACCGGTCTAGCCAGGGGAGTTGGGTGGGATTCTCCGGACGAAAGCGAGTGCTCGTCCACAACATCGATCTGGTAGCCGAGGCGGAACTCCCGACTTCGGTCTTTGATCTGACCGACGAAAAGTGGAAGGGCAAGGTAGCTATTCCAGGGACAAACGGCTCGTTCATGGATTGGTTCACAGTGTTTCGCGACCAGTACGGAACTGACGTCGCCACTAAGTGGCTAAACGAAATGGTCGCCAATGATGCTCGGTACTACCCCAATAACCGCTCAATCGTGGAAGCGGCAGGGCGCGGTGAAATCGAGGTTGGGCTTGTGAACCACTACTACAACTACCAAGAGGCGATCGCAGTCGGCGATGATCACCGAGCAAAGAACCACGACCTTGACGATGACGACATCGGTTCTCTTCTCATCATCACTGCCGCCACTGTCTTAAAGTCAGCGAAGAATCCGGAGGGAGCGAACAACCTATTGGCCTACCTGCTTACTGCGCCTGTCCAGAGTTACTTCACAAACCACACACTCGAATATCCCCTTGCTGCCGGTGTTGAACCAAACGTCGCGCTACCGCCGCTCACTGCGCTGGAAATTGGGTCCGTGAATTTTGATGCGTTGGGGGGCGGGTTTGACGAGACGGCTCGCATCATCGAAGCGAGTGGCATACAAAACCAATGAACCAGACGCGGGCGCCGAGGGAACTCCAGGTCATTGGCCTTGTTTTCGCTCTAGCATTCGCCTTTCCAGGGCTATACCTAATTTGGCGCAACTTCACATCGGGGGCCGACCCCCTGAGTTTGTTATTTACGAATCAAACGTTGCAACCCTTTTGGCGGACCGTCCGGCTCGCGATGTTGGTTTCACTTTCCGCCGCGTGTCTAGGTACCGCATTGGCGTGGTTGACAACCAGGACCGATCTTCCGTTTCGCAAACTATGGCGGGTAGTGCTGCCTATTCCACTGGTATTCCCGACCTTCATCGGCGCTGCCGCGTTCATTCGAACACTCAATCCCGGTGGACTTGCAAATGACTTATTTAGTTCGATAGGGGTTAATCGAACTCCGGAACTCCGAGGACTTTTAGGAGCATGGTTAGTTCTGACGTTGTTCTGCTACCCCTACGTTTATTTACCCGTCGCGGCTCGCCTCCGTCAGCTTCCCGGTTCCCTTGAACAAAGTGCGCTGGTACTAGGCGACTCTCTTCCACGGACATTTCGCCGTGTGGTGCTGCCTCAAATTTCAGGTTCGTTGAGCGCGGGGACGCTCTTGGTGTTCCTGTACACCATCAGCGATTTCGGCGCTGTACAGCTGATGCGATATGACACTCTGACCAGAGCCATCGAAACGAATTATCTAGCTCGTCCGCCGACGGCGTTTGCGTTGAGTTTGATACTGCTGGTTTTCGCGGGACTCGTAGTGGCAGCCGAAAGATCAGTAAATCGGCGCTTGCCTGAAGTTAAAACTCATCGCGCGCACGAAGCCGTCGAATACGAACTCAGTCGTTGGAAAACCCCCGCCATTTTCTTGGTTGGCGGAACGTTCGCGTTCAGTTTTTTGGCGCCCATGGCAGCTCTATTGGATTGGGCTGCTGATGGCGTGTTGCGAACTCAACGAGGCGGACGACCTCTCACGATTGATACTTCCAAGGTTGTTGAGGCCGCGGCTAACACCCTCTCCGCGAGTGTCATCACCGGGATAGTGGCCCTCATCGCGGTTGTGCCGATCGCTATTCTCGTGGGGCGATACCGCGACCGCATTGGACGTTTTACTCATTCAGTTGTAATTGCAACTTTCGCGGTTCCTGGAATTCTGATTGCCCTTTCTTTACGATTTTGGACTCTTCGAGCTGGTTTTTTGGGGGATCTTTTACAGAACTCAATGGCCATCTTGATTTTCGCCTATGTCGTTCGTTTCGCATCATTGGCGATGGGCATCGCGTTAGTTGCAGTCACAACTGTCTCCGACGATCTTCACGACGTCGCAGCAACTTTGGGGGCAGATAGATGGCGGCGTTTCCGCAGCGTCGACCTGCCAGTCATGCGACCTGGGCTACTAGCTGCTGGTGGCTTAGTCGTACTATCCACGATGAAAGAACTGCCCATCAGCCTCATCGTGGCACCGATCGGTTTCCCGACCCTAACCACCCGAATATTCGGGTCCTTCGAAGAGGCCTTCGTAGCCGAAGCAGGCATCATGGCGTTGGTGCTTGTGTTCACGTCAGCGGTTTTAACGTGGTTTCTTGTGCTGCGACGGGTTGACCATCTCTAAGGACATCGCCAAAACGTCAGATGTGCAGCAAATACCTGACTGATTTCACGCGAATAGAGATTTCAACTTGTTACCGGTGCCCGCTATGGGCGACGCTAGAGGTATGAATCAGGCAACCACTGAACATTTCGACGTCCTGATCGTCGGCGCAGGAATTTCAGGAATCGGCGGGGCTTACCATTTGTTGCAGCAATGCCCTACGAAGAGCTTCGTGGTCCTCGAAACCATGGACAGTTTCGGCGGCACCTGGAAAACGCATACTTACCCGGGTATCAGATCAGACAGCGACCTTTACACGTTTGGTTACGGGTTTAAGCCGTGGACTGGACCGCCAATCGCCACTGGTGAGCAAATTCTCCAGTACCTGGAAGAGGTGGTTGAAGAAAACGATATTGCACGTCACATTCGTTACAAGCACACCATTGAGACCGCTGAATGGTCCAGCGAAACCAAGTTATGGACTCTCAAAGTCACACAGACGGACCGCGATGAGCAGCTCACTTTCACTTGTGGGTTCCTTTGGATGTGTCAGGGGTACTACCGGCACACCGACCCGTATACACCCGAGTGGCCCGGCGTCGATCAGTTCCAAGGGAAGGTGGTTCATCCCCAGACCTGGCCCGATGATCTTGAATACGCGAACAAACGAATAGTGGTTATCGGCTCCGGAGCTACCGCTGCCACGTTGATACCGGCGCTGGCAGACGAAGCGGAGCACGTGACAATGCTCCAAAGATCACCCACCTTTTTCGTTGCTCGCCCAAATAGCAATGAGCTGGCGGACACTCTGCGCGAGCTAGACATCCCCGACGAGTGGACACACGAAATCGTCAGAAAAAAAATCTTGCACGATCAGCAACAAGTCGTCGACATGTCTTTCAAATATCCCGACCTAGTGCGGCAAGAGCTCTACAACGGGGTAAAAGCAATCTTGGGAGACGACTACGACGTTTCGGCCCACTTTGAACCTGCGTACCGGCCGTGGCAGCAACGAATTGCACTGATTCCCGACGGCGACTTATTTCACTCGATTGCTGCTGGTGACGTGTCCGTCGTGACGGACGAGATTTCGACTTTTACTGAGTCTGGGATTGAGACCAAGAGTGGACAGTTGTTGGAAGCAGACATCATTGTCACCGCGACCGGATTCGATCTCAGTGTTTTGGGGGACATCAAATTCACAGTTGACAACGAGCCTCTCGCCTTCTCAGAAACTATTGGCTACCGAGGAATGATGTTCACCGGTATCCCAAACATGGTCTGGGTCTTCGGATATTTTCGGGCCAGTTGGACGCTTCGCGCTGACCTGATATCCGAATATGTTTGCCGACTTCTGCACCATATGGATGGACGAGGGGCTCGAGCAGTTATTCCTACTCTGCGATCCGAAGATCAAGATATGGAACTTCTTCCCTGGGTAGATCCTGCAAACTTCAATCCCGGGTACTTGATGCGTTCCCTGCATCTCATGCCAAAGCAAGGGAGCGCTGGTCCATGGCAACACACACAGGATTACTGGACCGATAAAGACGAGCTGCGAGTAGCTGATTTGGACGACGGTGCATTGATCTACACGTGATCAGTATCTGACACATCTTCCTATCGTGGGTCGACTCTGCAAACATCGACGGGCTGGTTCTCGATGTGTCGAATTCTTCAGTTCAAATCGAATTACCGCCGTTTCGAATAAATATCACGATTACGATCAGTCGCACTGAGCAACAAACGATGACATAAGTAGTGCAAATGACGTCACGAAACAGGGCAGGGTTCGGCTACATCTAGAATTACAAGATCCGGCGCGATGAACTCAGAAATCGTTGACCATATAAAAGTAAAGAAAGCCCGCGCACTCCTCGCCTAGCCTGGGAACAGAGTTGAGGGGGAAACGTTATGCATGATCTCGTGATACGAGGCGGTCAGGTCGTTGACGGCACCGGAGCGTCTGCACGTCAAGCCGATATCGCCATAGACAATGGCATCATCACCGAAGTCGGCGAAGTATCTGCATCTGGACGAGAGGAGATCGATGCTGCGGGGGCGTTGGTGGCTCCAGGGTTCGTCGATATCCACACTCACTACGACGGTCAGGTCATCTGGGATTCCGATCTGAGTCCATCGAGTTGGCACGGGGTCACGACCATCGTTATGGGCAACTGCGGTGTCGGGTTCGCGCCTGTTCGCCCAGACCGCCACGATTTCCTTATCAGCGTCATGGAAGGGGTCGAAGATATTCCCGGTGCCGCGCTGAGCGAAGGCGTCACTTTCGACTGGGAGACCTTCCCTGAGTACCTCGACGCCGTTGAAGCGATTCCGCACTCGATCGACATCGGAGCGCAGATGCCCCATTCAGCACTGCGGGTATATGTCATGGGCGATCGAGGCCGCGATCACGATGAGGCGGCCACCGAAGAAGAGATCGCCGAAATGCGTCGGCTGACTCGTGAAGCTCTCGAAGCAGGCGCCCTGGGTTTCACTACCTCGCGAACGATCAATCATCGAGATCGCGACGGCAACCAGATCCCCACACTCACTAGCGCGCCCTCAGAATTATGGGGTATCAGCCAGGCTCTGACCGACCATGAGGCCGGCCACATGGAAATCGTGTCCGACTTTCGAGACCTTGACGTCGAGTTCGAAATCTTTGAGGGGATGACGAAGGCTGCGGGATCGCGACTGTCGGTGTTACTCACCCAGGACGACCGAGCACCTGAGAAGTGGCGCGAAGTTCTCGACCGAATCAAGACGGCACGGGCCGACGGTCTAGACATCACCGCGCAAATAGCGGCGCGTCCGGTCACTTTGCTATTGGGTTTGCAAAGTTCTATGCACCCGTTTATCACCTGCCCTACTTATCGGCAGGAGTTAGCCGACCTTGAGTTAGACGAACGTGTCGAGCGAATGCGGGATCCCGAGATGCGAGCGATTCTCGTTAGTGAACATGCCGATCGAACTCGCGGCATGTCGGGGATGATCGCCCAGTCCTTCCATAAAATGTTCCCACTTGGCGACCCACCTGACTACGAGCCGGAGCCCGAGACCAGCATTCTTGGTCGAGCCCAGACAGCCGGAGTCGAACCAGTTGAGCTGGCATATGACACACTCCTCAGCCGTAACGGCCGGGAGCTCATGCTCTTTCCCTTAGCCAATTTCTCTGATGGCAATCATGATGCTCTCCGCGAGATGAACCTTGCAGAGGGCACTTTGCCTGGCCTAAGTGACGGCGGAGCCCACTGTGGCGTGATTTGCGATGCCAGTTTCCCCACGTACATGCTGACCCACTGGGCTCGCGATCGGGATCGGGGCGAACGGTTACCACTTGAGTATCTAGTGCAGCGTCAGTGTCGCGATACTGCCCGCCAAGTTGGACTCGAAGATCGGGGTACCCTTGAGGCCGGAATGGTCGCCGACGTCAACGTCATCGACTTCGACAGGCTGAAACTCCATCCACCAGAAATGGTTCACGATCTTCCTGCGGGTGGACGCCGATTGGTTCAACGAGCCGATGGGTACATCGCGACCATCAAAAGCGGCGAGGTGATTTTCCGTGAGGGAGTAGCCACCGGCCTCCGCCCTGGGCAGCTACTCCGCGGCCCCCGCAGCACGGCCCACTAATCATCCTTAGCGGTGACTACGCAGCGTCGCTAGGAGCGGTCAGACGTCGCAGATGGTTTGTATATGGACCCCAACGCCATACCATCTCGTCGCCATCTCGGTATCGGGTGACCACAAGCCGTTTGCCATTGAGATATAGATTGAGACGGGCGTCCTCGTAGCGCGCGGTGACGCTGATTTTCGCGCCACCTACCCCTTCATCACTCATCAATGAACCGTCAGCCGTCAGGTCATGAATCACCCCGCCGCCGGTGATGACGACACGGGCTCCAGCCTGTTCGTTGCGTTCAATGTGGCCCTTCAACGGGCCCTTGTATACCTGCCACACTCCGCGGAGATCCGGTACATCCACCGCTAGAGGTTCGTCGCAACCAGCCAACACCAATGGCGGCCATTCTTTCCACCGTCCGGGAGGTGTACGCACCACCGGCAGATCGACAGCTCTGGTCACCGTCGAACCGAGCGTCAGGGCCAGTATCGGTATCTCATAGTGGTCAGCGGCGCTAGGGGGTTGAGGCCGGTGCCGCCGGACCCTGATTGGGGCCACCAGCATTACACCGAGCGACTTAGCTATTTGTCCGAGGGGCACCATGGGGTTCTCTCATTCGGTCCCGCATCGATACAACTATGTTGCCGGATCTATCGGAAATTTAGTCTCTTTGGGAAAGGCGCTCCCACCTCTGTAATGACCTTCTGGAATCAAGAGTCCCCTCACAAGTTGAGCCATAGGCGAGTCAGGCGCTTTCGTTAAACCATCGGCTACTAGTACCAGCGTTTCTCCAAGAACTGTGTCACTAAATATCCATCGGCTCAACGCGTCATGATCAGGAGCATTGCCGCCGGGTTGCGCCGCTATTGCCTCGTGATAAAAGGTGCGAAGGTCATCTGCGATATGGCGCAGAAGCAGAGGCATTTCAAATGCCCAACTGATTTCGTCGGTCACAGGTTCAGATGTGACTTCACCCGTTTCGGCGATCGCAGCGAACTGGCGGGCCAACTCATCGACTTGATCTTCTCTAGCTCCACTTATGCCAAAAAGAGTTCGTCCTCGTTGCCGTCTAGTTTCGATAGCCCACGGCCGAAGTCGCGCCACTTCCGCCAAAAGTCGTTCACCCAATGAGCCTGAAGACTCAGAGGTTAGGTTCAGCGGACAGGACCAAGTGTCGCTCAAGCCCTTATCTGGCGCTTCTATTTGGTAGTCCTCAATAGTCGGCTCTACCGCAGTATCTAAGAGTCCGAACGCTGTTCGCATCACATTTTTTTGGAACTCTGAATCATCAATTGCACCTAAAGGTCGCCCAAGATCAAAGGGCACCCACAAAGCCCTTGGAGGTACAACTGCTTCTGACATCTCTCGAATCAAACTGATTGAAGTAGTCGCTACCCCAGAGCGTTCTATGTAATTCCCTAAGGCACCGACCGCACCTGTGCAAACAGGTCAGATAGGAACCAAAAAGGCGACGTCAACTCCATCTTGAGCCATCAACTGACCAATTTCTTCTCCTGTTTCCTCAAACTGAGACGGGTCAGGCATCGCTCCCATGAAGGAGTAATGCCAACGCGCTACTCCCCCGATTTCCCCGGCAGAGGCAAGCTCTCTGAGACGGTCGATTGGGAAAACGATGTTGGGATCTTGGCCGAATGCACTGCGATCAAAATTGGCGCTGATATGGGAAAGTACAAGATCGTCAAACTGGATATCTCCTGGAATGATCCGATAATCCAACGAACCAACAGCGAATGGTGGGTCTATACGTCGATGAAGACCAGCGGTAGAAACAATCGCTACCGTTGCTTGATCAAGTTGCGGCGGAGTGATCCATTCACCTGGCCCTATGGCCGGCATCGCTTCCGCTCGCATACGAAGATGATCCGACTCAACCGGGTGAAGATCACTTAATCGAACCATCAAATGATTGTAGATCGGCTAACTCTTCTAGCGAAGAAGGCCTACCTATAGGGGACTTTCTGTATGGCGGCGGGGGCTGGATTTGAACCAACGACCTTCGGGTTATGAGATCGATGCAGCCCAGTTCTCTGACCAGGGGAAACACCGCCAAACCCGCTACTCACCTGGCAATTCGTTGATTGCCAGTTCTCATTGATTCGCGGCGTTTCGCGATGTCTCGCGGCCTGAAGGAATACTCAATCCAAACTCGGCGAGACGGGCTCTGTAAGACCCGACACGCTGGGGGTCCGCCCGGTTCCCGGTCTCCGGGCACCATGCCAAGAAACAACTTACGCTCAGCCACCGCCCCTTCTACCTCCACTACCCACTCATACCCGTAGCAGCCCCTCCCTCAGGACGGAGATAATCGGACGTGAGTCACAAGATGTTGAGGCCGAAGGTCATCCCGGCGCCTCGCTTTCTGCGAGGCCGAGCCGTTGCAGTTGTTCGTCGGGTGCGTCTACCTCGGTGAGCGCGTGGCGAAGCAGTTCGATGTAGTGCGCCTCGCGAGTTGAGCCAGCTATGTCGTCGGTCTCTTCGATATCTGCCGCGTCGAAGAGGAGATGCGCGTCGGAGACCGAACGGGCCAGGGTGAAGGGGTGCGCCCCATACGTCTCCTCGGTCAACGGCTGGCGGATGACGGGCACATCTGACCCCGGCATGCGGTCAAGGTAGGCGCGGTCGTCGGGCTTGGGGAGCCCGAGCCGCGGGAATGCATGTATGGGCATGGTCGACCAGCGGTTCGACCAAATCGACAACGGGAACGGCCCATCTGGCGGCGTACGCACGTACTTCCCGTCCAAGTCGATCACGTTGACCTCACGACCGAAGTAGCCTTGCAAGACCCATTCGCGTACTGAGTCGACCTGGCCATCGAGGAGAGGTCGCAGAGACCTCCCGTGGGTTCGATGCCGGGGCACAGCGCCGAACAGATCGGCGATGGTGGCGTGGATGTCGACCATGGTCGTAAGTGCGTTGCACAAGCCAGGCGCCGCACCTGGCCATGAAATCAGCAGAGGGATGTGGCCCAGTGTGTTGTAGACCGGCAGGCCTGGCTTGCCGAAAGCACCGCCGTGTTCTCCGAGGTAGTGGCCGTGGTCGGTGCAGAGCACGACTGCTGTGTCGTTCCAAAGACCATTGCGATCGACCGCGTCCAGAACGCGACCAAGCCAGTGGTCAATCATCGACAGTTTGGCTCCGTAGTTCGCCCGGAGTTGCACAGCTTGGGTCTCGGTGAGCGCCCCGTTACCGACCGGGTTGGTGCCGTACGGGGGCCAGATCATGAGCTCCTGATCTCGCTGGTCGTGGTACTTGTACGTCCACGGCTCGGGCGTGTCGAAAGGTTCGTGCGGATCGAACTCGTCGACAAAGAGAAAGAAGCGTTCGTGGGCCCCGGCATTGTGGTCAAGCCACTCCGCTGCCGCTGCCATCGTCTTCGGACCTGGGAAGTCGGCTTCCTCGCGAAAGTAGGTGCGGGAATCGTCGTAGCCGCGTCGAAAAATTCCAGATGCAGCCGGTAAGGCAGGGGTGCCCACCCACGACGGATCAGGCCGGGTCTTCCAGGGGTCGCCCTCATGTCCCCGCAGGTAGTCCCACGCGGAGAAATCGGTGTGGTAGTTCTCACCACCGGTTTCAAATAGGTGCGGATGGTCGGTAATGAGGTGACTGACAACCCCGGTCATCCTGAGGTCCTGGGTGATGTTGTTCTCCCACGCCTCGATCGACCCCCATGGCCGCCATAAGAAATCCCAGGACCCACAGAGCAGATCGTGACGAGCGGGCATGCAGGGCAACGACGCCGAGTAATGGCGGGTGAATCGCTGCGACCGGGCCGCAAACCGATCAAGGTTGGGTGTTTCGAATTCCCCGCTTCCGTAGGCCCCGAGCATGTGCCGGTTAAGGCTGTCGAGTAAGAGCACGACCATGTTGCGAGGCCCGCTGCCCTCCTCATACGGCACTGCCTTCGGGAACTCGCGATGATCCTTGTCTCGCGTTTCCATGGTTACGAGGTTAGGGGGTGGTTCCGCGATCCCTGATGGATGCAGTCCAGAAGGTCCTCCAAATCTCTAGCGGAGGCGGTTGATTGCGTTTCCAACCCGGCGGTTAAAGCGGTCGATCAATCTTGCGCGGTAGAAGTCACCTTTAAAGACTACGTCGTTCTTCTAACTCGAAATTTCTTAAGAGGTCGACGCCATCTGAATGGGGTTTCCGTGTAGTGGCGGGGGTTGGATTTGAACCAACGACCTTCGGGTTATGAGATCGATACAGCCCAGTTCTCTGACCAGGGGAAATGCCCCGAAACCCGCTACCCACCTCGCAATTCGTTGATTACCAGTTCTCATTGATTCGCGGTGTTTCGCGATGTCTCGCGGCCTCACCGCGGCGTGCTCCTCGGCATCTCCAGGTGCGCGATGGATCGGCGCTTGCTATGACAGGTCATGGGGTGCTTTCAAGAAACACCGCCTGACCTGCACATTGTTTGTCGGGCTGCCGAAAAGGACCGGCCCTGCGGGGACCTCAACGACCCTTGCGCTGCGCCTCTATAAGGTCCGTTAACCAGTGTTAAGCTCATTCGCCGATCTCGAATCTGGTCAGAGCCCAGGTACCACCGGCACAGGCTGTGGCGAGGACGACCATGGTGCCGACAATGGCGGTGGTGACGCCGAGGTGGGGGTCGTAGAGGACGCCATTGTCGTTGATGGAGATGACGGCGTCACTCCAGCCATAGGCGTATTCACGGATGGAGACCCAACGCAGGGAATCGAAAATACGGGTGGCGAACGTCTCCCAAACGAAGACGTAGACGAGGCCGAAGATTAGGGCTCGGCTGGTGACGGCGCTGAGTGCGACGAAGGCGGCACAGTACAGGACAGACGCGATTAGGGCACCGAGTCCGAGCATGAGGCCGTCAGCGGTAGGGCTCTCGTGGATGATCCAGGTGGTGGCCATGGTGACCGGCACGACAAATAGGGCTGTAGCCACCGAGGCGACTCCGATCTTGATGGCGATGATGCGCCATCGTTCGATCGGTTTGGTGAGCAGGAAGACAGCGGTGTCATCCTCTATCTCGGCACCCAGCGAGGCGGTCCCGAATACAAGGGCCACCAAGGGAAGCAACAGGGTAAAGATCATTACGCTGACCAGGCCGAGTGCGACCTCCTCGGTG
>DUBN01000027.1 GCA_012960315.1 Acidimicrobiia bacterium
GAGCCGGAACCGGGTGCGCCATCAAACCCTGACTCGAGTGAGATAACTGGCTCAGCTGGTGCTGTTACATCGAAGTAGACCGTTGGCGTGGGATCGATGACCTGACCACTTTCTGTGAGTATGGCATTGAAGGTCCATTTGTATGACCCGGATTCAAGAGTCTCAGTTTTGTTTCTGCAAAGCCTTTTGAAGCTGCCTGAGGCTGGTGGGTTGAATCCTGAAAAGCTCTCGTTCAGGGTCGATTTGCAGGCGACTTCAATGTCGGGGTGGGTCCACCAAATCGTGTCGGATTGGTTTTTGAAGAGGCCCGGCAAAGTGTGCTTCTCTTCAAGGTATGGGCTTTGGACGAAGAAGGTCACATCGTCATCTGGGTCCGTGATTGACCAGGTTGTTAGGTATTGGAAACCTTCGCCAGATTCACCGACGCTGATTTGAAATGGATCATCTTTTGAGCCGGAACCGGGTGCGCCATCAAACCCTGACTCGAGTGAGATAACTGGCTCAGCTGGTGCTGTTGTCTCATTGAGGTTCTGGCAAGCCTGAAGAGCTTCGTAGTCTTCAGCATCTGCGGCCTGCTCAACGCAGTTCCAGAACGTCTCGGTTCCGTTCTCTGGAATAGTCATGTTCCGTATCAGCAGTTCCTGCTCTCCAGACGATGCGCTGCAGGATGTAATCAGGAGTGCGAGGCAGGAGAAAATAAGGAAAAGCCAACGATGGCGGTTATGTCCTTTGCTAGCCCTCACTGAGTTGATGCCCCCGAGAGATGTGTACCTTGTCGCATGATTCGCTAAAGGTAACATCCGGTGCAGGGGAATATCAGCGCTTGCAGTCGACCATGCACCTCGGAGCCGACTAATAGAGGTGGGCCTCCGCCCTTATATGGCAGCCGGGAAGAGTGCCCTTGATTCTGATTGCTGCGGTGATGTTTGCCATGGTCTTCATATAGATGGTGGTCCCTGTTTGGTTTCAGAGAGACCCAAACTTTTCTGGTGCACATTTTGGGAGCGAGTCCTGTAGCGCCCACGATGGACAAGGTGACCCTTTTGCGAGAGACCAATTCCTGTGACATAGGAGTCGTCTATATCGATAGGGACAAAGTTCGCAAGGATTGTCCCTGCCCTATTCCCCATACACCTTCGAATCGCAGTTCAAACTATCCCACCCTTTGACATGCCAATGATCACCGACGTTCATCGATCCGCAGGCCTGTTGCTGTTCAGCAATCTATATCTGGCGCAACTGGATGGCTCCAAAGACAAGGCAAGCAGTGATGACCACCATGCACATGGCAACTATCACTCGGAATTGTTCTGTGGTCACTTTGGCAGGTTTGTTGACAGGTTCGTCCATGGCGTCAGTCTGACACCCCGTCGTTGTCAATGAGTTTCGATGAAGATGCCATCGCCAGTGCACAGGTCTTGGCCGATCCATACCTTCACCATCCTGGCTGTGGTCCGAGATGTTGATCGAGCAGCTCGTCGCCCCGCCAGTCACTGAACGAAGTGGGCCAACTCTTGATGTCACCTCTACTGGTCAGGTATGTCTACGCCAAGTGTTTGTAGTCGTTGTGACTCCCAATCCGTGCGTATCCATTTACCTTTCCTGATTATTTCGACGTGTTCCCCCTCTTCCCGCCATACGTGACAAGAGTTCATCATCTGTCTGAGCTTTCGCTCTCGCTCCTCGGGGTCGTCGGAGTTGTTCAGTCTCGACTCTGGAGATTCATGCAGGCTGAGGAGGCTCCAAGTGGCTTGCACTGCTACCGGTCCCATCGCTTGTAACAGAGCGCCCATATGGGAGCACCCGTTGGGTCCTCCAAAAAGTTTCTTCACCTGTGAGCTGTAGCCGCGCGTAATTGATACTCCGACGAGAGCTTGGTAATTGGGAAGAATCGCCTCACAGTTCGAGTAGGGACGAACCATCATTTCGTTTTCGACAGCGACAATGGTGAAGGTTTGCGGATCTACAAGTAGGTCGATGCACACGTCGTGAATTACGAGATCATTACCGTCGGCTAGACACAAACCTTGGGGTTTATTGTCGATTAGACGACCGCGAACGCGCATCCGGCCATCGCCTTCGTCAAATGCTTCGGTCTCGTAGCTGCGTTGGTGAATAGGTATACGTTCGGGCACCCGAGAACTCTAACGGGCTTCAACTTTAGGTCGGGTCGAGAAAGTCCCAGTACGTGCTGGTTTTGGGTTCTGGGGTAATGGTATGGGCGGTCATGGTTTCTATGACCCGTTTCTTCGGTCCGTGACCGAACTACGACAAACCTGCCGTCGTCCTCAGTGCTTCGCCTCAGATAAATGGCTGCGGTGTTGTTCTCCATACTCTTAGACATAGACGGGTCTCCCTGATTTGTTTCAGGTGACCGGAGGTTTTTGTTTATCACTGTCGTTGTTAGCTCTGTAGCGCTCACGGTCCATTACTAAAACCGGCGACTGGATCTCCGCTTAAAACTAAGGCTAGATCATGCGGAGCCGCCGCGCGAATTAGCGCCCGAGCTTTAACCCCTGTTCCGCACTGGTTATCGCTGCTATCGAATCGGTAGCCTGATTTCGCTGAGGGTTGATGTCCACAAACTTTTCGTTTTCGTCGAACGGGCAGCGAGCTAGGCCCTCGGCTCTCACAACTTCATCCAATGACGAGGCCCCCGCATCGGGTTTTTTGTCGTTTTCAGAAGACTACGGTTGGGGTTGTGACTGAGAACGTTGGCAAGTTGGTTGTTGTGTAGGGTGCTGGCAGTTAGGGGTGTTTGCTGATGATCGAGCAGTCAAGTGACTGGGCCACGGAGTACGACATTTTCGATCCTACTTACGTCGGGGATCCATATCCGATCTGGGCGGACATTCGAGAGCGTTGCCCGATCGCGCATACTGACGAGTACGGGGGTTCGTGGTTGCCGACTCGCTACGACGATGTGACTGCGATCGCGCGAGACGTCGAGCATTTCAGCTCTGTGAGCGTGTCGGTGCTGCCTCCACCACCCCAGGAGCGAGGCGAGGGCGGCATCTTGTCCGCTGGTGTGCCGCCTATCTCAGCGGATCCGCCGCTGCACACATGGTCGCGGCGTCTGCTGTTGCCTTGGTTCTCGCCGAAACGGGTCGCGAGCCTCGAGCCTGTCACCCGGGATCTGTGCGCGTCGTTGATCGATGGGTTCGTGGGAGTGGGACACGCCGACGCTGCAGCCGACTATGCCCAACAGATCCCAGTGCGGATTATCAGCAGGGTTCTGGGGGTACCTGAGTTGATGTCGGACACTTTCGTGGGTTGGGTGCGTGACATTTTGGAGTACGCCAACGACCCCGACCGTCGCGCTGGTGCACTCGCCGAGCTCGCCGGCTATTTCCAGGCCGAGATGCAGGCTCGCCGAGGCGGCAGCGGTGACGACTTAATCACCGATTTACTTAACTCCGATATCGATGGCGAATCGGTGTCTGACCCTCACATTTTGGGGACCGTCGCTCTTACCTTGGTCGCGGGCATCGACACCACCTGGTCTGCGATCGGGTCGTCGTTGTGGCATCTGGCCACTCATCACGACGATCAGGAACGTCTCGTGGATCAGCCCGAGCTGCTGCCAACAGCGGTCGAGGAGTTCTTGCGTGCGTATTCGCCGGTGACGATGGCCCGCGTCCTTACCGAAGATCATGAAATGGGCGGCTGCCCGATGAAGGCAGGTGATCGGGTGTTGTTGAGCTTCCCTGCCGCGAACCGTGACCCGGATCAGTTCCCTCGACCCGATGATGTCGACATCAGCCGCGAACACAACCGTCATGTCGCTTTCGGAGCGGGGATTCATCGCTGTGCGGGGTCGAACCTGGCCCGTATGGAGTTGACCGTGGCCATCGACGAGTGGCTACGCCGCATTCCCCAATTCCGCCTTGCCGATGATGCCACCGTCACCTGGGCAGGCGGCCAGGTACGCGGTCCACGAAGCATTCCCGTGACCTTCCCCATCTAGGTCACCCCTCGCAGGAGTGCCAGCACACACCGCCCCGATCACTAGGACCTGATACCTAGTATCCCCTTTTTTCCACACCTAACTCATTGGCCGGTGATGATCGAAGATACCGCTTATGGCGCGTCACCCCATCAGCCCAGTTCACACCCGCTGAACCCAACACTCCCCCCACAACATCAACCTGACGTGGGCCGCCCCTAGTGGGCGGTTTTTTGTCGTCTTCAGGCGACTTGCTCTTCGCCGTCATCGTCGACGAACTTCGGTGTCCTGCGAATTTGGCTGAGGCTGATTGCATAGCCGATGACGTCTAGCTCGCGCAGTTGCCGTCCGAGCTCGACGTTCCATCGTCTGAGCCCTTTCGGATGTAGATGGCTGATTGGTTCTTCACCATAGAAGATCGGTTCCCTTTTCGTGGTTGTCCCACGAAGAGGAAAATCTCGTTTTATTAAGGACTCCCGTGTCCTGTAGCGCCCACAACGAGACCGCAAAACCCAACTTGCCTGACCTCCATGATCGCTCGCCTCGATGGGGGCTAGCAAGCATGTATTGGGGAGGGTTTTAGTTGATGGCGGCGAGTGCGGTGGTGTTGGGGTTGGTGTGTGTCCTGAGTGTGGTGTTGTGTACTGAGTTGAGGAGGTCGAAGGTTCCTCCGTCTGCTGCGAGGGCGGTGAATCTGGTTCCTGATGGGTCGATGTCGATGAAGGGGGTTAGCAAGCTTGTTTCTGAGAGAGCCCAAGTCTTAACCCTTTTCGTCCTGAGCGAACGGGTCCGGAGGTGGATAAAAGGGCGGGTCTGTTGATACGTCGTGCTCGATCCACGGGCTATTCGACCGCCCGAGCGGTGACACCGCGCCCGTCGGAGTTGAGGATGGTCAGGCGGTCACCCTCGATGTCGACGACGGCAGCGCCGGTGTCGAGGAGGGCACGGAACGCTTCGGCGTAGTCGGCGTTGACATTGCACGTAGGATCGAGCCCGTCTACGACCGGTCCGAACTGTAACTCGGCGTCGCCTTCGATTGGCCCGCCGACCTCGCCCTCGGACACTTCGACGTTGACGGTGAAGGGCGCACATCCGTCGTGTCCCACTATGGTTGCCGCGCCATCGAACCTGAACCAGCCGGCCTTGTCGATGGCGAACGCGGACGCGGTTTCACCGTCGAGAAAACCGGTGACCGCCCACTGCGTTCCGATCAGAGTGCGGTCAGGGTTGGCCACTCGGCGGTCGAGGAACTCGATATAGAGGTCGGTGGTGATCAGCGTCAGGCGGTTGCCATCAAGCGCGACGGTGGGCGCGTCGGTGAGGAGGGCCGCCAGTAAGTCGTCCTGCGCGTGCAACTCGGGGTTACAGCCGATCTCGGTCATGCCGAGTTCGGCAGCTACGAGCGTGTCGCCGTCGAGCTCGAAAGGTCCACCGATGAAGTTGCAGCCCGCCGACGCCGAGAGGTTGCCGTTGCGGAAACGCAGCGTGATGCGGGTGCCCTCTATCAGCTCGCGAGGCGACCCATCCTGGGTCACCGCCGTAGACCAGAACTCGCGGTCGATCGACCCCAAGTCGGTCGATGAACTGTTGCCTGACGAGATGGTCTCGTCGCTGTCGTCGCATGCGGTGGTGAGTGGGACGAGGCTGAGGAGCAGTGCCAGAAGGAGGTGACGTATAGCGGCCATGCTGATGAGACAGTAGCCGCCCCTGTTGTCCCGGTAGGTGGCGATGATGTTGATGCCTAGCTGTTCGGCTCTGATGCGACGTCATGCTCCTAAGCTGCGACACTTTTGCCACCATCCTCGGTTGACTTTCGCAGGTACATAGCTGCGGTTTTGTTTTCCATACTCTTAGACATGGACGGGTCTCCCTGATTCATTTCAGGTGACCGGAGGTTTTTGTTTACCAGTATCGATGCGAGTCCTGTAGCGCCCACGGTCTATTACACACCGGCGGTTACGGTCTCCCCGTGTAAACACAAGGGTAGTCCAGTAGGGCTCGCCGCGCGAATGAGCGCCCGAGCTTTAACCCCTGTTCCGCACTGGTTATCGCGGCTATCGAATCGGCCGAAGAGTGCCCCGGAGAATGCAGCTTCATCGAAGCCGAATAAAAACTTAATTTTCTGACAATGGCCGCCCCTAGTGGGCGGTCTTTTGTCGTTTTTAGGAGACCTACGATTTACGAAAGAAGACAGGGACGCGCCGAAAGAGGCTCACCGGTTCGTCCTTTTGTCCGATCTCTAGGCACTCGATAGCAACCCGCTCACCCATCCGTTCGTAGTCTTCAAAACCCAACGGTCCTAGGTCCTTCCACTTCAAGTTCATGTCCTATTTTCCCACAAGGCCAACATCCCCAAAGGGATACCCACTTCAGGCGCAGCGTTCTTCTTCGCCGCCGCTATCAACAAACTTCGGTGTCCGGCGGATTTGGCTGAGGCTGGTTGCATAGCCGATGATGTCTAGCTCGCGCAGTTGGCCGTCCGAGCTCGACGATCCATCGTCTGAGCCCTTTCGGATGCAGATGGCTGAGTTGGTCTTCACCATCAGATATTGGGGTTCCTTTCGTGGTTTGTTCCACGGGAAAGGAACCATTCATTTGTTTTAGACCTACTGCGCTGTAGCGCCCACACACAAAACCCCAGGTCAGAGGCCTAAACCAAGGTTCGCCGACAAGACTGACGGGGGTGTTTTTGGTCTAGGGGCACCAGAGATTGAGTTTTTACGTTCTTTACGTGATTCTGGTCCATTTACCCGTCAGAAGTCACTGGTTCGAAGTCCGAAATCTGATCGGCACCCAAACCCGATGTACATGAGGCCCCGAGGTCCGGTGCGGATCCGAACGCGGCATGTGGCGTCTAAGCTTTGGCGGCCTCGTAATAGGGGTTTTCGCCGGAGGCGTGGTCGGTTACGTCGATGATGTTGGTGATCTCGGGGATCGCTTCTTTGATGGTCTGTGCAATGCCCTGGGACAGTGTCACCGAGGCCATGCCACAGCCCTGGCAACCCCCGCCCAGCCTCAGGTACGCGGTTCCTTCTTCAACTGCGACGAGTTCGGCTACCCCGCCGTGTGCCGCGATGGTGGGGTTGATCTCGTGGTCGAGAACCTGGACGATCCGTTGCTCGACAGGCCCGGTTAGGTCTAGGGGTGAGCCGTCCGCCACGATGCGGGGGCTTGGCCCGTTGGGGTTGTCCAGCACGAGGCTCGGGTTGAGGAGGTCGCGGGACACATCGAGGGTGGCGCCCTTCAGGTTTTCCACAGAGTCGGCGGGGATGACCACGTTGAGCACACCATGGTCTTCGGTGTGGTCGTCGGGCGGGATCTCCTTGACCAGAATCATGGCTAGGTCGTATGTGAACTTTCCGCCGCTCACCCCGGTGATACCAACCTCTAGTGCCAACTGGTCGCCGTCGGCCTCCTGGGAGCGAACGTCCAGAATCTTGGTGAGCGCCTTGTCGGTGATCGATAGCACCTGGTCGGCGGCCACGGCGGCCTCCTGCGGTTCGACGAGTGGTCATCAGGCTACCTGAGTTCAGCCGGGTGGCTTCGCTGTAGTGTGGCGGTGGTGGTGACTCGGGTGCTCATCGTCTTGCCGAGCGCGTCGTATCGCACTGCCGACTTCGTCGCAGCGGCCAAGATCTTGCGCGCGGAAGCAATTATTGCCACAGATGCCGCCCAGGTGATTCGAGGGCGGACAGCGTCGCCCAGGATGGTTCGCGTCGATCCGCTGCGTCCGGAATGGTCGGCTCGTCGCATTGTTGAGTTCGCGGAGGAGTTTCCCCTTGATGCGGTGGTCGCGGCCGACGACGGCGGTGTCGTGATGGCCGCTGTCGCCGCGAAGGAACTCGGCCTGGTGCACAACTCGCTCGAGGCTGTGCGCGCAACACGCGACAAGTCAACGATGCGCGAGATCTTCGCCAGGGCTGAGTTGCCCCAACCCGCCTATCGCATCATTGGAGCCAACGACGATCCGAGCCGGGCATGTACCGAAGTCGGGTATCCCGTGGTACTCAAGCCCGTATCTCTCTCTGCGAGTCGAGGCGTCATCAGGGTCGATGACGCTGAGGCAGTTCTTGCCGCGGTTGCCCGCATTGGAGCCATCACAGCCGAGGCGGGTCGCGACCCCGACGAGCCCATCCTGGCCGAGGCGTTCCTGCCTGGTACCGAGATTGCCCTCGAGGGTCTCCTCGTCGACGGAGATCTCGAGGTGCTTGCACTGTTCGACAAGCCAGACCCGATGAACGGCCCGTACTTCGAGGAGACGATCTTAGTCACTCCCTCGCTGCTTGATGGTCGGGTCCAAGATCAGATCGCCTCAATTGCCCGTGCCGCCGCCGCCGCCCTCGGACTCGTCCAGGGACCGATCCATGCCGAGATGCGAATAGACGACGGTCAAGTGTCGCTGCTCGAGGTCGCGGCCCGCTCCATCGGGGGCTTGTGTGGCCGGTCGCTACGTTTTGGCCTGTTGGGTACATCGCTGGAGGTGACGCTGTTGCGAAGCGCTCTGGGATACCGAGGTGGGCCCTCAGCGCTGCAGGCGGCTGCGTCGGGAGTCATGATGTTGCCCATCTCCAGGGCAGGTATCCTCACCAACATCAGCGGCCAAGAACAGGCAAGAGCGGTGCCGGGCATCGTCGATATGGAGCTGACCATCCCCATCGGCAGCCACGTACGTCCGCCACCAGAAGCAGACCGCTATCTGGGTTTCCTGTTCGCCATGGGCGACACACCCCGGACGACGGAGGAGTCGCTCCGGCAGGCTCATGCCGAGCTGACCATCGAGATTCGCTGAAACCGCTCTTCGTTCGCCAATGGCCTCGGCTGGGTACGAGGTGATTCGAGCTTTCGGGCGGCATCGTGAACAGGTTATGGGGCACTGGCCAGCTGATCGCTTGGTTCGATGCCCTTCTCTGACCTGGTGAACAGAGCCTCGACGAGGCCGTGCACGACCTCTGGGCCGGCCAACGGACCGGTACTCCGAGATCAGGTCATCGCTGACCGCCGGGCTCAACAAGGTCGAAATGAGCCACATCGGCGGCTGAGAACCCGCCACAGCCAGAACGGCCCGAGGCGGGCGAGACCGAGACCGATGGCTGGTGCTTGGTACCGCAATGGAACCGATCAGAGCCGAATCTCAGCCGTCGGTGATGCAGCCGTGGCTGGCGTCCTCGACGTTCTTGATGTATTTCCAGAGCGCGCCGCTGCTGGCTCTGAGAGGTGGTGCGGTCCATTCGTTCTGACGGGCGGCCAGTTGTTCATCGGATAGGTCGACGGTGAGAGCGTGGGTTTCGTCGTCGATCGTGATTGTGTCGCCGTCCTGGACTAACGCGATCGGGCCGCCGTCCTGTGCCTCCGGCACGACGTGGCCGATGATGAAGCCGTGGCTTCCTCCCGAGAAGCGTCCGTCGGTGATAAGCGCAACTTGGTCGATGAAACCAGCCCCTGCCAGGGCACTTGTTGGAGTGAGCATTTCGGGCATACCGGGCCCTCCCTTGGGGCCTTCGTAGCGGATGACGATGACATCACCCGATGTGATCACGCCCTGCTCAAGTCCCGCCAACATGTCCTCTTCGTTGTCGAACACCCGGGCCGGTCCGGTGAACTGGAGCCCCTGTTTTCCCGTGACCTTACCGACCGCGCCACCCGGCGCCAGGTTGCCCCGCAGGATGCTGATATGACCTCGCTCCTTCACCGGTGCGTCGACGGTCGCGATGATGTCTTGACCCTCAGTCAGATCCGGCACCGTCTCGAGGTTCTCTGCGATGGTCTGACCGGTGACCGTGAGCTGTTCACCGTCGATCAGCTCCTGTTCCAACAGGTACCGCATCACTGCGGGGACACCCCCCACCTCGTGTAGGTCGGCCATAACGTAGCTACCCGACGGTTTGAGGTCTGCAAGAAGCGGGACCCGTGAGGCTGTCGCCTGCCAATCGTCGATGGTTAACTCCAGCTCGAAGGCCCGCGCCATGGCGATCAGATGGATCACTGCATTGGTTGATCCGCCCAGTGCCATGGTCACTACCATCGCGTTCTCCAGCGAGCCTCGGGTTACGATCTTGCGCGGTCTGAGGTCAGCCTCGAGTAGGCGCCGCATGGCGCGGCCGGCCCGAACACATTCGTCGATTTTGGCTGGGTCGACGGCCGCGGTGCTTGATGAGTAGGGCAGACTCAGACCAAGAGCCTCGATGGCGCTGGCCATGGTGTTCGCTGTGTACATGCCTCCACATGCACCAGCGCCGGGGCAAGCGTGGGCGACGATGGCCTCGCGCTCCGCCTCGGTGATCGAACCGGCCAGGGATTGGCCGTAGCTCTGGAACGCCGAGACGATGTCGAGCTTTTCCTCGACGCCGCCGATCATCGCTGAGCCCGGCCGGATGGTTCCGCCGTAGACCATTATGGCGGGCCGATCAAGCCGACCCATAGCCATCACACACCCCGGCATGTTCTTGTCGCACCCGGGCAGAGCGACCAGGCCGTCGTACCACTGCGCTGCCATCACCGTTTCTATCGAGTCAGCGATGAGATCACGGCTGGGCAACGAGTACGACATCCCGTCAGTGCCCATCGATATCCCGTCGGACACACCGACTGTGTCAAACCGCATCCCGACCAGGCCCGACTCCACCACGCCGCGCTTCACATGGTCCGCTAAGTCTGCAAGATGCATGTTGCATGGGTTCCCCTCATACCAGCACGACGCAACACCCACCTGCGCTTTCTGAAGATCGGCAGGGGTCAGACCGGTCGCGTAGAGCATGGCCTGGGAGGCGCCTTGGCTCGGTGGTTGGGTTATGCGAGACGAGTAACGATTTAAGGTGACGGACTGTTCAGCCATGGCGCGAACTTACCGCCTCCCAGGCTGGATGGCACCCTGATCGCGTCGGGATCTAGCCGGTGAGCCTTCCAGAGCGTCGAAGAAAAGTGCTCCACATATTTGGCTACTGCGCTCGGTGTCTACTGGCTCGCCGAATGGGGTGGTGACCCTATGGATTAATAATGAGAGATTCGATCAAACTCCAATTCACGAGGTGATCAACAAAGGTGTTGATGTAGTCCACGCGGTGGTTCTGGTGATCGAGATAGTAAGCGTGCTCCCACACGTCGATGGTCAACATCGATTGTGCTGAGTGCATTAAAGGCAAATCTGCATTGCTAGTTTTCATAATTTTTAGATCGTCGCCATCATCGACAAGCCAGGCCCAACCGGACCCAAACTGACTTAACGCGGCCTCCGAAAATAACTTCTTAAACTGTGACACAGACCCGAATGCACTCGATAGGGCCTGCTCAACGGGTTCAGGCGGGGCTCCTCCACCTTGCGGAGACATGGATTGCCAGAAAAAATTGTGGTTCCAGATTTGAGCTGAATTATTGAATACCAGTCCGCTTGAGGAGCTAATAACGGACTCTAACTCGTCATCGACATCGCCAATAAGTTTGTTCAAATTGGCTACATAACCAGCATGATGTTTTTGGTAATGAAATCCCAGCGTTTTCTGACTCATATACGGCTCCAGATCAGATAACGCGTATGGCAATTCCATAAGATTAAAAGCCATCGAAGCACCTCTTTACATCGTCAGTTCGGTCCACGGCCACAAGCAAGTTGTCGGTTTTTAAACCATTCTCGCTCAACCTTGTTGTAGCACTTTTGCTGTGTTTATAGGTGCGGGTGGGTTGTTGGACTCACCCGCACAGGGCGACTCCGCAAAGTCTAAGTATCCAGGGCTCGTTTATTTCTTTCAAGGAGGGGGTCACAGGTTCGAGTCCTGTAGCGCCCACACCTAAAGACGCGCGATTTAAGGCCGGTTCAGCTCTTGGTTTGGGGAACACAAAAGACCCCCGCACCGAAATGCGGAGGCCTAGGTATTGGTTTGATCCCGATATCGAAGTACCAGGGTAGGGGTTGGGCGCGGAATTGGCCGTAGAGAGTGACATTGCAGGCATAGCGGCCTGACATTGCCCTCGTCTGCATCTGATCCACCGAGTGCTACTGGCTGGATGTGACCGACCTCGATGAGATGAGAAGTGAATGTGTTGCCACAGACCTGGCAGTCAGCGAAGGCGACGGGCAGCTCCACCGCCCTGCTTCCGAAGCTTGCGCCTCGGCTGCGACACCTGATCCCACGTTCGTCGAACGAGGCGGAGATATTGAGGGAAACGAGACCGGCCCGGTGGCGTGGGTCTCTGGCAATCCAGACATGGACGAGGGAGCTGCATTGCAGATCCTTTGGGATAGCAGTGGTCGGGTCCGTTCCAACAAAGGGCAAACTGCCGACGCGCGACCCCATCCCTTATAGATGGACCACTCGACCCTTCAATCTTCGGGTCTGGCGAACCTAGAAACTATTCGAAGACCCTGAGCTGAAGCTATGAGGGAACGCGAATCACCTAACTATTATCGTTCGACGACGTTTTGAGGTCGACGTCCGGGAGGATTGTCTCAGGCCTGAAGACCACTCTTGTCCGGAACTCGTTCGCGTCGACAGGTTTTAGCTGCTCGACGAGGTAGGAAACATTGTCAGACAGGCCAAGAAAGTGCTTTTCGAAAGCGTCTTTGCCGACCTTGCAAGTCACCTCAAGTTGATTGTCGGCTGCATCAACCTCAATAGAGCAGCGTCCTTCGATACTCAAAAGGTAATTATCGGTAATCCCATTGAACATGACAATCCGCCTACTGATCTCGAACTCTTCTGCCGCAGTCGAAAGGTTCTTGGACACGGTGTCGGCCTGGCTAACACAGCCAGTGACAAAGACCAGTACAAGACCAATCAACACCGCTACATATCGCTTCATGGTTATTTCTCTTTCTGTTGTTGGATTACCTATGGTCACTGCGTTGCGAATGTGGAGTGCCGCCACACCTATCGAGGTTCGCTCATTATGGGTCCAGTCTGACATCAGTCGTGGCATCCAGTTGCCGTGACACTCTGCCTAGCAGACCCGCGGCAGAGCTGGCGTGCCTCTGAACCAAACATGAACCCACACCGATAGTCAGTAGATGTATGTGGGGGAGTGCGGCAAGGGCTTCACCCATAGGAGCTGAAAGCCCCTGAAATCGTGGCCAGTCGGCTTCGCTTAAGCTGAGTCGGTGAATAGCCAGTGGAGCGATTCGGCAAAAAGGGCACCTGCATGTCGGAGGTTGTGACCACCGGTCCCAAACTCGAACCTAACGTCGTAGCCCGCGAACTGCAGGGCGGCAGCCATCTGCTTGTTCGCTAGGGGCCAATTCCCGTAAATGATGTTGGCGTCTAGCTCGCCTGACTGCAGGAAGACCTTTATCGGCTTGGCCGCGGTAGAGCGCACTAGATACGGCCAAGCGTGGCCGCCCCGGATGTTCACGAACGATCCGCAATGGCTGAGCACTAGGCCGAAGGAGTCCGGGCGGTGCCATGCTGTTGTCCAGGCACAAATCCCGCCACTGGAGATCCCCACCGTCGCTCGACGTGAGGGTTCATCGTCGATTCTCACACCAAGCTGTTGCTGGGCGAACGGAAGTAGCTCATCGACAACGAATCTTGCGTAGGTATCAGTTAGGTTGTCGTATTCGATGCAACGCTGCTCACGAGCCTTGGGATGGAAGTTGATCTCCCACGGAGACTCAGCGGCAGGAACATCGAGGGGGCGTCCCGGTGAGACGAACACCGCAGCGGTTGGCTCCAGCGCACCCGAGGCCTGTAGAACGTCGAGCACTCGCGCAGCCCGCACTGGTCCGGCAGGGTCCAAATATTTGGCACCGTCGTTAAACACCAGCAATGCCACCGGGTCCATGGACTTTGGGGACGCTGGCTCGTACAGCCACACATCGCGCACTGTGCCGGGATACGCCGCCGAGGAGCGCCAATCTTCGAAACGGTGCACGGTGCCAATAGCATCTGGCTCTCGTTGCGCCTCGGGGCAGGGGTGATAAGCCACGTCACCGGGGGTGTCGAATGCATCAGCGATCTCTAGATTGCTGCGACCATTGACTTCCTCAGCACCTCGATGGTCAGCGAAGTTTAAGTCGAGCCCAAGGTGTCGGTACGTCTCGATATCCATGCCCGCACGTTAACGTGGTCGTCCATGTGTGAGCATGAAGGATGACAGGGGTTCGGATAGCGGTTGTCGGCGGGGGCATCGCCGGCGTGAGCGCCGCCTACCACCTTGTCGAAGCACATCCCGATGCTGAGGTGTTCCTCCTGGAGGCCGAGCCGGTTCTAGCGCACCACACGACAGGGCGTTCGGCGGCGATCCTCCTCGAAAACCTGACCACCAGGCCCAACCTCATCCTCACCAGGGCCAGCGTCGACTTCCTGCGCGACACCCCGACAGACCTGGTCGACGCTCCCCTCTTATCGCCTCGAACGGTGATGCACATCTCCTCGGAAGCCCAGTCGGACCAGATGGACGAGCTGCTGGCCGAGGGAAGCCTGCTGCCCTCACCGTCGGTGGAGTTGACGGTGGACGAAGCCATGGACTACTTCCCGCCGCTCCGCCGCGAGCTCGTCGACCGTGCAGTCCTCGAACCGGACTGCGCCGATATTGACGTCGGCGCTCTCCATCAAGCCTACGTGCGCGGCTTTCGACGTGGCGGCGGACGGATCACCACCTCGGCCAGGGTGGACGCAGCGCGACCTGACGGAAATGGCTGGAGGTTAGAGACGACGGATGGCGACGTCTGCGCCGACATCGTGGTGAACGCCGCCGGTGCGTGGGGTGACGTGGTGGCCGCACGGGCTGGTGTGGAGCCGATCGGACTGCAGCCCTACCGACGAACCGCGTTCATGGTGAACGGTCCCGGCTGTGACACCACCGGCTGGTCCTTCACTGCCGACGTCGGACAGAACTGGTACGCAAAGCACGACGGGGAGCAGATGCTCTGCTCGTTGGGAGACGAGACCCCATCCAAACCCTGCGATGCCAAGCCCGCGGAGCTCGACGTTGCGCTGGCTATCGAGCGGATCAACGAAGCCACCACGCTCGGGATCCGGTCCGTTAACTCGACCTGGGCGGGCCTGCGCACTTTCACACCCGACCGCTCGCTGGCGATCGGCCCTGATTCCGACCAACCCACGTTCGTGTGGTGCGTCGGTCAGGGGGGATGTGGCATCTACACATCGCGTGGTGCCGGCGTCCTCCTGGCCGACCTGGCGTTGGGCGGTGAGCCGTCCGCAACCTTTGGCGATGCTGACGTGTCGGGCCTCTTGCCTGGACGATTCAGAAGCTCTGAGTAAGCGTTGAAAGATTACGGGCTGGCTGGACGATTAGAGAGATTGGATAGCTGAACCAAACACGAACCGACGTAGTTAGACAGAAGATGTATGTGGGGGAGTAGCGGCGCACCACCGGGCCGGCCTGTGAAGCGTTGCTTGGTTGACGCTGCTTATCAGAGCAAAGTTTTGCGGACTAGTTCAGCTCCCTCGACCAGCGCACAAAGTTTTAAAAATGCAACCCGCCGGTCCAAGTACTTCATTCCGCAATCCGGCGAGACAATGAGCCGCTCCGGCGACACGTAGGCGAGAGCCGACTCGATGCGACGAGCGACCAGTTCAGGGCTCTCGACATTGGGGTTTCCATTGTCGATTACGCCAAGGACGATGTCCTTGTCCGGCAGCGCGCTTAAAACTTCGAGGTCAATATCGGGTTCGGCTGCCTCGATCGATACTTGATCAACGTTGCTTTCGTTCAATTCTGCCAAGAAGGAGTACGAGTTCGGTTTTTCTAAGCCCCTTAGAGCGTGAATGGCGGCGTAACCAAAACACATGTGGAGGGCAGTGGTGCCCTCGATCCCGTCCAACGCTTCGTTGATCGCACTCACCGCATAGCTCTGAGCCTTTTCTGGTCTTGCTTGCATATACGGTTCATCGAGACAGACGACGTCAGCTCCCGCTAAGAATAAATCTCTGATCTCTGCGTTGACCGCTTTCGCGTAGTCCATGGCCAGGGCAACCTCGTCGTTGTAGTAGACGTCTTCGGCCTGTTGGGTCATGGTGAAAGGTCCAGGAAGGGTGATCTTGATGGAGCGATCGGTATTGGCGCGGAGAAACTCTACGTCTCTCACTTCAATTGGCTGTTCCCTGACGATTGGCCCTACGACTCGCGGGACCGGATTCGGTTCGCCTGTACGATCGAGGGCCACCCCCTCGTTCTCAGTGTCGATTCCGCCCAACGCTGTAGCGACACGATTGGAGTAGCTCTCTCTTCTGATCTCCCCGTCGCTAATGACGTCTATACCGGCTCGCTCCATATCGTGTATGGCGAGAAGTGTTGCGTCGTCCTGGGCGTCTTCTAAATAGGGGTCTTCGATTCGCCACAGTTCGGCGCTTCGCACTCGTGGCGGAAGTCTGGTGCGAAGCTTCTCCCGATCGATCAGCCAATCGGGTTGGGGGTAGCTGCCGACAACTGTCGTTGTGATCAGATCTGACCGAGTCATTGCGTCCTTCCCGAGCCATACCCGTAGCGCTAGGGGTCCAACTTAACGGGACGCTTCATAACCTTCGCTTGAACATCAGTTTAGACCACTGGGCTGGTGGGCGAATCTGCGCCCGAGGTCAACCGTTCTGTGTTCAGCTTCTGAAGGAAATTCGACCCAAGTCGTGGTGTCTTCGTCGCGCATGTATTGCTCGCCCTGATCAGGCTGTGATGTTGGCGGTTACCACGAATAATCCGAGTCGAGTGACCATGACACATGGCGACATCGGTTAGATCGTGGAGTTGGTTGCCGGAGATCGATGTTTCATCGTCGGAGCTCTTTGGGATGTAGATGGCTGCATTATTCTTCACCGTTGAATATCGGATCCCTTTTGTGGTTTGTCCCACGAGAACGGGATTTTCTTTTTGTATCGGTAAGTGAGTTCTGTAGCGCCCACTTTGATTGGTACAAACCGGACATCACGACCCAGGAAATACCGATACTTCATAATGGCATCTCTCGTGGCATCATCTTCCTGGAAATGCAGAAGGGGAAATCATGAAGCAACTCGATGGCAGGGTCGCCGTGGTCACTGGGGGTGCGAGCGGAATCGGCCTCGGAATGGCGCGGGCGTTCGCTCGGTCCGGCATGCATCTGGTGATCGCTGACCTTGACGACGGCGCACTACAAGCAGCGGTGGCAGAGCTCGAAGCCGGCGGCTCCCAGGTGATGGGCATGCGCTGCGATGTTTCGAGCCATGAGCAAATCCAAGCTCTGGCGGACGCCACGATCGCGGAGTATGGCGCCGTTCACCTGTTGTGTAACAACGCGGGGATTGGTATCCCCACAGCGACCCATTCGATGAAGCTCGCCGACTGGAAGTGGATTATTGATGTCTGCCTGTGGGGTCCGATTTACGGAGTCGACGTGTTTCTTCCTCTCATCGAACAACAAGAGGAAGGTCATATCAATTCGACTTCCTCCATGGCAGGCCTGGTGGCCGCCCAGATGATGGGTGCCTACAACGTTGCCAAACATGGCGTCGTCGCCCTTATGGCGACCCTCGAACGAGATCTTCGCGGCCGTAACAGCCCAGTGCATGCCTCAGTTCTGTGTCCTGGGCCAATTAACACCAACATCAGCCGACATTCAGTCGAGTACAGGCCCGGCCAAGCAAAACCAAAGACCGACGGCAAGACCTCTGGCAAGGTGGCGAAATCTATACAGGACGTGCTCGACAATGGGATGGACCCCAATGAAGTTGGCGACATGGTTGTTGAAGCCATCGCTTCAGAGCAGTTCTGGGTCTTCACCCATCCTCACTGGACGAAAGCCGTTCAGAAGATGCTCGACGCCATGAACGCTGACCGGAGCCTTACCCGAGGCTAACCCTGAAGGGCTTCGATGCAGAAGGTTGCGCTGGCTTCACGTCATACTCGAACCACACTCGGATCTGCTTCGCCTCGGTGCGCAGCTCTTGCTCCTGTTGGCCGACGGACTTGGCGCCGTCCTCGGTTACGAGCGTCTTTTATGCGCCTCACGATTCTTGAGCCTGTAATACTGCAAGCGAGAAACCCACGTTTAGAGGGGACGGATCGTGCAACTCAGTGAAGATGTTCTGCTCGACATGCATCATCGGATGGTGAGAATTCGCCACTTCGAGGAGGCTGCTGGCCGACTAGCAGAAGAATCCAGACTGCCGGGCTTTCTGCACTTGTATGTAGGTGAAGAAGCGGTGGCAGCGGGAGTGTGTGTAGCGCTGAACGATGATGATCAGATCAGCTCGACCCATCGCGGACACGGACACCTAGTGGCTAAAGGCGGTGACTTTGAGCGGATGATGGCAGAACTCATGGGTAAAGCCACCGGTTACTGCAAAGGCAAAGGCGGATCCATGCATATATGTGATCTCGACCTTGGGATGCTTGGGGCAAACGGAATAGTCGGAGCGGGTGTCCCCATCGCAGTAGGCGCCGGCTTCGCAAACAAGTACCGAGATGATGGTCGGGTATCGGTTGTTTTCTTTGGCGATGGAGCCTCCAACATTGGAGCATTCCATGAGGCCGCCAACATGGCTGCCGCGTTGGTGCTACCAGTGGTCTTTGTCTGCGAGAACAACGAATACGGAGAGTTCACTCCTCGCGAGCGAACGATGGCCATAACAGACGTCGTTGACCGAGCTGCTGGGTACGGAATGCCGGGAGTAATAGTCGACGGCATGGACGTAGTAGCGGTACACGAGGCAGCTACGGAAGCGGTGGCTTTGGCCCGCTCCGGACAAGGCCCCTCATTTATCGAAGCCAAGACCTACCGCTTTTATAACCACCATGGGGTTCAGACTCTAGGGATGAAATACCGCTCAGACGAAGAACTCGCCGAATGGAAAAAACGCGATCCCATAGACCTCTTTGAAGCCCGATTAGCCGAGTCAGGAGTGTTAACAGCAGAGGACGCTCAAGCAGTGCACGAACGAGTTGCAGGAGCGGTCGAACAAGCCATTGTCTTTGCTGAGGAGAGTCCTCTACCGAAGGCTGAAAGCTTGTACGAAGACGTCTACTCAGGGGTGACGCCGTGACTGTTACTGAAAAAGAAGCGCGAACACTTACCTATGGTGCGGCGTTCAATGAAGGCCTCCGCCAAGTCATGGAAGAAGATCCCGACGTTTTCTTTGCCGGTGAGGACGTAGGGAAAGCTGGTGGTGTTTTTGGGTCCTTTGTGGGTCTCAATGATGCTTTCGGCGATTTACGTGCCGTTGACACTCCCATCAGCGAACAGGCCATCGTGGGCCTGGGTATTGGAGCCGCGGTCACAGGATTGAGACCAGTTGTCGACTTGATGTTTATGGACTTCATCTTGGTGGCGATGGACCAGATCGCGAATCAGGCCGCAAAACTTAAGTACATGTTCGGGGGTAAAGCAACGCTGCCTCTCACCATCACCACGAGCGCTGGCGCTGGTTTATCCGCTGCTGCCCAACACAGCCAAAGCCTTGAAGCGATCCTGTGTCACATTCCGGGCCTGAAGGTCGTAATGCCTTCAAATCCCCACGACGCCAAAGGACTTCTAGTCGCATGCATCCGGGACAACAACCCGACTGTCTACGTCAAGAACAAACGACTGCTGGGCCTAAAAGGCGACGTGCCCGAGGATCTGTACGAGGTGCCGATAGGTGTGGCCAATGTCATCCGACCAGGATCTAGTGTCACTGTGGTCACATACGGGCGCATGGTTCAGGAGTCAGCCAAGGCCGCGGACGAGCTTGCGGGGGAAGGCGTTGACTGTGAAATCATCGACCTTCGGACCGTGCAACCCCTCGATATTGACGCCGTCACGACCTCAGCACGAAAGACCGGCAACATTGTGGTCGTTCACGAAGCCGTCCGATTTGGTGGACTTGGCGCGGAAATCGCGTCTCAAGTACAAGAGCAAGCCTTCGATTACCTGGACGCTCCTGTCGGCCGAGTCGGAGCGCCGTTCACCCCGGTCCCGTTTAGCCCATCGCTGGAAGCCGAATATGTCCCAAACGCGGACCGTATCGCGGAAGGAATCCGCGAGACATTGGGAATGTGACCGCTACCGTTGGTGTCATCGCCAACCCGGTTGCCGGGAAAGATATCCGGAGACTGGTGTCGGCGGCCTCACCTGTGTCAGACATGGCGAAGATTGGAATTATCAGAAGAGCCGTAGTTGGCGCTGTCGAAGGCGGGGCCCAGCGGTTACTCATCACCGATGATCGTCGGGCCCTCGGATTGCGCGCGATAGACGGTCTTTCCTTAGATGCGGAAGTAGCGTTCTTGGACGCACCGCCCTACGACTCGGGAGTTAACTCTCAAAACGCAGCAGCAATCTTTCGGGATCGAGGTGTGGGCGCCGTCATAGTGCTCGGTGGCGATGGAACACATCGAGATGTTGCAAAAGGATGGCGCACCGCTCCGGTGGTGGCAGTATCGACAGGGACCAACAACGTCTTTCCTCGCCAGGTTGAGGCCACTATCGCCGGACAGGCGGCGGGAATAGTTGCCTCCCAACAGCCGCCGATTCACAAAGTCGCGAATCAGGCAAAGATCATCGACGTCGAACTCGACCACGGAGAAACAGAACAAGCTTTGGTAGATATAGCCCTCGTCGACGAATCGTTCACCGGCAGTCGCGCGGTCTGGAAAGGCCAGAGCCTGCTTGAGATGGTTGCAGCAATCGCAGAAAGAGCAACGGTGGGGCTCTCATCTATAGCATCCCGGGTAGCTCCAACTACGAGGCATCAACCGGGCGGGGTGCATGTCACCTTTGGTGAAGGCGAACGGTTTCGAGTGCCGATTGCACCGGGCTTGTTTAGCGAGGTTGAAATTGCTTCTTGGCGTCGACTCCGAGCTAATGATTTTGTCGAGATGTCGGGGCCAGGAGTATTGAGCTTTGATGGTGAGCGCGACTTGGTGTTGGCTTCTGGGCGCAGCGCCCTGGTCACCGTTTCACACGATGGACTCTGGGTAATTGATATCGAAAAAGTGATGTCACTTGAATGCGGAGAGGCTTGCTAAGAAATGGCCCGACAGTTCCAGATGCCCAAACTTGGCTTAACCATGGAGGAAGGAACAATTCTTCAATGGCTCGTCGACGACGAAACGGATGTCGTCGCGGGCCAGGCGGTGCTGATAATCGAGACGGACAAGGTGGAGACCGACGTTGAGGCAAGTAGTAGTGGAGTACTCAAACAAATCGGTGAAGTTGACGAGGCCTACCAGTGTGGAAGTCTGATCGGCTGGTTCCTTGAGGAAGGTGAAACACCACCAGTGCCACAAGAACCAGGACCTGGAGAAGGTCGGCACTCGAAATCGACGGATTCTCCTGGAGCAGGCCCGGTTAAGGCTGCAGGTTCGCTCGGGCCGAAAGACAAACCAGGTCGCGTTTTGGCCTCGCCGAGCGCGAAACGACGTGCTCGTGAACTGGGGATAGACCTTGCAACTATCTCCGGATCGGGACCCCAAGGCCGGATAATCAGTAATGACGTAGAGGTAGCCGCTACGAACCCACCTACCAGATCGGGCTTCTCGGCGAAGAGCGGACCCCGACCGCTCGCCACCATTGCTGCCCGGAACCTCGCCGATCTCATCGGCATTGAGCTTGATGATATCCAGCCAGCTGGCCCGGATCGAAGGATCACTCGATTAGACGTCATTCAACACATTCAGGCTCTCATAGCTCCTGCCCCCCAAGATCCTCCGATAGCTGAATTAGCAGCGCTGTCACAGACTCCGAGCGAAGTGATCCCAATGACTGGGATGCGCGGAACCATCGCCCGACGCATGCACGCGGCATTGCAAGAGATGGCTCAGCTGACCATCACTATGGAAGTGGACATGACAGCGGTAGTGGAAGACCGCGAAAACCGGAAAGGCGAAAATAAGCCACCTGGGTACACCGATTACGTAATTGCTGCAACAGCCGCAGCCTTACATCAGCACCCCTATGTCAACAGCCAGATGACCGGAGAGGGTCTCGCTCTGCTACCAGTTGCACACGTTGGGATGGCCGTCGCGTTAGACCGGGGATTAATAGTTCCGGTTATCCGGAATACGCATTCGCTCGATCTCGGAGCAGTAGCCACAGAAACCGAGCGTCTCGCAGTCGCGGCCCGCGAGGGGAAGCTAAGCCTGGAGGAACTCGAGGGCGGGACCTTCGTTGTGACAGCGCTTGGGATGTACGGCGTTGACAGTTTCACACCGATAATCAATCCACCCAACACAGCGATCTTGGGTGTCGGCAGACTACGCGAAATAGCGATCTGGGAAAACGATTCCTTCACTGGGGTCACAGCCATAACACTCAGCCTTAGCTGGGATCATCGAGCCTTCGACGGAGCACCCGCAGCTCTATTCCTGCAGACCGTAAAACAGCAGCTCGAAAGGTGGGGGAGCGTTCCTTGAAAAAGGAGACCTCCTGATGCGAAGGACGCGGTGCGCAGTATTGGGGGGAACGCCCTAGTCTCAAGGCTTCTGGCATCTTGAGTGATCGGGCTGGTGGCTTGCGCCCGACAGTCAATGGGTCCGTTGAAAAAGAAGGAATCGGGTACAAATAACTAGAAGGAGAGGGTCACAGGTTCGAGTCCTGTAGCGCTCTCAAGGTCGCCGCGGTCTTACACTCATCAACGACCACCACCTAGCATGGCGCGGGGGAACGCCGTCGTGGAGGAGTTCTGTGGTCAACCGATTCGCCGATCTGGTGGGAGCCGAACTAGGGGTCAGCCGTTGGTACGACACCGGCCAGGACGATGTCGACACCTTCGCCGATCTGGTCGGCGACTCGGGCTGGATCCACAACGACGTCGAGCGGTCGGTCGCTGGCCCCTACGGGGGGACGATCCTCCAAGGTTTTTTCATGCTTGGCCAACTGAGCCGTATGGCTCGGGACCTGGACTGGCCGGCCGAGGGCGTCCTCAACCGATTCAACTACGGGTTCGACAGGGTGCGGTTTGTGAGCCGGGTACCCACCGGCACCCGGCTCCGGGGCCGCTTCGAGGTGCTCGACGTCGCACCGAAGGAAGACGGCGACGACCTTGTGAGGGTCAAGGCCACCATCGAAGCCGAGGGTATTGAGGAGCCGGCGGTGATCGCCGAGTGGCTCTTCTACATCCGGTATGAGCGATGACTGGGGTTCCGGTCCTTGACCGGATCGACCTCTACGTCGACCACTGGGCGGGGAGTCGCCCGGAGGCCGAGTTTCTGGTTGACGGTGGACCCCAGCTCACCGGCCGCCGATTGGCTTGGACTGATGCCCGGGTCGAGATCGACCGGGTGGCGGCCGCCCTGGTAGCCGCCGGGTCGATGAGGGGTGACCGGGTGGCCTTCCTGGGCGATGCCCGGCTCGACTTCTTCATCCACTTCCTGGCAGCAACGTCTATCGGTTGTATCTGGCAGGGACTCAACCCGAAATACACCTGGGACGAATTGGTCTTCGTGGTCGCCGACGCCGCGCCCCGGCTAATCTTCGACGGTACTATCGGCGGCGACCGGACCGGCGAGCGTCTGGCCGAGCGGATCGACGAAGTGGAACGAACGATCGTTCTTGACCAATCGGACTGGGAGACCTTCCTAGTCGGGGGCGGGGACATCGACACTGGGGAACTGGGCGCTCGGCAAGCGACCGTTGAGTCATCCGACCCAGCGCTCATCGTCTATACCTCGGGTAGCACCGGTACTCCCAAGGGCGCCCTGCTCACCCACCGGGGAGTGGCCTATTGCGGGGTCACCGGAGCCAGGGCCCGCGGCTTAGGGGGTAAGAAGGTCATCTGCAACCTGCCCGTCAACCACGTCGGCGCGGTCAGTGACATCTGTGCCCGGGCCATGATCAGCGGAGGCACGGTGGTCTTCCAGGAGCGGTTCGATCCGGAACTGATGTTGGCCACCATTGAAGCCGAGCAGGTCCAGGTGTGGGCCGGTGTGCCTACCATCTTTCAGATCTGCCTGGCCCACCCAACCTTCCCGAACGTCGACCTGTCGTGTGTCGAACACGTCGCCTGGGGCGGGGCGGCCATGTCGGTGCCGGTCCTTGAGGCGCTCCTAGCCGCGACGGGGGCCGGCAGGGCCTCGGGGGGCTACGGCATGACCGAAAGCACCGGGGCGGTCACCTCCACCACACCTGAATCGACGTTCGAGCAGTTGACGACCACAGTCGGCGTGCCGATCCCGGGTCACGATTACCGGATTGTGACCGAGGACGACACCCCGTGCAAGGTTGGCGAGTCGGGCGAGATCCAGATCCGCGGTGACTGGACTATGGCTGGCTACTGGAACCGTCCCGACGCCGACGCCGACTCTGCCACCGATGACGGCTGGTTCAGAACAGGCGACCTGGCTGTGCTGCGCGACGACGGTCACATCCAGTTGGTGGGCCGACTGTCGGAGATGTTCAAGTCCGGTGGCTACAACATCTACCCGCGCGAGATCGAACAATGCCTCGAGGAGCATCCGGCGGTGCGGATGGCAGCTGTGGTTGCCGTGTCCGATCCGGTGTTTGACCAGGTCGGACACGCTTTCGTAGTCGCCGACCCGGATACCGCCTCCGATGATCTACTGGCCCACTGTCGGGAGCGACTGGCCAACTACAGGGTCCCCAAGGCCCTGCACCTTCGCGAGCAACTCCCAATGCTCGCCGTGGGGAAGATCGACAAGAAGGCACTCGACAATGAGGCGCTCCGGTTGAGGGGCTAATCCCGTATCGCCCACACCGAGACCAGTGACCCCTCTGGCTGAGCTGTTTTGGTTTGTCCGATATCAGAGCTACCAAATTCCGCGTATCCGGTCCTGTATCGCCCACACACTAAACCGCAGGCCAGAGGCCTAAACCAAAGTTGTCCAATTCGGTGGCGTTAGCTTCGAAGGGCGTAGGGTGTTGGCGGTGTGGAGGTGGTAATGAGGGAGCAACCTGAACGGCCGATCTTTGGTCCTGAGGATCCGCGCCTTGATCCCCCAAACCCACCGGAGATCCGGCCGGTTCGCTCGATTGCCAAAGCGATCTCTTGGAGGGTGGTGGGGACCATTGACACGTTGGTCCTGTCCTTTGTTGTCCTGAGTCTTCTGGGTCCGTTCTTCGGCCTTGACGAGGTAAGCGCCAGCGGCAGAGCAAAAACTGCTGCTTATATCGCTTTAACCGAGGTGGCTACCAAGCTGACGCTGTACTTTTTGCATGAGCGGCTCTGGTCGCGGTTGCAGTGGGACCGCGACCTGGACGAGGAAGGCCACCACCGAGACGGACGGCGGCGCTCGGCCACCAAGACGGCGACGTATCGCGTGTTGGCGAGTTTGGACACCATGCTGCTCGGGTTCATCTTCACCGGCAGTCTGGCGACAGCGATCTCGATAGGTGGGTTCGAGGTGTTCACAAAGTTGACGCTCTATTTCTTCCACGAACGCTCCTGGGCCCGGATCCGCTGGGGGATCACCCCGGGGGGTACACGAGATTCGAGTTGTGGATAACTAAGGCAACCCAAAACGACAAAACGCTGCCCCTCACTGGATGTGTCCTTGAGGGCGATCCGCTACTCAACGCTCATTTAGTGGGAAAATAGGACATGGCTTGGAACAAAAACCAACTTTAGAAGGGAATTTCGATCACCGTAGGTGGCTAAGAGAAAACAAAGCTCGTGAAGATGGAGGAAAGCTGACCAATGCCCCACAAGAACCTGAAAACTACGAACTGCATGGTCCCAGCGAGGGCCTAGAGATCGGACAAAAGGACGAACCGGCGAGCCTCTTTCAGCGTTGCCTTGCCTTCTTTCGGAGGTCATAGGCCCGAAAACGACGAAAGCCCCCCGATGTGGGGGCTTCGTCATTGGTTGAAGTTGTAACTACCGACCGGGCTGTGGTCCGAGCTGTTGTTGAAGGAATTCTTCACCTCGTGCCGCGGAATTAGTCGCTTTCATCAGAATGTCGCCCGTTGTGTTGTGCGAGATTCTGACGTCATGGGGCGACATTGTCTGGTAGCGGGGGGCACGACTATCAGTGGCGAGCCGGTGCAGGGGCCGCCGAACGTTCGCTACTTCTGTGTGAGTACGAAGTACCTTCCCGCAGCTTTGGCGGGGTTCGGTCGATAGACGTACCTCTCTCCCTGGTCCATCTCTTCCTCATAAAGGACTTCCTCGCGGCCGTTGGCCGTGACGGCCAACGCGTAGATGTCTGGCCCGGGCAAATAAAACTTCGCGATGCCCTGACGATTTGTCTTGGATCGGCTCAGTCCAGCAAGCAACACATCTGCCCCTGCCACTGGGGCGTCGTTTCCGTCGAGTACCAACAACGTCGCAGTCTGGCGTGGCGAAAAACGAACGGCTAGGAACTGCTTCAACCACCCCGCACGACCGGGGACGGTCCCCGTCGGCATCGCGTCGAGTACATCTTTCTCGTACCCGACTCGTTTCGGTGTGACCCAATTCGGACCGTACTTGCAGCAGAGGTACGTCTCGGGCGGGCTCGGAACGAGATATGTGTCGCCGATGAAATCGATTTCGGTCAATTCGGTGAAAAGGCTGATGGGGATAGGCACACCCGGATAGTGAGGAATTGTTCCGTTGATCACCCGGTAGCACCCCCAATCGATTCGGATCCGATACTTCATGATTTTCACCGATGTGTAGAGCCCGTCGTCTGAGACCTCGACGTAGCAACCGTTCGCACGAAAGGACTCGATTGTGGGCTCGATTAGGTCCTCGGTGAACCCGTGCATGCCGATGATAGATCCGAGGTCCAGGTCATCATCCCAGGGGATCAACGCGTGTTCTCTCACCGCGCCCAGGCAGGTACCTTGCCGGAGGAAAAAGACCACTCCGTGCTCGTCGAATATCTGCTTCGCCTCCCGTAACAGCTTCTCGCCGTTTCGCAGGTCCATCGGAGGGATCGACTTCATTAATTGTTCCATGAGGGCGGAGTTCTCTTCGTCGCTTGTTCCCATACCTTTTCCTTTTCGGCGTTACATCGTGGATGTGGCTAAAGCAGAGCCGCAAGAGCCCTTACGAGTTGGTGGTTCTCCTCCGGCGTGCGTGATGCGATCCGCAGATAACGATCGGCTTCGGGCATACTCTTGGCAGCGCAGTCCTTGACCAGGATGTTGTGCTCAACGTACATACGCCGGGCGATTTGTGGCCCTGTAACGGAAGCGCCGACGAGCTTGCAGAGAACGAAGTTCGCGTCCGGCTCGACCGGCACGATGCCCGGTAGCGCGAGCAGCTCCGCGTACAACTGCGCACAACTCGAGCGAGTCAGGTCGCAGCTCTCCGAGAATTCGTTCCGATAACGCCCGACAGTGCGGAGAAATTCCTCAGCCAGCCCGTTGATGTTCCAGATCGGCAAGCTGGCGCGGATGGTCTTGATGAACTCTCGGTCAGCACTGAGAGCGTAACCAATGCGAAGTCCGGCGATTCCGAACACTTTGCTCATGCTTTTGATCACGACCAGGTTGGCGATCGAATCGACCATCTCTTCCACGCTTCCGGCCACGCCGGCTTTGGAGAACTCGATGAAAGACTCATCAACTATCAGCCGGCAGTTCCCAGCCTCTAAACGACGCGCCAGCTTGAGTAACTCGCCGGGCGGCACCGAGACCGCAGTCGGATTATTCGGTGTGACGACAACTGCCGTATCAGATCCCCACTCAAGGGCAGACTCTGCGAACGCGTCGACATCCAGTTCGAACGTCCCTGGCTCGAGCGGGAAGCGGTTGAGCCCATCCGGGGCGATCACTTCCTCATACTCATTGAACGAGGGTGTCGGAATCGTCAGACGCTGCACAAACTGATGCCCAAGAATCTTGATCAGTTCTGCGGCACCGTTGGCCACCGCGAGGTGGTCAGGCTTGGCTCCGACCCACATGGCAGCGAGACGAGCAAGTTCGGATTGACCGACGGGATAGTTCGTGACGATGTTCCGAAGATCGCCCCGGAACACTTCGAGCATGCTCGCGGGAGGGAAGTGCATGTTGTACAGGTACGAATGGTCCGTAAAGCCGTACCGCCAGTACGAGCCGTACAGCTCTTGAACGCGGTCGAATTGCGCGTCGCGGTCCAGGAACAGGAACTCGGCAACACCCACATCGCGATGGTCATCGATCTCGCACCAACGACTCGCTGACACATCGACCGCGGCCAACTCGGTCAGGGTCTCGTCCCTCACGCAGTCACCGAAGATGCTTTCGTAGTAATCATGCACATGTCCGGCCTCGATCGCTCGGCAAAGCCGTGGGACCACTTGGTCGCGCAGCAACTCCTTGCGAAGCAGATAGATGTTGACAGTCTTGAACGTCGCGCTGGCATCGAGAGACTCGTCCTGATCAGCACTGAGCACGAAGCTCGTGACATGCCCGCGCTCGTCACTTCGTACCACCGTTCCCGAGAGCCCTCGGTGGTAGGGCGCGACCGCGATGCTGCTGCCCGGCTCCTGGAGCAATGCGCCGATAACAGATGAGTCAAACGCGACATCCGCTTCGATCAGCAAGACATCCTCATCGAGGTATTCTCGAGCGTCCCACAGTGAGCGGATGTTGTTCGTCGTCTCAAAGTCGGGCGCCTCGACGTAACGGATGTCGACCCCCGCGAAGCAGGAGCCGATTCGTTCGCGAACCGCTTCGCTCCTGTAGCCAACGACGATTACCGCTTCGGTGACGCCTTGCGAGGCGAGCGCGTCCAAGGCGCGCTCGAGTAAAGACTGGCCGTCGATCTCGACCAGGCACTTCGGAGCATCCGCAGCGAGACGCTCTAGACGAGTTCCCTGACCGGCAGCAAGAATCACCGCCCGGCCAACGGGCTCCGGATCACTGAAGGACGCCCTCGGCGCTTGGTCGTTTCGCGACGTCACTCGGGCTTGACCAACGAGCCTACGATCAAGCGCCGAGGGCGTCCCGCTAGTGTCACCACGTGATGTGGCTAGAGGAAAGGGCCGTCGGGGGCCGAGAAAGTGCTCTAGCTGCGTCGATGTTCGCGGCGTTATTCTTGGTCACCGGCATAGCGAGCCCTCCAGAGATGATTGTTCATTCATCATAGGACTCAGGATTAACATTGCACTTCACACACAGGGGCACCTCTGGGGCACCAGCCACTGCGTAACAGCACAAAACAACCATTAACAACCAGTACTCAAAACCGTATAAACACTGGACCAGGTCCCGCAAAGCCTAAGTATTCAAGGCCCGTCTATTTCTTACAAGGAAAGGGGTCACAGGTTCGAGTCCTGTAGCGCCCACATCTTAAAAGGTGACAACTCCCGTGGGTCTCCATGATCGCTCGCCTCGATGAGGGCTAGCAAGGATGTTTCAGATGTTGTGTGTTGGTGTTGGTGTTGGTTAGCAGTTGGGTGTGAGGACTATTGGTGGGGGCACCATGACTGCTCGGGTGGTGCCTGAGGTCAGTGTGGTGCCGTAGCTCAGTGAACCGTTACAGGCCGGTTTGAC
>DUBN01000028.1:0-3458 GCA_012960315.1 Acidimicrobiia bacterium
TCTGACGGAACACTCCTATTTGAGAAAGTTCGATTCCTAGACGCAGATGGGAAAAAGACGTTTAGGCAACGTCGACCGGACGGTAACGATAAGTGGACTTACAAGCTAGGTAGCACGCCTAAGGTTCTTTACAACCTGCCTAAGGTGCTTAGACAGAAAGAAGATGGTCAGCCCATCTTCGTTGTAGAGGGGGAGAAAGACTGCGACACTCTGATCAATCTGGGTGCCTGTGCCACAACCATGCCGGGTGGTGCAGGAAAGTGGCTTGATCTACATACCGAAACGCTCGCGGGAGCAACAGTAGACATTATTGCTGATAACGATGAACCAGGACGGAAACACGCTCTCCACGTTTACGAAGAACTCAAAAAAGCGGGCTGCGATGTTGAGATTTTCCAGTGTCCAGAATCTAAAGACATAACTGACCATATTGAAGCTGGGGGTTCAACAACTGAACTCATAAAAATTGAGTTGGGGACACTCAAGTCTGAGTTTGCAGGCGAACCAACTCAAGAGGAATTGCAAGAAAATGAAGAAGACGACCTTCCACCCCCAACCCCGGAAGAGCTTGCCATAGAGGAAATACGTCAACTTCTTGACGATCCCAATAAAACTCCTTTACAAATACTCAACCGGACACAGTTACTTACTCAAATTCAGGACGACCTCGTCCTCAGGGATGAGGGCCGTTTAGTTGTCTGGGAGGAGTTTCTCGCAGAAGCCGTTAGTGACGAATATGACTGGCTGATCCCAGGACTCCTGGAACGCAAAGAACGCGTAATAGTAGTTGCAGCTGAAGGTGTCGGTAAAACCATGCTCGCTCGACAGGTTGCAATCTGTGCTGGCTTGGGAGTCAACCCGTTTACGTTCCAACAGATGCCACCTATCCGAACCCTCACCGTTGACCTCGAAAACCCAGAACGGATTATCCGACGCACCTCACGCAGTATTGTGGGTGCTGCGAAGTCCATGGGCTTTGAACGACACATGACAGCCCACCTGTTTATCAAGTCAGACGGATTAGATCTCCTCAATGCTTACGATCGCCTCCTGTTGGAACAACATATTGAAGAATCCCAGCCGGAACTTCTGGTCATGGGACCGCTGTACAAGGCTTTTCTGGATCCAGGAAACCGAACTTCCGAAGCGGTTGCGATCGAGGTTGCCAGATATCTGGACACGCTCCGCAACGTCTACGGAATGGCTCTGTGGCTTGAGCACCACGCTCCCCTAGGTACGTCTATGACCAGCAGGGAACTCAGACCATTCGGATCAGCAGTCTGGTCAAGATGGCCAGAATTTGGCCTTGCTTTACAACCTGATCCCACCCATATGGGAGAATATGTGTATGAAGTCAATCACTTCAGGGGCGCCCGTGACCAACGCTATTGGCCTTTGAAAATGAAGCGTGGTACGAAATTCCCATTCGAGGTAACCGAGTTTATGGACGTGACTTGATGCCAATCAAAAACCTATTTTTTGGAGCCATCTTTTCTATTAGTGCTTCCATCGTTGCTGGTGGTCTTATCGGCGACTGGTGGGCTCTGGCACTGCTCATCCCGGTAGGAGCCATCCTGGGATGGAAGGTGGGCGACCGTATCTAATGGCTGAATCCACGAGCAAGGCGCTAACCAGAGAATTTCTCGCAGAACGTGACCTTCGCATGTTCAAAATGCGGCAGGGCGGTGTGGCTTCCCAGGAGATTGGTCGACGTTTCGGCGTCTCGACCTCTGTCGTGTCAAAAGCCATCGGTCGTCAATTGGAGCGCCTCAACCGTGAGGCCCTTATGGCCTATCCGGAAGTTCTCCGGATGGAGCTTGAACGTCTTGATTCTCTTCAGGCCGCAATCTGGCCAATGACACAGCATCGTCGCGTATCTCTTGACGACGGTACAGAAATTTCTGTGGAACCAGACATGAAAGCCATTCAGCAAGTCCTTTCAATTATGGACAGACGGTCAAAGCTTCTTGGTATGGAAAACAACAATGTTTCCATCCATATGGACCTTTCAACCAATCTGTCAGAGCCAATCAGGGTTTCAATGGTCGGGGAAGATGGCGCAACTCCGATAAGCACCTTCTCGCCAGAAAATGAGGCTCGTGAACTTCTGGAGTTGATGGCAAAAAGCGGCGTACTCCCGGAGGAAGACGTTGATCAGATGTTAGGGAAACCCAAGCTGAGCCTGGTTGATGACAAAGACATCGTCGACGCTGAGATCGTCGATCCTCCCCTGGATGACGAAAAATCAGAATAGACTGATATACATGGCTGACGAAAGCTTTGTGCCAACAAGCTCCTATCTTCCAAACCTCGACAACGAGGAAGAGGAAGAGGCGTCCCCGCCCGAGGACTTAGTCGAAGAATTGGCTGAGATGGAAGCCATAGAGCAAGAGCTTCTAGAAATGACTACACCTCATCCAGACATTCGAATTGCTGAACCAACTCCGGTATACAGTCCGCTTGAAGCAGCAGCGGCTTTAGCTGACACTATCCGGCAGGACAATATCGAAGCGGCAATGGACAAGGTGGCTGAAACCCTCGAACCCAAAGTTTCTCAGAAAGTCAGCGACGACGACGGCCCTGCCGACAAGCAAATTCTTATTCGTTCAACCCAGAGGGATCACGAACGCTGGAAGCTTGCCGCAGAGCGTGAAGGTAAATCAATGTCTGCGTTTATTCGCGAGTTGGTCAACTCCATGGTGGCAGAAGTATTGGATTGTTCTCACCCAATGGAATTCCGACAGCAATACGCATGGCAGGAGACCTGCCTGAAATGTGATACCCGACTATGGGAAGCAAACGAAACCCATCTTCAAAACCGAAGGTGATTGAGCTTCGGCCTGCCGAGAAGTACGCATTCTGTCTTGAGTGTGACCGCTTCAAGAGGTTCACTAAGCGTTGCAGCGAGTGTGGGTGCTTCATGCCTCTAAAGGTCAGGGTCCCAGGGCTCCACTGTCCTATCGAGAAGTGGTGACGTATCTCACTTGACCGGACATGCTCCACCGTTGCACTCGTCGAGATCAAGTTCGTGATCCCCGTTATCTTGAGCTAGAGGAACAGAGAAGTCGATCTTGGCAAACGTCTTCTCATATTCCTCTTCAGTGATTTCCTCGTAGGGCGGTAGGGGGAAGTTGTGGTCGGTGTGGAGCAGGAAAGATACCGACTTGATGGACTTGGTGTAGTTGTTCTTCAACCACGCCTTAATTTCCTTGAGTTCTCCCTTGCGGTAATAGACGGTTACCGACACACAGTTGTCAGCCCAGTCGGTTTGCATCCGCTTGACCCATTCCAACTGCTCAACTGCAGTGAGTTCGGAAGCCAAAGTTGCATGTTCTGGGGACTTGCAGGGGAATTCAACGACGTATGAGGTGTGGTCTTCCCGACCATCAAGCCCAACGTCATACTGGACCTTGTAACCGCGCTTGCGGCATGTATCCACGAGGGGATCTGTCGAACGG
>DUBN01000028.1:3495-4808 GCA_012960315.1 Acidimicrobiia bacterium
TAGAACTTGGCGTATGAGGGGTGTATGCCTGGTGTAATCCCTGGGAGTAGCGACAGCGTCCCTGAGGGTTGAATCGTGGTCAGCCGGACTGAGCGGGGAAGGCCCTTCTTCTGAGATTCGCGTTGATCTAATTCGTCCAAGAATTCATAGACCCGTGGTAGCCACTTCAGTTGTTTCTCATCACATTGGAGCACACCGGTTATCGACTGGCCCAACCTGGAGTTCTTTCGGACCATGTTCGTGGTCTTTTCAAACGGGTAGTCCAGTCGCGTAATCGCTTTCTGCGTTTTGTACAGAAGTTGGGAAATTTCTAACGCTTCTTTGAGCGAATCGACATTCGGGAGAAAAATCGTCGCCAAGTTACACGACTCCCCGTCCCCCAGGGCGATCTCTGCGCAGGGGTTAAACCCCTCAATGCTGTTATCTGTCTTCGCCTCTCCGAGCCTTCCAACCCGGCGAGCCAGTTTCCTATTAACAAGTCCATACGGCTCTCCACTCCCGTCATACCCTTTCCAAAGCTCGGGCATGATTTCATCAAACGAATCGGCATAAATTGAGTTGTTGCTACTCGACCGCCAAGCTGGGACGTTGCCAGTTCCCCAGTTTTTGGCACGAAGGAAAAGCATGTCGTCAGGGTCGCCAGTCGCAATCTGAGCTGACCTGCGTGAGGATCCCGAAACAACGATCCTTCCAATAATGTTGCAAATATCGAGTACATCAACGCTCCGGACCTTCTTGCCGACCCGGTTATCCAGAACGCCACAGATGTCCTTCAATCCGTCGATAAGCGCTCCCGGGCCAGAAGCAGTACCGCCGAAGGTCTTGAGCTTCGCCCCGAACTCGCGAACCAGGATCGTCGAATAGGAAAAGGACTTGCCGGTCTCGAAGTACGATTTGAGGACCGCATGCAACATCCGAGACCAGCCATGCCGTGAGTCGGGCACGATGATGTCGGCGTCGTTGGTGCGCTCGTGGGTGATCTCCACGCCAGCTTTGACCTTGGGGAGGTCGTGGATCTTAGCCCTCTCGACTGAATAACCAACACCGCCGCCGAGCATGAGCATGTCGAAGATGAATTCGAAGTCCTCGATGGTTTCGATGTTCGTGTAGTAGCAGTTGTTGAGGCTCGCACCGTTGAGCGTTTGAACTAACGGGGTCCCTAGCTGCCAGAGGGCCCGTCCAGAAAATGAACACTTCAGGTTAAACATCAAGTCGAAAAGGCGCTCTACCTCGTGCTTGGTGTAATCAACGCCGATCTCGTCGGCACCATTGATTACTCGCTGCAGGGTTTCTGGCCAGGTCTCGACCGTGTT
>DUBN01000029.1 GCA_012960315.1 Acidimicrobiia bacterium
GGGCGCAGCGCTGCAGTGTGGTATTTGCACCCCGGGGTTTCTCATCGCGGCGAAAGCGTTGCTTGACAAGAACCCGGATCCAACGGAAACCGAAATTCGCTATGCCCTGGCTGGGAACCTTTGTCGGTGTACCGGCTACGACAAGATTATTCGAGCGGTACAAGAAGCCGCAATGCAAATGAGGGAGCAGTAATGGCTATTACTGAGGAAAACCCTGGATACAAATGGGTTGGGACACGACCTATCCGTCCCGATGGTTTAGACAAAGTTACGGGGAAAGCTCAATTTGGGGCCGACCTCACATTGCCTGGGATGCTCTTTGGCAAAGTCGTTCGTTCACCGCATGCTCATGCGCGAATTTTGTCTATTGATACAAGCGCCGCGGAGTCAATGCTGGGAGTCAAGGCGGTGATCACTGGTAGTGATTTCCCGGACTTGGCAGCTAATGGCGCGCATCCAATGGCTATTGATGTCTCTCATAACGCGATTGCTCGAGACAAAGTTCTCTACGAAGGTCATGTTGTTGCCGCAGTCGCTGCGACTACACGTGAACTAGCAGAAGCGGCCGCTAAAGCAGTTGAAGTGAGCTACGAGGTTTTGCCACACGTGTTGACCGTCGATGAGGCCATGGCAGACAACGCCCCACTGTTGCATGAAGGCATGATTACGAAGGGTGTGGAACCTGCCCCGGACCAGCCATCAAATATTGCGAGCCGTATTGTCCACGAACGTGGCGATTTAGAACAGGGTTTTGGTGAGGCTGAGGTTGTTGTAGAGCGAGAGTTCACGACAAAACCCGTCCATCAGGGTTATATCGAACCGCATGCCGCGGTAGCTGACGCGAATAGCGACGGTCGAGCCAACATTTGGTGTTCGTCCCAAGGTCACTTCCAAATGAGAGCCGACACGGCAAGTGTCTTAGGGGTGTCACAAGGGACTCTAAAAGTCACTGCAGCGGAAATCGGCGGTGGTTTCGGCGGGAAAACAGTCATTTATCTTGAACCGATAGCGGTCCGTTTGTCGCAGCGCGCAGGTCGGCCCGTCAAATTGGTCATGGATCGAGACGAAGTGTTTCGTGCCACAGGCCCGACGTCTGGCACTCGGATCAAAGTCAAGATGGGTGTTTCCAACGATGGGAAACTGACAGCTGCCGAAGTTTGGATGGCATTTGAGGCAGGTGCGTACGCCGGTTCTCCGGTCGGAGCTGCGGGCATGACAGTTATCGCCGCCTACGACATACCCCACTTCCTCGTCGAGGGTTATGACGTGGTGTGCAACAAACCGCGAGTCGCTGCCTACAGGGCCCCAGGTGCACCTATGGCAGCTTTTGCAGTGGAATCAGTCCTTGATGAACTAGCTCGCAGCATCGACATGGATCCGATCGATTTGCGCCTAGCAAACGCCGTCGTTGAGGGCACCCAGGCGTCGTATGGACCGAAGTTCCCCCGTATCGGATTCGTTGAAACCCTTGAAGCGATAAAGGAACATCCCAATTACACCGCTGAATTAGGACCGAACCAAGGGCGCGGAGTAGCAGCCGGGTTCTGGTTTAACGCGGGGATGAGTTCCAGCGCGACCGTACACATCAACGAAAACGGAACAGCAACAGTGGTCACCGGGTCTCCCGATATTGGAGGGAGTCGCCAATCCATGGCTCTGATGGCAGCAGAAGAATTGGGCATTCCTTACGAGTCAATCAAACCGGTCGTAGCCGACACAGAAACTGTTGGCTTTACCGATGTGACCGGAGGCAGCAGGGTCACCTTAGCTACGGGGGCGGCGGTAGTTGACGCATGTCGTATCGTCATCGAAGACCTTCGCGCGCGCGCCGCCAAGACATGGGACGTTGAAATTGACCAGGTGGAATGGGTTGACGGTCAGGCCCAACACGTCGACGGGTCTCAACCACCGTTGTCGCTTAACGACCTTGCCGCTAAGTCAGGACGAACGGGAGGCCCGATCTCGGCAAATGCGTCGTTGAACGCTCGTGGAGTTGGGGCTGCCTTCTCCACCCAGGTTTGCGACGTCGAAGTTGACCCCGAAACAGGGGTGACTCAAGTCATTCGTTATCTCACCGCACAAGACGCCGGCCGGGCAATAAGCCCCGACTATGTCGAAGGGCAAATGCAAGGCGGCGTCGTGCAAGGCATCGGTTGGGGCCTCAACGAGGAGTACGTTCACGATGAGAACGGGAACATGGAAAACCCAAGTTTCTTGGATTACCGAATGCCAGTCGCTTCTGATCTGCCGATGATCGAATGCTGCATCGTGGAAGTCCCCAATCCAGCGCATCCCTATGGGGTTCGTGGTGTGGGCGAAGTGGGAATCGTTCCTCCGATGGCCGCGCTCGGTAACGCCATTAAGGATGCTACGGGTGTTCGCTTGACCGATTTACCGATGACGCCCATCAAAGTTCTTGAAGCCCTCAACGAACAGAGTGATTAATTGGGCTGATGGCACAAGTTCATTTTTCTGCTGGCCTGCGTGAATTAACCGGAGGCCTTGCCCGAGTTGAGATCCAAGCGTCAAATGTTCGGCGTTTGATCGCGGCTCTTGATGACATGTTCCCCGGCATAGGGGAACGTCTCTCTGAAGGGTCATCAGTGGCAATTGATGGCGAAATTCTCACCGACGCTGAATTCGAGCCAGTGCCGGACGACGCTGAAGTTCATTTTCTCGACATTTTGCAAGGCGGGTAGCGCCGAATCGAGATCAGAACCCTGTCGGACTGAAACGCCTCAAGCTACTTGTATAGGAAGTGACCGCAGGTGACTCTACCCCCGCCGCATCTGGGAGGAACCGTGTTCAATTTGGAATCTTGCACCGCTTCCGCCTCGCAAATCATCTGGGTGTCAGTTTGGGAAACGAAAGCCAGTTCCTAAACCAAATAACTTGATTTACTAATCCATGTCATGCTTTCCAGCCATGGAGCAACCACCGAGTTTTCGGTCATCTAACGTGACGTTCCCCACTGAACGCGAGGCCAAACGGCGGTTCCTACTTTCAGCGGTTGACCAAATTCGAGACCTAGTTAGAGACAGCGCGAACGAAGCCGAAGAATCTCGAACACTTCCCAGGGTGCTCTTCGATGCGATGTACGAGACGGGCCTGTTTTGGATGAAACTGCCTGAGGTATTAGGCGGCGCGGAAGCTGATCCACTCATCCAGATCGAGGTGATCGAGTCGTTGGCGCGACTGGATGCCTCTGCAGCTTGGAACGTGATGATTGGATCCCAGTCGATCGCTCTGCCTGCGGCTTGGCTTCCTGACGCTGCTCTTGACGAAGTATTTGTTGGAGGTGATTTTCCGGTGGCGGCGGGATCTTTGATGCCTTCGGGAATTGGGGTTCCTGAGTCCGGAGGGTTCCGGGTTACTGGACGTTGGTCCTTCGCTAGTGGGATTCGTCATTGCCGGTGGGTAAATGCGACGGTGCGCGTCAAAGGATCCGAAAAGGCCGACGTTGAACTCCACAGAGTTGTGATTCCCACCGCTGACGTCACTATTCACGACAATTGGGACTCCATCGGGTTAAAGGGAACCGGGAGCTGCGATTTTTCGGTGGCGGACTACTTCGTACCCAACGCGTTTAGCTGGTCCTTTCAAGACAAGCCGCTGCGAGGTGGGCGCCTTCACCTTCTGGGTTTGCCCGGCTATGTCGCGTACGAGCACGCCGCCTTGGCCCTCGGCGTGGCGCGTAACTCCTTAGACCTCATAGCTGGCAGAGCAAGCGGAAAAGAACGTGGGTTCGAAGGTTCTCTGGTTGGCCACCGGTCGTCGTTTCAACGCGATCTCGGAAAATTCGACATTCAACTAACAGCAATGCGGTCAATGGTGTTTGAAGTATTTGGTGAGGTGTGGGATGGCCTCCAACCAAGCGAACAGCCCGCTCCGAACCAACAAGCTCAGATGCGATCGGTGGCGACGCTAGCTACAGAGGTGGCGCTAGAGATCGCCAGAGAGGCGTTTCGTTACGCAGGAGGTGAAGCGGTTTACCGGCACGATCCAATTCAGAAATGTTGGCGTGACCTCGCGACCGCTGGCCAACACTTCTTGGTGAGTGACACCGCTTATGAGAACCACGGAAAGTTTCTTCTCGGTCACGAAGACGCTAAAGCTTTTGGGTGAGCGTCCACTATTCGTAACAATTTCGGGCCAAATTTTCACTGATGTTGAATTTCAATCAGCACCAGGTCACGGCTAAATCGAATCTTTCGACGCCCCGTCGAACGTATAGCCATCGAAAGAAACGACACACAGTGGGCGACGATGCCGTGAACTATGGCTAGCGATAGTCGTGTTGCTTACAACCGGTCAGGAAAAAAGCAAGCTAACCAAGCGACGATCGAGGTGCCTATGACAAGCGCTATTGCGGTTTCATACCCGGCACTGTCGATAACAAACCCCAGGACCGCAGGCCCCGCCAACGCACCGAAACCCAGTGCCGTATAGAAGGTGCCAATAGCCCCACCCAAATCGGCGACGCCAAACCAGGTGGCGAGAACATTTGGTGCTGCCGTGAACCACACAGCCCAGCCGACGCCATGTAATAAAGCACTCGCGAAAAACAGACTGTAAGAATTTCCTGCCGAGAACCAAACAAGCAAGCAACCCAACAACAACAATTGCCCGAGCCGGTATTGGCGCATTGGTATAAACCGGTCACCGAGCGCGCTGATTACTAGTCGAGCAACAACCGACGATGCCCCGACAACCCCAACGAGTAGGGCAGCTGCCTGACTGCTGATTCCTTCGCTTACGGCGTGGTCGTTATAGAAAGCAAGCGGCGCATAAAAACCAGGCCCGCCGAGTATCAGAGCACCATAAAGTGCAAGGAATTTTTTAGATCGAAGGATTGTAGATAAACCCAGTTGTTGTGAACCCGCATTAGTTGGTGCATCGCTACTAGCGATGGCACAAACAACCAAAAGCACAGCGCTGAACGCCGCATAGATCTCCAAAGTTGATCGCCACCCCCACGCGTCGATCAGAGCGCGAGAAACTATGGGTCCAACAAAGGTGCCCATCCCGACACCTGCTAGTACCAAGCTGATCGCCGCTGTTCTTTTCTCCTCAAACCAGCGCCCAACCGTGCCAATCATCGGTGGGTAACAGCAACCGACGGCGCTTCCCACCAGTGGCGCGTATACCAAGTACAGCTGCCACAGCGCTGATGCCCGAGCGCTGGCTATCAAGCCGATTGTCATAAAAATCGCGCCGGTCACAACTACCGGGCGAACCCCAACGCGGTCGCTGAATCTTCCGGCAACCGCACCTGCCAAGTAATAGAAGCAAACTGCAGTCGAGAACAACGGCGCTACGGGTCCAATAGACGTGTCAAAACTGTCAGCTATCGGGGTAAGGAAAATCCCGAACGAAAATAAAACTCCAAATGTCACAAAATTTGCGACAAAAGCTGCGCCGGTGACGACCCAACCGCGTCGTATTTTGCTCATCGTGTGAGTAGTGATCCCCTATTTCTATCCTGCCCAGGTCCGCGAGTTTTCGTTAAATGGCCCAATTGGTTCGGAGGTGTTCCTTTAGCGAAACGTGCTGATGTTTGCCGGTTGGGCCGTAGAACCTTCGATCAAGCCTTGGTCGCGGAGAATAGGGAGAACTCCTTCTCCGAACCAGTACGCCTCTTCGAGGTGGGGGTATCCGGACAGGATGAATTCGTCAAACCCGAGTTGGTGGTACTCGGAGATCCTTTCAGCGACTTCTTCGTATGATCCAACGAGAGCTGTGCCGGCGCCGCCTCTCACAAGCCCAATGCCTGCCCAAACATTTGGATGAACTTCGAGCCCCGCCGTGTCTCCGGAGTGAAGCTCAGCCATCCGACGCTGACCTTCCGACATGGTCGTCGAAAAATCTGTTTGTGCTTCTGCGATCGCTTCGGGTGTCATGTGAGCCAACATGTCATTGGCGATTGCCCATGCTTCCGATGAGGTAGCTCGGGTGATGACGTGAAAGCGAATCCCGTACGTCAGCGTCCGCCCTTTCGCCGCGGCTAATTCCCGCATACGTTCAATTCTTTCGGCCACCATGGACGGTGGCTCTCCCCACGCCAGATAAACGTCAACGTGTTCTGCTGCGATTGCTTCTGCCGCTGGAGAGGCACCACCGAAATAGATTGGTGGGGTTGGGGTGGGGACCTCGCGGGTAGTTGCTTGAGCGACTCGGTAATGGTCGCCTTCGAAATCGTAGGGTTCGCCGGTCCACGCGTTACGCATAATGTCCAAAAATTCGCCGGTTCTCTCGTAACGAGCGTCTTTGTCTAGCCAATCACCAAAACGGTTGAGTTCCCTGGGTTCCGCGCCTGTAACGATGTTTATTAAAAGGCGACCCTCGGACATTCGTTGATATGTGGATGCCATCTGAGCAGCCAAAGTTGGTGACAAAAAACCAGGACGGAAGGCCACCAGGAACTTGATTCGTTTAGTTAAAGGAATAAGTGATGCGGTAGCCAGCCATGCGTCTTCGCATGCTGTTCCACAAGGCGTCAGCAGTGCGTCGTAGCCGAGATCGTCACAGGTTTGAGCAATTTGTGCGAGGTAGTTATTTGTTGGTGGCCGCCAGTGGGCGTTAGGGCCATCGGGGAGGACCTCTCGGCTATCGCCGCCCGTGGGCAAGAACCAATGAATTTTCATGCTTTCACCTTGTTTGAAATTGACGCCAAACACTTCGTGTTCGACAAAGCACCCGGTAACCCAAATCAACTCATAGTGAGCCCACCAGAAACCGACAAAGTTTGTCCCGACACAAACGACGCTTCTTCTGAACAGAAGTACACCACTGCTGAAGCCACTTCGGTTGCTGTGCCGACACGTTTCATAGGCACAGCCCGAGCCATCGCCCCGATGATCTTGTCCCCGTCATCGCTTGCCGCAACGATCCCATCCAGTAATGGGGTGTCAGTCGGCCCGGGGCAGACAACATTCGCGGTGACACCGCTTCGAGCCGCTTCACGCGCAACCGTCTTTGTGAAAGCAATCACTCCGCCCTTCGCGCCGGAGTACACGGCCTCAAATGAAGACCCGACTCTGCCTGCGTCTGAACCGATGTTGACGATTCGACCCCATCGGGCTTCGACCATAGACGGAAGGCAAGCATGCACTGTTCGGAGAATGCCCTTGTAGTTGATTTCGATTACTCGATCCCAAAACGCTTCATCAGTTGACAAGAAAGGCATCAGTTCGTCCCACCCGGCGCAATTCACTAACACCTCGATTGCCCCGAGCTCATCTATCGCTTCAAGGACACCATCTTGGACAGCGTCGGTTTTCGAAACGTCCATGTGGACAGCAATTGCAGTTCCGCCAGACTGAACCACCATCGCTGATGTTTCTTGTGCGCCAGCCAGATTGATGTCAGCCACGGCGATTTTGCGACCATCGCGTGCCAACCCCAGACAAATTTCTCTGCCGATGCCACTTCCACCTCCGGTAACCAGAGCTAGTCGTTCGTTCATTCTCAACTCCTCGTTGCGCGGGCAATTTCGCCCCACTTGTCTACCGATTCTGGATCTTTTCGCATGTGCTCTTCAGTCAGATACATAACGACTCGGGAAGCGGTTCCCTCATAGCGTTCCTTGAGGCGATCCGCCATTTCGTCCCACGTTGATACCAACGCGAAATGATTGAGCATCTCATCGGAAATCGTGTCTGCCATGCCCTGTAAATCACCAGCCGCCATTTTGTCCCTCAAAGCTGTTGTTACTCCTTTAAAGCCAAGGTCTTCGAATTGGAAAGCATAGTTAGGAGTGGTGCCATAGAAAGCAATTTGTGTCTTGGCTCGATGCACCCAAGGAGCGCGCTCTTCGGGAGTATCGCCAGCTATGGCAAACACAGGAACAATCAAATCAACATCGGCTCGTTGGCGGCCAGACAAAACAGCGCCCTCTTCAATTTCGGGTAACAAACGATGCTGGATGTAATGCATGGAATGCATCGGATGCACATGCACCCCATCGGCCACCTGGCCAGCGACCCGGTTCATTAGCGGTCCGACTGATGAAATATCAACCTTGATCTCGCCGAAATCGTGGCTTCGAGGCTTCCACGCATCGGGAAGCAATGACAGATTGTAAAATTCTCCTTCGTGGTTGAGACGTTCCTCGCCACGAAACGCCCTGAAGCACGCTTTGACAGCAAGCACATAGTCAAGCAACCGTCGAGCTGGCCTGTCAAAGTCCGCGGAGTAACGCCGAACAACGTGTCCTTTGACTTGGCTACCTAACCCCAGTCGAAACTTCCCGTTAGTTTCGCCGGCCAACTCCCACGCCACCTGCGCAGAAACCATTGGACTTCGAGGAAACGCGACTGCAATGCCAGTAGTGAAGGTCAACGATGGTGCCCCCATTGCGGCTGCAGCGATTTGCATCCAAGGCACCTGTCCAGTTTCGGTATAGAGCATCCCCGAAAAGCCCTGACTTTCAACAGTGCGTGCTAGCTCATTGGCATTACTCCAAGTAGATGAACCGGTCATCAGATCAAATTCCACGTTGACCCCTCTCTGTAGGCCCCTATTTGAGCCGAAACAGCGTCACTCGGCCAATGCATTGACATCGCATCTATCGTTGCGGGCTATGAACGATGACTGGTTACTCATGGGAGACATCCCTGATCGCGCTGCTCGTCTATGGAAGGACAACCTCGCTCTGCTGTTCAAGGGAGATCGATGGACCCACGGTGAGTTTGCTGCCGACGTGGAGAAAGTAGCGAAAGGCCTAATTGCGTTAGGTGTTGAGCGCGGCGACCACGTTGCTATATGGATGACAAACCGCCCAGAATGGTTACATCTCATGTACGCGATACCCCGTGTGGGAGGGTGCATTGTTCCGCTTAACACCCGGTACCGCACTGATGACGTCGCATATACCGTCGTGCAATCGGAGAGCAAATTTTTGATAGCACTCGACCGTTCCGGCCCAATTAACTACGGCGAAATGCTTACTGAAGCTCGTGAAGAAATAGATAACGGTGGATCTCTTGAAACCATTGTCATGCTCGGAGAGCAAATAGAAAACAGCGTCAGCTGGGAAACGATGCTGGAGGGCGGTGATGCTGTCAACGCCAAAAAAATGGATGACCGTACCTCCGAAGTCAATGTCGAAGATCGAATGATGTTGGCGTACACGTCAGGTACGACTGGTCACCCCAAAGGTGTCACCCACTCCCATAAACCAGTCCGGAACACCTACGAACGGGCAATGTTGTTAGGCCACAACCGCAACGATGTCCATTTGAGTTACCTCCCGCTGTTCCACGCCTACGGATTCAGCGAAGTGGCGATGATGGTTGCGTTGACTGGCGCAAGTCAGGTCTTGTTCGATGTCTTTGACCCAGACGAGGTTTTGGATGCCGTGGAGAGTGAACGAGGAACGGTCCTCCACGGCTTTGACAGCCACTGGGCAGATCTCATTCGAGCACAAACTGAGCGCGCTCGCGATGTGTCTTCCTTACGGGTAGGCACATTTCCGGCCGGCATGGAATCAACCATCCCAACTGCACGGTTGGCTCAAGACATTTTTTGTCCCACGACAAGTGGATTCGGCATGAGCGAAACATGGGCTTTTGTCGCTTCCAGCCATCTCAGTGATTCTTTAGAGCAGCGCATAGAAGCTTCTGGATATCCGATGTACGGAATCGAATTTCAAGTGCGGCACCTCGATAATGGAGAAGTACTTGGGGCGAACGAGACTGGCGCTCTCTACGTCAAGGGCTACACAGTCATGACGGGCTATTGGGGTAAACCCGAAGCCACTGCTGAAGTATTGGATGCCGATGGGTGGCTAAATACCGGAGATGTGGCTTTGATTCGACCAGACGGACACGTCGTCTTTGTAGGCCGCCACAAAGACATGTTGAAAGTTGGGGGTGAAAACGTTTCACCTGCCGAAGTGGAGGGCTACTTACTCGAAGTGGATGGGGTAGAAGAGATAGCTGTCGTTGGCTATCCCGACGAACGTCTAGTTGAAGTCCCCGTAGCATTTGTTGTGAGTTCAACTGACCTATTGGCTGAAGATCTGATCGAACGGTGCCGTGGCAAGATTGCCAGCTTCAAGATTCCTCGTCATGTCGTTTTCGTTGAAGAGATGCCGGTAACGCCATCGGGGAAGATTCGAAAAATAGAACTCAGAGAATGGGCGTTAGACCAAATCAACTGATTTGGTACGGCAGCTAATTTGGTTATATCCGAACTGGACGTGACACTAAAAGTCGATTGACGCGATCTGGATCATCCTGGTCCGGCGAACGTTGGGCCACCCAAGGTGTAGGAGCTGGCTTCACCAGCGGAACGCTCACCCTCACGAGTTTTCACCTCTGCTCTGGCTACAACGTGGTGATGTACCTCGTCAGGACCGTCCGCAAGACGAAGCGTGCGCTGGCTATGCCACATGTCGGTGAGAGGGAACCACTGAGACACTCCGGCAGCACCGTGCATTTGAATTGCCTCGTTGATGATGTCGCAACACTTTTCGGGCACCATTGCTTTCACAGCGCTCACCCACACCCGAGCCTCGGCATTTCCGAGCGTGTCCATTGCTTTCGCAGCTCGCAAAACCATCAAACGCATGGCTTCAGTTTCGATACGTGCGCGAGAAATAACTTCCATGTTCTTGCCAAGATTGATCAACTTCTTGCCGAAGCCCTCTCTTGACATGCCACGATCAACCATCATTTCTATTGCTTTTTCTGCAGTACCAATCGAACGCATGCAGTGATGAATTCTTCCAGGGCCGAGACGCAGTTGACTGATCTCGAACCCTCTCCCTTCACCCAAAAGCACGTTGTCGCGAGGAACATGTACATCTTCGAGCATGATGTGCATGTGGCCGTGGGGAGCGTCATCGCTTCCAAAGACGTGCATCGGACCTAGAACGTTCACGCCGGGCGTATCAAGAGGAATAAGAATTTGTGATTGTTGCTTGTAGGTGTCCGCGTCTGGATTGGTGCGGACCATGGTGATCATTATTTTGCAACGCGGATCCCCAGCACCTGAGATGTAGAACTTCTCGCCGTTGATGACCCATTCGTCGCCGTCGAGTACAGCTGTGGTGCCAATTTGTTTGGCATCAGAACTCATGACACGAGGCTCAGTCATGCAGTACGCGGAGCGGATTTCTCCGTTCAATAGCGGCTCAAGCCACTCTCCTTTTTGTGCTTCCGTGCCGACGCGTTCCAGAACTTCCATATTGCCGGTATCTGGAGCTGAACAATTTAGACATTCGGAAGCGAGACGGTTCTTCCCCAGTTCATTGGCAATGTAGGCGTAGTCGAGGTTGGTGAGACCTTCTCCGGTTTCGGCGTCAGGGAGAAAAAAATTCCACAAGCCTTGTGCTCTGGCCTTCTCTTTAGCTCCACTAAGCAGTTCGAGTTGGCCTTCGCCGTACGCCCACTTTTCGGTTCGAGCGTCACCGAGCCGGTGATACTCCTCGGTAATGGGGTCGACTTCTTCTCGGATAAAGACCTTCACTGCCTCATATAGAGGACGAACTTTGTCTGACATTCGCAGGTCGAAATCGTCGATTCCCGCTGACTTCAATGCGCCACCAACCACGGGGCACCCCTTTCATGCGTTGCTCTGGGACCGATCGGTCGGTCCCCACCTGGGTTTGACTGCACCCTACATTTGTTCAGAGCACCAAGCATTTTCGAATCAGGAAATACATCGACCGCTATCGATGTTTCACAGCCAATATTTCAGTAAATTTGAGGACCTCTGACGGGTGTTTCTTTCTGACCTATCCCCGGTAGATCGAGCAGCTGAGACTACGTTCCTTGTTCATGGCATCATGCTCTCGAGGCACATGTGCAGCGCCGGCGGTCGCCGGGTTGGCCTACGACAGCGCGTCTTTGTCGGTCTGGGTGATTGACCTTCATGCAGACGCGAGGCACACGATGTTGCTCTGTCAACGCCACATCCAGACACTTCGCGCGCCTCAAGATTGGACCGTGTCAGATGAACGGGACGGAACACCTCGACTCTGGACGGTCACGGCTGGTGAAGTAACGGCTCCAGCTCCCCAAAGGGGCCGTGTGCGGCGTCAACGCGCTGATAGCGGGCGCATATTGGAGGTTGAAGAGTTACAACTTTTCGAGCTTGACGACGTGAAGGAAGAAAAGGTGGCCGCAGTCGCGTCCTTAGATGAGGCGCGCAACCATGTCCGACTTAAGAATCGGTCGGTTGTCCAAATGGGTGAACAATCAGCTCTGCTTCGCGGTTGAGCTTCGAAGAGAAGCTAAAGCAAACCACCGGATCCAACGTCGGTCACGATTGCCCGCCCGTCAGGGGCGAGCGACGCCCGGAACCTGATCTTGCCATCGGTCGTTAAAACCAGGTCGTTTCCGTCGTTAGCGAGTTGGAGCTGCACCCCGGTCTCGCGTTCGAGTATCGGACGTGCACGATTTAATGCGTCGCGAAGGCGCTGCCGACGATCCGCCTCGATCAGATCCATATCAAATTCGACAAAATCGCCTGGTTCAGTTCCCGACGGGCTCATCGGTACACCACCAACGTATTGATGAGAATCCCGCCCGTCGACGTAGTGATCAGACGATCGACCAGAGCTTGTACTAGTTGTAGACCTCTGCCTCTCTCTCCGCTTGGTCGCATGTGCATGCCGCGTTTAGTGCCACTGCCGGAAATCGTCAGAGTAAATGAGTGTTGGTTGTTACTTATAGCCACGTGTTGTTCTTGGCCCGAGTGCTCGATCCCATTCGAAAGTATTTCGTTTGCCGCGAGCATGAGGTCACGGTTTCCGGTTGCTGTAAAGATCCGCGACCGACTTGAGGAGAGCTCTTCGGGGTTAGTCCCGATGGTCCATTGATCTAAGTGAGCCACGACTTAAGCCTGGCACAACGCCGCTCGCCTATGTCATTCCGAGTAGCGGTACCGTACTGAGGGTGGATTTAGTTATGCCGATCGCCGGGTCGCTGTTGTTTATTTATGTGGTGTACCGGATCGGGTTGAAGCTCATGCTCGGGTTTTCTCGGCCCGTTCCACCCCCGCCGCCGCCTGGCGAACTCCGAAAAGTCAGGTTGACCTACTTGTGTACCCTCTGTGGGACTGAAGTTCGAATGACTCGGTCCCCGCGCGACGCCCCGGAAGGTCCAAAGTGTTGCATGGAGGAGATGGAACTCATTCGAGACCATGACAATGACTGACCTACGACTTGTATCCACAGGTTATTCACAGGCTGGGGACAAACAACAAGGTTGTAATTTCCCAGTTTGAGAGAACCCGCAGTTATCGCCATCTCGTCGCAGTAAGAATTCCGATGAGGACAAACCCGAGTCCTCCAAGAATCCAACTGCTAGACGGGCTTCCAGGAAGCCAGCTCATGTAGTTAGAGAAGATGACTGCTACGCCGACCAGTAAAAGAGCCAAAATCATCCACCCGAACCACCCGGGGCTCGGGGGGAGATCACCGGTGAGAGTGTCTTCAACCTCTTCGCCTTCAGGACGAGTTCCTTTAGGGGTGAGACGGCTGGTCTTCTTGGGCCTGGCCATGACGCTTGAGGATAGAGGCATTCGGGAAACCAACCACTGATTACTTTCACTAAATTTGAAGACTCGTTGTGGGCGTGTAACTAGTGGATGTGCCCTATTCGTTTGGCTCCACTGTTACGAAGTTGTTTTGGGGAGCAGTGGCAGGAGGAGGAACTGGGTCCGGCGCGGCGTCGCCGGTGCCGACCATCAGCAATACTTCAGAACCAAGTAACAGATCGGTGCCAGGGGAAGGCTCGATCCGGATGACTTGCCCGATGAGCAGATCGCCGACGTTTAAGGCTTGCTCAACACGCTTCACCTCGTAACCAAGATTTCGGAGTGCGATCTCCACCTGACTCGCGTCGGTCGTGCCCAATATCTCGAGTGAAGGTACCTGTCCTGTGGCTGGCCCCATCGACACCACTAAACGTACGACGCTCCCACGTTCGGTTGAGGAACCAAATCCAGGTTCTGACCGGATAACGGTATTCAGTGGGAAATCGAGTGAATGTTCTTTTAGTACTTCTTCAAGAAGTCCTTGGCGGGCAAGAGTGACCCGAGCATCAGAAATCGATTGGCCCTCTACTGAAGGAATTTGCACTTCTCCGCGTCCTACGGAGACCGTCAGAGTGATGACGGTGCCCTGGGGTCTTTCCTCAGTACTTGGCACACTTTGCTCAATGACGATATTGCGGACGTAATCATCGCTTTGTTGGTCGATTCGTTCAACCGTGAAACCCGCTGCCAACAGAATTTCTTCCGCTTCAAGGAATTCCATTCGTTGCACAGCCGGGATCCTGACAACCGTCAACCCTTTAGAAGCGAAGAGACGGATGGGGTTCTCAGGGTTGTTCGGTTCTGCAAGTAGCAGCCCCGCCCGCGGATCCTGTTGAAATATTTCGTTCGGTGGGATGTCTTGGCGTTCCTGGAACTCAATTGTGATGTGTTCGAACCCACGGTCGCGTAGTTGTTGTTCCGCTTCTTCCCAGTCGAGACCAATGACAGCAGGCACTCTAAGACGAGTGGTTTCCTCCTCGGTAACTTGAGTCTTGCCGTCTCCGCTACCCGGATCGAAGCCGTTGATCAACAGGTATACCAACCCTGCTACCACGATCAGTAGCACGACAAGCACAGTGACCCATATACGGGTTTTGTCCGGTGGTTGAGTTCTCGTAGCAGGGGAGTTCGGTGCCGCCTTTGGTGATGCGTCTGGCGGGCCCGCAGATGGAACTGTGCCTTGCGGAGCTGGCCGAGTACCGGGAGATGGCGTCAGGTGTGTTTGAGCAGTTGTTGCGTGAACCGTCCCACCCTGCTGCATGGCGAGGACCTGTTGTCCGGTACGAAAGCGACGTAAATCGCCTCGCAGATCGTCGGCTGATGCGTAACGGTCATCTGGATCCTTGGTCAGGCCGAAGAGACAAATTGCTTCTAACGCTGGGGGCACATCACCGTTAAATTGTGACGGAGCGGTGGGTGCTTCCTGCACATGCTTATAGGCGATCGATACTGGGGTATCGCCGGTAAAAGGCGGGCCTGCCGTGAGCATCTCATAAAGGACTACTGAGAGTGAATAGACGTCACTTCTGGGGTCGGCAGGCTGTCCTTGAGCCTGTTCAGGAGAGAGATAGGTGGCGGTTCCCATCACAGATCCGGTCTGAGTCAAGTTATCCGCGGTGTTCCCCGTGAGTGCGCGGGCGATACCAAAGTCAGTAACTTTTACCTGCCCAGCTGTGGTGACGAGTACGTTGCCCGGTTTAATGTCGCGATGTACAACTCCGTTGCGGTGCGCGAATGCCAGCGCGGCTGCGATGTCGATAGCAATGTCAGCCGCGCGATCTGGATGCAGCGGGCCTTCAGCTCTGATGATTTCAGCGAGGCTTCGACCCTCCACATATTCCATAACAATGTAGTAAGTGCCTGCTTCTTGACCCCAGTCGTAGACACCCACAACGTTGGGTTGATTCAAATTGGCCGCTGCTTGTGCTTCGCGTCGGAAACGTTCAACGAATGATGGGTCAGTCGCATATTCGGGGAATAAAACCTTGACCGCTACTGGTCTATCCAAGAGTTTGTCGCGGGCAAGAAACACCTCAGCCATGCCACCGCGCGCGATGCGTCGATACAACTCGTATCGTCCGCTGAAAATAGGTCGATCATCTTCGGGCATAGGTGGTTCTGAGGGGTTCACTGGGTTCCCTCTAAGTTAGGGCTTGGGAGGCGTAATACTGCCTCAATGATTGAACGTGTGATTCGGGCAACAACTGTTTCGGTGACTTGAGGATCGCTGAGTTCGTCACCCTCTAGCAGTACCGCAATAGCGAGCTCTGGCTGCGTCACAGGTGCGAATGCAATTGCCCAAGCATGGGGGTGGTCATTGAATCCTGATTCCAGCATGCCCCCCACCTCGACATCGTCAAGCGCGAGCGCTTGGGCAGTTCCCCTTTCAACGTTTGCCGCCAACATGGTTTGTAGTCTCAGAGCGGTGTCACTTGTGATGGGTTGACCCAACAGTTCCGGAGCGAACTCGCGGATGACAGAACCGTCATGACCTTGTATTTGATGAACGACGCGAGGTCTGATTCGAATCCCATTGTTCGCGATTGTTGCGAATAAGTGGGCTGCATGGAGAGGAGATAGCTGAACGCCAATACCGGCGGCGACATGTGGAGCCGATAGATCCACTTTGGCGGGTGTGAGAAGCCCCCTCAAGTGATTACCGGTATCGATTGAGACGCTTTCAGTGAGTCCAAAAATTTTGGATCGATTGCTTAGCTCTGACTTACCGAGATCTATGCCGATGGTTGCCCAACCAGTTCGACAATCGGTGAGCAGTAGCGAAGTCAGATCCCCACCACACGTTACGTTCCGTTTGTTTTTGATGGGTTCTGTAAGGGTCTCAGTAAAGATGGTGTTTTTCTGAGGAACCACAAGATCTGTGAGGCCCGCTTCGATGGCTGACGCCGCGGTGACCACGGTGAAAATCGCTCCAGCTTCGCTGAGATATGAATCAGCCCTGTTTGTGAGTGGGCGTTCCTCGTCGGAATTCAAAGCAGCTAAATCGTTCGTCACTGCAGCTAAATCATGGGAGGACAGATGGTTGGGATCAAAGTGAGGTGAGCTCCACATCGCCAAGACCGCGCCGCTGGAGGGATCGATCACCACTGCAGCCCCTTGATAGCTGCCCAGAGCGGCTCGTGCGACTAACTGCACATCATGTCTCACTGATAATTCGAGCTGGCCGGTGCGTGCACGGTCAACGAACAAATCACGTTTGTCCTGAATTCGCACCCCGAGGTCATTTCCGGCGAGGAAATCGTTGTGCTTTTGTTCCAGCCCACTGCCTCCGTGTTCCGCTGAAATGAAACCCACGACATGTGAGTAGAGGGAGCCGTACGGATATTGGCGCAAACGTGGACGTGCTCCGCTTACGCTCACGGTTTCAGCGATCGTCTCGCCGTCTGCTGTTGTGATGGAACCCCTAGGGGCATCAAAAACCATTGTGATTTCGCGCGTGTTTTGTGAGTGATCTCGAAGGGTGTCGGCCCGAACCACTTGGATAAGTTCAAGTTGAACAAAAAGCAGAACATAGATGGCCAAGAGCGCCACGCCTATGTGAAGAATTCGCCGAGTCATGACTGGCTTCGCGATCGCAACTTGATTTTCCGAAGAACAGATGTTTGGTCTGCAGCTTCGGGGCCGATTTCAGAGATTCGAAGCAACAGCCCCAACGCGAGATGCCAAGTAAGGAGAGCGAATCCGTTAATGGAAATGAATGGTAAGGACACCGCGCTAGGAGGCAGGAGGCGCAGAGTTGTCGCGATCGACGCCCATGCCTGCACTCCCAAAAAGACGGTGACTCCAATAGCGAGGACGCTGTCGAACTCTCTTCTGGCTCTAGTCGCTATACGAAGACCGACTCCTGTTAACAGCAGATAACCCGATAAGACAGCGGTTGCTCCGAGAAAACCCAGTTCTTCTCCGATTGGCACAAACGCGAAATGGTCTGTTACCCCAGGGACCCAGTCTGCGTTGCCGGCTCCGGGTCCTGTTCCTGTTAACCCTCCACCTGCGAGGGCGAACGACGAACGGGTAATGGCGTCTCCCAGCTGGGTATTCGACCACGGATCAATCCAGGCACTTAGCCGAGTCTGGAACTCTGGGAGGGTTCCTGTCGCCAAAACGATCGTGGCAGCAATGGCCCCAAAGGAGATGGCGAGGTCCAAGGGCCGACCTGCCGCGACCCACCACATCGACATAAATACGACGAATGTGACGATTGCGGACCCAGCATCATATTGGAAAATCAAAATCGCGGATGTGATCAACCAACCCCCAAGAAGGGGAATAAGCCGGGAACGGTCACCTTCGATGTGTTGTGCTTGGCCCAAATATTCTTCTGTGTTTCGAGTGCGGTAATTCGCCAACCAGGAAGCAAAAAAAATGATCAAGAAGAGCTTCCCGAGTTCTCCAGGGATGATATGGAGTTGTCCCAGATGCAGGGCAAGCGAAATTTCCGAACCACTAGGAGCACCTTCGGAAATAAGTGGCAGGAACACAAGTAACACACCTGCGATCCCCAGTGGGGCACGAACCTTTGAGAGTTGTTGGGGATTTCGGATACCTATCGTCACCGCGATAAAGCCAGCCATCCCTATGAGACTCCACGTGGCTTGGCGTGAAGCGAGACTTGGATCGATTCGCACCATCAACGCGAACCCGAGACCTTGCAGTAACGCAGCTATCGGGAATAACACTCCGTTAGCTGTGGGGGCTCGCAGCCTCAGTGTTATGTGTGCGATCGTCCACAGAATGAGCAAAGCGACGAGGTAAGGCACAACATTCCATGTGATCTCTACCTGTTCGCCGACTGCGGCTAGGGCAACGGTTGCGCAGGTGATGAAGGCAGCGAGCAAAAGAAGGGTTAGTTCAACTATCCGCTGGTGGTTCACGTCAGCCGTCACCTCGAGCTTCGTCGGTGGGGTCGACAAGTCGGGTTCGGAGTTGCACTACGAACGTTCGCGCTTCAGCTAAATCGGTGAACTGTTTACCAGCGATCAGACTCCGCTGATCTTGAGTGTTGAGTTGAGTGACCTGGATTTTTGTCCACTCTTCCAATGTGGGGTCGAACCATAAGAGCCCTCCGACTCGACCTTTCTGTATGACGACCTGGTCTGCGACCACCCCGATGTGGAAGCCATCGCGGGCATACCATCCGATCGTCGCAAGCATCGCGGCGCTAGCGATCAGTAAAACCATCGAAATGACCACCGCGGCGACGCTTATGCCAACCCGGTCGTTCAGCCAGCTTCGTTGCCTCTTGACAGAACTCGATGAGCTCTTCGGTGTTGACTCCAATGTGGTAGCAGGAGTAATTGTTTTTGAGGATGACTCCTCAGATGGCAAAACAACTTGAGCGGGTTCGCCGTCTTCTCGCTGGACAACCTCTGGGTCGTTTTCGTTGTCAATGTCATCGATTTGGATATCGACGATGAGCGCGGTTGAGTTGTCTCGCCCTCCGTGTTTGTTGGCTAAACGGACAAGTCGTTTAGCGGTTGCGCTTGGATTCTCGCCAATTGAGAGTTGTTCGGCGATTGCGTTGTCATCAACTTCGTTCGTTAATCCGTCGCTGCATAACAAAAACCGGTCGCCAGCGACGGGATCGATCAGCCATTCGTCTATGTCAACCTCAGGGTGAACACCTATTGCCCGTGTCAGCATGTTGCGATATGGGTGAACAGCTGCGGCTTCTTCGTCAAGTTCTCCGCGGCGCATTAACTCAGCCACATAACTGTGGTCTTCGGTTAGTTGGCTGAGTTGGTTATTTCGATAGTGATAAATACGTGAATCGCCGACATTTAGTGCGACGAATCGGCGACTGCCGCCTTCTTGAATGACCGCTAGCGCAGTCAACGTGGTGCCCATCCCATGTAATTCGGGTTGCGCGGTCGCTGTTTCGTGCACCACTTTGTTGGCCTCTTGCACCGCGTCGTGAAGTTGACGGAGATTTTCTCGGTCGGCCTTTGTCATAGTGCGGACAGCCAAGTTTGCTGCTACTTCGCCGCCCTGATGACCACCCATGCCGTCGGCAACGACAAAGAGGCCCCAGTCCGCGTACATCGCGTCTTGGTTGTTTGCCCGAACGCGACCTTGATCAGTTGCGCCTCCCCAAGCGAGTCGTAACCGACGTTGTGACGTGTTGTTCATGCCGTCACCTCAAAAACCGTTGAACCGATTTGCAAGTGATCACCGGTTTTTAGGTTGGTAGCAGACGCGACTTTTTGCCGGTTTAAGTAGGTGCCGTTCGTTGACCCTAAGTCTTCTAACACTTGTTCGTTGTCGCGCCGGAACACGCGCGCATGGATTTGACTGGCATAGGTGTCATCGATGGTGACGTCACATGTAGCTGCGCGCCCAATCGTCAACTCCTCAGCCAAATTGTGTCGCTGTCCCCTCAACGTCTCAGGGGTTCTGACTACGAGAACCCGTGGTGGTCGGTCATTTCTTACAAAGCGGTTTTTCCTGGGAAGATTTTGTTTTACTGGTCGCACACCTACCCACACTGCACGAATCACCCGAAAGAAAAACAGGTGAATTAAGACAAGTAGGAGAATGGTGAGAAGTCGTACAAGCTGCGGTGACATCAAACCACCTCAACTCGTAGTTGGTGATCGCCGACGGTGATGATGTCTCCGTGGAGTAACCGGTGAGTCCCAATTGCCACTCCAGCAACCAACGTTCCGTTGGTGGATCCCAGGTCCACGATGAACAGCCCATGTTGGTCAGCACGAATTTCGGCATGATGGCGACTGACGTTGGAGCCGCCAAGGACAACTCCGCAGTCATCATTTCTGCCAAGTATCTGAGGGGTCCTAATTTCGACTCGAAGACCATCAGAGGTCACTAAGACGGCGGCGTCACTTATAGGCGCTGCTCTGAACTCTCCAGACAGCTCGAATCGGCCTGTCCCGAAACGGGGGTTCGTGGTGAAGTTCACGGACACGGGGCCGGTAAAGCCGTAGGTCTTCGAGCGGGCGTATTGGTGTGCCGTTTCGATGAGCTGTCGGCGAAGAGTTTCTTCCAACTGCGTAAAGCGAGCGCGATCTTTCTCAGCTAACGCGAAAATTAGGTGGTTGGGAACAATCGTGTGGCCTCGGGTATCGGTAGTTCGTTCTTTCTCCAAAAGACGACTCAGCCGGTGCCCTAACGCCACTGGACGCAACTTGGCGCGAAAGACGCGAGGCAAGGCGTTACCAAACGCTCTAGAGAGGCTTTTGAAACCCATAGTGTTCTGAGTGTACGGCCGCTTACTTAGGGGCAGGGGGTCGCCAGACTCTCTGAGTGGTGGGTAGGCGCAGCGTGCGGAAGCAACACAATGGCAAGCTAACCTTGGCTGTTCTCGTTAGCGCGAGTGGCGGAATTGGCAGACGCGCAGGCTTCAGGTGCCTGTGCCCGCAAGGGTGTGAGGGTTCAAGTCCCTCCTCGCGCACCGCACTGTGGAATGCAGCTGAGTTACCGTGACACAGTTGCCATGTGGGAGGCTCGAGTCTTATGGCCCGCAAGAATGCTGATTCTTCAACAAGTGGCAAAGCAGATACTGGATTAGCTGGTGCGTTGGCACAGTTCAACAAAGGTGTCGCCACGAGTCGTCAAATGGACAGAGAACAAAAAGCTGTCGCTAAAGCTGAGAGACGGCGCGATGCTGCGGCAAGCAAGCTTAAAGATTTGATGCAAAATGATGCGGGTACCGATGACAAGGCCATCGCGGAAGCTGACTATCGAGACGCTTTGGCTGAGTGGACGCGTTTAACGAATCCCGACGCAGCAGAGGCTGAAGAACCAGAAGCCCTCGAAGCTGAGCAACAAAACGACAGCCAAACGCCTTCCGACGTTGACGATGACACGCCCGTATCGGATGAAACCAATGCCGAAGAAGTCGCTGAGGACGAAACTGTTTAGTTCTCTACAGCCTCGAGGGCTCCTTCGAGAACAAGCAGATGCCGTTTCGCTTCAAGCCCGCCTGCAAAACCTGTAAGCGAGCCATCTGCACCAATTACTCGGTGGCAGGGAAGAACAATGGAAACAGGGTTCCGTCCATTCGCTGCGCCGACCGCGCGAACTGCGTTAGGGCGGCCAATATGTTCAGCCTGTTGCGTATATGTCCATGTCGCCCCGTAAGGAATTTCGGCGAGCGCTCCCCAGGTCGCTTTCTGAAAATCTGTGCCGTGTAGATCCAAAGGAAGGTCGAACGTTTTTCTCTCTCCTGCAAAGTATTCGTCGATTTGGGTGGCAGCCAAACTCAAAACCGGTTCGCCTGGAGATACAACCATCGACTCTGGAAGAACAACTCGGTCCTGATCTTGAGGCCACAGCACGGCTCGTAAACCAATTTCTGTAGCCACGAGAGTGAGTTCGCCGACAGGGCTGTGCAATGTAGTGAAGAGATGCGGCAGAGTCATGCGGTGCTTTCGATGAGGTGAGACGAGTCCCAAAGATGTTGCGCTGCCCAGGATCTGAATGGTTGCCATGGTGTCGAACGATCATCTAATTCTCGGCTGGTGATTGGGTTGCCGACCAGCCTGCTTGCGTTGCGACGTATCCCCAAATCAGATGACGGCATCGCATCGTTGTGTTGAAGAATTCGCATAGCGGCCATTTGAGCGGTCCAAGGGCCTATCCCTGGGAGAGCACACCAGCGTAGGGCGACTTCTTCGATGGCCCCGGACATTCTCAGATCGAGACTGCCGTTGGCGACCGCTCCAGCGAAGTGACGTAACGTCGTTTTTCTTTGGTGAGTGAAACCCAATCCGTTGAGATCAGCTTCGGCGAGGTCGTCGGCGGTTGGGAAGATCCGATCAAGTGGGGTGCTGTTGGGCACTGGTTGTCCAAGTATGTGAGCGATTCGGCCAGCGACGGTCGTCGCTGCCGCCACCGAAATTTGTTGTCCGACAATTATTCGTACTGATGCTTCGAAGGGATCCCAACAACGCGGAACACGCAACCAGGGTTGTTGTGCAACTAATTCACCGACAAGGCCATCATCTGACAAGTGTGCAACTGCTGGAGCGGGGTCCTCATCAATAGCGAAAAGAGTTCGTAAGCGCTCCATGTCGTCAATGAGGTCGTCGTAACTCGTTGAATGGACTTGCACTCGGAGGTGTTGCCCGTCGTGAGCGTCGCGCACCTCAAGAATTCGGGAGTTCCCTCCATGGCTCGTGATTCGGCGATACGAACCGTCGGTAACTTCTTCGATGCCGGGTGTGGCCCGCGGTGTGAGATAACGCAACAGTTGGTGGAACGAATAGGGCCGGATGTATCTCACTAATAGTTCGATTGAACTGTTCGAAGGTGGTGAGTTGCGGTGCGGGCGTAGATCGCTGATCGGCTGCCCCCAAGCTGTGATGGTGAGCCGATCCAATTGATGTCGTCCGGTGAGCCCCACAGCGCGAGCCACGGTGTGCGCATCGAGAGAGGTTTCCGTGATGAGTTGGCGGGCGAAATGTGTTTGCCGGTAGCGAGCGATTTGAGTGGGGCTCGCCCCGACGTGGCGAAGCATTAAGCGACGTAAGTGGTGACGGTTGCATCCAACTCGAACAGCGAGCATCTCCTCTGGCTGACGGTGAAGGAAACCTTCCTTGATGAGGTTGAGAGCGGTCCCGACGAGGGACGGTGCGTTGTTTAGGTGAAGTGCTCCGCCGCATAACCGAGGTCGGCACCTCAGACACGCCCGGTAACCGGCAGCTTCAGCAGCGACGCCGTTGAGGAAGGTGACGTCGCCTGGGTGGGGGAGTGAACCGCATTCCGCGTCGCAGTAGATACCCGATCGGGAAACAGCTCTTACGGTCACGAATCCAGTATCGGTCGAAACTCAGGTCACTGTGGCCTACTTGTGGGAGTAGCAGGCGATTCGAGATGGTTGCCTAACGAACGGGTTGTTTCCAGCCGTTGAGATAGGTCACCTCGTCGACTGAGCGGCGTGGAGCAGGGTGAAATGTTTCACCGGTGTAGTAGGCGACGGGTAACAATGCGCATTGGCTCACGGTTGATGGAATGCCGAGAAGCTCAGAGATTTTGCTTTCGTGTGCGAGATGGAATGTTGTCCAAGTAGAGCCAAGTCCCCTTGCTCGAGCTGCGAGCTGGAAACTCCACACGCCAGGTAAAACGGACCCCCACCAGCCGCCAGCTGAACCTTCCTCGTTTTCGCCAGCAGGTGGACGATCGAGGCGGAGCGGGATGACCAAAGCGGGGACTTCGTGAAGATGATCAATGAGATGAATTGATGAATCAACCACCCGCGCTGTTCGTTCATCGGTGCGAATGCCTGAACTTGCATCAAGATAGGGACGCCCTACTTCGCCGTAATAGTTAGCTATTTCGGCTTTTAGCTCTGGGTCGGTCACGATGATCCAACGGTTCCGTTCGAGGTTCCCACCGACAGGAGCATGTCCTGCCACCTCGATGCATTCGAGCAATAACTCGTTGGGGACGTCGCGGGTGAGATCTAACCGTTTGCGAACCTGTTTTGTGGTGGTCAGTAGCCGGTCAACTTCGTTGAGGTTGAAGTCGTTCATCGGAACGCCGGGATTCCGGTGATTTCTTGACCCAGGATTAATCCGTGGATTTCTTCGGTTCCTTCGTAAGTCATGACAGATTCCATGTTGTTTGCATGACGCATGGGGCTGTATTCGGTGCTGACGCCATTAGCCCCCATCATCGCGCGTGCGGTCCGGGCAGTATCGATAGCAACTCGACAGTTATGTCTTTTGGCCATAGAGATGTGGTACGGCCGGACCGTGTGGGTTTCTTTTAGACGCCCGAGAGTCATCGCTTGGAGGTTCGCGTTTGTCATTTGGGTCAACATGTCAGCGAACTTGATTTGGTTGATCTGAAAGCTTGAAAGAGGTTTACCGAATTGTGGTCGACCTTGTTGGTAGTCAAGCGCAGCGTTGTAGCAATCGCGTGCCACGCCAACCGCCCCGAAAGCGATGCCGTAACGGGCTTCGCTGAGACAGCTGAGTGGAGCGCCGATGCTGACGGCATCGGGGAGACGCATGGACTCCGGAACGATCACATCATCCATATAGAACTCGCCGGTTACTGAAGCTCGAAGCGATAATTTGTTTTGAATTTTTCGAGCCTCAAACCCTTCAGAGTCGGTGGGTACTAGAAAACCTCGGAAGCCTTCGTCGGTGTTGGCCCAGACAATCGCGAGATCTGCAATCCCCGCGTTAGTGATCCACCGTTTTGATCCGTTGAGGATCCACTTGTCACCGTCGCGTTGAGCTCGAGTCGCCATATTCGATGGATCTGACCCATGGTCAGGTTCGGTTAACCCAAAGCAGCCGATAATTTCCCCAGCGGCCATTTGCGGCAACCATTGTTCTTTTTGTTCCTCTGACCCGTACTTCCAGATGGGGAACATACATAACGACCCCTGGACCGAAACGAAGCTTCTCAGTCCGCTGTCGCCCGCTTCCAGTTCTCGACATGCGACGCCGTACGCCATTGCTGACGCTCCAGCGCATCCGTAACCGTCAAGGTGCATTCCCAACAAACCCATGTCGGCGATTGCTGGAACCAACTCCATAGGGAAGGTGCCAGCTTCGAAGTGGTCGGCGACAAGTGGCATAAATTCGTTGACCACGAACTTCGCGACGGTGTCGCGGATCATCTGTTCCTCATCGCCTAATAGAGCGTCGAGTTCATAGAAGTCAGAAAGGTCTGCCATACAGGCAAGTATGTCTGGATTAGGTCCGCCGGAGCTATTCCAATGCAGCGACTTCTGCGTTACGTGGTCTCGACGGGTCGATCTTGATCGTTGCTCCATTGGGACCACGAACCCGCATATAAGACAGCTTGGCCTAGCCCTGCGTGTTCAAACGCGAGCAAGTTATTGCAGGCACTGACCCCAGAACCGCAATACATCACTGGAACGTCACCGTCGCTGAGACCTGCTTGTTCAAAGCGGTCCCGCAGCTGTTGGGGTGCGTGGAACGAGCCGTTATCTGTGAGGTTGCCACCAAAGGGAAGATTGATTGCTCCAGGGATGTGGCCGGCTTGGGGGTCAACAGGTTCGTTTTCGCCGAAGTAGCGGTCGGGGTTTCGAGAATCGATGAGTACGCGATTCGGGTCGGTTCCCGCGGCGGCAGCTTCGTCTGCGTCGGCCAGCAGCCTGAGGGGCCAAGGTCGGATCGGATGGTCTACTGCTCGACGGTCACGGTGGCCGGTTTCAAGGTCACCGGACCAGGCATTGACACCACCGTCGAGCAGAGCGGCTTGTTGCCCGAGGATGCGCAGCATCCACACCAAACGGCCCGCTGACATTCCTCCGCTGTCGTCATATGCAACTACCCGATCGTGATGACTGATCCCCAGTGCCCCCATGCTCGCGGCAAACGACGCTGCAGCGGGCATGGGATGCCGTCCTTGAGTTTTTTGAGGCAATGTTGCCAGGTGCTCATCTAAGTCAACGAAAATTGCGCCAGGGATGTGACCTTCGTTGAATTTTTGGCGTCCTGGGGTGCGGTCGAGATACCAGCGCACGTCACAAAATATGATGTCTTTATCGTGCGCGATGTTGTCGATGGTGACGATGGGAGGTAGCTCTCGTTCACTCATTGGCCGAACATCATCATCCATTGTTCTTCTGAGTCTGGTTTGAACACATAATTCATTTCTCGAGTCATTCCCATTGTTGCTGAGGAATGAAACGAGTAGCGGTGCCCGGGGAAAAGAACAGTGTCGTCTGGGACTTTGGACAGAGTGTGATGAATTGAGTGGTACATCGCTGCGGCGTCACTGCCCGGCAAGTCGGTGCGCCCGCAGCCTTCAAGGAAAAGGGTGTCTCCAGCGACAAGGGTTCCTTCGACGAGGAAACATTGACTTCCAGGTGTGTGCCCCGGGGTGTGTAACAAAGAAATGGGGATCTCTCCGACAAAGATTTGGTCACCCGGGTCATGCACATGGAGATCTCCGTCGCTCACCTCGGTGACTTTTTTCACCAGTTCAGCTTCTTCGGCTTGAACGTGAATCTTGGTTCCTCTGAGGTCGAGAAGTTCTCGGACGCCTTCAATTGTGTGGCCCATCATTGAACCTCCGACGTGGTCGGAGTGGTAGTGGCTGGCGAGGACCCCACTCAGGTTCATGTCATCGCGGTCAAGAATTTCAAGAATGTCAGCGACACCGTATGCGGGGTCAACAATGACCGCGTCGCGGGTTGTTCGGTCGCCGATGAGGTACACAAAATTTGCCATTTGAGCGGCCATCGAATCGTCGGTGGCGAAGTCGCGGCCTGAAAGCAATTGGCGAAAGTAGAACCGGTCACTGGTCATAGCTGTAAGCGTACCGACGCGCAGAAAAGGTGGCTGATTCGCCAGTAACCGAGTCGCTTTGTTCTGTGAGCACGGCATCATGGTGGCAATGATCTTTCAGCAGCTTGCCGCGGTATGAGAAACCGGATTCTGCGGTTTGGTACCTACGCTGCAGTAGGGGTAGTGACGGGGCTGATTGTCGCGGGAATCGTGGTCCTCGCAGAGAAAGTTTTGCTTGAAGCTGTGCTGCATCGGAGTCTGTTGCAGCAGGCGTGTGCGCCCGCTTTGGGGTTATGGATCGCTGTGCTGGTGTTACGGCGCGCGGATTCTGGTAGTCCGCTTTCGCCATCGACTTCGGAAGAGTACATACGCGGCTATCACAACAAGGGTTACCTTCTCAAAGTCCTACATCTTCCTTTTCGGTTAATTGCCGGTATCGCGACCGTGGGTTTCGGAGGGGCAGCTGGGCTTGAAGGTCCCGCGATTTATGCGGGAGCGACGACGGGATCGGCAATCCAACGGCGACTTTCGTGGCTCTTTAGAGACAAAGATGGTCAAGCTTTGCTGGTGGCGGGAGCAGCAGCCGGTGTGAGTGCCATCTTCCAGGCGCCTGCCACAGGGGTGCTGTTTGCGTTGGAGTCCCCATACAAAGGGGATTTAGGTCGGCGTGCGTTGTTGCCCGCGTTGCTGTCGAGCGCATCGAGCTATGTGACCTTCGTTCTTGTTACCGGTTTGGGCGATGACCTTCCGTTCGAAGTGAGAACTGATCTTGTGCGCGTCGGTTTCGGTCAACGAGAACTAGTGGGTGCGGCGATAGTCGGTGCTCTGTGCGGAGCTGCTGCCATGGTGTTCAGCCGCGCCATCAAAGGAGCAAAACATTTGCAACAAACTCAGCCATGGTGGATGGTCGCCGCGGTGGGCAGTGTGATCGCTGCAGGGTTGGTGGTGTTGAGCGATGTGCTTTTCAATGCGCCGCTGTCGATGGGACCAACGGCTGAGGGGCAAGTGCTCAGATGGGTACTGAACCCCGACGAAACGCTTCCGATGCTGGGAATGTTGCTGGCAATCAGAATTGTTGCCACCTCAACTCTCATCGCGAGCGGCGGCGTGGGTGGGGTGTTCATCCCGCTCGCAGTGCTGGGTCTCATCATTGGTCGCATCGTGGGTGGCTGGATTGACGTGGGTGTCGAATCGATGGCGTTCTTCCCATTCATTGGGGTCGCAGCGTTTCTCGCCGCTGGATATCGGACTCCTCTCGCGGCGGTGATGTTTGTAGCTGAATCAACAGGCGCCCCCGCGTTCGTGGTGCCGGGGTTGATCGCTGTTGCGGTTAGCCAAGTGGTGGTGGGTAGATCATCAGTGTCGGACTACCAGCGAGACACCCGGGTTGGTCACCTGGAACGCCGATTCCAAATGCCCATCACGTCGGCGATGCGCAGAGAATTCAAGACCGTGTCACCCACTGACTCCCTGTCGGAGTTTGTGTGGGGATTCGCGTTTCCTCGCAAGCAACTGGAAGCAGTTGTGGCG
>DUBN01000030.1:0-3326 GCA_012960315.1 Acidimicrobiia bacterium
TGGATTTCCACATCATCTTAAATCTTGCAGGATCAAACTAGGAACTGCTTGATCGCGCCTGCCTGGTCAAATTTCTTTCGGGACATTTCGAGGTCCTGATCGCCGTAGTGCTTGATGGGGTTTCCGTGGGCGTTGAGCAAGGTGGTGTACCAGTTGCCGATGGTCTTGTGGCCTTCGGTTGCATGATAAGGCAAACGAATGTAGCGACCCGCGATGTCCAAGTTACAGTTGTCGCCCGCCATGACGATGAAGGGTGCTTCGGTGCCATGGCTGTGATGGCCTTCGCCATTCTCCGGGAAGTACAGGATCATCGTGTTGTCGAACATCGTGCCATTGCCTTCAGGCACCTTTTTGAGCCTCTCGACAATTGTGGCGACCTGCTTAATGTGACCCATACGAATTTTCTCTCTGATCTTTTCCGCCGGAATGCCGCTGTAGCCGCCATTGTGACCAAGCTCATGAATCGAAATGTGATCGCCCTCGTTCCCCGGCAAGCCTTTGACGGGGGTAGACAGTTCATCGATCGTGTAGGTCACAACGTTCGTCAGGCCGGTAATCAGTGCAGCGATAAGAATCTCGGTCATCGCTTCTTGTTTCTCAGGAGAAGTAGCATTAGGGCCTCCATTCGCGTGAACCTTGTCGAGCTCGGGAAGATACTTGGCGATGGCACCGGACATCTTCGCTACCTTCCGATTACGAGATTGGATTGATTCAATGGAACTGATGTGGTTGCTGAGTTTTAGCTTTTCATAACCTTGAAGCACCTCGGCCTTGAAAGATTCCTCACCCTGCAGAAACTTCAACATCGCGTTGTCGGATTTCACCGCACCCGGATTGGTGACTGATTTAAATAGCTCGTCATAAGCCGTCTGCGGATCCGCGTAGCAGTAATTGCGCTGATGAGGCGCAGGCGCTGAGTAACCGGCCACGATCCCAGTCCTGAAGCTACTGTAATTTCCGGTGAGGGAAAGTTCGACGTGGCCAAACGGGGATGGGGACAGCTTGGCCAGTTCAAAATCGATCGTGGCACGCTTGATCCCGCTCAGCGAATTGCGGCCCGACTTGTAGGCTCCCAGCACCGATGAATAAGACCAGTGACCGTTTTCACTCATCTTGCAAGAGAGGCCCTGCAGAATGGTCATGTGCTGTTTGTGGCCCTCTAGAGCGCGCAACCAGCCGGGGAGTTCATGCTTGCCCAAGCCCACCTCCAAAGGCTGCTTCTTGCCATCCAAAGCTTTTTCCTTGTCTGAGAATGTTGGCAGCGCAACTTCGTTCGGACGAATGCCGTTTGACTTTCGGATAAAGATAAAGCGCTTGGGAACCTTGCCATGGGTTGCATTGGCAAACAGGCTTGGGGTCATGGCCATGGCGCCGGCGCTCAGAGCTGATGTTTTGAGGAAATCTCTTCTGCTGTTCATAATTATTCGCTGGGTTGCTTACGGTACACAAATGAGTCGGATGTTAAAAGGGAAACGATGACGGCGTCGAAACTTCCGCCGCTTTCCAAGTAGGCCTGATCCGCATCGATCAGGGTTTTTGAGTCGGACAGAAATTCGTTGCGCCCCATAAAGTAACGGAATGCATAGCGAATAATTGACTGACGCACCCGCGTGGACTTCGCTAATCGTTCGGCCAAGTCGATCGCGTTCTCGACTTCTCCATCGAGGTTTTTATCACCTGTGCCATCAAGGTAACCTTTGGCATTAACCGGCTGGGTTTTATAAATATCTCGGAGATCCGCATATACCCCACCTTTATCGGGACTTTTTTTAATCAGGTTATCCGGATGCTCCAGTGACTCCTCAGTACGAAAGCGCCCGAAATCATCATACATTTCAAACGTGTAACCCAGCGGATTCATCTTTTCGTGGCATTTCCAGCATTCCTGTTTTTCCGTAACGTTGACCAGACGCGTGCGCAGGGTCTTGTGATGATCCTCGGGAATCACTGCATCAACGGTAATGGGAATGTCGGGAACATAACCCGCCAATAGTTTCTCGCGGACCCACTTGCCGCGCTTCACCGGATCGGTCTCTGTGTTGCCGGCATGGGCGATCAGCCAAGCCGGATGGGTCAGCATGCCCTTGCGATGAACCACCTTGGCGGGTTGCACGGATGGGTAATTCCAGTTGTCCAGCTTGATGTTGAAGAAGCTGGCGACTTGGGGCGAACGCAACTGCAACCCGGTCCGGGTGGATGCATTGTAGAGGCCATGAGCCGGAAAGGAGACAAAGGGAGCGGCCGCGGTCTGGCCCTTGTCAAACCGAGCGGTGAAACTGGTCATGGCGGTCTTGAAGGTCCCAATGGGGTTGTAACGCCCCTTGAAGTTTCCACCTTCTTCAGACTTCAATCTATCCGCGTTAATTCCCCTCATCTTGACTTCAGCAATGAAGTCCTTGTGCTTCACCAGGTCATCGAGCTCGAAGCTCTGCCAATCCAGGTCCTTGAAGTAATCGTAGATTCTGCGGATTCGTTTTGACGAGGCGGTCATGGCTTCGTTGTCGCCTGAGTGGAAGACATAGAAGTTCTCGGTGGTCAGCAGTTCCTCGAAAACCTTTTGGTCTTTCTGAAGGATATGATCGACCAGGCGATCGGCCTCGCCGACCAACCGGCCCTTGGCGTTGTCGTAATTACTCCCGAAACGCTTGTTGTCCTTGAAGACGGGTAGCAACTTGGGATAGCCGAAAAATTCACGAAAGAAACGAAGCTTCCGAATGGGCGTACTGGTAATACTCGCGGTAAGCTGGAGTCGCTGCACGGCTTCATCGATGACATAAAACTGATCGTGGTTCTTCACCAGTCGTAATACTTCTCGCTCGTAATCTTCTTTCGTATTGAGTTTTCCGTTCTTGGCCGCCTCGACCAATTCCTGATCCGGACTGCTGTCGGTGAGTGCATAGGCGATGGCATAGCTGGCATCTCGAGGCGAAAGCATTTTGCGCCCGTCTTTGTCGGCCTTTCCCTGACCGAACTCAGAACGATAAACGAATTCCGATCGCAGGATCAAAGTCTGGATAAGCTTTTCAGCGGCCTTTAGGTTGCCCAGGCTTTCAATGTAAGACCGCGTTAAGGAAGCGTATCTTTTGGCTTCTTCAGGCACAGGAAGGCGTTCGAATATTTTGACGAAAAGCTGACTGACTAGGGCGTCTATCTTTTCGTCGCCGGGAGGGCCCGCATCGATACGATCCTGTTTAAATCCTTCTTCCCATCCGTCCACGCATTTGCGGATGATATTATTGTAGCGGTCATCTTTCTTGCGGTGTTTCAAGATCGCATCAGTGATGATCTTCATTTCGGCTTCTTGCGGCAGACGGTAAACCGGCAGC
>DUBN01000030.1:3390-4725 GCA_012960315.1 Acidimicrobiia bacterium
TTGTGCTTCTCTTCGTATCGGTGCTGCTTGACCTGTTTGCGGAACTCCACCATGTAGCCGGCGAGGAAGGTCAGGCGCGACTGGATCGTTCTTTCATTGTGGCCTAGGTTGAACCATTCTCGCTCACATTTTTCGATCAGCTGCTCGTCGGTCTCTCCTTCGGTCTTGTGGCGGTGCATGCTCTGGAAGATTAGGACCAGTTCCTGCGTCCCCGGCTGAGCGGCATGAAAGGGGGATTTCTTGATCTCTTTTCCTTCCGTTTGAACCGCTGGCTTTACCTCGATCCGAACGAAGGTCGGCAATAGGACATCGTTTTTCTCTCCGTAGATATCGCGAGTAATTCGATCGATAAATTTATTCAGAAAGCCCTCTCGTGAAGCCAACACGCGCTCATGCTCCCATTCCATTTTCATGATGCCTTCAATCGCAGGAAGATACCGCTTATCCCGCTTGGTCAGGTAAATCATGTAGGTGGACGCTTCCTTGGCGTTGGTGAGCATCGTCAACAGATGTCCACCATTGAGCGTGGTGTTGGCGTAATAGCGAACCCCGGTATTTGTAGGCAGTAGAAATGGGTTTGTCAGGTTGACGCGCCGGTTGTTGTCGCCGATGACGGACTGCCTTTTGCCATCGATGGTTTTGGTTGGCTTGTGATTAAGCAGTTGATTGAATTTGGCGTCAAAGATGTATTCACTGATCAACCAGCGCCGGTCGTAGGTGAATCCTTTCAGATCCTTGTATTTTCCGGAAAACAACTTGTCGTGATCAACGTAATTCCCGTAAGCCGGCTTCCTTAGCTTCTCCTCCAGCTTGGAGGCGTTGTGTTTCCCGAGCTCACCGGAAACCCAGTCGGCCAGTTGTTGCCGTTCGGCTTCGCTGGGTTGCTTCTTCTTTTTCTTCGGGGGCATCTCCTTGAGGTAAAGCTGCTCCTGCATCTTGTTGAGCAGATCGAGCCGCGTATCGAGGGCAAGAGTATCCAGGCGATCCAGTCGGACATCCCCCTTCTGGGTCTCCTCATCATGGCAGGAGAAACAATAGCTCTCCAGCAACTCAGCGGCCTTCGGGGAAACAACAAACGGGGACACTTTTTCTGCCGCGGAGGCAACATGAACTGCCATAGAGAGCGCGAGGAAAAAGGGGGAGAGTATTTTGGTCATGTTGTGATACTGGGATAGTTGAATTTTAAAACCGTTCAGGTCGCCTCTCTCGCCAAATACAGTTGCCTGGCCACGGACGTCTGCTAGGCAAGGAACCGCTCGATCGGGCCGGTCTGGGGCATCTTCTTGCGCGACATCGCCAGATCCAGATCGCCGTAGTGTTCGATCGGGTTCCCGC
>DUBN01000031.1:0-3576 GCA_012960315.1 Acidimicrobiia bacterium
CGAACCCATAGTGGTGGAGGGATGACTAATGGGTGACCAACCGACCCCTGCACAGACTCCGCCTACGGACGAAGAAAGAGAGGGTGTGTTAGCCGAGCTTTCTGAAAGCCTGGGTGAAATACTCGTCGACTCCCATCTACGTCCCCACGAAGATCTTTGGTTGAGAGTGAAGGCTCAAAACTGGCAGGACGCAGCGCGAACTGCCAAGGCTGCTGGCTTCACATACTTTGGCTTTCTTTCAGCCATCGACTGGCTCATCGCGCCAGAAGGTCGATACGAGAACACCGAGTTTGACTCGGGGCTGGTCGAAGAAGATGAGGAGCCAGTCGAACTTGATACTTCCACTGGTTACGGGGGTGGAGATACCCGATTCCAATTATTGATGCAGCTGTATTCGCTTGATCGCCAGCTAGGGCTGCTTCTAAAAGCCGATCTTGGCGAAGATATGACAGTCGACACTCTTCGTGACCTGTTTCCCGGCGCTGACTGGCACGAACGCGAGGCCCACGAAATGTTCGGTATTACGTTTCACGGGCACCCAACACTGCAGCCGTTGTATCTACCAACTGATTTTGAAGGGCACCCCCTAAGAAAAGATTTTCCATTGCTAGCTCGACAGGTAAAGCCGTGGCCCGGAGTTGTCGATATCGAAAACATCCCCGAGCACCTGGAAGCCCAACTCGAAGCTGAGGTTATGGCTGCCTTCGAGGCCGAAGAGGGCGAAACATGACAGCCACCTCGGATCGCGAACAGATGGCTTACGTGGATGCTCAAGCTGCCGATGCGCGAGTAAACGTCGAGCTTGACACGGGCGACATGACCCTGAATATCGGACCTCAGCATCCAGCTACGCACGGAACACTGCGTATCGCTTGCCGATTGGACGGGGAACAGGTAATCGTCGCTGAACCAATCATGGGCTACATGCACCGCGGCTACGAAAAGCTGTGCGAAGTACGCACATACCCCCAATGCACCACTCTCATTAATCGAATTGATTGGCTTGGCAGTTTCGCAAATGAAGTTCCCTTCATTCTTGCGGCAGAACGTTTAATGGAAGTAGAGGCTCCGCCTCGAGCCCAATGGATTCGCACAATCCTTTTCGAACTCAGCCGAATCGCTAATCTGTCGCTTTTCTTGGGTGATATGGGAGTCCAAATTGGGGCTCTTACCCCCGTTTTCTTCGCGTTCCGAGATCGCGAGCGGGTTCTGAACCAAATCGAGGAAGTAACCGGCGGCCGTTTCCATCCCAATTTCAACCGAATCGGTGGGCTCAAGGACGATATTCCCAAGGGTTGGGTTGATGAGACTCGCTCTGTAATGGTGAAAATGCGGACCTTCTGCGATGAGATGGAAGACCTGTTAGTTGGCAACGAAATCTTTCAAGCTCGGTGCCGCGGTGTTGGTGTCATCCCCGCCGACGTGGCTCTCGGCCACGGACTTTCCGGCGCAAACCTTCGTGCCAGCGGAATCGATTGGGACCTCCGCCGAGACGCTAACCCCGGTCTCGCCTGGGATCAGATTGATTGGCGGGTGTGGACTCACCCTGATGGCGATTCGTTTGCCCGTTACTGGGTTCGTTTGCAAGAAACACGCGAAGCGACACGAATTGTTGACCAACTACTTGACGGAATTCCCAGTGGGCCGATCATGGCTAAGGTGCCGAGAATCATCAAAGTCCCCGCCGGCGAGGCCTATATCTCAACGGAAAACCCGCTCGGAGAAATGGGTTATTACATAGTCAGCAAAGGCGATTTAGGGCCGTTCCGAGTCAAGATACGTACACCTAGCTTCAATAACATCTCTGTCGTTCCATGGGTGATGAAGGGCGTGTACGTGCCTGATGTCATAACCATTCTGGGTTCCCTGTACTTCATCTTGGGGGACATCGACCGGTGATGTCGCTTCTCGCTCTCCCGTATTGGCAAGAAACCGCTATAAAACTCGGTTTAGCCTTAGCGATAATTCCCGCGACTTCGCTAATTCTTGTATACCTCTTCCTTTTCAAGATGATGGCCTTCATGCAGAGCCGTCTTGGGCCTAATGACACAGGTCCCTACGGTTCGCTTCAGCTGATAGCCGAGGCGATCAAGTTTCTCCAAAAGGAAGACATCCACCCAGCGCAAGCGGATCGACGCGTTTTCCGTATGGCTCCGGTCGTGGTGCTGGCGTCAACATTCTTGCTCTACGTGGTCCTTCCTGCCGGTCCCGACGCCGTTGTCCAAAATCTCGATACAGGCATTTTTTATGCAATGGCAGTTTCGTCGCTGTCAGTGCTCGGTATTTTGATGGCCGGGTGGGCATCGGCAAATAAGTACGCCCTTCTAGGTGGCTTGCGGGCTGCGGGACAATTGATTGCGTATGAACTACCGCTCATTTTGGCGGTCATGGGCGTGGTCATTCAGGCAGAAACCCTAAACCTGCAAGGGATTGTTGTGGCACAAGCCACGGGCGAAATCTTCGGATTTGGCGCAATTGGAAACCCATTTATCCTTACCCAATTTTTCGCCTTTCTCATTTTCATGATCTCGGCGCAGGCTGAACTCACTCAAACTCCATTTGATATGCCTGTCGCTGAAACGGAACTTGTGGGTGGATTCCACATCGAATACACCGGGTTCAGATTTTTGTTGTTCTTCATGGCGGAGTTCGGGACAGCTTTTGCCTTTTCGGCCCTTGCATCTGTCATGTTCTTAGGAGGATGGTGGATCCCCGGCTTCGACGTAGACGACAACGTGCTAAACGTTCTCGGTCCCGGCGTGATGCTCGCCAAGATTCTCTTAATTGCTTTCTTCATTTTCTGGGTTCGGTTCACATTCCCGAGGCTGCGCGAGGACCAACTCCAAAAATTTGCCTGGAAAGTGCTAATTCCTCTAGCTCTCGCGAACATCGTGCTCACCGGAATATTTAAGGTGGTCTTCTAATGCCACAACTCCCGGGTCTCTTCAAGGGTTTAGGTGTGACTGCCCGAACTGCAGGGAGAACCCTTTTCCCGAAGCGCGGGTGGAAAACATTAATACCGGCACCTCAGAAAGGTGCCGTTACCGTCCAATACCCACACGAAAAAGAAGCGCCTCCCGATCGCGCGCGCGGCGTAATTGCGCTTCACGAGGAAAACTGCACGGCTTGCATGCTTTGTTCGCGATCCTGCCCGGACTGGTGCATCTACATCGAAGGTCACAAGGTCAAAGCTCCACCGCGACGCGCTGGCGGTAAACCGCGAACAGTCAATATGGTCGACCGGTTCGACATTGATTACGCCCTTTGCATGTATTGCGGGATATGCGTGGACGTCTGTCCTTTCGATGCCTTGTTCTGGACACCCGAGTACGAATACAGCGAGCCTCGGATTGCTGACTTGCTTCACGATAAAGATCGCTTAGGAGAATGGATGGACACTGTCCCCGACTTCCTTGAATACGAAGCAGGTTCGGAACAAAAAGTCAGAAAGGTCCCAAGGTAGGGCTACATGGTTGCGCAGAATATTTTCTTTGGGATCATCGCGGCGATAGTCGTCGTTTCCGCTTTGCGGATGGTTACTACGCGCAACATTGTTCACGCAGCCCTGTATCTGGT
>DUBN01000031.1:3617-4723 GCA_012960315.1 Acidimicrobiia bacterium
TATATTCTCCTAACCGCTGAGTTTGTGGCGACGACTCAAGTCCTGGTTTACATCGGGGCGGTGATGGTCCTCTTCTTGTTCGGCATCATGCTTACCAAGGCGCCCTTAGGCAACGCCATGGAAATGACCGGAGCTCAATGGCCCATAGCGGCGGCCGTGTCTGTTCTCCTGGGAGGCGTAACTGTCTGTTCGCTGATGGCTCATTTCGGGTCGGATCGTCTCGTAACCGACGGGCCGATTTTTCGCACAGCGGATGTATCGGATGAAGTTTTTTCCACTTATATCATCCCTTTCGAGGCGATATCGGTGCTCTTATTAGCCGCTCTTATTGGGGCTATCGTCCTAGCGAGAAAGGACTGACGTGCTGCTCAACCAGTTCTTGATTCTCGGCGCTTTGTTGTTTGCTGTCGGCGTCTATGGAGTACTTGCGCGACGCAACGGCGTGATGGTGCTGATGTCTATTGAGCTGATGCTCAATGCCGTCAACATCAATCTGGTGGTCTTTGGTGTTCAACATGGCGTCGTATCGGGCCAAGTTTTTGCACTCTTCGTCATCGCAGTCGCGGCTGCAGAAGTTGGCGTGGGTCTTGCCATCGTCCTGCTTCTCTACCGCAACCGAACCAGCATCGACGTCGACGACTTCGATTTGATGCGGGGATAGGGCAGCACTATGTGGATGTTAGAAAACGCCTTCCTGATCCCCCTTATACCAGCTATCTCTTTTGTCGTAATTCTCTTCTTCGGGAAACGATTCATTGGAACCGATCGCGTCCACATCGTGGGAATCACGGCCCTCGGCCTTGTATGGGTCCTATCAGCGGTAGCGGCTTTTCAATGGACGCAGCGGGTAGAGAATCCACCATCTGATGCGATCGTTGAAATGGCGGTTCATGCTGACGATCATGCTGACGATCATGCTGACGATCATGCTGACGATCATGCTGACGATCATGCTGACGATCATGCTGTGGTGTCCACAGACCATTCGGGCAGCGGGCAAGGAGGAAGCCATTCCAGTCCTCTGATTCGCCCGGTGATTTCAACCTTTTCTCAGTGGTGGTCCAACGGGGGAATCGAATTTGCGGTCGGCACCCTTGTAGATGGCC
>DUBN01000032.1:0-2307 GCA_012960315.1 Acidimicrobiia bacterium
GGCGAACCATGGTTCGTCGAAGCTGAAGCAGCCATCATCGAGGGCTATTCCTCGGTCCATCCAATAAGTCAAGATGAGATCGAGTCGATTCACACTTTCCTGGCGGTCCGTAGTTTGATGATTGTGGGGTGGCTTGACGCTCGGCCAGAGTTGTCGACACACCAGTACTTTCCTCTAGTGGTGAAGGGCGCTGAGGCTGCTGCGCGTGCCGTGTGTGGTCACTGATAGGTCGCCCAAACTCTGCCGCATTCCCGCTGCAAACCGCTCCCCCAACTCGGGGAACCGTGACTCTTGTAGTATCAGGATCTATGACACTCGAATTTGCGCATGCGCTCATGTACGTGACCGACATGGACGACATGGTTGACTTTTACACGAACGTATTGGGCTTCACGGTCAACGATCGTGGTTTGATTGCGGGAGAAGGCAGCCCCGCGATCACGTTCTTGTCAAGCGACCCGAATCACCATCACCAGTTCGCGTTTTTTCAGATACGCAAAGATTCAGACGCTTCTAACAACCTGGGTCATCTGGCGTTTCGAGTGGATAGTCTCGCGGATGTCAAGGGAACAATTGAAGCCTTGGAAGCCGACGGCCGCGCCACCAAGCTGGCGCCGCTCACGCATGGCAATGCTTGGTCTATTTACTTCAGTGACCCTGAGGGCAACGGGATTGAGATTTTTTGCGACAGCCCATTTCATGTTTCCCAGCCACAAGCAACTTCGTGGGATCCAGGCATGGAAGAAGAGGAACTTATTGCGTGGACCGAGGAGACCTTCGGAGATAACGGCCAGTTTGGCCCAATTGGTGACTTTTATACCTCGCAAAAGGAGCTGATGGCCTAAACCAGCCAGGAAGCCTTCGTATCTTCATATTTTGGCCGCCGGATCGGCAGCGCGGCGTTCTAGGTCACACAAGCAACCGAGTGAACCCTGTCGGTTCCTGGCCCATCATCATGGCCGCGTGCGCGTGATACATGTCCTCCGCCGCGAAAATGGTGTGGTTTATTGCCGTGTGTGCATCTCGGAACCATTTGGCCAACGGATTCTCATCTCGAGTGGCGCCACCACCCGACCGGATATAGACGTCGTCGAAGGCTTCAACGGCTCGACGGGCAGCGCGTACCTGATCACGTCTACCTACAATCCGCATCTCCAAGGGAATTTCGACTCCTTTTTCGGCCATTGCGTACATATCCGAAAGGTTGTAAAGCAGTTGCGATCTCGATGCGTGGATTTCCGAAGCAGCTTCACCGATTCGTGACGACAGATAGGGATTCTTAGCCATAGGCCCCATCATCGAAGTGCGAGTCGCCTGATACTTGTAATGACACGTCATCGCACCCTCACAAATGCCTACAACCGCGGCGCTGAGAGCTACCGGGAAAATCGATGACCAAGGCATTCTGTACAGGGCCTCATCGCGACCTGCTTCTATGGCAGCTGTGCCATCGAAGACCTTTGTAGCGTTAAGTACCCGGTAGTCCGGGATGAGAGCATCTTTGACAATAATGTCTTTGCTTCCTGTGCCTCTCAACCCCATGACGTTCCAGGAACCTTCCACTATTTCGTAGTCGGAGCGCGGCAATAGGAAGTGATACATCTGAGGGATCCCATCGACAAGCCCTTCCCCTTCAACAAAGCCACCGAGCACTATCCAGTCGCAGCTATCGGTCCCTGAAGAAAACTCCCATTTGCCATTGAAAACGAAGCCGCCGTCAACTGGGCTAGCGAGTCCGTTGGGCGCATACGGGGACGCCACCCACGTGTCGGCATCTTGCCCCCAGATCTCTTTGAGTACTCGTTGGTCATTGAAAGCCATCTCCCAGGGATGGACACCAATGACCCCGGCCACCCACCCAACTGCTGGGTCGGCACCGGCTAGCGCCATCACAGCCTCTATGAAGTCGGTGGGATCCGCCGCGTATCCCCCATGTTCAGGAGGTTGCAAAAGCCTCACCACTCCGGTGGCTTTCAGACGTTCGGTCGTTTCTGCCGATAGCCGCCCAAGCGCTTCCGCATCGAGGGCCTGCTCTGCAAAAAATTCTCGTTGGTCTGCAATTTTTTCGGTTACACCATGAGACATATTGAGTGTCCTAATTGAGTAAATAATCGATGACGACTCGCTCAAAATCGTCTTTGCGTTCCATCTGAGCCCAATGACCGCAATTCGAAAAGACATGAAGATCCGCGTTGGGCATTTGCCGGAACGGGAATAGTGCGCCCTCAAATGGCAACATTCGATCGTCGCGGCCCCACGTGATGAGAGTCGGATGCTGGATTTCGTGAGCGCGGGACCAGAGCGGTG
>DUBN01000032.1:2404-4708 GCA_012960315.1 Acidimicrobiia bacterium
TCATCAGTAACCAACGCTTGGTCTGAAACCATGGTCCGCACCCACGCGACCATCCGTTCCCGCGACGGGTCCCCCATGAATTCGATGAGTCGTTTGGTGCCTTCATTTGGGCTCGGCCCAAAAACATTTACGGCAAGCCCACCAGGGCCCATCATCACCATCCGTTGAACTCGATCCGGGTAGTTGAGAGCTACGTGACTAGCGACGTTTCCACCCATCGAATTCCCCAGAAGATGAGCGGAGTCCAGACCAATGCCTTCCATGAACATCGCGACCGCTTCCGCCGCAACCTGCGGATACTGCTGGTCGTAGTCAGGGCTTGCGCTACCCCCGAAACCTGGCATATCTAAAATGATTGTTCTGAAGTGTTCAGCGAAGACGGGTAAGTTGGCGCCAAAGTTCGTCCACCCCGTCACGCCGGGACCCGATCCGTGAAGCAGAATCAACGCCGGACCTCCGCCCGCTTCGTGATAGTGAAGCCGGTAGCCAGCTTCTAGAGTTTGGCTCGTTTCGTCGTACGAGTACATACCTTCTTCGGCTTTCGGAGAGATGAAATGCCATCATATTCCGGAGACGGGTACCAGTTTCAGTCCCAGTGAGTGGTTCGAGGCCAAAATGAGTGTCACAGCGGAAAATTTATTCGACTACGAAGCGGACGTGTTGGTCGTCGGCAGCGGGGCAGCTGGCTTCAGCGCAGCGATCAGCGCCAGCCTTAGCGGTGCGTCAGTAATCCTGTTTGAAGGAAACCAGCACGTTGGCGGCACCACCGGTCTTTCCGGTGGAACGGCTTGGGTACCCAACAACAGTTCAATGCGAAGCCAAGGCGTCGACGATCCAAAAGATCACGCACTGGAATATTTAGCGCGCCTAGCAGCCCCACAATACTTCTCGCCTGGTCATCCAACCCTTGGCTTACCTCAACACGAATTCGATTTACTCGCGACCTTCTACGACGAAGGGGCCACCACCATTGACGCCTTAACCGAAGTTGGGGCACTTGATCTGGTGGCAGAGGTAAACGACACCGACCACTACATCCAATTTCCAGATTACGGAGCACATCTGCCCGAAAACAGGGCCCCTCGCGGTAGGCATCTTGCTCCTCGGCCGGGGTCTGGGTTCATGATTCAACAACTAAAACACGGAGCGGCTAGCAGAGACGTAACTGTGTTACTTGAGCATCAAGTCCACGACACCATTTTGAACGAAGCAAACGAAGTCGTAGGCCTCGAAATTCGCGCTGGTCACCGAACAGTTATTGCCGCCGCCCGGCGCGGAGTTGTATTCGCTTCAGGAGGCTTCGGACAAAACAGCGAGCTTCTTCGCCGGCACATACCTGGTCGAGTGTTTGGGAGTTGTGCTACCCCTCACGCACAAGGCGATTTTTTGCGGATCGCTAACCGACTTGGAGCGTCTTTTGGTCAGATGAGCGGAGCCTGGTGGAAACAGATAGTTGTCGAACCAGCCCTCCGTTCGCCTTCGCCTCCATCTCTATGGATGCCTTTTGGAGACAGCATGATTCAAGTGGACCGGACCGGTCGACGGGTCGTCAACGAAAAAGCTCCGTACCATGACCGCGGTCAAGTGCATCTTCATTACAGCGCTACTTCTCGCGATTTTCCCAACACCTTGCTCTTCATGATTTGGGATCAGGCAGTAGCTGATTCGCCACTAGACGTGCCGTTTCGCCCACCCGTACCACTTCCAAGCGAACAACTTGACTACGTGATCGAAGCACCCAACCTCCAAGCTCTCTCAGAAGCAATCGATCAGCGTCTCACTCAGCTCGGTGACAGCATTGGCGATGTACATCTTTCCGATGATTTTGTTCAAAATCTTCACGACACAGTCAACCGCTTCAACAATTTCGCTGTTGAAGGTGTAGATCATGACTTCCAACGGGGATCAACGATGATGGAGTTGGCATGGAATTTGATGGAGCGCGACGACACTCCAAACCCCACCATGGCTCCGCTGTCGGACAACGGTCCCTATTACGCCTCGATTATCGGCGCAGGCGTTTTGGACACGAATGGCGGTCCGCTCATTAACACAGAAGCTCAAATTCTGGGGTTCGATCTCCAACCCATCGCCGGACTATACGGCGCGGGTAATTGCGTTGCGACTCCAGCCGGTGCTGCGTACTGGGGTCCTGGCACAACCATCGGTCTCGCATTGACTTATGGCTTCATCGCTGGCCGCAACGCAGCCAGAGAACCGGAAAAAAGCCTGACCCCATAGGTGCTATCACCAATATCACCAGAAAAGACCTGTGATATAAAGGCGACATCGGCATCTCTTTAC
>DUBN01000033.1 GCA_012960315.1 Acidimicrobiia bacterium
TGGTGACCGCGCATATCAAGAAGAACTGGAGGAGGTGTAATGGGCTATCTCAACGGTTTCAAAGTCACATTTCTGAAGCTTTTCGAAGAAAGGGTCACCACTGAGTACCCCAAAGAAAAGCGACCAAAACCAGCCCGCTTCCATGGCCGGCATGTCCTCAACCGTTATGAGGACGGTATGGAAAAATGCATCGGCTGTGAACTCTGCGCCGGCGTATGCCCGGCTAAATGCATATATGTCCGCGGTGCCGATAATCCCGAGGCAGCTCCCGTCTCGCCAGGGGAACGTTACGGGTACGTCTATGAGATCAACTATCTCCGCTGCATCCACTGCGACCTATGCGTTGAAGCCTGCCCCACTGAAGCAATCACCGAATCCAAGCTGTTTGAATTTAGCTTCACCAATCGGGCGGACGCCATCTACACAAAAGCCGAATTGGTTGTCGACGACGAAGGCCTCCCACAACGTCAACCCTGGGAACTTTGGCACGATGGAGATGACCTCGCCACCTCCGGTTGGATGCGAGCGACGGCTTCATCAGGAAACCCCGATTATCAAAACCGGATTAGCTGGAGTGGCGAACTTGGTTACGGTGTCCGAGACCCGGAGATAGGCCAGCACCTATCAGACGTACGGGACGAAGCTGACGTACCTGAAGGGCAATCTTCAAGCGCCGATTCAAGGGATCAACACTAATGGTCGACACGCTCGTCTTCGTTGTTGCTGCCCTCATCTGCCTCACAGGAGCCTTGGGCGTGGTCCTTGCCCGCAATCCCGTCCACTCAGCACTGATGCTAGTGATGACTCTCTTTGGGATAGCGGTCCAATTTGTTGCCCAAGAAGCACACTTCCTTGCCGCGGTCCAGGTGATTGTCTATGCAGGCGCGATTGTGGTCCTTTTTCTTTTTGTCATCATGTTGCTCGGAGTAGACCGGGCACAGAACCTCGAAATGTCGTTCCTGCCCATCCAAAAATGGGCGGCCCTATTGTTTGCAACAGGTTCGCTAGCCATTGTCGTGGCACTAATAGTTGTGGTCGGAGAGCCCGTCACGGGAGCTGAGGCTATGGGCGGCGCTCTTGGCGGTACTGACGACGTTCGGCTTCTGGCCCGGTCACTGTTTTCTGACTACGTCTATGCCTTTGAACTGACTTCCCTGTTACTTGTGATCGCCGTAATCGGAGCAGTAGTCCTAGTTCGCAAACCGAAACTGACAGACCCCATAACTGCTGGAGATGGGGGTGCAAAGTGATGGAAATTACCACTGGCTGGTACCTGGTTCTAGGAGCTTTGCTTTTCATAATCGGCGGCACTGGCTTGCTAATACGTCGCAATCCACTAGTGATGCTCATGTGTGTTGAATTAATGCTCAATGGTGTCAATCTGAGCTTTGTGGCCTTCTCCCGAACACTTAATGACATCGGAGGACAAACAGTCGTGTTCTTCGTTTTGGTCGTTGCCGCTGCTGAAGTAGTAGTCGGCTTGGGGCTGGTCGTAGCTATTCTTCGCCGTCAACCCGGCGCAACCGCCGACGATCTTTCGTTGTTAAAGGGGTGATGGGGTGGTCGAACTAGTTTGGCTTATCCCTGCCCTACCTTTGATCGGGTTCGTCGTGCTGCTCCTAGCGGGGAAGCTGCTGGGAGAGCCCCGCGCCGGGTGGATTGCGACCACGGCCGCAGGTGCCTCTTTCCTGGTGACTTTGATGGTTTTCGTTGGACTGTTGGGTCGCGACAGCCATAGTGGCGAACGTTCCTATGAGCTGATCCTTTTCGACTGGCTGCCCTCCGGATCTCTTCAGGTAGAAGCTGGCTTTCTAGTCGACCCGCTATCGGTAACCATGGCGCTTTTTGTCACTGGTGTCGGAGCTCTGATTCACCTTTATTCCGTTGGCTACATGCACGAAGATCCAAAATATTCAAAATTCTTCCTGTACCTAAACCTCTTTCTTTTCTCAATGTTGATGCTTGTCTTTGGCAACAACTTGGTAGTTACTTTCCTTGGATGGGAAGGCGTGGGAGCTTGCTCATATCTTCTGATTTCGTTTTGGCACCACCGAGAGAGTGCAGCTACCGCAGGTAAAAAGGCGTTCGTTACTAACCGCGTCGGTGACTGGGGCTTCATGGTCGCAACCTTCGCCATCTGGTCAGCGTTAGGCACTGTTACCTACACCGAAATTGCTAGTTCCCCTGCAATGACAGCGGCTACCGGAACAGCCGTCTCCTTGTTGTTATTCGTTGCCGCCGCAGGCAAATCGGCTCAGTTGCCGCTCTATGTTTGGCTGCCCGACGCCATGGAAGGCCCGACTCCAGTTTCGGCAATGGTTCACGCCGCGACGATGGTTACCTCCGGTGTGTACCTCCTGGTGCGCATGAACAACGTCCTGACAGACGACGCCTTAATTGTGATTGCTGTAGTTGGTGCAGCGACAGCTCTTTTTGCTGCCCTATGTGCAGTAGCCCAACACGACATCAAAAAGGTGCTCGCCTATTCGACCATCAGCCAACTCGGGTACATGTTCCTGGCAATCGGTTCAGGGGCGTACGTTGCTGCAATCTTTCACGTAATCACGCACGCCTTCTTCAAGGCACTCTTGTTTCTTGGTTCTGGTTCGGTTATCCACGGAATGGGTGACGAACAAGACATGCGAAAAATGGGTGCGTTGCGTTTGGCTATGCCAATAACTGGTGCCACATTCATTATCGGGTGGCTTGCTATTGCAGGTGTTCCACCATTCTCAGGTTTCTGGTCGAAGGACGAAATATTGCTGGCAGCCTGGGAACAGGAAAACATTGGTCCTCTTCTTTGGGTGATCGGGCTCATCACGGCACTGCTCACCGCTTACTACATGAGTAGACAAGTCATCCTTGTGTTCTTTGGGGATCAACGATGGGACGAAGACGCGCATCCCCATGAATCCTCGTGGACCATGACGACCCCACTTTGCGTCCTCGCTGGAGCGGCGATAGTAGGGGGCGCTATAAACCTGCCGTTAGTGAAAGATTGGCTTGTCCTTGAACACTTTCTGGAGCCAATCTTCAACGACCCACATCATTTCTCGTCGGGCACCATCACCAAGGTTGCTTTAGCAGTGATTTCTGTGTGTGCCGCACTCGCAGGGATCTCACTTGCGGTTCTGAGTTGGCTAACCAGACGGATCTCGACGGACCGTCTCGAACCCGATTTTCTTGAGAACGCTATGTATGTTGATTCCACATATGCTCGCGTCGTTGATGGGATCGGAACCTCCAGCTTCCAAGGAGCGGCCGACATCGATGAACGATTCGTGGATGGAACTGTCAACACCGTTGGCAAGCTAACAATGCGGCTAGGTCAGCTAATCCGGCCCGCGCAGTCTGGATATATCCGGAACTATGCCGTCGGAGTAGCGCTAGGTGCCCTCGTGATCGTCGCTTTCTTAACATGGGGACTGTTGCTGTGATCGAACTCCTCGCCTCGCAAAGCGCATCGTCGTTCCCGGTGCTAAACGCCATGATCATCGTTCCGGTGATAGGCGCTCTCGTTGTAGTGCTGTTGCCCAACAGCAGACCTGAAATGATGCGGCCGATCGGCACAGTTTTCGCCTCCATCGCTGCGGCGATGTCGCTCTATGTGATGGCACAGTTTTCGAGCCATGACGCCGGATTCCAGTTCGAGTCAATCCAATCTTGGATTCCAGCCTTGGGTATCAATTGGCACGTAGGCATAGATGGCATCTCCCTTTGGTTGGTCGTTCTAACCGGCCTCATCACCCCGATCGTGCTTTTAGCGGTAGACCCACACCACGACCCAAAGCCGTACACGGCTTGGTTGTTGTTGTTGCAGGCCGGTTCGTTCGGCGCGTTCTTAGCGCTCGACCTCTTCCTATTTTTTGTCATGTTCGAGATCGTGTTAGTCCCGATGTACATGCTGATCGGCGGCTGGGGTTATGAGGATCGCCGCTACGCGGCCACCAAATTCTTCATCTACACGATGGCTGGTTCAGCTCTGATGCTTGTCGCTATTGTCAGCGTCGCGACCTTAAGCGCCGGTGAGCAAGGCATCACATTTGACGTCATTGAGCTCGCACAACGCCAAGCCTTATCAACCAACACGGCGCGGCTCTGCTTCTTAGCGTTCGCTCTCGCATTCGTTATCAAAGTGCCGATCTTCCCGATGCATACGTGGCTTCCCGACGCACACACGCAGGCGCCGACAGCCGGGTCAGTAGTGCTGGCTGCCGTGATGTTGAAACTAGGGACCTACGGGCTGCTGCGTTTCGGTCTTTACCTTTTCCCGGAAGCATCAGTCTGGTCGGCACCAACCTTGGCGACCTTGGGGGTGATAGGAGTCATTTATGGCGCCATCGTCGCGACCATGCAAAAAGACCTTAAGCGGCTTGTGGCGTATTCCTCCGTAGCCCATATGGGGTTCATTGTTCTAGGCATATTTGCCTTCACGACACAAAGCCTGGAGGGTGGAATACTTCAGATGGTTAACCACGGTCTGTCTACCGGGGCCCTCTTTTTGCTTGTCGGCATGCTTTATGAGCGACGGAAGACGCGTGCAATTGAAGAACTCAGTGGGGTCCAATCTGCCGCCCCCATCTTCGCGGGTTTCTTCACCATAGTGATGCTCTCATCCATCGGTGTTCCTGGGCTAAATGGGTTCGTCGGCGAATTTCTGGTTTTGATTGGCTCGTA
>DUBN01000034.1 GCA_012960315.1 Acidimicrobiia bacterium
GTTTCACCTTGGCGGTCGCGCATGGCTGGCTGCTGACCGAAGTGACGTCCGACGCGGGCCATCGCTTCACCCAGCGTTGGCATCATGAGCGTGTCCTTTGAATTTGTCCTCGGTCGGGACCAAGCTTCATCGTCGAGTTGGTGGCGGATCGCCCTTGTAGAGATTCTTCACTCCACCCTCTTGGTAAGAGGCTGCAGCAGCATCCTTGAAGCGAGCCGATGCTTCGTATTCCTCAATGGGATATTCGTCATGTTCGGCCACCACTCGAATCTCAGTCACGTCCCGGATGTCAAGCCCCAACCGTTCCGCTATTTCAGCGTCGGACAAACCACGTTTTCTGGTGCCGTCGTTTGGCAAAAACTCGTTGATATCAACTTGATAGGAATTAGTAAGAGCCAACACTTCAGCTCTGTAGCGGTCGTACAGGTCTGGGTCGACGACGTGAAAACCGTTGAGTTCTCCTCGCTCTATCGGAGTGCTCATATGAGCACCCGTTGTTCCGTTCCCACGGGGCACGCCCGAATACATTCGAAGCACTGCCCTTGGCTGACTCCCGAATATGTGATTGACCACATAGTTCGTGTAAAGAAACTGCCGTAAAGGATCATCTTCCGTTTTCTGGCGTCAGGCTCGTCCAAAGCTCGTTCGAGGGCAGCCTGGTAGCCGGGAGTCCAGTAGTGATAAACCCGGTCGCGGCATTTTTCTTCGTCATAGCGCCGTTTGATCACTAACCCTTCTTGGATTTCACCTCCCAAGCAGCCACCATCGTCGATTGGGCAAACTGCCATGCATGGAGTTGTTCCTTTTTCATCCCACATCTCTACGCATTGTGGCGCCGGACAAGCAGCCTCTTGTAGCGGCCCGTCGACTGGCAGGGGAAGCGTGGTCAAAATCACGGTTAAGTAGAGAAAGCCGTAGGTAGGGTCAAGAACTGGGCCGGCCAAACTTGCACTACCTGCCCCTGCCGCGATGGCTGCAGCTTTAAAATCAAGAAATGCCTTGTCGTCTTGATCCGTGGACGTCGGAACGTTGAGCGCGTAGTACCCGTAAGTGCCTTCGATGTGTCGTGCAACAGAACTACCCAAGGCAGCCATTCGGTCAGCTGTGCCGACGGTTTCCATGACTTCCACTCGAGGGCTTCGCCATTCAGCGGCGCGAGGAGCGGCCCCGCCGAGCACAATCATTGACTTAACGTCCGTCAATAAGTCTGATGGACGAAGGCCGGGTTCAGCGTCTTCGAGAAGAGTTGGGTCGCCTACCCTGGCTACTTCCGCTCCCCTTTTTCGGGCCATTTCAAGTATCCCAGACTTGATCGATACCCAATCCAGTTCATCCATTATTTCAACTTTCGTCGGTAACGACCTACGGGACAGACCCTCATGCATTCAAAACACTGGGAGACGCTCTCCTTGTACCTACCGATCGATGACATGTTTCTCCGAAAATCGTCCGAGTAGATAAGTTCGCGTCGTTCGTCCGCGTCATCAATTCCAGTCAAAATTTCGACCTGTTTGATGTGTCCCCGTATTCCGAAGTTCATGGCGCGGGTAGAGCAACGTTCCCGGTCGAAGAAGCTGCTGGTGATCTCACCATTTTCAATCGTGGCGTCGATGCAACCGCCCTCATCGGCCGGGCACACCGCCATGCAAGGTGTCTTCCCTTCCATCTCGTACATGCGTACACATGACCGAGCGGGGCACACATTCTCTTCAAGCTGATGATCCGGCGTCAGCCGCATAGTGGTGATAGCAGCCGCAAAGAACATAATCCCGTAGGTCGGGTTAAGAATGATGTTTGCAGCTATGGACCTGGTGCCTAGCCCGGCTAGCACGGCAGAAAGCATCATACTCAGCGGCGGTTGTTGCCCAGAAGTGGGTAAGGCTGGGGCGTGCATCGCCAAATAGCCATGAGTTCGTTCTATGTGCTCTGCAATAACGATCGATGCAACGTTTTCGCGAAAGTCGTATCCAGTGATCTCCATCAATCGTCGATTGGGGCTTTGCCACGCGGCATTGGTTGGGCCGAGAGACGCGGACACCACGACGCTCTGAGCACCTGGGAGGAAATCTTCTGGCCTGTGTCCTACTGGTACGTACTCGTTGAACGCGTCTGCCGCAGCGACGCCGACAAGCGTTGCCCCGGCGTTTATCCCGACTTGTTTGATGGCGTTTGTTACGACCTCTAAGTCGCCGGGATCGGTCGCTTCAACTTCCCCCTCAACTGTCGTCATTAGTCCCCCAACGCCGGCCTTTCAAGAGCACCTTGCTAAACGTCCATTTTAATCAAACGTGAGGAGCGCGTGTTACTCCTACACGCTGCCGGAACTGATTTGTACGGCGTCCTGGGGTAAGTGCCCACATCTGGGCGTTACTTCGTTCTTCCGTAGAAGGTTTCAAGGGCCGACGTCGATAGCCCAATATCAGGTTCATCGTTATAGGCAAACACTGCAAGAACGCGGGTTACCGAACCTTCAGTCGGCGTAACCCGATGCAAAGCGTTTCGACCTCTGAACAGCACTAGATCGCCCGGGTCGAAGTTGAGTTGAGAGATATTCTCGGCATTGTCAAGAACTGCTGCAACGCGGTCAAAAGCCATGTCCCCATCGTCTGAGTCACGGACGTCTGGCACGTACTCAAAAACTCCGCCGCTTTCCGGCTCTTGAAGCAAAGTAGTCACCGCGAAGGACGAGTTGTCGAAATGCCATCCAAGTTCGCGTCCTCGCGGCGCGTAGTGAACGTTGATTGATGAAAGGCGATCCGCGTATGGATAGACAGCTTCAACCCCAAGTAACGCGCAAAGAAACTCTCGGAACCGGGCATTCTCATAGACATCACGTAACGGCGAGTCAGTTGGTATTTGATCATCAGCGATGAGGCCTTTACTGCTCGCGACCTGTCGATTAATCGCGTGATCATCGGAAAATTGTGGGTCTTGGGGCGTGAGATAGACGTTGTGCGTCGAGTTCGCGTAGAAAGCTCCGCCTTGGAGGGCAACGGATTCGGCCACCACGCGACTTACGAACTCGGAAGTGAAGAACCCTCGGAGAACTAAAGCCCCATCGTTATTGAACTCCGACAGCTCATGATTTCTATAGTTCAGGTCGCCGACCGGGTGTCGGTTCCAGTCAATCCAGGCATCAGCCAGCGGTCCCGAAATCATCGCCCTACGACGCTACTGCCAAAACGGTAATGATCGTTGACCTCGCTAATTCGGATCGCCATCAGGGCAACGATCTATGCCTTCGAAGCGATCCGCCAACATGTTGTAGAAGCGATGCAACGGTTCCTCAAAGCGAGGAGACAGTCGGCCACCGTTAAATCGACCCCGTTCAATTCCCCTTTGAGCTTTCTGACAGATCTCTATGTCCTGATCGTTGACTAAAACCCAAAAGTCGACCAACCGATCTAGGTCTTTGGGGCTCGGATCGTGAGGGGTTGACCAACTTATGTGTTCGCGACTCCTGCCTAGTCCGAGAGGCTCCACCAGAAATGTGCAAGCGTGATTTGGTAAAACCGTCAGCATCACGTTGGGGAATAGAGCGATGTGACGGCCGCTCTCGGCATCGGAGGCCGAGAGCCCAGTCGCGTTACGCAAATTTGTCCACTCGCCGTTCTCACCCGCCGAAACCGGAGTCGTAGTTTGGCCACAGTATCGGCCCGGTCCCTGGAATCGGTAGTGGTCATCGACCCGGCTCACCTTGGCCAGTTCGGGATGGATCCACGCCAGGTGGTAGTACTCCTGAAAATTTTCTGTAAGTAGTTTCCAATCTGCTTCGACCGTGTACGCGGCGGTTTTGCGAACCGTGTATCGCTCGAGTTCATAGCCGGCAAGTCGCTCTTCCAGATCCCCGAACCAGCTCGTGAGATCTGGAACGTCAGAGTCGAGGCTGATCCAAACGACGCCTACAAACTCACCAACGCACACCGAACGAAGACCAAAGGCATCTAATTCGAAGTTCTCCACCAAGTCTTTCTCAAAGAGCGGTGTGGAAATAAGCCTGCCCTCGAGATCAAACCCCCAGCGGTGATAGGGGCATCGCAAAATGGTTCCGATATCTCCGTCCTGTTCGACCAGTTCAGTCCCTCTGTGTGAGCACGAATTTAAGTAGGCCCGGAGTTCACCTTGATCGTTGCGGGTAACGATGATCGAGGTACCGGCGACTTCGCGAACGACGACGCGGCCTGCCGGAACCTCATCAACCATCGCCACACCGCACCAACCTCTGCCGAAAATCGCGGCTCGTTCTTGCGCGTGGTAATCAGGGTCCGTGTACGCCTCAGGTGGCAACGTGGTCGAATTGGCCACGTCTTCGCGAATGTTTGCCCAGGCCTCCGGCCGGCTCCAGTCTTTCACCGAGGACAAATACTAGATCTCCACTCGAGTTCGCGTTTCCAGTTGGAAGTCAACCTCCAAGTATCTACGCGAAATGAAGCCCACATTTAGTGGCGATGATGATGCCTCCTCACTTGCCATCAAAATGCCTGCGTGGTAGCGGGGCCGGTGGCTTGCTACCGTTTAACCATGAGTGAAATACGGGTTGAGGAAATTCACATTCACCCAGTGAAGTCGTGTCGCCGCATCGAAGTAGACGAAATCGAAATCGTGGCGACTGGGTTAGCTCACGATCGTGAGT
>DUBN01000035.1 GCA_012960315.1 Acidimicrobiia bacterium
CAGCGTTGCACGGGGAAACGACTCCGCATCTCGAGGGTTCACTTGCCATGGGTGATTCGGTGTGCACAACCTCTGTGTAGATCGATTCCTTAACGGCTCTTCGCGACGAGACCCAGATCCGATCTCATTTCTTCGACAGTTGCTTTCAACTGTGTGCGCATTTCTGGTGGTAGGTCGCGATCGAGCGCTGATTCATACATTTGGATAGCTAGATCTAGATCTCCTTCAAGTTCTCGCGCCACAAAACCGCGAAAGACATAAGGGTCGAAGCTGTCTGGTTGTTGCAACACGGCGCTATCGAGGTTCCGTATTCCTTCTTCTTGAAGGGCTTGATCATTAATACGGACGAGAATCCAGCCGCGTCGGGTGAGCGCGTCGACGTGTCGTGGTCTTTGTTTGAGAACTTGATCGAGTTGCCGAATTGCGGGCAACGGATCACCCGCTCGTTCATGCAGTTGAGCGGACAGAACCAAGGCACCTTCTAAAGCGGGTGCATCTCGAAGAATTTCTTCAACAGCTAAGCGAGCCCCTTCTAAATCTTCGGTGAAGAAAAGGCGCTGAGCGTTGGCTAAGCGACTCCTAGGAGATCGGTCGATTTCACCGGAAATGGTTTCGCCCGGCGCGCGCAATCCGGAAAATTGCGCCACTGCGAAACCCGAAAGAACACCGACGGAAAGTATGACCGCCAGCCACCGCCAAAACCTGCCCGAAATTGCCATGCCGACCTTACGGGGTTCTGTCTCGTCGAGAAATCGAACCACTGCAGCGACACGGCGGGTGTAATCATTTCGAAGAGTTTCATACTCTTGGTCAGTTAGTTCACCACTTACATGTTCTCGGTCAAGGTCGTCGAGAGATCTCAGCAGAAAATCGCGTTCCGCTTCTAATTTGGGGACGTGGAACAGTGGTTCCTTAGAGCTCCTCAATTTTTTTCCCGAAGCGTTTGCACTATTCGTATGTCTTCCTCCGACGGTTCGATTTCTCTTCCTGATCGCCACCTTCCGAAAGCAAGAATGAGAAGGCCTGCCGCCATAACACCGGCAAGTACGGGAAGAATCCAGACGAGCGCACCTACCCCCGAACGGGGAGGATTTGCGTTCACATCGCTGCCATATTGACGGGCCATCCACGCCCGAATTTCGTCGTCGCTTCGTCCCTCGGCAACAAGATCATCCACTTGTGCGCGGATAGCAGCAGCAACTGGAGCGTTCGACTCCAGTACGTTCTGACCGTCACACACCGGACACAACATGGTCGATTTGATTTCATAAGCGCGTTCTCCCTGGGTTGCAGGCCCATCGTCGGTTACGACTGACGCAACAAGCGCGCCGGCCACAATTATGAGAATGAGGAGCCAGCTAATTCGTTGGTAGCGCCTCATGACACCGCGTTTCTTTCTTGAAGGTCGACAACCACACGGTCAACTTCGTCAGCCGTGATCTGCCCCTGCCATTTGGCGACAACAACCCCTCCGGGGGCGACAAGGAAAGACTCGGGTGGACGCAGGACACCAAAGGCAACCGCCCACGCGGATTCATTGTCAATCAGAACCGGCCAGTTTCCTCCATGTTCGACGAAGAAGGCTCTGGCATCTTTCTCTGTGTCACCAAAGGGGACACTGATAACAACTCCGTCGAGTCGGTGACGTCGATTCCACTCCACTAACTCTGGGTGTTCTCGCACGCAAGGCACGCACCACGAAGCAAAAAAATTGATTAGCACCCACCCGGAGGTGACGTCATCCACATCGAATGATTGGCCATCGAAACGGACACCTTCAACTTGAGGCACAAGCTCGCCGATCAACGGGCTCTTCGATTGTGATCCATTTCCTCCGTCGCGAGTCGCGAGCAGCAACACGAAACTCAGGAGAACGAGCCCCGCAACCGCACTAAAAATACGCACGATTCGAAGACTCCAATGGGTCACAACGCCTTCTCACTCACAACGTCTTCGCGTCTAGAACCGCGAGCGTCTTTAAGTGGAATAACGGCGAGCAGGGTTCCAATACCAATCACGAGACCACCGACCCATATCCACCCAACCAGTGGTTCTATGAGGACCCGTATGACCACCAAATCGCTGCCTTCTTCGGGAATAGCAATGAGACTTAGATAAACGTCGTCAACGAAACTAGTGGCGACGGACGGAGTTGATATCGGTCTACCAAAGGTCGGGTACTGGGTGATAGCTGGTGAGTAACCCCCACGACCTTTAACGTCAATCAAAGCTCGCACCACTCGATTTGGGCCATCCATCGTGTCTGTCAATTCGACAAAAGTTATTTGATGACCCGCCACCGAGCCAGTGTCTCCGGGTCGAAGGTGGAACTCTCCTTCTTCGCTAAAAGCCGTGCTAGCGATAAATCCGAAGGCCAGGAGACTGACGCCCACATGAGCCACCATGCCGCCTCCAGATCGGCCGGTTAGTCCCCGCCAGCCGTTCCGCCGACAGGCGAGCACCAGGTGCCGAAGCGCAGCGCCAATTACGAAGCCCCCCAGACCTATACCTAGAACAGGGCCGAGTCCTTCGGCGCCCATAACCACCGCAACACCCATCACCGCAGCTCCACATGCAGCAGGTCCCAGAGCTCGTTGGGCAAGCACCTGTCTAGAGGTAGAACGCCACGTAAGCAGCGGGGCGAGACCCATTGCCAATAGCAACGCTATTCCGATGGGTAAGAGCATCCGATCGAAATATGGTCGACCAACCGCTAACCGGTCGCCATTAATAGATTCAACAATCAGCGGAAAGACAGTGCCGAGCAGCACGACAAAAGCAAATAGGGCGAAAAGAAGGTTGTTTGCAAGAAAGGAGCCTTCGCGCGACAAAGGTGAGTCGATCGAGCCAGGCGAACGCAATTCATCTCCGCGCCAACCAATCAGGGCAACCGATACAACCAAAATGGCAGCAAAGAACCCCAGCAACAAAGGTCCCAGACTTGACGCGCTGAATTCATGTACCGATTCGATCACTCCGGACCGTGTCAAAAATGTGCCGAAAATCGTCAAGGCGAAAGTGGCCAGGAGAAGCGACAGATTCCATACCCGCAACATCCCTCTTCGTTCTTGAACTATTACCGAGTGAATAAAAGCGGTTCCGGTGAGCCATGGCAAAAAAGATGCGTTCTCCACGGGATCCCACGCCCAGTACCCGCCCCAGCCCAGAACCTCATATGACCACCATGCCCCGAGGAGGATTCCTACGCTAAGGCTTCCCCAAGCGATCAAGGTCCAGATACGGATTGACAGCAACCACCCTTCTCCAAGTCGGCCAGTGACTAACGCTGCTATCGCGAAGCTAAAGGGAACGGTGAAACCCACGTAACCGAAATACAGCATGACCGGGTGTATTGCCATGAGTGGGTGATTTCGTAGCAACGGATTGAGCCCGTCGCCGTCGACTGGGGGGCTCGATAGCGTGCCGAACGGATCTGCCGGACCTGCCAACAACCCGAAAAAGAAGACGCAGACAACGAGCATGGTCAACAGCGCCCAGGCAACTAGTCGATCGCTGATTTGACGACGGAAACTGAGGGAAACAGCTCCAACGTAGATGCAAAGAACGAACCCCCAAAGCAAGAGCGAACCCTCAAGGGCGCCCCACAAGGTGGCGAATTTGTAGAGAACAGGTGTCGATTCAGTTGAGTTCGAAGCGACGTAGGTGAGCGAAAAATTATTGGTGAGCAGAGCAATCTCCATCGCCACCACAGCAACGACACATCCGCTCACCATCACGGCAATCCAAAAGAGCGCGCGGCTGTGCCTGTCACTTCGATGAGACGCGAGCGCCAGGATTAGGCTCGTCAGTGCGCCTATCGCCCCAACTAAAGCAATACCGACGCCCAACGTACCTAGTAGCGCTGTCATGACTCCGCTGCCGGAACCTCGAAGGGGCAATCATTGAGAAAGCCCCTTGGGAGCTTCTCGCTGACGCGCTGCTCATTTACTGATGCGTACTCGTTGGTGTGTTTAACCAGCATTCGGTCACTCTGAAAGTAGTGGGTATCGATGCCAGCCACGGTTTGAGCTTGGCCAGAGATCCACTCGCCCTCCAGCACCACAGGAATCCATGGAGACGTAAACAACTCCGGCGGATCCGCAGTATGTCGCACGGAGGCGGCGACGCAATCGTGAATGATTTGGAAGGTGGTTACACCGCTCTCACTACGGACCGTCGATGGAATTACCCGCCCTTGTATGCGGAAACGACGATCACCTAGTTCTGGCCGTTGTTCAACTGCCTCATCTACATTTCGAAAGAACAGCGTTGCATTTCTGAGACCTTGCGCTGTGATGAAGGCGGCGGCGGCAACCAGCACCACCGTCGCGCCGAGAACCGCCCATCGCCGATTGCGGTGAACTTTTCGTCGGAGTTCTGCGGGGTTTTCAACTTCGTGCCTGGGGCTGAGGTCCATGGCTATGAATCCGCAGGCGTGCTGCTATCGCTTCCAGGATCGAGTTCTTCTCGCCCACCGATTCCTAGCTCTCGACCTACGGTTTTTCCGCGTCCCACGATCCAGAGAGCGTAGGTCACGACGACAATGAAACTAAGGCCCCACCCTGTAGCGACGGTTGTTACCTCACTCACATTCTCTCCCGACCGTCAGGCTTGTACATCGTCTTCTTTAAGACGCGAGGCTATAAGTGCTTCCAAAGCTTCCTCATCTCTCAACTCTTCCAACCGAATGACTCGGTAGCGATGGACAATCAACCAACTAGCAACGATGGTTACCGCCAAAGTTGAGTAAAGCAAAGTCCAATACATTTCGCCCGTAATCTCCGGTCGTCGACCAACGCTTAGGCTCGCTTTTTGGTGAAGCGTGCGCCACCAATCGACTGAGTAGTGGACAATCGGTACGTTGACAAAAGAAATCAGCGCCATTACAGCGGTCCTGCGCCCCCGAGTCATGGGGTCAGCTGGTAGTCGCCGAAGCGCAAGATATCCAAGGTAGGTGACAAAGAGCAGCACCGTGGTAGTGAGCCGGGCATCCCACTGCCAATAGGTCCCCCAGGTAACGCGTCCCCACAGCATCCCAGTAGCCAACGTGATTCCTGTAAATACGACGCCAACCTCAGCTGCGGAACCTGCCAGCCGGTCGTAGTGGCGGCCACCATCGTGCCTGCGGCGGCTTCGCATCAGAAATAAAGCACTCGAAAAGGACGTCAGGACGAAAGCCCCATAGGCAATCCATATTGAGGGCACATGCAGATAAAGCATGCGTACTGCTTGTCCTTGCACTACGTCTGCGGGAGACACAACGAGACCTAGTAGCACCATGAGCAAAACCGCGACCAGGGCTACCGCTCCCAGCACCCGAGTGGCAGGGGTTGCTGTCATGTGTTTGGTATCGGGCACCTGTGCCATCTTCAACCCTCCTCCAGCAAGAATCCAAAAGTTCCTAGGCCTATGGCGGTGTGCACCGCAGCGATTACGAACATCAGGCTGGTCCACGTCCAGCCTGCGTCAGCGCGCACTCCCAAGGCCGTCTCGAATGCTCGAGAACCTGCGAGCAGGACGGGGGCCAAGACGGGTACGAGAAGCAGCGGAAGCAGGGTAGCTCGGACACGAAGTCCGGCCGCCATTGCGCCCCAAAGAACTCCGCAAACCGAAAATGCCCATGTTCCACCCACGGCTGCTGCCAGCAGTAGAACCCAGTTTTCGATTCGAACGTTGTAAAGCAGAACTACTCCTGGGACAAGCACCAATTCAAGGAGCACAACTTGGAGAAAAACTCCGAGTGATTTACCGAGAAAAAGCGATGGAGTTCCAATCGCCGACATTCGAAAGGCATCGAAATTTCCATCTTCAGTTTCAACGTCAAAGGCCCTTTGAATTAGCAATGTTCCACCAAAGAGCACTGCTACCCAATAGAGGCCGCCCGCACCTAGTTCAAGGAGGCGGGCGTTCGCGTCAAACGCAAAAGCGAAAACAACAAGTATGAGCAACGCCAGGGGTGCGACATGGCCAAGGGTTACTTTGGACCGCCATTCGACTCGTAGGTCTTTTCGAGCTATCAGCAGGGCTTCACGCAGCACCGGAATCCTCCCAAAGACGGCCGCCCCGCAATGTAACTACTCGGGTGGCCACGGATTTAGAGAGATCTCGCTCGTGGCTAGCAAACACCACCGTTGCGCCGGATGAGGCTGCTTCGACCAAGATTTCGTCGAGAAGCCCCCGGCCTTCGTAATCTAGCGCCGCATGTGGTTCGTCGAGTAACCAAAGCTGGGGACGACCAACGAGCATCGAGGCAATCGCGACCCTTCTTCTTTGGCCCGCGGAGAGACGTTCAATTGGAACCGACCAGAGCCGATCAGAGAGTCCAACTCTTCGCAAAGCAGCGCCTGCATCACCTGCTTCAGCTCCAGTAGCCCTTGCCCGAAATTCCACATGCTCTTGTACCCAAAGATCTTTGTAGAGGTGATTGTCGTGGCCTAGCAGCCCGATATGGCGCCGCGGAGACCTCCGATCGTCTCGCATGTCGAATCCCAAGACATTGGCGTCTCCGTCGCTGATTGGGATTAGACCCGCGCAAACGCGCATGAAACTGGTCTTGCCGGCACCGTTCGATCCCCGTAAGTGAACGATTTCGCCTTTGGCTATTTCTATGTCAAGCCCGGCCAGCACAGGAAAGCCACCTGCTACGGCGACCACCTTGTGAAAGTTAACGACCGTGGACATCTCCCCCTGATGCTACGACGAGGCCGCCTAGAGGCCACCAAAGATATCCGTAACAGCTTCAGATCTGCCCCACACTGCGATCGTGACTCTTTACGACACGTCTATGACAGCTACTACGTCACCTTCGCTAATTCGATCCTCTTCGGCCACACGCATCTCAGAAACTGTTCCCGTGGCTGGCGCCACTACGGGGATCTCCATTTTCATTGATTCGAGAATCACCAGCTCGTCGCCTTCAGCGACCATTGCACCAACTTCGGCAACGACTTTCCAGACTGTGGCGGTCAATTCTGCTCGCACCTCCATAAGGCTGCTCCTTCCGTGGCATCCCAGTTCAGCGCGGGCCAAACTAGCTGGCTTATCAGCTTCGTGCCCAATGGGTGACTTAATCAAAGTGAAGCGACGTTTCGAAACTCGGCGGGGCCAGTACCATCGTCAACGATGTACTTGATCCCGCTGGCTTTACTTATCGGTGCCGCTGTCGGGCTTTTTGTCCGTGGCTCATTCGACTATTTGCTAGCTACCAGGGTCGTGTTCTGGCCAATTGCCGTCGTTGGTGTTGCCCTTCAGAGCCTTGTGGGTTCTGGCCTCGGGGTGCCCTATCCCACTTTGCTAACTGGGATTTCTATGGTTTTAATCGCGGTTACATGTGCGATGAACCTGCATCTCACCGGTGCATCGGTGGTCCTTCTCGGGACCGTACTTAATTTGCTGCCCTTGGTGTTCTACGGGTACATGCCTGTGACGGCGGAAGCCGTGGTTAAAGCCGGAATCACGGACTTCGCGTCAATCGATCTGGTGCGCCTGGGAGCTACCAGAGCATTCGAGACTGGCGGCGAAACCCTGATTTTCCTGGGAGCAATCGTACCCGTCCGGTGGATCAACGAAGTCTTTTCCTTCGGAGACCTGGTCATAGCATTTGGGTTAGCCAACCTCGGGTTTCGGCTCTTTTTTCCGCTTCGAGAAACAGCGACTTACTACGACGAAGCGTCGGATTATGACCAATACCGTGATCCAAACCAGCCTGACCCGTTCGACGACTACAAACCAAATGAACCGACATGGGCGGAACCCACAGCAAACGAGACAGGTTCGACTACTCAAACGATTCCACCACCTGACCCTAAAACTGCACTCGACACGCTTGAAGGGTCCGCATCGCTTAGTCCTCATGAAGAGGAAAAGTGACTGAAGGCGAAGCCCACGATCCCGTAATTCGTTCCCGCGAGCGCATACGGATGCTCGCTTGCACAGGCAGACGCTGCGGATATAGCTGTTTCTTGACGGCTCTCGCCGCATTTGTCATCAACTACTACTCGGGATCATCCTCATTTTGGATTTCTTTCACGGTGGCTCTACTCATAATTGGTTCACTAATTCTCGCTCCGTCGATCATTTTTGGTTACGCAGTGAACGCCGCCGAACGAGAAGAGCAAGGGCTTCCCCATGGCCACTAGCCGCAAGCGGATTGGTAGAGCACCCATCAATTCTGGAATCATTCAAGCGTTCGTAAATTGTTGGTAATTTCGGAGAACCAAAAGTATGTCAAACCGTCTTCCCGCCCCGGAGCGCAGAAAACAGTTGCTTGATGTAGCAATGACGGCCTTTGCTGCCACGGGCTATCACGGCACATCGATGAATGATGTAGCGCGCGCAGCGGGCGTAACTAAACCGGTTCTCTACCAACATTTCGCCTCCAAGAGAGACCTGTACGTTGAATTAGTTGATGATGTGGCTAATCGTTTAGCGAACAACGTCGTAGGTGCCGCCGACGCTGCTGATACAGCCGTCGAAAGAACCGTGAATGCCTTAAGCGCGTATTTTCGATTTGTTGAAGAAAACCAGCGTGAGTTTCAATTGTTGTTCGGGCGTGCAGCGTCAAGGGACGAAGACACCGTCAATGGTAGTCAAATGGTCGAAAGCAGAATGTCGGCGACTATCGCTGAGATACTCCGTCGATGGCTCGACGTCGCGGAGGTTGAGATTTACGCCAGAGCAATCGTCGCAATGTCTGAAGGTGTGTGCCGGCACTGGCTCACTCAAAATGACCGGCCCTCTGCTGAGGAATTAGCCAAGCAACTAGCCGGATTAATTTTGACCGGATTACAAGGTCTCATCGACGTCGCAGCCGAAACCAAAAATAAGTAGAAGTCAGTCGCGATACGCCCACTCCTGCCATCATCAAGAGATGGAACAAGGCGCCTTAGTCGGTATTCGAGTCATCGATTTAACTACAGTCCTCATGGGCCCAATGGCAACGCGAATGCTGGGTGATCATGGTGCCGACGTAATCCGCGTGGAAACCACCAGTGGAGATTCAACGAGGAATGGTCTTCCGAGTCGCCATCCCGGTATGTCCGGGTTTAGTTTGAATCTTCAGCGCAATAAGAGATCGCTAAGCGTTGACTTAAAACATGAAGCTGGACTGCAGGTCATCCTTGACTTGATCGCAACGGCAGACGTGCTCGTGACCAATATGCGCGCAAGCGCGCTGGAACGTCTCGGTCTAGACGAGGTTTCTATAAATGCGGTCAATCCGGCCTTGATCTATTGCAGAGCGAATGGCTTTTCGAGTGAGGGGCCTTACGGGACCAAAGCCGCTTATGACGACGCCATCCAAGCTGCTTCGGGGCTCGCTGGACTCTTTACCGCCACGAACGGTCGTCCTACCTACGTTCCTTCGGTGATTGCAGACAAAATCACTGGACTCCATGTCGTGCAAGCCGTCATGGCAGCACTCATACATCGTTATAGGACTGGCAGCGGCCAAAACATTGAAGTGCCAATGTTCGAAACCATGGTGAGTTTTAATTTGGTTGAGCATCTCCGGGGTGCTGCATTTGAGCCACCTGAAGGCCCCTTCGGATACGAACGACTCTTATCTCCAGCTCGTCGACCGTACTCAACATCTGACGGATTCATCTGTTTGTTGCCCTACACCGACGGCAACTTTCGGGATTTTTTCGACTTCATCGAACGTCCCAATTTGGCAGAAGACGAACGTTTCTCCACCCACAATGCACGCGTGGTTCACACCTCTGAGCTGTACAACCTGATTGCTGAAGTGGCGCAGACCAAAACAACCGACGTCTGGATTGAGTTTTGCGACCGGGTCTCCATTCCCGCGGCAAAAGTTATGGATTTATCCGAATTTGCGGATGACCCGCATCTAGCGGAAGTCAAGCTCGTCCAGATCGCGCATCATCCGACCGAGGGTGACTACAGATATGTGCGAGACCCGGTTATTTACTCTGAAAGCACAACAGAACTCCGTCTGCATGCGCCCCGACTTGGACAACACAGCGCTGAATTATTAAGAGAACTTGGATACGACAGTGAAACAATCTCGGCCTTGGTTACAGAGGGTGTAGTGACCGTAGCGTCGTAGCCGTTCCGAGTTAGCCGGCGCTTGGATCCACGAGGATTTTGACTGCATCGATACGTCGTTCTGCGAGATCATCAATGGTTGCGCCGAGAGCATCAAGGTCGACGACCTCGTTGTTGCGCAGCGGAGCAACCAAAAGGCGTCCATCAAGGATCATGTTTGCCGTAGCTTTCATTTCTTCCAAAGTAAAAACCATCGAAGCGTCAAGACTGATTTCTTTGCCGATCCAGCGGAGAGGGCTAATTCGCGCCTCCTGGCTTGTGACTCCCACAAGACATACAGAACCACCTCGTCGCACCATATCCACCGACTGTTGCAATGTTTGAGGAATCCCTGCACAGTCGAAGGCGATGTCCGCTCGAAGGCCTTGGGTCAACTCGTCCAAAGTGCTTCGCAGCTCTTCGCCGGGAGAAACCGCTATGTCGCTACCAGTCATTACCGCGAGTTTACGACGATGCTCATCTGGCTCAACGGCAACAACTACTCCTGCACCTGCGGCCTTTGCAACCTGAGCTGTCAGTAGCCCGATAGGGCCGCACCCCACCACACACACCACGTCCCCAACTCTGAGTCGACTCCGGCGAACCGCGTGGAACGCCACCGATGCGGGCTCGATCAGTGCTGCGTCGTCGGTGCTGATTCCCTCTGGGATGGGAATGACGCGCTCAGCTTTCAGCTGTAGAAACGGAGCGAATGCTCCCGAAGTTGGACCTGTAGGTCCTGAGTAGTCAGACCACGCGGTGCGACAATATTGACTGAGATCATTTCTGCATTCCATGCATCTACCGCAGCCGGGAGCGAGGGCGCCCGTTACTCGCTCTCCTTCGGTGACGTTGAGGACCTCGCTGCCCGCTGCAGCGACGACTCCCACCCATTCGTGGCCACATATGCCTGGCGCGTACTTCCATCCCTCCACATAGGCGTGGACATCACTGCCGCAGATCCCGCATCGCTCCACGGCTACCACCACATCATGCGCCTCGGGGGTGGGGTCTCCTTTTTCGATGAGTTCGAATTGGCCCTTGCCGGTGATCAACCCAACACGCATCTAACGCTCCCTCGCTTAGTAGGACGATGTAAAACTACTTCGTCCAGATTCTGGCATGAGTGGCGACTTTTTCTTTTGGTGCGTAGCAAGTCGAATCTTTGGGATCTCAGATGACTCCCCAAAAATGTTGGGGACCACCAATTTGGTGGTCCCCAACACTAAGACGCTTGACGCGCCCTATTTAATAACTCATTGGTTAGCTAGCGGCCACCGATACCTTTACCAAGCGCCGAAATCGCTGCATCCCTAATAGGAATGAAAGCGAGAATAGCGATAGCGGTCGCAGCATCGGCTCCGAACCTACCCATATTCAAGATTTCTGTGCTTCCTCCATACCCAAAAACACCGCCACCATCGTTGACGTTGCTAATAAGTACGAAGATATACGCCCAGATTAGGTTGAGGTTTGATCCAACTACTGGAATGGACTTCAACATTGAGTTCACGTTCACGGTGTCGAGAACGCTGTCGATGACTGCCATCACACCTTGAAGCAACATGCCCATGATGATTATGGTCAAAATTGTCGACATCATATTTGCCAGGACCCCCTTTGGTCTGCAGAACTGGCCGTGCACCAGACCAGCACTGAATTAGGGCCCGCTGGAGCACTAAGGACATGGTACTTAACGTATTGACACCCATCGCGCATATTGGGTTTTTACTTTTTAAAGCTTTCTTTTCTTGCTTTTTGCTAGTAGGGGCCCCGATTGAGTGATCAGCGACGACAATCAGCGAAGTAAAGGAACCCGTAGCGACGCGACTCGTCATCAAAGGAAGATCGACCCACCCTAATTCGGCAGTTACGGGGCCAGGCCTTTGCTCCGCAAACAAACTCCCTAGATCGACGGACGACGGTGCTCGCTTCGATCAGCGAGCTAGAGGAATGCACAGTTATTCGTTCTCCAACTAGCCAGACAGCGCGCCTTTCACCTGAAGAGGAGTCGCCCCACACAAATCACCGTGTTCCTTGGTGCGATTTCGAAACGCGGCTTCGCTAGGAAACGTTTTCAAGGGTCCACTCAACCTAAGATTTACATGTGGCAAGAATGAAGAAGCTTAAAAAGACGGCGAAAGCCAAGAGTTCCAAGATGTCAAAGCTGCCCGACAACGTCCGACTTGCGATCGAGGCTAAACAATCCCAAGATTCTGGTTGGGAAAGTGGGCGAGGTTCCGGTCAAAAGAACACGGGATTCTCAGGAGGCAGTGCAAAACGCACGGGAGGAAGAGACAGGTAGCCACCAGTCTCATTTGAAACGCGGAGAATCCAGCCCACTGCTGCACATGTCTGACCTTCCGCTGTGAACTGCGCGACGGTGACCAGCTATTCGATGCGCATGCCCGAAATGGCTCGACTAATCACAAGTTGCTGAATTTGTTCGGTGCCTTCGAAGATGTCGTAAATTTTGGCGTCGCGATGCCACCGCTCTACGGGGTAATCCCGCACATAGCCATATCCCCCGAGTATTTGGATAGCTCGCTCGGTGGCCCATACGGCAACGCGTCCTGCTTTGAGTTTGGCCATCGAGCCTTCGGCGTTCCGATATTTTTTGTGCTTTCCTAGCCAGGCTCCTCTCCAAACCAGGGCGCGAGCAGCGTCTATCTCCATCGCCATATCCGCCAACATGAACGCTATTGATTGATTCTGAATGATCGGGCGACCGAATTGGCGGCGTTCCTTCGCGTACTCGAGTGAGTATTCATATGCTGCACGGGCTATCCCAACCGCTTGGGCACCGACTGCTGGGCGGGTGGACTCAAAGGTCTGCATGGCGGCTTGCGCATTACCTGATTTTCCTTCTCGAACACGCGCGAGGCGTTCTTCAAGTTTGTCTTTACCACCCAGTACGCAGTTGCCAGGTATACGACACTCCGTGAGAACGACCTCCGCTGTATGACTAGCTCGAATGCCGTGCTTTTTGAACTTTTGGCCTTGGGAAAGTCCCGAGTTGCCGGGAGGAATTACGAAACTGGCGTGACCTCGGCTACCTAATTCGGGATCCACGACAGCTACCACGACATGAACGTCGGCAATTCCGCCGTTGGTAATCCAGGTTTTAGTCCCGTTAATTACCCACTCATCAGTGGATTCTTCATAGACCGCCCGTGTTCGTATTGCGGCAACGTCGGAACCAGCATCTGGTTCTGACGACGCAAAGGCCCCAAGCATCAGGTCTTCGGGGGTTCCATAACATTGGGGTACCCACTCCATCACCTGTTCAGGGGTGCCAGAAGCAGCAATTCCCGCAGCAGCTAGACCACTACCCATTATTGATAACCCAATTCCGGCGTCACCCCAAAAAAGTTCTTCAAGTGCGACAGGCATCGTTAAACCGGTCGGGTCATTCATCATGGCTTCAGCCATGAATTCCCAACTGTACAAACCAATCTCAGCAGCTTCTTTGATGATGGGCCAGGGCGTCTCTTCGCGTTCATCCCAGTCGGCTGCAGCGGGTCGCACCACTTCACTGGCGAAATCATGCACCCATTGCTGAATTTGCAGTTGGTCTTCGTTTAACTCTGGGTTGAAATCCATACCACTAAGTTACTCTTGGGTAACTGTTGCGGCAATTGCATTGAGAATTCAAGGGAAAGAAGACCGACACCGGGAGGGCTATCCGACTGCTGACTGCAACTCTTCGACAGGGTCATGTATCACGAGCCGATCGCCACCTCGACGCCGCGCAACGTGGACTTCTCTGCCCGCAGCTTCAATTAAGTCATCTGGATCGCCGACACGAGTGGAACTAAAGGCAACGCCGACACGGGTGTCGATATCGACAGTTGCTCCCGAAACCGCCACCGGTCCATCCAAGCGTTTCAAAATTCGCTCTGCGACCACTGTCGCGTCCATCAACTCGTGCAAACCCTCTAACAAAACTGCGAACGCATCGGCGTCACTAGTCAAAACCTGGTCTTCGGCTCGCACGCAACCAGTGATCCGTCTACCAATAACTTCACGAAGGACCTCTGGCGCTACTCCCGAAGGGAAGTCACCTTCCACAGCTACATCAACATAAACGACAGCGAAACCATCGCCAGGGGAACGCCGACGCTCTCGTTGGCGTTCCGTCATTGAACTGTTTTTGAAAATAGTCGACGCGATTGACGAAAGATGTCGATGGTTCGCCGCAGCGAGCCCAACAACAAGAAGGACCCCTACCTGTTGTGCGAGGGCTCCGACTTCAAGGGTCAAATCTTGGTAGCGACTCGCCATCCACCACTCACCCACCACATACACGCCTGTGATGGCAACGAAGAAGCCACCCATTTGTTTAGCGTTGAGGCGCAGAACAGCCTGAATCATCGGGAACGCCAACATCACCCAAAGACTGCTCGCAGGATTCAATCCAACTAACCAAATCGCAGAAAACACAATCGCCGCGTCAAGTGATAACTCAATAAGTAGCCGATGCTGTGCAACTTCTTCGGTTACCCCTGGATCGCGGGTCGGATCAACAAAGTTAACGAAGAGTAAAAGCCCGCCAAGAATGACACCAAGCGGAAGCGGGGGAAGACTAGCGCCGGGAATGGAATCAGCTGCCTGGGCCCAGAGCATTAAGACCAACAAGACGGCAAAAAATCCGCGAACTCTTCTTGTCGCTGCCGCTGCTCGTCGCATGTCAATAGTCGCGAGCCGAGGCGATTCGGTTGCCACGTCGTCGAGCACCTCTTCGGGTGCGTCGCCCAGATCTGGGAGGGAGGTGAGAATGCTGATGTGATGACAGAGTACGGAACTTAAGTCCGTTAGCGCGGTATTTCAGCAAGCTTTCTTTCCCTATCGACCTTCAGGGCTCGCGGAGTACCTAGGTACATAAAAGCGATGGGTCTTGGGAGGTCGGCAGCGGTCCAGATACCGTTCAGGTCATGGCGAAGGTTCCTGACAAACCCACCATCGAGGATCTTGAGTCCAAGTGGACTCAAGTCTGGGAATCTGAGGGTACGTATCGGTTCGATAGGACCAAGCGTCGCGATGAGATATTCAGCATCGATACGCCACCACCTACTGTCAGTGGATCACTACACGTAGGTCACGTTTTTAGTTACACACACACCGACACTATTGCTCGGTATCAGCGGATGGCCGGATCCGAAGTGTTCTACCCGATGGGATGGGACGACAACGGCCTACCTACAGAACGCCGAGTCCAGAACTACTTCGGTGTTCGATGCAACCCCACACTCGCGTACGTCAGTGACTTCGAAATTCCAAACGACGCCGGCGATGCAAAAGCCATCAAGAAGCGCGGAGACATCAACATATCGAGACGAAACTTCGTCGAGCTATGCCATGTGCTTACCGTCGAAGACGAAAAAGCATTTGAAGAACTGTGGAGACATCTGGGGCTGAGCGTGGACTGGTCCATGACTTACGCCACGATTGACGAACGCTGCCAGCGCGTCGCTCAGCGAGCTTTCCTCAGAAATCTCAAGCGCGGTGAGGCATACCAGAGTGAAGCTCCTTCCCTTTGGGACGTCACTTTTCAGACCGCTGTCGCCCAAGCAGAACTTGAGGATCGCGACCAACCAAGCGCCTATCACCAACTCCGGTTTCGCGGAACGTCAACCCAACCGGACGTCGTTGTCGACACAACCCGACCCGAGCTTCTCCCGGCCTGTGTCGCCCTAGTTGCCCACCCAGAAGATGAGCGTTATCTGCATCTCCTCGGAACTACAGCGACAACACCGATATTTGGTGTCGAAGTACCCATCCTTGGGCACAAATTAGCGGACCCTGAAAAAGGAACCGGCATCGCGATGGTGTGCACGTTCGGAGACACCACCGACGTGATCTGGTGGCGAGAATTGGAGCTTCCGGTTCGCGCGGTCATTGACAGAACCGGGCGAATCGTGAGTGACGCCCCGGAGGCCATCGTCTCAGGTGAGGGCAAAGCTGCATTTGCTCAGATGGCCGGGAAAACAGTTTTCTCAGCAAAGAAAGAAATAGTTGAGATGCTTCAACACTCCGGCGACATGATCGGCGAACCTCGGCCCATCACCCACGCTGTGAAATTCTTCGAGAAAGGCGACCGGCCACTTGAAATCGTGACGAGCCGCCAGTGGTACATCCGAAACGGAGGCCGAGATCAGGACCTCAATCAGTTACTCATCGCTCGAGGAAACGAGATGCGATGGCATCCGCCTTACATGCAAAGCAGGTACACAAATTGGATTGAGGGACTAAACGGCGACTGGCTCATAAGTCGTCAACGATTCTTTGGTGTGCCTATTCCCCTGTGGTACCGGCTTGATGACGACGGCAATATTTTGTGGGACCATCCTCTCGTCCCTGATGAAAGTGACCTCCCGGTAGATCCGTCATCCGACGTTCCGTCTGGTTTCCAAGAATTACACAGGGGGGCGGCCGGAGGCTTCATTGGGGAAGTCGACATCATGGATACCTGGGCTACGTCATCGTTAAGTCCTCAAATCGCGTGTGGGTGGGGTGAAGATGATGACCTGTTTTCTCGGACCTATCCAATGGACATGCGCCCGCAAGCCCACGACATCATCAGGACCTGGTTGTTTTCGACAGCGGTCCGTTCCCATCTTGAGGAAGATGTTGCTCCGTGGCGACACTGTGCCCTTTCGGGGTGGATTCTCGATCCTGATCGAAAAAAGATGTCGAAGTCAAAGGGAAACGTGGTTACACCGAAAGGTCTCCTCGATCAGTACGGGTCAGACGCTGTTCGATATTGGGCAGCGAATGGCCGCCCTGGTACAGACACCGCTTTCGACGAAGGGCAAATGAAGGTAGGTCGCAGACTGGCGATTAAAATCCTCAATGCATCAAAGTTCGTGCTCACTCTTACCGGTGACTCGAAACCTCATCTCGATCTTGTAACGGAGCCCCTAGATCAGGCGTTGTTAGGTCGGGTAGCTGCTCTTGTCGAAACCGCTACTGCAGCTTTCGAAGATTTCGATTATGCCCGCGCTCTGGAGCGCACAGAACAGTTTTTTTGGGGCTTTACCGACGACTACGTCGAACTCGTGAAGGCGAGGGCCTACGGCAGTCAGGGCGCGGCAGCAGCAGCGTCCGCTCATGCCTCTCTTGTCACGGCATTAGACACATTGCTCCATCTGTTCGCTCCGTTCCTCCCATTTGTTACCGCCGAGGTTTGGTCATGGGCCAACAGCGAATCGATTCACCGGTCGCAGTGGCCCGACCATCAAGCTTTAAGTTCTCAGCTCAACCCGGCCATCGAAACAACAGTTTTAGATGCAGCAGCCCAAACCCTTTCTGAAGTTCGTAAAAGCAAAACTGAGGCTAAACGCAGTCTGAGGGTGAGGGCGGAACGGGTCCTGGTGACAGCTACTCGCGAGCATCTTGACCTGGTCGAGCTAGTTAGAAGCGACCTAATGGAAGCCGGTCATATCTCGACCCTGGAATTGGTTGAACAAGACAATGCCAATGCTGAGGTTCAGGTAACCCTCGCGCCTGACGAATAGGTCCTATGGTCAATAGCAACGCCCATGACTCGTTTAACAGGCTCACCGCCATTTCGTTTTGCAACCGCTCTGTGCCTCACAGTTCTGCTTTGCAGCGGGCCCGCATCAATGGCCAACGCTGCCGATTGGCTCGAACCAGGCGTGTACCAGTCCGCAGATTCAAACGTCAGTGGCGAAGTTCATGCTTTCGGCGATGCTTCAGATTTCGGGAATCTCGCATCTGAAAGCGATTTCGATCTAGCAGCATTAACTTCCACGAGAACCGGCGACGGATATTGGATTGCCAGCAAAGATGGTCGGGTTTTTCATTTTGGCGATGCCATCCACCGCGGAGACTTGCGGTCAATTTCCCTTGACTCCCCAGTCGTGGATCTAGCAGTAACGAGTGACGGGAATGGTTACTGGCTTGTCACAAGCCGAGGAGTTGTTTACGCATTCGGAACCGCTCTCTGGCGAGGATCGCTAGGACACGTTTCGCTTCAAGCACCGGTCGTGGATCTCGAACCGTTTCCCTCTGGAACTGGTTATTGGCTGACCGCTGCCGACGGCGGAGTTTTCGCGTTCGGGGAAGCTCGGTACTTGGGTGGACTTGGGAATCGCAGCCTGTATCGGCCAATCATCGATTTGCTGTCAACAACAGACGGAAGCGGCTACTTGTTGATTAGCGCGGACGGATCTGTTCATACGTTTGGATCTGCTCGTTTTCGAGGTTCTCTCGCGAACAACGGCGTCTCTAGCAGTCGGATTGTCGCGGCTGAGCGAACTCCCGACGATCGTGGATATTGGTTGGTGAGTCAACGCGGCAAAGTTTTCACTTTTGGCTCGGCTGCTCATTTGGGTCAAATGAACGCGCACGAACTGGCGCCAGTCGCAGCTTTTGCAGTTCGCGGCGATGGGATGGGTTACTGGATGGCAACTTCGTCGCCTCCTCCCAGTCCTCCAGATTCCGGGTCGGGGCGACGTGCGATCTTTTCAAATCAACGTCACCGGGTTTGGCTGGTTGAGAGTGACGGTGAAGTGATTGGCAACTTTTTCGTCAGCGCTCGGGCAGATAGACCACAGCCTGGTATCTATGAGGTGTTCTCGAAATCTCGTCACACCATCGCAGGACACGACGATATCCGCATGGAATACATGGTGCGGTTTACGTGGGGGGTTGAACAGGCGATCGGTTTTCACAACATCCCTATTGATGGCTTCGGGGAAGCTATGCAGATGGAATCTCAGTTGGGGAGCTACCGATCGGAAGGGTGTATTCGTCTACGAGATGACCAAGCGGCACAGCTTTATGCCTGGACAAAAGTCGGCACTCAAGTCGTAGTCATTGATTGAGGTCGCCGCGCTCTACTCCCCATCGTCGCCTCCGCCACCTGATCGGGGACCGGTTTGGAACCCAGGACCGGTTTTCTTAACTACGGCTTTCTGATCAGCCTCGCTCCGAAGCCAAACGGTTCGTTGTGGGAACGGAATTTCGATGCCCGCCTCGTCGAATGCTTCCTTGAGGCGTTTTCTCAGTACACGAGCAGTACTCCATTGTTCTCCTGGTTCAGTTTTGACCGAAAGTCGGATCGTGATTCCGTCGGCACCAAAGTTTTGGATGCCGGAGACGACTGGTTCCTCCACGATGGTGGCTGCCTCCAGTTGCTCGTCCCACACACCGTCTGCAACGGTTTTCATTGTCTCCATCGCCAAGTCCAGATCAGTGTCATACGCCACGTCAATTTCCATGGGTATTTTTGACCAGCTCTGGGTCATGTTTCCAACACGACGGATTTCGCCATTAGGAATGTGCCACAGCGTCCCATATTTGTCGCGAAGCCTTGTCGTACGCAGTCCGAGCGATTCGACTTCGCCATCAGCTTCACCTACGTCGATCCAATCGCCGACCCCATATTGGTTTTCGATGAGCATAAATATTCCGCTCAGTAAATCTCGAACTAGAGATTGTGAGCCAAAGCCAATTCCTAGGCCCAAGATGCCTGCACCTGCAAGTAGAGGGCCGAGGTTGATGTCGAACTCCCCCAGAAGCATCATCAGAGTCACTGTTCCAACTGCTGCTGACGCAATGCTCTTGAAAAGCATCCCGAGGGTTTTTGCTCTTTGGCGCGCTCGGTCTGTTCGGTTACGGAGCGATGCCAATTTCCCGGAGAGCACCTCACGACGCAGCATGCTGCTTGAGGCTTCGGCAGCTCGAACGGCGTCTTTCTCCTCTGAGGACCTCTCGGACATGAGGCGATCAATTAACCCATCGATGGCCTTGTGGACGATGCGGCGTGTTAGCAACGCGAGCAGAACGATGACAAGCACCTTGACTGGACGATCAACTAGCCACGTCGCGATGCCGGCAACGTCTGAGTTGTCGGTCCATTCGAACACTTTTCGACACAGCCAGTCTGGATCTGTTCCGCACGCTTCATTCAGTGTTGCTGCGATGGAAGGAATGATTTGGGTCACGAGCACCAGCTTATGTGCACCCACCTGCGTCACCCGCGCGCTCACTAGGCTCACGTTTGTGACGGATACAGATGAAGCAGCTCTTTACGATGTATCGCAAGGTGTGGCGACCATCACTTTGAATCGGCCCGACAACAGAAACGCCCTTAGCGTCGAAATGGTTAATTCCATCGGCGACCACTTCGAAAACGCGCAAAACGATAAGGACGTCAGGGTCATCCTTTTCACCAACAACGGCAACACGTTCTGTGCGGGTGCAGATTTAAAGGCAAACCAACCAGGGGTGCCACAACCCACGGCTCGTCACAGTTTTGTTCGAATTCTCGATGACATCATGGAATCGCCCAAACCGGTTTTAGGTCGAATAGCTGGACACTGCACCGGAGGAGGGGTTGGTTTCGCGGCAGTGTTCGACATATCTATTGCCGCGGACGACATCGTCATGGGCTTCACTGAGGTTCGGATAGGAGTAGCCCCTGCCGTGATCTCGGTGGTGTGTCTACCAAAGCTGCGACGCGCCGACGCCAGTGAATTATTTCTTAACGGCGAACGAATCCCCGCCACTCGTGCAGCAGAAGTGGGGCTAATAAATCGCGCTGTGCCAAGGGAACAGTTGGACGCTCAGATAATGGAAACAGTCGAAAAGGTGGTACGGGGAGGGCCTAACGCCCTTGCAGCCTCCAAACAATTAGTTTCTAAGGTGCCCCAGATGACCCGAGAAGACGCCTGGGAATGGACTGCCGAGCTAAGTCAGTCACTTTTTCAAAGCACTGAGGCCCAAGAAGGCATCGGCGCGTTCCGGGAACGACGCGATGCGTCTTGGGTCCCAAAGGGAAGCTAGGTAACGACGCGGTCAGGTGGTTCATTGTTCAACAATTTGGACTTGACCGACGCGTGGGAGCGCCACCCACGTGTTGCCCGGCGGCAAGGTAATCGCCTCTCCAGCGCGGTCCGTGTAACGGGTGAGGGCAGTTGCCTCTCGGCGTTCCCAAAATCCCTCGATTAAATGTCCGTCATATAAAACCAACGCTGATCCTTCACCAACTAGAACTGCTTCAGGCGACCTTCCGTCGGCTGAGCTGCGCCTGTACGAAATAGTTTGAACGATCACTATTTCCGGGGCAACGACGACACCGGCCATATCAACATGAAGGGAACCGTTTTGGCTACGGATCCAGCCATTCCGATCTTGAGCCCATCGGTACGTGACGCTGGTAGCTCCATAGCGGACATCAACGCCTTTCACCGCAACAGCGGTAGCTGGCAAAGGTTCGTCGAAGTTTCGACGGACAAAAAGAGGGGACGGGCTTCCGCCTCCGCCTCGGTCGTCACCTACGAGTCGAAGTGATTTAGTGCTGGTTACAAGGTTGTGTGGGGACTGGCGTTCAGTGAGACGTCGGTATGAGTCGACATCGGCGTTGGAGCTCACGTCGACGTAGTCAACGTCGCGTAGTAGTTCAAGAACGGCTTCGTTCCCGCCCGAATTCGCAAATAGTGGGCGATTGAAATTACGGAGAAGGTCAAAATCACTCGTCCGGACCGATCGGACCGGTCCCACGATGTCGGCCCCTTGCGAGTGAAACACAGCAGCAAATCGGGTGAGGCCCCCCTCCACGATCTCTTCAAAAACCACGTCTGCTGAGTTGATCCCAAATTGAGGTCGAGCTCGATCATGGTTGTCGATTTTGACGACGAGAGCAGGCCAGTCCCCTACTTCTTCACCCTTGATACCAGTAAGTGGCCAGATATCACGCTGCACAGGGGGCAATGTTGCCGGAACACCGTCAGCAACCTGTTGTTCTAAGTCCTGAGAACTTGAGGGGGCTGTAACTGCTGCAGTTTCGTCTGGGGCATTTAGTTCTTGAGTCGTCGTCGATGTCGACGCGAGTCGCGCACTGGGAGGAGTGCCCGCACAACTCGTCGTGACTACAGCAATAGCTATACACAGCCCTGCGCGCCATCTGTTTCTCAACATTGAGCCGAGATTAGTCACCTATCAGTCGATGTTGATGCCGTGTACCGTTCAGTTGGTGACAGGACGGATACATATTCGACGCGACGGCCACATAGGGGTCATCGTGCTTGACCATTCAGAACGGCATAACGCGATCAGCACTGAGATGTGGCAAGGATTGCTCGATTCGGCTACCGAGTTGGCTAGCGATCAAGAAATCCGGGCAGTATTGATCAGGGGAGAAGGAGATAAAGCCTTCGCTGCGGGAGCAGATATCAGTGAGTTCGGAAATAAACGGACAGACAGTTCCACAAATCGCGATTACGACAACGTTTCGGATAGGGCTTACGTTGCTCTCGCTACTATGCCGAAACCACTAGTTGCGATGATTCATGGGTACTGCATAGGTGGGGGACTCGCCGTGGCACTCACCGCGGACCTTCGAATTGTCTCCGATGACGCTAAGTTCACGATTCCTGCAGCACGACTCGGACTCGGTTATCGCTCGGAAGGTTTAGGGCGACTTGTTCAGTTGATTGGTCCCTCTGCAACAAAAAGAATCATGTTTCTTGCGGATCGTTTCGGAGCTGACGAAGCCTTGAATATGGGGTTGGTCAATCGAGTAGTTGCAAAAGCTGATCTCGAAGAAGCAACCAGTGAATGGATGAATCTCATCTGCCAAAACGCGCCGCTGACAATCAGAGCCGCTAAAGCCGCCACCGATGAATGGGCGAAACCCGAGTCACTTCGCGATTTCGACGAGATTAATGACTTAGTCAACGCATGTTTCGACAGCGCGGACTATCGCGAAGGTGTCGAAGCGTTTATGTCAAAACGGACGCCGCGCTTTTCTGGCAGCTAACCGCGTCGGGCATCTCGCCGTCGTCGACGGGTCCTTTCATATTCCTCGATTTCCTCATCGAGTTCGGACAGTTCATGACACAAGTCCAGGTATGAAGCTAAACGATCAGGGTTCAAGTCACCTTCTGTGCGAGCGTCAGCTACCCCGCAGTCCGGTTCGTCGCGGTGGCTGCAATCAGCAAATTTGCATCGGGTCGCAAATCGAGCAATATCGGAGAACACTTCGTCTAGCCCCTCGCCGTCCCACAATTGAAGCTCTCTGAGGCCCGGCGTATCGATCAACGCCCCTCCCCCGGCTACAAGTAGTTCTCGCCGGACAGTGGTGTGGCGACCGGCCCCTTCGGCGTCGACGGACCCAGTAGCCAGAACCGAATCCCCCACCAAACTATTCACGAGAGTCGACTTACCAACGCCCGAAGCTCCTGTAAATGCAACCGTTGCGCCACCAGCTAGAAGGCCTTGCAGCGCACTCATGCCGTCACCAGTTTTTGCACTGACCATCAGAATCTCTTGTTCCACTCCTCGACGAATCAAGAGACCCCGGATTGCATCTCCGTCCCCAAGATCGGTTTTGTTGATCACTAGGACCGGAGAAGCGCCCCCACCGACAGCAGTGACTAGGTAACGCTCAACCAGATGCTCGTCTAGATCTTGGTCTGAGGAGGTGACGATGGCGAGTGTGTCAATGTTCGCGCCCACAACCTGTGGAAGAGGCGCTGCGCCAGTCGCCCGGCGCGTAATCATCGAGTGTCTTGCCAGGACTTCCACAATCGCAACTCGCCGATTGTCGATGGGATCGAGGGTGTGTACGACCCAATCTCCTACGGCTGGGTAGTCCGTGGGTTCATGAGCTCGTTCGCGAGCAGCGCCATCAAGCACAGCCTCCAGTGCTCCGTTGGGACCTAAGAGCTCATACGCCCCTCGATGTTCTACGACGACTCGGCTGACGGCGTGACCAGTTGGTAGCTGAAGATCCGTCTTGTTGTGTTTGTTCCATCCGAGCAGATCTAGGGAAACAGGGCCGTTATTCATCAGAAAGCCAAACTTCTGCCCAACGGCCTACTCCGGCCACCTGACCGAGAGTCCCTGTGCCGTCTGGAAGACCCCATGAGCCCAGACCCGCAGTCCCAGAATGACCAACCACAGCCGACTGAGAATATGACAGGTAGATCATCGGCATTTGTTCAACTAATGCCAACATCAATTGTTCGACCGCTGCTTGGCGAACTGTCTCAATTGGGCTCGAGTGCAACAGCTCCACCAATGAACTTAAAGATTCGTCATGCAGGTTGGCGACATTCAACGGCGAAGTTCGAACCGGTCCAAAGAATGGGGTAAACATCATCGCAGGGTCCGTTTCACCTCCAACACGCCAGCAGGTAGCGAGGAAGTCTCCGCTAAACCCCGGCCGGTCAGTAACCGAGCCTAAGACCCGCTGGATGAGGCCGTTGCGTGTAACCGTTTCCAGTTCGACGTCGACGAAACCGGTGGCTTCCCACTGTCGCTCTAACTCTCGGGTCATCGCAGATAGATGGATGTCATCGGTACATTGCAGGCTCACTAAAACCGTGGACCCCTCCGTCCGTCCGTCCGAGCGATCCGTATCTTCGACATACTCAGCCAGCAGCTCTTTCGCCTGAGTCAAATCGGTTTTAGGCCATCTTTTTGCCGCGAGTCCAGACCACCATCGGCTTTGCGGAGCAAACCATTGAGTCGCGGATTCACCGGCTCCAGCTCCCATCGATGATTCAACTAAGAGTTCTTGGCTCGTTGAAAGTTGGAGTGCTCGCCGCACCCGAACATCGTCGACAGGAGCTTTAAGCGTGTTGAATAGCACTACTCCTACGTTGTTTTCGTTCCGTGACACGACTACGAGTTGAAGATCTCGGGCTCGCTCGATGGCAAGTGCAGAGCGGGTATGAGCGAAATCAGCTTCGCGACTGCGAACCGCCTCAATCCGTTCGCTCTCGGCTGCGACTTGACGAAAAACCAGATGATCGAGATAGGGAAGGGATTCGCCGTCAGCATCTTTTCGCCAATAGTCACGATTTGCGCTAAGTAGTGCTGGTTCACCAACCGCCCAAGAATCAATGATGTAGGGGCCTGTACCGACTGGGCTATGGAGAAAGGCCGCTGGGTCTGCCATGGCGGACTCAACAGAAAACACTCGTCCAATTGGACCGGAAAGCACGACATCCAATCCCGGATTCGGTTCTGCTAAATCGATCATCAGGCTGTAGTCATCAAGAACTTTGATGGCATTTATTCGCGCGTCACGAAGTAAACCACTTGTTACGCGACCTCGTTTCAAGAATTCTTCGTAGCCTTCCTTGATCACATGAGCCGTCACCGGTTTCCCATCGGTAAACCTGAGGCCTTTTCGTATGGTGACAGTCCAGTTGAGCATGGTGGGGTTGGATTCGACACGTTCGGCCAACCAAGGCGACGTGGACCCATCAGGAAGAACAATGGTGAGTGTTTCCAGTACCTGATCGAGAACGTTGCGGCACGACCAAGCACACACATGATCCCAGGGTGTCCAACCGGTGATCGGGTCTGAATCTTCGGCTAGAAGCACGGTCGCTGACCCCCCACTCCGCGAACCGGTACCACTATCTAACCGATCTGCGCTCTCCTCATCTTTCTCATCGGACCCCGGAACCTTCAAGTTCTCGGTCGAAGGAGCCCATGTGGATTGCACCAACGATGGGTTCGGATCTCGAACGACCACGAGCCCGTCGGAACTGCATGCAGCCACGACAACTGCCGTGACTAGCAGGGACCAAACGGCTTTAGACCGACTGCTCAATGTGTTGCTCGCCATTCTTCAGACCATTGGTCGGCGCCGAAATGCCAGTCATCAGTCCTGTACGTGGTCCCGGTGGCGCTGGCGACTAATCGATCGCTCACCGCTAATTCGACCCGGTGATGTCCAAATCGTCGGGTTCTGCTGATCTCGGTCACGGTTGCCGTCACAAGATCTCCGGGCTGCACCCCACGGTGATAGGAGATATCGATGTGTGTCGCAACAGCCTGACGGCCGTAGCCATTCGAGGCGAAGGACATCGCAACGTCACCGAGGCTGAAAAGGATCCCTCCATGGCCGCCGCCAAGAAAGTTGGTGTGAGCTAGCTGTATCGTCGCGCGCACAATCGCTGCACCCGGATGCCACTCTAGTAACTCTGCGCCGAGTTGTTCTAGGAGCGGGTCAGTTCGAAATAGCGCGTCAAGACGTTTGCGTTCTCCATCTGGGAGTCCATCGATCTGTGTTGGCACAGCGATCACGGTACTTGCCAAAAGGTCACCAAGAACAGGCACACACCCCGTCATTGAGGACAACAGCTCCTAATAGGACGCTGGTCTGTGACAACTGCGTGATCGCTCCGAGGCTGTCACCAGCAATTCCACCGACCGAGCGATGTGACCAAATCCACACCAGAACAGTCGCTGGAATGGCGAAAGCAAGCAGCAAAAACCCCACATACCCGGTTAACAGGACTGGAATGGTGCTTCCGGCGGCGATCCCAAAGAGACTTCGGAGACGACTAATTTCGCTCACATAATCTATTCCTAGGCCCTTCTTCGCGGCCTTTGCGCTGAGGGCAGCAGCACTCAGGGCAGCTGACCGGCCAATGGAATGAGCTGCTACTACTGATGTAAACGCGACCCAAGGGCTGAGTGTGGCGAGCGCTGCCATCTCAACTAGCAGAAGCAAAGCTAGAGCGCTAGTTCGGTAGGCACCTAGCCTCGAATCTCTAAAGATTCCCCGTTGAGGTTCTTTGGCCATTCCACTGGCGAAGGGATTAGCACGGTTGACAAGGTCGTCTGTGCGGAATGCGTCGGTGAGAGCTATTCCGAATCCGACGGCAAGCACTGCTGCGACGGTAGATGGAAGTAACTGCAATAACCCCACGTAGATCAATCCGACAATTGACCCAATAAGCGCACCGACCAGCGGAAACCACGGAACCGCATGCTGAAGATGAGTGGGGCTCTGTCGCCCAAATCCGATTGGGATTCTTGTTAAGAAATGGATGGCTGCTCTAAGGGAAGTCATGAAACGCGGAAGCGGACTGGCCCTTCCCATCTCCAATATTGGCCAACACCAGACCTGGGACGGCGTTTAACCGAGCACTCATGACGACCTCTCCTGATTACTAATTGGGACAACCACGATGTCACCGTCAACTTTGAGAACCTTTACTCGCGCTCGGTACAAAGTCGATAGATGATTCGATTCAAGAACCTCAGATGGGCTGCCTTCGGCCACTACCCTGCCATCTGACAAAAGAGCCATTCGGTCGCTGTACTGAGCGGCGAGAGTTAAGTCATGCATAGTCATGACTACGGTGATTTGACGCTCTCGCCGTAGTCGCTCAAT
>DUBN01000036.1 GCA_012960315.1 Acidimicrobiia bacterium
AACCGATGTCGCCCTTCGCTACCGTCTTACACATGGCTAGTGGTGATGAACGTCCATCCCCTCCAACAACACTTAGTGGTAAGGGGCTTCGAATAGCGGTAATTCGTGCGTCGTGGAACGCAACGATCGTGGACCGATTAATGGCAGGAACCGAACGAGCACTATCAGACTTCGACGTCGACATCGCGGAGCGAGTTTCGGTTCCGGGATGCTTCGAAATTCCTTTAGCATGCCGAACACTTGCTCTATCAGGAAACTTCGATGCCATCATCGCTATTGGCGCAATAATTCGAGGTGAAACAACTCATTATGAGATTGTTTCTAATGTCGCTGCCAGTGGTATCCAGGCCGTACAGCTGGAGACGGGGATTCCCATTGCATTTGGTGTCCTCAGCGTCGAATCACAAGACCAGGCACGAGCGCGTTCTGAAGGCGCTGGCGGCCACAACGTCGGAGCTGAAGCTGCCCGTGTAGCTGTTGAAATGGCACAACTAACCGCAGATTGGCGGTAAACGGAACGAAGCGATTCGTTCCGAAAAACGAACCAAGTTTACAAGATCCCTACCACGGAGTCTCTGAGAACGAAGTAGCGATGGGCTGATACGGTTTCACCAGAACGTTCTGGGCGAGCCGCTAGAAAGGGACTCTATGCGTTATTTCTCGTGTGACTCACATGTGGTCGAAGCAGCTGAAATCTATGACGGACTTACTGACATGTTTGGAGATCGTGCACCTTTCATAGAAAAGGATCACCAGGGGAAGCCCGGCACGTGGCTAGTTTTGCCCAACAATATGAGAGCGGTACCTGTGGGGCGACTCGGAATTGCGGGCGCTCGGCTTGACGACCCGGCCACACATGAGCGAATTGCGATGGGTTACGACGGCTTCAATCCGGGGGTGATGAATCCGACAGCACGCCTTGATGAGCAGGCAACCGATGGCATCGTCGGAGAGGTCATGTATCCCAGTCTCAGTATGTTTACTTTCGCCGTAGCTGACGACGAAGTTCGCGACGTTGCTTTGCGACAACACAACGATTGGGTGCTGGACTACTGCTCGGTAGATCGCAACCGGCTAATCGGAATCGGTTGCTTGCCTTTACCGGACATCGACCGGGCAATAGCCGAATTGGATCGTTCATTTGAGCGAGGCGTCAGAGGATTCGCGATCCCAACTCATGTGGATCCAAGGTTGCCTTACAGCGATTCCGCCTTTGATCCGTTTTGGGCTCGCGCTGAAGAATGCGGAGTGCCATTGACGATGCACATTTTCACCGGCCAAACCCTCGACGGGGGCCTCCCAGAACATTGGGGCACGCCTGGTGGACATCTCAAGGGCTACACGCTTGCCCACACAACCGCGGTCAATACCATGATTGACCTCATATGCGGTGGCGTAGTTGAGCGTTTTCCGGATCTAAAATTCGTTATTAGCGAGTATGAGACCGGATGGGTGGCACACACTTTGCAGCGACTCGACCACGCTGCGTATCGAACTCCCTGGGAAGTTTCTGATGAGTTGACTATGAAACCGTCGGAATATTTTGATCGGAACTTCTGGGTGACGTTTGAAGACGACAAAGAGGGAATCGCGACTCGCCACGCTATTGGTGTCAGCAACCTTCTCTGGGGCAACGACTACCCCCACCACGACTCTATTTGGCCCAATTCACGCCCGATTCTTGACGATATTCTTGATGGGCTGCCCGAAGAAGAGATAGAAGCGATGGTCTGGGGAAACGTCTTGGACTTGTACGACATTGACCCAGTAACGCTGCCTGTAGCGTTGTGAAATTAGGCCAATAGGTGGGCCAGAATTGCCTCACCGACCCGCCTACCGTGTTCCATGGGACCAAAGTGAGTTAAACCTTCCATTTGGACAAGCTTTCCTTCGCCGAGGTGCGATGCAATGGGTTCGGCCATCGCCGGCGGCAACTCGTTTCCAGTGCCTACCAATTCGCCCCGAGCCACCACCGTTGGGGTTTTTACCGAACTCAACGCTGGGAAATCGGTAGCGGTGCCGGTCCCGAAAATCCGCGCTTCGATGTCCCCCGAACATGTGAGAGAAACCCCGGTAGACGTTTCTTGGGTACCTAAGGTCGCGTACCCCCAAACAGCAGCGTCTTCACACTCAGAATAGGGAGGCTTGCTGCAGAGGCGTTCCACAAATGACTCAAGGGAGGGAAACTCGTTTCTACGTCGCCTCGCCGCAAGGACGAGAGGGTGATCTCCGTCGGGTCGCTCATGACCCTCAGGGACCATTACTGGTTCGAAGAGCCATAACCGTCGAAAAGTCCCAGGGTTTTCGAACTCAGAGCGAAGCAAAGTTGCTCCGCCCAACGAATGCCCAACCGCATCAATTGGTCCCTGATCGATGGTGGTGACTGCTTCCAGTACTTCAGTCACGAGATGTGACCGGTCGACGTCGAGGGGCGGCGTTACGATGCGAGACGCTCCGTGCCCACGAAAATCCAAACCAAAGCAGCGGCGGTGTCGTTGAAGCACCGGCAGCACCGTCGTCCACATACCTGCATTGAGACCGTTCCCATGTGTCAACAACACAGGTGGACCGTCCCCTCCAAAATCGTGAAGGACTCCATGTTCGCCGTCGTAGCCGTTGAGAAGGTGCATCGACGACGAGAATAGCTATGCGCGACAATGGCGGCATGGCCAGCTTCACATTTGACGGAACCGAAATTCATTTTGACGAATATGGCAGTGGCTTCCCCGTCCTCCTGATCGCCCCCGGTGGAATGAAATCAGCGGCTCCGTTTTGGGAATCGACACCCTGGAACCCCATTCCGCAACTGAGCGAAACGTTTCGAGTAATTGCCATGGATCAACGAAATGCAGGACGTTCTAGCGGCCCAATTTCGGCGGATGACAGCTGGGATACCTACACCCGAGACCAATTAGCGCTCCTTGACTACCTCGGCATTGAGAAATTCCACGCAGTCGGTATGTGTATCGGTGGCCCGTATGTCATGGGCCTGATCGAAGCGGCCCCAGAACGGGTGGCTGCTGGCGTGCTCTTCCAAACTATTGGCCTCAGCCATAACCGTGAAGCGTTCTACGACATGTTCGATTCCTGGGCGCAACCACTCGCAAGCGAGCGCCCCGATGTACCCGATGACGTGTGGGCTCAGTTTCGAAGCAACATGTATGACTCAGACAAGTTTCTGTTCAACGTCGACGAAGCATTTGTGGAGTCGGTGAGGACACCCCTGCTGGTGTTCGAAGGTGATGATCTTTATCACCCTTCAGTTAGCTCGTTAAGGGTTGCCGAGTTGGCCAAAAACTCAACCCTGATACGGGATTGGAAATCAGGCGCCGCATTGAATTCTGCAAAGAATCGTTTTTATCAGTTCTTGGTGAACGAGGACGCCAGTAAGACCTAGGGCGGGGTAGCGTCCAATAATGAATGATTTACAAGGGAAAGTGGCGGTTGTCACGGGAGCGAGCCGCGGCATAGGCGAGGCAAGTGCTCGGGCCTTGGATTCCATCGGCGCTCAGGTGGTTCTCACTGGACGCACTGTCGAAGATTTAGAACGAGTAGCTGAAGAGTTGAGCAACAGCCCTGTGATCATCCCAGCAGATTTGGCGCAAGCGGGCGCTGGCACCGAGTTGGCGGACAGAATTCTTAATGAGGTAGAAGGAGTTGACGTTCTCGTAAACAACGCTGGAATCCCCATGCGAAGACTGCCCGAGAAATTGACCGAAGCTGAAATAGATCTGGTCTTCGCAATAAATGTCCGGTCTCTCTTGACTTTGTCGATTGCTCTCGCCGATTCAATGAAAGCCCGAGGAGGAGGTTCCATCATCAACGTCAGCTCAGTTGCGAGTGTACGGGGCCCTGGGGCTCGTGTGGCTTACGCAGGCACCAAAGGCGCTGTGGACGCTATGACGCGGGCGCTGGCCTCAGATTGGGGCCCAGACGGCATCAGGGTTAACTCCATTGCCCCAGGTCTGATAGCAACAGCTATTTGGGAGGAAAGTAGGAACACGATTCCCGGGCTCATCGAGGAGATGGAAGGCCAGATCGCTTTAAAGCGATGGGGTTTTGGGGACGATATAGCCGACGTCGTGGCATTTTTCGCTTCAGACGCTTCAAAGTACGTGACCGGAGAGACCCTCGTGGTTGACGGCGGCCTTGCTCGAGTTTCAGCGTCGGCGAGCCCACAGGTGCTCCCGGAGTTAATCGAGTGACCGAGCACCTTGACTATGCGTTGTTCGATCAGCTCGAAAATGACGGATCTACGCCAATCAGTGACGCTTACCGGTATCACTTGTCATTGGCGGAACGAGCTGATGAGGCCGGGTTCACCCATTGGTTCAAATCAGAACATCACCATGTTCCACTAGATATTGCGCCCAGTATTAATGTGTTCCTGAGTGCAGTAATTCAACGAACGAAACATATTCGGGTTGCGTCGTTGGTGCATTTGCTGCCGTTCTATGAACCCATGCGCCTTTATGAGGAACTGTGCATGCTCG
>DUBN01000037.1:0-3247 GCA_012960315.1 Acidimicrobiia bacterium
ACCCGCCCTGTGCGACTTCAAGTTCCACACCTTCTAATGCTTGAACGTCACCACCTTTACTCAAAAATCTCTTCCCTACCCCTGAAGCTCGGAGTCCAAGAGTTCCCATTTCGTCAGCCATGGTTAGAGCACTTCTCCCTGAGATCTAGGCCCGAGAGCGAAATACGCCGCCAGCCGTACCGAGAGCACAAATATTGCGCCCAGAGCGCAAGAGGCCATGGCGACACAATAAAGCGCTCGTGGCTCCACTATGTAGAACTGCCACGAAGTCAGAATTACAACACCGAGACCTTCATTCGAGCCGAAAGGTAATTCAGCAACAATTGCTCCAACCACTGAAAAGGCTGCCGCTGTCTCGAGCCCTACGAAGATAAGTGGTGCAGCAAATGGAATCTCCAAGATTCTCAAACTCGTCCACTTTGACGCACCGTAGGTTCGCAATAAATCATGGCTTTCCTGCGGGACGGACTGGATCCCTCGCGCCGTTGCGACGGTCACTGGAAAGAAAGTCAGATATGTCGTAATCACCATCTTCGTGACTCCACCCGTACCGAGCCACAACACCAACGCTGGTGCGATCGCAACTATGGGTACCGCCTGCGCAGCCACGATAAGGGGCATGAGGCCATCGCCAAAAAGCCGACTTCGAGCGATCAAGACGCCGGTCGTCAATCCCAAAGCCGTCCCGACAAGAAGCCCTACAAGACTCGCCTTAGCGGTCGACCAAACATTTTGAACTAGAAACCACGTGTAATTTTCGTCTTGGGAAGTCGTACTACCCAAGAAGCGCAGGGTGTGCCAAATGTGTGGCATCGTTCGGTCCCCAGTACCGGTAATAAGCTTTGCGAGCTCCCAGAGAGCACCCGCAATCAAAAGCAACAGCAGAGCTACGAGAACCCGTTGAACCGCACTCCAGAAACGTTGCCCTCCCGGGCTTACAACCTCGCTGAATTCATCTGAAACTGTTAGGACAGGACCCGACTCTGCGCTACTCACTAGTCCCGAACGTTCCCCAAGTTTGCTGCACTGGCAATCTGGTCAAGAGTGCCAAAGGCATCCGCGCCAAGCGGAGTGAGCACAGGCTCAGTGCAGCCATGGTCTACCCAGGCGGAGATGCGGTCAAGCGCCTCAGTCGCAGTGCCACAAGCTGCAACATCTTGAGTCAAATCGTTTGACACGAGCTTCATTGCCTCTCGTATCTGAGCCTTGGTTGCCGGCCACCCCATAATGGACTTGATTCTCGCCACCAAATCCTCGTCAGCACCACAGAATTCAGTTATGTGAGGTTGTTGGGCAATGTACTGGGTGAGAAATTCCTTACAGTCATCAATTGCTTGCTGCCGATCGTCATTGTTCACCGAAACAGCAATTAGTTGAGGAACCTGAAAGTTATCCAAGGATCGTCCCGACTTTTCTGCGCCTTTTCGGATAGCCGCAAGGGCTTCATCGTTATAAGAGGGTGGAACCAGAAAATCAAGAAGAGCACCATCAGCTATTTCCCCCGAAAGGGCACACATGCCCATCCGAACAGCACCTATGTGAATCTCAACCGGATAGGACTTACCAAAATCATCCGATTTACCATCGAATTTTACCCTGTCAAGATTCACGAACTCGCCCTCATAGCTCACCTCCTGCCCATCAAGGAGTTGCCGGACTACGGTGATTATTTCGCGCATCGCCTTTAAGGGCTTGTTATTCGGTAACCCAACGCGAGTAGCGAGAGGCTCCCACCATCCACCCAATCCAAGCCTGATTCGTCCCGGGGCAAGATCATCCAAAGTTTTCGCTGTCACAGCAAGCAACGCCGGGTTCCGAGTCCGATAGGGCAGAATCCCGCTACCAATCTTGATGCGCTTTGTGTAGGCCGCTATAACCGACATGGGGACTACCCCATTATTTGCCAAGCGCCCTTCACCAACCCAGATGCATTCAAAACCGTGCTCTTCAGCCCACTGCGCTTGGCCAACCATGTCCCCATAACCGTTGGGCAAATCAGGCCCACCTGAATCCATCGGCGCACCTGAACTAATCATCAAACCAAAGTTATGCACGTCTCCCCCAAGTTTTTTGACGATCAACGCAATGTTAGTCAGAAACCCCAAACCAAAGCGTGGCGAAATCAGGCCAGATCAGCCAGACGCAACACCGCCTGGAGTATTACCTCGGCTCCAGCCGTCGAATGCTCAACAACGATGCTCTCAGCTTCGTTGTGCGATAAACCTTCTTCACAAGGGATGAACAGCATGCCCGCGGGCGCAACCCTGTTGATATAAACGGCGTCATGCCCCGCACCCGAGACGATGTCAATGGGTTCAAAACCACTTTCAGTCGCGCTTTTTCGAATCGCTTCTACCACGCTGGCATTAAAGACCACCGGAGGCGAGTACCAGATCTGTTGAACTGACGGTGAAGGGTCGATCGCCGATGCGGCCTCAACCAGCTCGTCGTGCATGCGCGATAGCTCATCAGGGTCAGGGTGTCGCAAGTCGACCGTCAAGTTGACGCTACCTGCCACAGTGTTTCGAGAACCCGGCATAGATGTGATGACACCCACTGTGGAACGACCGTCAACACGGGCCTTCCCTATGTCATCAACTGCGGAAATCAAATTAGCCGCGCTGACCATGGGATCAGAACGCCTACCCATTGGTGTCGTTCCCGCATGGGATTCGAACCCCTTGATAGACACGTCATACCATCGGATGCCTTGAACCCCAGTAACGACGCCAACCGGTTTGTCACTCGCCTCTAGAATCGGGCCCTGTTCGATATGTGGCTCAAGGTAATAGCCGACGGGCCGCTCACCACAAGGTTCGGTCCCGGAGTAACCGATCCGAACCAATTCGTCTCCCAGTTTCGTGCCATCAGTCGTCACAGCACCAAGCCCCTCTTCTAATGAAAACTCACCGCCAAATACACCTGATCCAAGCATGGCCGGAGGAAAGCGTGCTCCCTCTTCATTGGTCCAGGACACAACCTCAATCGGCGCATTAGTGAGGCGGTCAGCATCATTAAGCACCCGCAGGATCTCAAGACCGACCATCACGCCGTACGCTCCGTCAAATTTTCCTCCCGTTGGTTGGCTATCCAAATGGCTGCCGATTACCACTGGGTCGCGGCCCGGATCAACACCCTCTCGTCGCGCGAACAGGTTGCCCATCCGGTCAAGATGTATGGCACAGCCAATTTCAACAACCCACTCAACGAACTGATCTCGGCCTGCCTTGTCCGCATCAGTTAACGC
>DUBN01000037.1:3313-4463 GCA_012960315.1 Acidimicrobiia bacterium
TTCGTGCAGAGTACGCCACAGTCTCTGTCCATCTACGTGTAGGTCAGTCATAGTCATAGCTCCATCAGGTAGGACCCAGAACAAGCAAAGTCAGGTTTCCTCAACAAACCCTCAACACTCAATAGTGGTTAGATTGAGCCGCCGCATTAAGCCGTCGAGAAGCCGCCAAGCGATAGGACACTAGCGCTGTCTTGATCACCGACTCATCGCCAAGGTTTACTGCACCATCAAGAACTGCTAATCCCCGATTAGATGAGACCAAATCAGATGATGAAAGTCATTTGATCTCAGCACATTCGGACGATCACTCCGGGGAGCCATTAGCCACACTTGGATCATGAACAGTCCACCCAGGTGAGAACAGCCTTCTCGGCGCCGATTGAAGCGCCAATGTAGGGCCCATTTCGAAGCCAACTTAAGCTGCGGCAACTTTGGTTCGTGGCGATTTGGGGCGTCGCACACCGAGCACCATATTCCACCGGGTACTCACCAGATATTCAGACCCACAATTTTCAATCTGTTTTCACCCATTTGTGACACGCTCACACAGTTGTTGCGATCCCTTTCCAGTGTCTGTTGCCGCGCTATGACGATTTATTCGTCCAGCCTCTCTGTGTCGAATCCCGGGCTTTACGTTTTAAGGTAACCCAGTCGCTGAGCTCGACTCATTTGGTCATCCGCCGTAGAGAACTAACTGCAACACTTAGTTCATGACTGAACTTCTTGATCGCCAACGCCGTGTGATGGGCGACGGCGCTCCGCTCTTCTACAACGAGCCGCTCCAGCTAGTAAAAGGGGAGGGAGTCTGGCTCGAGAGTGCCGACGGTCGCCGTTATCTCGATTTGTACAACAACGTCCCATGTGTCGGTCATGCCAACCCTCGGGTAGTCGCGAAACTCGCTGAACAGGCTGCGACGCTCAATGTGCACAGCCGATATTTACACGATGGAGTTGTTGACTACGTCGAGCGGTTAATTGGCCTGCACCACGACGGAATCGAGTCAGCCATCCTGGGCTGTAGCGGCACCGAAGCTACCGAAATGGCGCTGACCTTGATCCGCGGTGCGACAGGGAAGAGAGGCATCATTTGCACAAACGCCACGTACCACGGCAACTCGTCACTCGTCGGACGACTGTCATGGCTTCCAAT
>DUBN01000038.1:0-63636 GCA_012960315.1 Acidimicrobiia bacterium
ACCCCAATATCCAAGTGCTTCGGCCGTGACAGCTTCGTCGATTACTTCACGGTAAAACTGTTGGTGAGACCGAAGGGAGGGATAGTTGTCTCCCAGAGTAAGAACCGAAAATCGCACAATCACTCCTACTGCAAGAGTCCGAGGCGCTCGCCACTCCTTGCACTCGTACACGAACACTACTTCTCCTGGCCACGGGGTGATCCGGGCAGGCTGCGGTATGACTGGCAAAACCTGCGAGCCAGGGGCATTCGCGTCCATACGCGGAGTGGCAACAAAAACTTCTGGCCGATGCTCACCAACATCCAGTTGTAGACCAATTCACGGGGTGCGACGGTGCTCTTATTATTCAACGAACATCCTTTCCGATGTCATTCCTCGGTGCTTCACGAGTGGGTGACACAAGCAACGACTCGACGAGGAAAATCCACTGTTTGGTCTCGAAAGGACCTCGCTAAACGTGCTGACAGGTGTTGCATCTTTGATTCGGGGCCGCGTCGACAGGCACAACAAGGCAAAATGAGGTTATGACTGACCACCTCGAGGCCCACCAAACAGCGGCACCAATGGCATCTGGCCCCACAGGGCCACTCCAAGGACTACGCATCCTTGATGTCACACACGCTCTCGCCGGACCATTCGCAGCAATGCTCCTCGCTGATATGGGAGCAGATGTGATCAAAGTCGAACCTCCGCAAGGAGAGATGACTAGGCACCAGGGTCCCTGGACCAGAGATGACGAGGAACGGTTTTATTCTGGCAACTATGCGATGCGCAATCGCAATAAGCGATCCATTTGCCTCGATCTCACGACAGATGAGGATCGAGAAGTCTTCCTTCGTCTCGTAGAAACATCCGATGGTCTTATCGAGAACATGCGAGCTGGGGTGCTGGACCGCCTTGGGGTGGGTTGGGAGATTTGTCATGAACGCAACCCAAAGCTCGTATATGCAGCAATCCGAGGATTCGGTGATACGCGAATTGCACCGAGCCCCTACGCCAACTGGCCTGCTTACGATCTCATCGCGCAAGCGATGGGCGGTGTAATCGCTGCTACTGGCCAAGACGAAGACCACATCATGAAAGTCGGACCACCCATCGGCGATACCGTGCCTGGCACTATGGCCTCACTCGGCATGTTGGCTGCATTGTGGCGGGCTCGCGATACCGGCAAAGGTCAGTTCATCGATGTCGCCATGGTTGACGTGATGATGACGATGTCTGAAGCAAGCCAAATGGTGTGGTCCTACATGGGCCGTCCAATGCGTCCAATGGGGAACGGTGTCGATGGACTCAGCCCCTACGACGTGTACCCCACTAAAGACGGGCACTGCGTCATTGCCACTCCGACCCAGCCACACTTCGAACTCTTATGTCAACTTATTGGGCGAGAAGACCTCATAACCGATGAACGAACCCGAAACAATCGCCGAAGGGTCCGCAACAAAGAGTATGTGGACGAAGCCATCGGCGGATGGGCAGCGGCGCGCACCACTGGCGAAGTAGTCGAAACACTCGGCAACCAGGTACCGGTAGGGCCCGTGTACGACCCGTCTGACTGGGTTAACGACCCTCATGTCGCAGCTCGAGAAATGCTTGTCCGCCTTGACCACGATCACCATCGCCCGACTGTCGTGTTGAACAGCCCCATCAAGTTCAGCGACGACCCGGCCGGTATTTACCGCGGGGCACCCAGACTCAACCAGCATGGCGACGAGATTCGTTCTGAACTGGACACAGATTCAGATAGCTGACTCTCTTAGCCTTCGCGCGCTAAACCTGCGTGCATGAACGCGGTTCTATCGAGGTCGGCAAACGCGCAGATCTTGTTCTTATTGACGCTACAACCGGCAATCTCGCCCCAGTTAGCGATGCGGTTGCAGCTCTCGTGAATAGGGCCACTGCAGCTAACATTCGAGCTGTCTTCAATAACGGCGCACTTGCCCATGGGGATCCTCTAGACGTGATCCCTCACCGGGTGTGATTCCTTATTCACGTCAAAACAAATTCGAGCAGATGTCTCGCGGAAGATACTGACCGTCACCTTTTGTCCCTAGGTATTCAGTGCCGTCAACGACAACCTTGCCGCGCAAGAGCACTTTCTCCACCTGGCCGGTCATCGTCATGCCCTCATAGCAGGAGTAGTCAACATTCATATGGTGGGTTTCAACTGACAGTGTGTGTGGACTGTTCGGATCGAAGACAACGATGTCAGCATCTGAACCCGGTGCAATAGTTCCCTTTCGAGGATAAAGACCAAACATTTTTGCCGGCGCTCGGGAACACATATCCACCCAACGATTAAGTGACAGTCGTCCTTCCGCAACAGCGCCTTGGAACATCAACTCCATCCGGTGTTCCAGGGTGGGTAACCCATTAGGGATGCTCCGGAAATCATCTCTCCCTATCTCTCTTTGCTCCCAACAAAATGGGCAATGGTCAGTAGCGACTACTTGCAGGTCATTGGTACGCAGCCCTCGCCACAAATGGTCTTGATGTTCTTGAGGTCGGAGTGGCGGTGAACACACGAATTTCGAACCCTCGAAATTGGGTCGGTCCAAGTCACTGAGGTCGAGAAACAGGTACTGAGGGCACGTCTCCGCGAAGACATTAAGTCCACGATCTCGAGCAGCTACCACTTCTTCAAGTGCGTTTGAAGAGGACAGGTGGACGATGTAAAGCGGCGAACCAGCAACTTCGGACAGGGCGATTGCGCGATGCACAGCTTCAGCTTCGAGGATCGGGGTGCGGGTAACTCCATGGAACAGCGGTTCGATATCGCCGCGCTCGGCGGCCTGTTCTCTTAGGACATCAATCGCTATCCCGTTCTCGGCATGCATCTGAATCAAGGAGCCATTCTCGGCTGCCTGTTGCATCATGCGAAGGATCTGACCATCGTCGGAATAAACCCGCCCCGGGTAAGCCATAAACAACTTAAAACTGGTGACTCCTTCTCGAACAAGCAGGTCCATCTCCTTTGGAGACTGCTCATCAACGTTGGCCACCATGATGTGGAATCCATAGTCCACCGCACATTCGCCAGCAGCGTTCTCTCGGTGGCGTTCGTAGCCGTCTGGTAGCCGCTCATCGCCACTCATGAAAGCAAAATCGATGATGGTTGTGGTACCACCAAACGCCGACGCGACAGTACCGGTTTCAAACGTTTCGAGAACAGGGGCGATCTGGCCAGTCGCCTGCAAGTGCGTATGAGCATCAATACCACCTGGCACGACAAACTTCCCCTGAGCATCAATCACCCGATCGGCGCCCGCGGCGAAGGTTCGTGTCAGCTCACTATCGGGATGCACCACGCCCACTACAATCTCGCCTTCAACTAACACATCAGCCAAGACAGTTTCAATAGCGGTAACGACAGTGCCCCCTGTAATCGCAGTCCTCATCTCTGTTCCTTCATTTCGCAGTCAGGTCGTCGTAGGTCTCAGGACGGCGGTGGCGCCAAAATGGCATGTCTACATGGGTAGCCCGGAGAGATGACAGATCAATATCAGCGATCAGGACCTCTTCTTCTTCGCCAGCTTCAGAGAGAATCCGGCCGTAAGGGTCACAAAAGTAGCTATGGCCATAGAACTCATTGGGGCCTGTGGACCCTTTACGTTGTAGTCATCAATGCTCATGTGTGATCACCGATAATAGTTTACGTCAGAGTCTGAGCTAGGAAAGCAAGACTTGTCTCTCAGGCGAGCCTGGAGTTTCTGACCATGTTCCCGTATCGACGAACTTTCGCAATTCCCCATCACGTTCGTCTCTGGGAATACTTCTGTTGGCACTGTCTAATGAAACCCAACCTTCAATAGTCCGTTTGCATTCGTTCGCATAAGGGTCTTCGCCATCTTCAAGTTCACGCAAAATCCCCACTATCTGATCCGCACTGTGCCGGCGTCCGTTCCATTGTCCAGGCTCGTAACCAAGTCGTTCTATCAACTTGACACGCCACTATTCATGTCTAGGACCAAAGCCGAATGCGTCCATAAGCTCTTCTTTATTCATCAATTGGAACCAACTTTCCTTTTGATCGGATCTTGGGTATACCGTCCGGCTGCTTGTTTCGCTCTCTCATCGCCAGTCAGAAATGGCTGTATGTCAATTACAGGTACATGGTCGTCACTCATGGCTGACCAGCGAGAGCACGGTCGACTGCACGTGTTGACATCGCTCGTTTCACCCCCCGGCGAGTCCATGTGATCGGACGCGTCAGCTGCATATCTTTTCCCATGCTGTCGGCACCGGGGCATGATCAGAGGTCCTAGTTGGTGACAAAGGTTCTTACTGGGATTACCACCCAAGTGTTAAATAACACAGCAGTCTTCGCCCGTTTCGAACTCCTCTTGCCTCAAGTGGCCTTGGGGCAATGATCTAGAGAGCGTTGCTTACAGTTTTATGGTGAGACGAATTAAAACAAAACATGCCGAAGAAAGCAGATGCAGCTACTCAGAAGCTGCTTCGATGAACTGGGCTCCAAGCACCAATTCCACGTCGTCTGTGACCATTGGTACTCCGTAGCTCACGCCGAACGCACTGCGGCTAATCGTGCCTGACATGCTAAATCCGTGGTGTGTCGACCCATCCATGGGGAACACCGCTGAGCCGTTGTAGGTACCAGCCAAAGTAACCGTGTTGGTGATCCCCTTGATGGTGAGGTCACCCTTCAGTTCATAACCATCACTGGTTTCGGAGACCGACGTCGATGCGAATGTCATCTGGGGGTGGTTAGCCACGTCGAAGAAGTCGCCGCCGAGTATGTGCTTATCTCGTGCCGCGTTACCAGTGTTGACCGACGCCATCTCAGCCTCGATCGACACCGTCACGTCGGCAACAGTGCTTCCAATTGTCAATGAACCGGTGAAGACATCGAAGGTGCCTCTAACTAATGAGATATCTAGATGGGTCACACAAAATCCCAGTTGGGAGTGGACCGCGTCAATCTCATATTTGCCATCGGCGATAGGTAAAACCATTCCTGTGTCCTTTCCTCAAGACAATTGATGCTATTGCACTGACACCTGACCCGCTCCGGACTATTGGGCGCATCCCCAAACTTTTTGATGGCGCGTCTAGATCCTCGAATCTGCGAGTAGGTTCCGCATCCTTCTGTGCCCTACATATCAGGCTTTCGGTAACACAACGAACACAAAAGCTACGTAGTGGAGTGACGCCGCGGCGACGGTGAGAGAGTGAAATATCTCGTGGAACCCAAACATGCTTGGCCACGGGTCAGGTCTTTGAGAGGCAAATATGACGGCTCCCGCGGTATACAGCAATCCGCCAGTGAGAAAAAGAACGAACCCCAACACCCCAAGCTGGTGCCAGGCATCTTGGACTACAGCCAAAAGACACCATCCAACAACTAGATACGGCCCCGCCACAACCCATTTGGGGGCCTGAGTGAACCGAATGCGTATGAATGCACCTATGACGGCACCACCCCACACCAGGCCCAACACCAACTTCGCAGCCCAAGCCGACAAAGCAAATACAGCTACCGGGGTATAGGTCGCGGCTATAGCGAAGAATATGGTTGCGTGATCGAATTTCTGCAGTCTCTTCTTCCCTACCGGTCCCCAATTCACGCGGTGGTAGAGAGCAGACACCCCAAACAACGCTGTTATGGCAATGCTGTAGAGCGCCGTAATTAGTCGAGGCCAGACCCCTGGGGCTGAGACAACCACTATTGGGGCAAGCGTGATCGAAGCAATAAAGGCTGCCCGATGTGACACCCCTCGAAAAACAGGCTTAGTCACAAGATCGCTCGAGCTGCGGCCCAAATGTAAGCGACGAAAATAACGATGAAAATGATGCGCCAGGTTCGTTTCCTCATCTACCCATCACAATTTGGTTGCTTTCTTCACATCTTTGCGCTTAGCCCTACGGTACTTCCGTTTGACAAGGCTTTTTCTAGTTACGGTCCCTTCGACAGCTTCAAAGTTGGAGACTGCGTTCTCTGCACTCAAGTCAGACTCAGGCAGCGCTGTTGTCAACAAGTTCCCAGGCACTCCACGCTCACGGCCGGTACCGTGCGAACATGCATATCCGCGTCGGGCTCTTTCAGGTGGAGTGGTGAACCAAACACTCGCCAACACCAAACCGTCATCGGCCAGGGCACAGATCTTGACTCCTTTCGCAAAGCCTGGTTCATTACAGCTGCAACTGGGCCCGTGGCAGCATTGGCTGTCTATCTGATCGGCAAAACCAACTCTTCCGATAACGACTAACCCTGTGACGTTATTAAATGACAAAAGACGGCCCATGTCTAAGGCTCAGCGACAAAGCAGTTAAACACCATCGCAAATGACGAGAGGTCCCTCGGAATTGTCTAGGCGGAAAGGCAGGATGTCCTGATATGCACCTGAGCTTTTCCAAGCGACCGCCGAGTCACTATTGGGGAACTCCAGCACTACTGCCACGGGGTTTGGGTCACCTTCTGTGTAGTGCTGTGCGCCTCCTCGGACAAGATAACTACCTCCGTGATCGGTGACTGTTTTCTCCACAGCTTCCAGGTACGGACCCATCGCTTTGGGATCATTAATTTTTAGTAGTCCTATTACATAGGCCTTCGTCACGTTCCACTCTCCTTAGCTGGTAACTGAGACCAAAGGCCTACCAGGTAGCTGCACCAAGAATCAACGAAGTCTGATCATCCCAGAGGCGGTGTCTGGAACTGGGGTTGAAGTCGCTGCGCGACTTCAGTAGCTCGCGCCGCTATTGGGGCATTCCAATTCTCGTCGGTAAACAACCAGAAATCGCCACCGAGTACTGCGTCATAAACCTGATCGCCTACTCCCGCGGGGTCCAAACCGCCCAGCAACGCGCGCTGGGATATTTCGAGGATCTGGTTACCTAGGTTGCCCTTGGCGGAGCCGACCGAACCCGACGGTCGTGCGGCCATCGCGTTCGCGATGTTGGTGTTCACCGATCCCGGACACAAACAAGTGACACCGACAGTGGGCCCCTCTGTTGTTAGTTCATGGAAGAGGGTCTCAGCGAGGGTTACGGCGCCGTGTTTGCTGATGGCGTAGGGGGCGTTGAATGGCGATGACACATGACCCATGACCCATGACCGAAGCGGTGATTACTACGTGGCCATCACCATGATCGACCAGGTGGGGAACGAAGGCCCGAACACCATGAATCACCCCGCCGAGCAGGATGCCAAGCGTCCATTCGTAGTCATCTTTGGACAGAGACCATGATCGCCCAATCGATCCCTGTACGCCCGCGTTAAGACACACCACATTGACGCGCCCAAACTCATCAATGGCAGTTTCAAATAATGAATGGTTCTGAGCTTCGTCCGCGACGTCGGTGGTCACGGCTATCGCCCTCGCGCCAAGCCCGATCACCTCCTGCAAAGCTCGGTCGAGCGTGGCGTCGTCTATGTCAGATAGGACTAGCTTCGCACCTGCTCGCGCGAAACGGCGAACCATTGCGAGCCCTATTCCCGAGGCAGCTCCGGTGACGACTGCTGTCTTATCTTTGAGGGTCTCCACGGTCCGAGACTAGACCTCCCCCTTACCGCGGTCACAGTGGCCGCTGCCGTTAACAAACGATCGGATTGCTTGGCCGGGGGCCAGGACCACCTCTTGATGCGGGCGCTCTCCACCACGTGAGTCATACTGCTTCATCCGGCGCGATACCAGCAGTGTCGAGTCATTGGGGTGACGATCCGGCAAGATGAACGGTGTGAACGCGTTGTTCCCGAAGCTGCTTTCTCCCGGACGGCTTGGTCCGCTCAAGGTGCGTAACCGGATAGTCCTGCCAGCCATGGACCAGAACAACTGCACCGAAGAGGGCCTAATCACCGACGAAACTATCGCCCACTATGAGGCACGCGCCAAGGGAGGTGTGGGGCTTCTGATCGTTGAGACCTCAGCCGTCTCCTACCCGCATGGCGCGACTGCTCGCCATCAACCAGCACTCTCGCACGACAAAGTGATCCCAGACCTCCGGCGGCTCGCTGATGCTGTCCACGCACACGGCGCGAAGATCATTGTCCAGATTTGCCATCACGGAAAGACGTCGAGCGTTGACATCTCTGAGGGACGACCGGCACTTATACCGTCACTGCCGCCACCCCCCTCAGACCCCAGGGGAATGATGGCGGACACAACCATGGACGAGTTGCTGCAGATGGCGACCCTTACCGGAGGGCAAATGCCCTCTTACGCTGAAGCGACAGCCCCACAACTCACGGATATTGTCCGAGACTTCGCCGCCGCCGCCACTCGAGTCCAACAGGCTGGATTTGATGGGGTTGAGGTCCACGCGGCCCACGGTTACCTCCTTTCTACGTTCCTGTCTCCAGCTTGGAACCGTCGTGACGATATCTACGGGGGCTCCGGTGAGCGACGGACCCGACTCCTCACCGATGTCATCACAGCGGTTCGTCATAGGTGTGGACCGGAGTTCGCAATCATCGTGCGCCTAGACGGCCACGAATACGGCGTTGACGGTGGGATCACCGTCCGGGATGCTGTCGAACACGCACGGGCGGCCGTCGATGCGGGAGCGAACGCAGTCCACGTCTCGGCGACTTCGTCAGCAGGGACTGGGGTTGGGTTCACCGATGCGCCGATCCCTTGGCAGTTCAATCAATATGAGGGCCTGGCCAGAAGTGTGAAGGAAGCGGTCGACGTACCCGTTCTCGCGGTCGGACGAATCCGTCCTTCGGACGCTGAACGCATCCTTGGTAGCAGCAACGCCGACTTCGTGTCGATGGGCCGGCAACTCCTGGCAGATCCCGACCTGGTCCGACGCCTGGATGCCGGCCACCCCGAGCTGATTCGTCCCTGCATTAACTGTCTCGTCTGCGTCGCGCAGAACTTCTGGAGTGGCCAACCGGTGTGTGCCGTCAACGCACGGCTTGGCCACTACGACGAACCTGATCCGTTACCTGCCGTTTCACCCCGCCATGTGGTCATCATCGGTGGCGGACCAGCCGGCATGGAGTGCGCGCGAGTTGCAGCCAAACGCGGTCACCGAGTCACCCTGCTCGAAGCTTCCGACCAACTTGGGGGAACGACGCGTTTTTCGTCACTCACTACCCCCGCCAACGGCGAGTTTATCGAGTTTCTTCGCGCCGCAATCAGCGAAGCTGGTGTCGAAACCCACACCGGTGTGAGAGCTGATAGTGAACTGATCGCCAACCTTGCGCCGGAGGCTGTCGTAGTTGCCACAGGTGCGCGCCGGGCCCAGCCTGACCTCCCCGGCGCTGATCTTCCCCATGTGCTATCTGGTGACGATCTCCGGGCCCAACTGACTGGCGACGCTGACCTGGTTGCGCGTCGTCGCCTAGGAATGCTGACCCGACTGGTTCTCAGGACCAGTCGCCTCCTGCGGCTCACGGCCGATATGGGCCGGGTGCGTCTTCTCTCCCGACTTTGGATGCCGATTGGTCGCCGCGTCGTAGTCATACATGGCGATCTCGTTGGTACCGAAATTGCACATTTTCTCGCCAATCGGGGACGCACCGTCCACGTACTCGAGCCAGGTACCCAGCCCGCCACCGCTATGGCCCATCCCCGCCGCTGGCGGGCACTGCATGAGTCGCGGCTTGCTGGCGTCACGTTTCACACCAAAGCCGAAGCAACTTCTATCTCGCCGACGCAGGTCGAATATCGGCAGGCCGACATGACCCTCCAACTCGACGCCGACACAGTGATTTTCGCCGGAGCAGTTCACGCTGACCGCTCGCTAGCTGACGCCCTCTTAGCTAACGGCCACGAGGTGCACATCGTCGGTGACGCCGACGAAGAGTGGTACATCGAGGGAGCAGTACGCAGCGGCCATCGGGTCGGGGTCGCACTCTGAACCCAACCCGCGCCGGTGCGGAGCTATTGCTCAGCTACTCGACACCTTGGATAGTTAGGGTGGGGGGATGACAGGGAATCATTGGAAGCGGGCAAGTCTCGAGTTGCGGGCGGCCGGGTTTGAGCCCGAGACCATCGCGGCGAAGAACACGATCGTTACGGTGGCGGGTGCCTACACAAACGCCCATCGCTGCAACAACCGGGTCGAGCGCATATCGGACCTGATGTCGGAGTCGATCGCTTCGCATGGCGGACAAGGGTTGGTCGTTGGTGCGCCGGCGGTCTCCGATGCTCTCACCCAGGGTTCACCCAATGCCAGCTACAGCCTCGTGTCACGAGACATCATCGCCGACTCGTTCGAGATCGGGCATCGGGCCCATCACGGCGAGGCGATGGTTATCATCTCGGGCTGCGACAAGACGGGCGCAGCCGCGATGATGCCCCTGGCTCGCACCAACGACGTTGGACTCGTGATCTACCCAGGGACTAGCTCGCCGGGCTGCGTGAACTTTGAGCCATGGGCGTCGAAGGGTAACAACCTGACGATTCTCGACTGGGCCGAGGCACGAGCGGCGATGCGAGCCGATCGGATCAGCCGAGAGGAATTCGAAGAGGTCGAACGGAACGTGATGCCCGGCAGTGGCACCTGCGGGGCAATGTTTACAGCGAACACCATGAGCACCATCACCGAGGCAATGGGGATGATGTTGCCCCGGGGCGCCTCGCATCCGGCCGACTACAACGCCGCGAGCGATATCCACGACGACGTGAAGGCTCAGGTGGAAGCAACCGCCGAAGCTCTGTACACCCTGATCGAAGCCGACCTTCGGCCCCGGGACATCATGAACACGAAGGGCTTCGAGAACGCCATCACCACCGCCTACGCGATGGGGGGCTCAACCAACATGTACCTCCATTTGCTGGCGATCGCTCGCGATGCAGAGGTGGCCCTCACCATCGATCGCATCCAGGAGATCGGCGAGCGGGTGCCACTCATTGCGAATCTTCAGCCGCACGGTCCTTACTCGATGGTCGCCCTGCACGAACTCGGCGGAGTGCCGGTCGTGATGAAGGAGCTCCTTGATAACGGCTTCCTACATGGCGACGCCATGACGGTCACCGGAAAAACTCTCGTTGAGAACCTGGCTGACGTGGCCTCGCTGGCCGATTTGGGTGACCAGGACTTGGTGCAACCGGTGTCAGCCCCGGCGGCCCGACCGAACAACCACATCACGGTCCTGCACGGAAATTTGGCTCCGGAGAGTTGTGTCCTGAAACTGGGAGGCAAGACTCTCGAGACGGGCGAGTTCCGCGGAATCGCCAAGGTGTTCGAAAACGAACCGGACGCCATGACGGCCATTCAGTCCGGAGTCATCGTGCCTGGCGACGTGGTTGTGGTGCGCAACGTCGGCCCCAAGGGGGGCCCCGGTATGCCCGAGATGGTGATGCTCACCATCGAGTTGCAAGGACGCGGTTTGGGCAAGGACGTCGCGCTCATCACTGATGGCCGGTTCAGCGGTGTCTCGCACGGAATCCTCATCGGACATATTTGCCCCGAGGCGGCCGACGGTGGTCCGCTCGCAGCAGTGCAGGACGGCGACACAATCGTCATCGATCCGGTTAATCGGACTCTTGACGTAGCGATCGACGACAGCGAGTTACAGCGACGGATGGCGACGATCGGGCCGAGGGACTTGCCGAGCACCATTCCGCAGGGTTCGGTGTTGCGCCGGTACGCCCGACACGTATCATCGGCCCACTATGGATGTGTGCAGTAGTGGGCACGGTGAGTTACTGAGGACCCTCTTCAGGCTGGCGAAGACCCTCGAGAGTTATAAAATCTGTTTATGTCCATAGAAGAGCTTTCAACCTTGCCAGATGGATTAGTAATATTTGTCAGAAAGGACTGCCCAACATGTGTCGAAATACAGTCGGTGCTTCGGCAGCTATCCAAAAGTGATTTAGTTCTAACCGTTTACTCAGATGACCCTGGCTTCCCGGCGAGAGTCAGTACCGTGAAACATGACCGCGATCTGCGCGTTTTTCGGAAGAACGAAGTTGACGACGTGCCAACCTTGATACACGTTGTCGATGGCCGCGCGGTGGCGAGGACGGTGGGTTGGGAGCGACGTTCCTGGGAGGCCTTAACCGGCACTGACGACCTTGGATTAGATCTTCCAGACTGGCGTCCCGGTTGAGTGTTACCAAAAACTTTCTTAGCGGTCGCTGAGAATGAAAGCCTGAAAACTCAACTCCCAAATTCGCGTGAGCGATCATGACCCTAAAGAGGCTGTCACATATCGAGGTGTGGCCGCTACAGAACAAACCCTCAGACATAAAAGTGCAAAGAGCCAGCGAGCTAATGGAGAAGTTGGTCAAGCCATCGACCATTGCTCAACCGGAGCGTGTCCGATCAGATAATCACCACGGCGGAAACAGCCAACGTCGAGTTCGGCGTCACGGGTAGGTGACGGCGCCCCACCTTTCGGAGAAAACAACCTCGTCAAGACCCATACGGTCAAGCTTGGTTGGGAACGGCTGCGTTCTGTGGCCGACTGCTACGTGTGCGACCGTTGCGGCATCGTCAGGGATCTCTAGGAGTTCCTTGACCTCGGGTTCAAACAGGCACAGCAGGGTGGTGAGTGCGGCGCCGAGCTGTGCTTCGCGACATCCCAAAATGAAGTTCTGCACCGCTGGGTAAATTGATGCTCCTCCAACTACCGATAAGCGTCCCAATTCAGTGTCTGTGGGGTGGGTGCTGTCTAGATGGGCGCATGCGACCACCATGACCGGTACCTGCTCCAGGTGATCCGCGAAATGATCCGCGTTTCTGAGCAGCTTCGCGGCCTTATCCGATCCGATGTCGATGTCGCCAGTTTCGGCGTCGGCGAGGTAGGCCTTCCAAGGGACTCGATACCAGTCCGCTAATCGATTTCGCTTTTCTTGGTCTCGTACGACGACAAACCTGACGGGCTGACGGTTACCGCCCTGGGGTGCAAACCTCGCGTAATCGAACGCTGTTTGGAGTTGGCCGTCGGTGACCGGCTCGTCGCTGAAATACCGGGTCGTCACCGCGCTGCGGATAGCTTCACCGAGTTCCATATCTTCCCCTTTTGTAACTCAAACAGACAAGTCGAAAACTTGACTAATAGATGCGACCAACTTAGACGTGAAGGAGTTCGGGTTTGACCACGCGTTCGTCGCTAAAAGATTGAGGCCGGCTTCAGCATTCATGACTCATCGCAACCGCTTCCCCTTGGGCCGCTACCAGCTAGATACGCCTAGCCATAGGAACTAGCGCTCTCCCCAATACATGCTTGCTAAGCCTCATCGAGGCGAGCGATCATGGAGCTGTTGAGGACATCCATGTCGCAGCCAAATGGATCAGGAAGAGCTCCGACGAGCCAAAGGGCCCCCAGTGCGGGAAGGAAGAGAAGTGCACCAGGGGCCCTCGATCAGAAGAAGGTTTGGTCTAACAATTTCCGCCTTCCATCACGAGTAGTGGGTCTCTCTCGTGACAACATCGTCGAGCACTAGACCAGGTCCTCCATGTTCGGAAACGTCCAGTCCCACAGTTTCTTCTTGTGGTGACACCCTCAGGCCCATTATGTACTTCAGACCACCAAACATGATGAAGCCAGTAACAAGTGTCCATGCAGCGACTATGAGAACCATGACCGCTTGCATAGCTAGTTGGTCTAAGCCTCCTCCATAGAACAACCCGGCGTCATCTCGTCCCAAGAAGGCGTCGTCGTATTTTGCGAACAGCCCAATGGCTAGGGTTCCCCAAATACCGCACGCTCCGTGGACCGCAAACGCTCCTACGGCGTCATCGATTTTGAGTTTTCGATCTACGAAATTCGCTGCCAGCACCACGACGAAGCCTGCAATCACTCCTGTAAGAACTGAGCCCCAAGGGGTCATCGTTCCACAGCCAGCGGTTATACCGACCAACCCGCCCAAAGCGCCGTTACCTGCAACAGCAACGTCTGGCTTCCCCGTTCGTAGCCAATTAAATGCTGCCGCCCCGATGACGCCCGCACAAGCCGCTAACACTGTATTAAGAGCGACAAACATCACCCAATTGTCAGCTGCTAGTTCTGAACCCGGGTTAAATCCAAACCAACCGAACCAAAGTATGAAGACACCCAGTATTGCAAGGGTGATGTTGTGGCCAGGGATTGTTCGAACACTTCCATCAGGGCCGTACTTGCCTATGCGGGGACCGACCATAAACGCTCCGATCAGAGCTAGCCAGCCTCCAACGCTGTGAACAATGGTTGATCCCGCGAAGTCACTATAAACAGCATCACCAATTGTTATTTGGGCAATGAGCCCACCACCCCAAGTCCAGTGAACAACGATGGGGTAAATAATTGCTGTCGTGAGAAGACTAAAAATTAGGTAAGCGCTGAATTTGGTTCGTTCCGCCAACGCTCCGGAAGCGATCGTTACAGCGGTAGCAGCGAAGACGGCTTGGAAAAAGAAGTCAGTGGCTCCACTTAACCCTTCACTCATGTCGAATAGATCGACTCCGCTCAGGGCGAACGATCCCCATCCAAACAAGTCACTGCTGCCTGAGTCGCTTCCATAGGCAAGGCCATAGCCAACCAAGAAGAACGCCATAATTCCGATGGCGGCGTCTGCGAGGTTCTTCGCCATTATGTTGCCTACATTTTTCGATCGGGTAAGGCCCGATTCCAGCATGGCGAAGCCCGCTTGCATGAGGAACACAAGCACACCTGCGATGAACACCCAAAGGTTGTCCATTACCGCTTGCACCGCCATGGCGGCTGCGTCCCCATCGTGCCCATCTGCGCTAACGGGGCCGGCAAAGAGGAACAGTCCGCCAACAACGCCTGCGGCGGCAATCAATAATTTGCGTTTCATTTTTTTCCTTCCAGAACGCACGAACAACTGCACTATAGAAGTGGCTGATTTCGCGCTCATCAAGGCTGGTTTACGAAAACGTCAACATCTGTTTTCAGCAATGTTAAGCAGGTGTTTCACGATTGTTAACACCAAGCGGTTCGTGGCTAAATCGATTGAGGACCGCTCCCGCGAGGCGCACCCCGCTGCAATCAAGCGTCGAGATCATGGCGAATTGAATTTTGTCGCACACACTCAACGGGTCGGGGTTGTCCCCACGAGAGATGACTCAAAGCAATGCCATCGCTACTACAGCGAAGACCCAGCTCATGATTCAAATCCTTCGCCGCGTAGCTCGCGCGGACGTAACCTGACACCACCACCCTCAGGATCTGTCAAGCGCCCCCATGCTTCCAGTAGGTGTCCTTTTTGACGATCCGATCCATACGGTCAAGCGTGTACAGATCGACGGCCGCGACCTCGAACTTCTTGCCCTGATCGGTGCCTGAGATGGTGAACGACTGGGTTATGAGTTTGGGCGCGAAATATTCATTCAGGGCCTCGAACCGGACGTTGCTCCAAGTCCGCTTGCGTCGTTCGAGCTCAACAACCATCTCGTCGACACCCCGCAGGACGCGGCCGGTCGAGATGGGGTGGTTGGGATCGAACGTGTGTGTGTGCCATTCGAACTCATCGCCCAACACCCCCGCGAGCAGCTCACGGTCCGCGGCGGCGAACGCCTTTCGGAACCGATTCATGATGTCTTCGTACTCTGCGAGCTCATTCATTAGACTCCTTGATGTCCTCGTCAAACCTAAACCGTTCGTTCACTGCCCATGCGACCGGTTGTCCGAAGCACTCGCTGAACGTGAACCAGTGGCCGCTTAGCCAGGCCCCAGTGTCCGAACGGTTTACCGATCGGAATCATGGCGTCGAACTGCCAATCTGAGTCTTCGGGTATTCCGAGCAGGCGATCGGTTTTAGCCTGATGAAACCGCAGCACATCCGTGAAGGTTGGCCCAAGTTCATGTGCTCATGCCGCCAAGCAGAGTTGCCATGCGACAGGAAACGAGGTGGAGCCGAGGACGATCACTGGTACCTCAGCACGGTGTCGCCCCAACCAGCCGGCAGTCTTGACCGTTGCAGGATCCGGCGGTCCCGCGAGATCATCGGGGTCAGCTGGCGGAGCTGGTTGGAAATACAGCTGCTTCATCCCGTCGGTGTACAGGACCTGCGGCTCAGCCTTCGTGCCGGCGTCGCCGAACGATGACGAACCGGACCCACATCCGGTTTTCGCCAGATAGTCCGCTCAGAGCGGCATCAAGCGGTCTGGCGATGAAGTCATCGTCGATCGGATCGGGCGCCAGGCGCCGCATCGCCCGCGTGGCGTCAAGAAGGTCAAGTGCAACGATGGCTAGCTCCCCATCGTCCGATTGCGCCGTTCTCAGCGCGGAGTGTCCTGGCTACTGAGGTACTCGTTCGCGCCGAACTGATCGGTCACCGATGGTGCTAGCCCTGCCATGGCTCTATCGAGCGGAGTACCGGTGCCGTTGGCGACTCGGTTCATCAGATGGAAGAGCGCGCTGACCCCTACGGCGTCCACGAGTGCCTCTCGGCCCATCGCTGATTCGACTTCGTCTCTCACGTCGCTCAGAACATGCTCGCCCGTGCCTGCCATTGCTTCTACAAGCCTCACTAGAAGCTCCCCGTGTTCCACACCGCCGTCGCCGTGACCCGAACCCCGGACCGCATCCAACGAGATATCCACACCTTGGGCTTGCCCACTCAGACCGAGCAGGACAGCGTGGCTGGACGCTCAGTAGAAGCATTCATTTATAGCGGATGTCCGTGCGCCGATCAACTCGATCTGGGGGCGTTGCAGAGACCAGACCGACTCTGCAAAGTCACCGCCGAGAGCCCCGCCGGGGACATAGTGGGCGTCAATGAGAACCCATTGCATGACCCTTTCCGGCGGGACGAGGCTGAGCGCTCTACGTACGTTGGGGACACCACGGGCAGCCGACAACCCGGTGCCCTCTGAATGGTCAACCGGCTGCCATGAGTCGTCAACGATGGGTGCAGTGGGTACCCAGTGGGTCGACACAGCGGCGGCGGCGGGCGTGATGCGCGTGGGTTCACCATCGATAGGTTGGCGAAGTCGTGGTCTTGGCAACGAAAGCCCATCAGCGAAGTGATCGACCAGATTCACTTGGGATATAAGCCCGATCAGCTCCACGTATTCTCCGGCCTCGAGCGCCGATGGTACAAGATCCTGGTACCACTCCAAGGTGAGGGTGGTGAGATGGTTCGTCACCCGCCAGACCATGTCGATCGCGGCAGATGGAAGAGGGTGGTCGTCGGGGATCAGACCCTCAACGGTTGACGGAGCGATCCAGGGTGGGAGTTCGTCGGCGTCGCGTGCACGCCGAACCTCTTCGACTGCGGCAGTTCGCTCGACTGCGGTCAACCAAGTGCCGGGCGACGCCCAGTGCTCGAGAGCAGCTGACTGCGTGCTGATTATCTCGGACCGAATGGGAAGTTCTGTGTCGTAAAGGGAGGTGTTCATGATCGAGTGGCCCGTTCAACTGGCTTGGTGGAGGTAGGTGCGGAAGAGGACGAGATACGGAGATCGGGCATCACCTGATTGGCGAATAGATCCAGCGATCGCTTCACCAGCTGCCAAGGCTGTCCGCCGTAGTCACCTTGGTAGGTGAATCGATCGAAGTCACAGATCCCGTCAATGGAGCCGATGCGGTCCACGACTTCCTCGGGGCTCCCGTTCACGATCGCGCAGTTCGGATTGTCGAGTTCGGTTATGTGGGGGGGCAGTTGGACATCATCGGGGTTGGCACCCGTTTTCTTCGAGCCCACCCAGCGCTGGAACGGGAACTGATAGACACCGAGGTGACTGTGCGCTTCCTGGCTTGTCGGGGCTACATGAACGTGGGCGTGCAGGGTGACGCGGGGCTCGTGAGTGTGTCCAGCCGCGTCCCAGGCCTCGTGGTAGCTCTCGACGAGTCGCGGCAAGACCTCGCGCGGGAAGTACAGCAGCGAGATTGTGACGCCGAGTCCCGCGGCAGCCGCATCGGCTGCCGATTGGGGGCTAGAGCACGCCACATAGACCGGTACATGTGGCTGCTGCACCGGCCTCGGCTCCAGAGTGACATTATCTAACGGAGGCCTGAAAGATCCATTCCAGGTCACGTCCCGCTCGGTCCATAACTTCAGGAGCAGCTCCAACCCCTCCTGTTGCATCTCGAGGGCCCTTTCGTTGTCTTGGCCAAACTGGCGGTAGACAGACGGTTCGACACCTTTACCCACCCAGACTTCGGCTCGCCCCTCTGAGACCACGTCGAGGGTTGCAAAGTCTTCAGCGAGGCGAACTGGATCGTGATGGGGCAACAACGTTACCCCAGTCCCGAGGCGGATCCTGGAGGTCCGCCCTGCGAGCCAGGCTAGGAAAACTTGCGGGACTGCGACGATGAAGTCGCTGAAGTGATGCTCGCCGACCAGCACCGCGTCGAAGCCAGCGGGCTCAGCAAGGTCGATGTAGTCGAGAATCTCGCTGTGCCGCTGGGCCTGAGAGTTTCTGATCCCGGTCAAAGGGTCAGCGCGGTGGTCTCCGAGTGTGAGCAGGCCGAATTCCATATTCCTATCATTATCCAAATGGTGAGATTCTGCCCAAAAACAAGACTTCCAGGTCATCGGACACATTCTCTGGTGCCCCAGAGGTGCACCTGGGAGGCATTTCATTCAATCGACGCTTCGAGTGCTGATCCGGTGGTGTGCCGCTACTCCCCCAGATACATCTACTGATTATCGGTGTGGGTTCGTGTTTGGTTCAGCGGCCTGTGCACGCTTGGGATCAGGGTTTCTATGGTTCCCAGATTTCAGTACGTGGATGCATGCCGTACCACGCGAACCAATACATTTGGTTTGCCGTGATGCGATGAAGCGTTGGAAAGCCGCGAACCTGGGCTGCTTTCTCCGTCCAAAATTCGATATCAAGAAAATCGATATTTGGATGGTCCGAAGTCGAAGCGGCGAGATACAACCGTGCGCCTGTCTTTGTCGGCATCACTAACAGCAGCCGAGATGCGAATTCCAAAGCAAACGGGTACTCCTCCTCCATGTAGCGGACCGGGATCGCCAATGAATCTCCGTCCAAATTCACTCCGACAATTTCTTCTTTTGGATCCAAACCGGCGGATGGAGTGACCGTGGGAAACCACAAATCTTCGGAGGCGTAATAAGACGAGTAAGCGGAATCGGGGGTGTAGTCATAAGCAATTGGCATTCGTTCCGGTTGATCAGGGAACCATGTCGGCTCAGGAATACTCAACGTGAGCGTATGGGGATGCTTTGCGAGCCAATCTGCCCAACTAGTCGTGACCAACGGCAGGGTCTTCAGAACAGTCCCCTTTAGCGGCCCTGTGATTGCTTCTCCTTGCAAATGTCGCCAAAGACTATTTGTCTCGTTGTCCACCATAATTTTGTTGGAGTCAATCAGCAGGCCAGACGTTTGAAAGGTGAGTCGATTGTCGTTGTGGCCCGTTTGGAAGAGGATTCCCGTTTTACAAAGACTGCAGTAACCCAATGCGATTGGCACTTCGCCAACAACATCGTTCACGAATTCGTGATGATTGACGAACCGAAGGGGATAGGCAATTGGTGTTTCCCCTACCACCGCTCCCAGAACAAGTTCGTTGTCGGTCAAAAAGTCGGCTTGGTGAGCAAGTATGTGCTCGGGAAAGTTTAGTTCAGGGATTCCCCCTCTCCTTACCCCACCCCATTGCATTTTCGAAAGCAGGTTCGCATCCTTGACCCCTTGCAATAAGGCGTAATACTCGGCATCAATGGTCGACAAAAAGGCTTTTTTCCATTCCACGTAGCCCGCCCCGGGGTGGAAGCCGTTGTTGCGAAACCAGTTCCCGTAGGTAACAAAATCTGATCCCAAGTTCCCGTCGGCAGCAATACTGCTGAGGTCTTGTAGAGCTCTTGTCGCAGCAAGGGTTGTTTCGGAACTAAATCCAAGACGCAGAATGTCCAGTAGCCACGCAACCCATCGTGTATCTCCTGATTGACCCATAGTTGCCGCGATATTCGCTGCAAAAATCGTGTTGGGGGTCTCAATAAAGCTTTGTATTTTCTCATCAAGAGTGAGCTCAAGAAACGGTCGATCACTCAATATCGAAGCAATCCACTGAGTCGATGGCGCTGGTTCGGAAACTTGAAACTCGGAACTACCCTCACCACTCAAGCAGGAAGTAAGTGAAAGCGATGCGACCAAAATGGGTACGAAATTCCGTCGCATTTCGACCTGCCCGTCTCGTCAGCTAGAACTATCCTGCGGATCAGCGACCCCAGCAACGCCCGAATTCTGGCACCGGAGCCTGAACTAGTTCGGTTGAACCGCTCCCACCAGCTTGCGCCCGTTCTCAGTCATAACCGCAACCGTAGCCTGCTGAGAACAACGAAAGACCGCCCACTAGGGGCGGCCCATGTCAGGTTGATGTTGCAGAGGAGTGTTTGGTTCAGTGGGTGTGGGCTGTGCTGATGAGAACCAGTCACACCCGCCTTCGTAGTGGCTGACTTCCGTTGACCAAAGGCGCCAATCTCAAAACATTGAATTGGCGTATGTCTCTACTAGATCCGTCACCTGCTCAAGATCTTGAACGTAGCTGGTTCGAGCCGTCGATATTACTAAGTGGCCGTTAGACGGATTACCGCCGCCCGCAAGAGGAACAACTACTCGTTGGTAGGTGTCTACCGCGATCGCCCAGCGAGGGTACGGGCCATACCCATAAAAGATTGGTTGACAAGCTTCTTCTGTAAATGCCTCGCTCACGCTGAACGAATTCTCCTCACTACAAGAAAAACCCTTACCACAATAAAATTTTCCGGGTTCAAAGTGCCATCGATGGAAGAAACCGAATTTGTCGTGTACGTGGACTACTTGTCGAGCGACTTCAAGCGGAAAGCCGACCAAATATTGTCGAACGCACTTTGAAGAATCGGTTAAATCATCAACAGAGCCCCAGATCGCAGGATCTGCAAGAGGGCAAGCTTCAGCCATCTGATCTGCGATCTCTTGCACCTCAACTGACGGAAAAGATGATGCTCCGCTCGTCGAAGCCTCAGATTCTGCGTCGAGGAGAGTTTGGAGTTGTGAACTGATCTCAGCATGTTCATCTTGGATCGACCCCAGTAAAGCCAACGTCTCATCACAACATCGGCTGCTTTGGCTGTTCCTGAGGACAGTGCGGTGGCGGAACTGAGGAGATGAAGGAAAGAGCGGCGCCCTCGATCATCGCGATCCTCATCTCCCTTTTCTCTGGTGACGTTAAAGACGAAGGTTGCAGCATTGTCGGAACCTTAAGTTCGAGGGACCTTGGCAACTTTGGGGAGCATGAACCGTTGGCCTTGGCCGAATGCATGGAGTCCAAAGTCGGTGACGTTTTGTTGAAATCCCATATCAAGGTGTCAGCCCATGACTGTGTTGCCACCGTGATGCCAGCAATCTCACCTGACCGAGCTAAACGACTTGGCACGTACTGGCAGACACAACAACAACTCTCCGTTTTTAGTTGGGATCCGGCAGTGGGGTAGTAACTCCGTGTGGACCAACGAGTAGTGAGCTAGCCGGGGTTTTCCGGTCTCACACACAACAACAGGCCTCTGAACCACACTCGGACCTCTGTCGATAGTCAGTATTTGTGTGGTTAGGGGGCTCGGCACATGCCCCATTCAAGAAACAGAGTCGTTTCTGTGGGGCCCTGAGTAGTTCACCAACCACAGCCCCGTAAAACTTGACCGCGCAAAGGCGGAGTTTGTGGGGTTTTATTTGTGGAGCTGATCGGACTCGAACCGACGACCCCCTGCTTGCAAAGCAGGTGCTCTAGCCAACTGAGCTACAGCCCCAAGGTTCCCCGAGGGTACCGAAGCAAACCCTCGACCACGACTTAGGCAGAGCATCCGATTAAGGGGCATGATCATGGAGTCAGATCTCACCGAAACAGAGAATCTCTATTAGGAGGCGACACTAATGAATATGCCCGCAATTTCACTCGCTGCTGTACAGGGCCGCCGTCAACAAACACTCGACATTGCCGCAGAAATTGAACGTCGCGGATTTAGTGGCATTTACTGCCCGTCGATGGGCGACTGTGTCGCTTTATGCCAAGGCATTGCCTCTGCAACTAACGAGATCGTTTTTGGAACTTCGGTCCAGCCGATCTATTTCCGAAACCCTGAAGACCTGGCAGCAACAGCTGCCTTTATCCACGAAATAAGCAATGGACGATTCCGGCTCGGCATAGGTGTGACGCACGGCCCAGTACATCAACGTTTGGGTATTACTCCCGGTAAACCTTTAGCTGATATCCGAGAGTACGTATCAGCAATGCAAAAGGCCGCTGAACATCACGGGGAATTACCACCGATCGTTCTTGCCACTTTGCGACGAAAGATGGTTGAACTGTCGGTTGAGATCGGGGCGGGAGCTGTATGGGCCAACGCCAGTCGCAACGACTTCAACAACTCGGTTGCAGACATTCCTCAAGATGTCCAGACCAGCGACTTCCTTATCGGGAACATGATCCCCACTGTTATTGACGCTGATCGTGAGGCTGGTGCAGCCCGTAACCGCAAAACCTTGCAGGGCTACGTTTCTCTCCCCAACTACCGCAACTACTGGAAGCAAGCCGGCTACGTCGAAGAAATGGAAGGTATCGAAGCAGCTATCGCTGACGGTGACCGCGAGCGGGTAGCTACTTGCATGACCGACGAATGGTTGTCGAACGCAACGCTCTACGGTTCCGCCGACCAAGTAAGAGACGGCGTCGAAGAATGGTTCGACCAAGGATGCAAGACACCTATCTTGGTGCCGTCGAGCACAAGTGGTGGGCAGATGCACGCCATCCAAGAGATATTCGACTGCTTCGCATAGTTCACCAACCGTGAGGTGTCAGTGCCAACCGAAATCGACCTCGCCGCAGCAACTGCAAGGCTGGCAGGTGTAGCGCGACGAACACCTGTCCTTCGTTCACGTTTATTGGACGAAGCCTTAGGAGCAGAAATCCATTTAAAAGCCGAACATTTGCAACACACCGGCGCGTTCAAGTTCCGAGGAGCTTTCAACGCCATCGCAGCCCTTGACAGCAACATCCGGGCGCGAGGAATTATCACCTACTCCTCCGGCAATCATGCCCAAGCCGTCGCCAGAGCCGCACAAATATTTCGTGTTCCTGCCACCGTCGTGATGCCTAACGACGCACCGACCTCTAAACGCCAAGCAACTGAAAGTTACGGTGCAACAATCGTCACCTACGACCGCTTTAAGGAACGTAGGGAAGACATTGCTGAGGCCATCCTCGCCGAACAACACTTCACACTGATTCCTCCTTTCGATCACCCTGATGTGATTGCAGGCCAATCAACTTGCGCTCGAGAACTTTTCGAAGACTCAGGGCCACTCGACCAACTGATTGTTTCTGTTGGCGGTGGCGGACTCATATCAGGCAGCGCGTTGGCAGCCCATGAAGCCAACCCGAAGTGTCGCATTGTCGGCGTTGAACCTGAAGCCGGAAACGACGTCCAACTGTCACTCCAGCAAGGCCGAATCGTTAAAATCGATGTCCCCGACACCATCGCCGACGGGCAACAAACCACATCACCGGGAAAACACACTTTCGCTGTCATGCAACAACATGTTGACGAAATCGTGACTGTCACCGATGACCAGATACTTGATGGGGTCGACTATTTGTTCCGATTCCAAAAACAAGTCGCCGAACCAAGCGGGGCGTGCGCCTTCGCAGCAATTTTAGCCAACAAGGTCAAACTCGCCGGAAGTCGTGTCGGTGTCATCATCTCAGGCGGCAACATCTCACCCGAAAGATTCTTTGAACTTATGGAACCAAGGTGGAAAAAATGATTGCCCATCTACCATTCACGATCGCCGTTGAAGACCAAGCAATTGACGACCTTAAAATTCGATTAAGGAGTAGCAGATTTTCTCAACAAATTGCCCACGAACCATGGACCCTAGGAACTGACCGCGAAACGCTCATTAATCTTTGCCACTATTGGGAAAGCACTTTTGATTGGCGTTCAGCAGAAATGCGTCTCAACGAATGGCCACAGTTTGTTTGCGAGATCGAAGGCGAAAAACTTCACTACGCGCACATCAGGTCACCCCACGACAACGCCACCCCTTTAGTGATGACTCACGGATGGCCTGGTTCCATTGCCGAGTTTGTCGACGTAGTCGGTCCCCTCACTAACCCACTCGCCCACGGGGGCCACGAAAACAATGCGTTCCACGTTGTCCTACCGTCTTTGCCTGGTTTCGGGTTTTCTGGACCCACCCAAAAAATGGGCACTTCCCCAACCCAAATCGCCACAATGATCAAACACCTCATGGCAGATCTTGGATATGGCTCCTATCTAGCTCAGGGGGGAGATTGGGGGTCGATTATTACGACTGAACTTGGACGCCTTGACGCAGACCATTTGATTGGCATCCACATCACGATGCCAATCGCTGGGCCGACACAACAAGCCCGAGACAACCCACAACCAGAAGACTTACTTGCGTTCCAGAAATTGGAATTCCGGAAAACAGTTGATGGTGGATACGCCGAAATTCAGGGCACCATGCCCCAAACAATTGGCTATGCCCTTGATGATTCGCCCGCAGGTCTCGCAGCGTGGATTCTGGAAAAGTTCCGCACTTGGTCTGACTGCGAAGGTGACCTTTTACGGAGCTATACGTGGGATCAGCTACTTACCAATATCTCGATTTATTGGTTTACTCAGACTGCATCAAGTTCAGCCCGCATCTATTACGAGATGCGTCAGTCCCAGATAAATTTCGACCTAGTCGAAATTCCCGTGGCTATCGCCCGCTTCCCCGGCGAGATTTTCTTACCACCACGGGCATGGTGCGAACAGGTCTACAACATCAAACGATGGACAGAGTTCGGACATGGTGGGCATTTTGCCGCTATGGAGGTCCCCCAATTGCTGGTCGGCGATTTACGCGCGTGGCTCATACAGCTACACCATGACTGATGAGCTCACAACGCCAGGTTGTTACCCCGATTTGGGGCGGACATTTCGGCGCGAATTAGGTCAGCTAGCTCGGGTAAGGGCATCAGAACGTCCGAGGTAGCGAACCTCCTCGTCTATCCCAACTTCGGGATCTACGACCCACGTTTCCAGCAATGCCCGCCACCGTCGAGACCAGGTGTGTTCAGCGGTCACGCGAGACCACGCCGCCTCCCCAACTTTTTCGAGCTCAGCGACGTCAGCTAAAAGCACCGGCAACAACTGCCGCAAATCATTGAGTGACTTATAAGTGATGATTTCAGTGTTGGGGCTAAATACTTGTGACACAGCGGGTCGTTCCTGAACAACAGAAGGAGTCCCCACAACTGCAGCCTCGTACGTCGCCGACGAAAGCCCAAGTTCATATGGCGACCGACCGACCGCAGATTGGTGCATCAACGGAGGCGGTAATTCCACTACAAAAGAAGCACCCGCAAACAAAGTGCCTCGGTCCGGCAGGGGAAGCGGATCAACAACGGAAACGTTTAAGGGAAGTTCAGCCCATCCCCTTCCCATCACAACAACGTCGTCGAGGTGGTCTAAGCCCATTACTACATCAACGTTTTCTGGATCTGCATCTCCGACAACCATGAACCCCTTTCGATCCGAAGACACCGACTCCAAAACCGCGGGTGGATGAACAGCTGGTTCCATCAAAGAAAGACGAAATGTTCCTAACACCGCATAGTCCTCAAGAGTTTGCCGGTCAGGAACAGTTACGAGGTCGTACTCGCGTATGTCATCAGCTAGTTCTCCGAGATCCGTAGGGACACCGATGAGGGAAGGCCCAGTGTGCAGGCAAAGGGCAACTGTCCCCGATTCTGCCGTTAACGAACGAACTTTGGACCGATCAGGAACCCCAGCAGAAGGAACAACCACAAGAATTTCAGGTGAGTATCGATCAAGACCCCACCGAATCGCCGCTTCTGTCGGGGCCACTGCGACTACCTCATGACCTAAGAATCTTAAGGGGTCCGCTATTTGAGATCGCAGCGGCGAGTCCGTGGCGTCAACTCCGTAACCAGTTATTAGTATCCGCATGGTTGGGGGCGTCCCTACTGATCGATCTAATCGGTCCCCGCAGGGTCCTCCCAATTCAGTGTGGAACAGTTCGCGTCAAATTTCGATGACCATCGGAAGGTTCATTTCGAAGACCGAACCAAATACAGACCAGGGCAACAACACCAACCACCAGCGACGTCCAGACGTTAATTCTCACACCAAGTACTTCAGTCGCTTCATCAGATCGAAGTAGTTCAATCCACAAACGCCCGCTGGTGTACCCGGCTACGTACACAGCCCAGCTGTAACCCTTCCTCAAATTTGGCAAAAGTTTCGGCAAAAGGAAAGCGATAAATGCAGCCAGCCCAAGATTCCATAGAGCTTCATATAGAAACGTTGGGTGAAATGTTGACGATTCTCGGTACAACCTCGGTCTGTGTTCCGGGTCGATTTTGAGTCCCCACGCCAAAGTTGTCGGCCGGCCAAATAGTTCCTGATTGAACCAGTTACCTAATCTGCCCACTGCTTGAGCTACAGGAATACCGATAGCGGTTGCCTCCAACATCGCAGGGACGTCTCCCCCGTCACGACGCACGATCCACCAGCCCACAAGTGTGGCCGCAGCAACGGCACCCCAAATCCCAAGTCCTCCTTTCCATAGCTTTGGAATTTCAGACCAGTTATTTTGAAAGCGGCTGAAGTCAGTGGCCACGTGATAGAGACGTGCCCCGACGATGCCAGCAGGGATGGACCAAGTCGCCATTCGATGCACAACAAGCAAGTCGCCACCAGCGGCCACATAACGGCGCCCAGTGATCCATACAGCCAACATTGCTCCTACGGCGATCATCAAACCGTAGGCCTTTAGTTCAAAGACCCAGATCTGGATGAAGTTCGTTGACGGGCTAGGGATAGCGGCAATCATCACCTTCTCCAGTCAGGTCGACAATAAAAAGCCAAAGCAATCATCATGTTCGGGGCAGAGTGCCGTCTTTGCCTTGAGGCTTCCCCTTGCTCGGTCACTAGCTTGTCGAAATTCCCTGGTATACCGCAGCTTTGATACCTCGCTCTTCGAGTTCTAGGAGCCACGGCACAGGGTCATCCAACATCCCTAGGCTCCACCCTCCTGAAGGCAAAGCCCCAAGGAGCGACCACTCCGCTGCGATTGCGGCGATAGCTCCAGCAACAGCGGATGGATGGTCAATGGCACCGATTACATCGGTTGCTTGGATGCCATCGCGCATCCCTCGGACTTCTATTCGGATAGCTCCGGGACCACCGTCATTATGGGGAGATCGAAGCATCGGTAACCACGCACTGAAACGATCTCTTCGAGTTGCGGCAACCTTTGCAGTGATGCGGTCGGCCTCTGGAAAGTTACGAGATAGCAACAGCGCGTCGGGAAGCGCAGCCCTGTAACAATCTCTGGCCCCTAACGGATCAGGGAACCAAACCAGTTCGCGACCTGTACCCCCTGGACGTTTACGCCAATTGCCGTCGCGCCAATCAATAGCTTCTTTCGTTCTTGCCCGATGCAGTTGACGTTGACACGCGGGGCCGCCAGTCCCCATCCGTGCGACATGAACTTCCTCAACTCGTTCGAATCTTGAGCCGGCGTGGCGGGCGAGTAAGCAACTCAGCCCTGGGGAAAAAGATGCACCAATAATTATTGACCGATCCGCTTTAGTCGCTGCAGCATCAAGATCTAATAACGCTTCGACATCTTTAATTGAGTCAGAAACCGAAACAACATGGGAACCATTTCCAAGAGCTTCGTCTGCTAATTCCGCGTGGCCTCCAGTCGGTTGAGCCAATACGGTCACGTCGACCGAAGGGAGCGGCCCTGGCGCAATGACCTCTACGTCAACCCCGATTAACTGACGGACGAACCCACGCAGCCGCTCAGGGCGTCGCGATCCGAGAATCAGTCGGTCAACCACTCCCGAGGCTGCCAATTGTCGAGCAACACCTCGGCCAACGACACCGGCACCGATTACGGCAACTGTGGTCACGTCAGCGAAAATCCGGTCCGCTGAGTTGGCGCCAGCTTCCTTGTCGGGGAGGGACACCACCGGAGCCTCTCAACCTCAAAACGGCGGCAACTGCTGCCCCCACACTTGCTGCTAGTAAAGCTCGGCGTAGTACGCGCATAACTACCTCGGCCATAAGGATCCGCCCTATTCAAGTTTCCTAGAACGGATTGTTCGGAACGTGGGGCTAGCTGGAGTCGAACCAGCGACCTCACCCTTATCAGGGGTGCGCTCTAACCAACTGAGCTATAGCCCCGAACGAATTGCTGATGGTAGCGGCGGGGAGGTTAAGTAGCCAACGTTAGTTTCCTTGCAAAGGAGGTTGGTCTTCTTCCAAAAGGGTGACGCGGACTCCACCTACGAGGTCACTAATCAGGTTAAACACGATGGTCAAAAGAACATTTAGCGCGATTCCACCAACAAATAACACTGCTCCAATGACCGTCGCTCTTCGAAAAATTTCCTCTCCATTGATTTCCCAAATTTCATATGAGCCGACCTCGGCTACAAAAGATTCGATATTGGAAATTACGCCAGATTGGACAGCGGCCGACCATAAAAGGTAGCCAGCCAAAACTGTGGCTCCGTAGAGGCAAGCGTAAAGCACCACCGAGACTTTCAGTACTGACCACGGGTCAACATGTCGAATTGTGCGGCGGGTTCTCCGAACGCGCGCCCGCCGGCGCCTCAACCAACCAAGGTCGCCTTCGCCAGGCACTACTGGGTCGTCTACCACTGGAGAAGAACTAGGAAGAATCGGACGATAAGCCGTGGGTTGGTCTGTTGAGGCACCAACCGACTCAATCGACGGTTCCGGAGCCTCAACTAGCGGCACAACCCCGGTGGTATCAGCTAGTTCTGAGTCTTCATTGGCTGCATCACGTTTTCGTTGACGTGCTGGGGGTCGCCGAACCACAGTACGTTCTCGACGCTCAGACAGATCCTGATCCTCTATCCCATCGTCACGGAATTTTTTCTTTCCCCTTAACCCCCGCCTGCCTTCGTTATCACTTGTTAAGCCAACAGCTCGAGCGAAAGTTTCGTCGTCAATACCATCAACAGGCGCATTTTCTCGATCTGGTTTATCAGACTCGGCCACGCGTCGAAGTGTACGGGAGGCTCAAGCGTCCCTGGTCGCGACTCAACTCACTGCGTCAGATTCCACTGTTTCTTCCACTTCATCTTCATCTTCATCTTCGATGGTGACAGGCGACAACGCAGCCACAGTTTCCGCTTCACCGACATTCATCACTTTTACTCCAGTGGCGTCGCGTCGTTGTTCAGCAATCTCTGACACAGAGGTTCGTATAAGTACACCGCCAGAAGAAACCAGGATCACTTCGTCTTCGAGGTCAACCATCCGAGCACCGATCACCGCAGCACCGCGTGCTTCGGTGAGTTTTATCCCTTTGACTCCCATGGTGCCGCGCCCTTTGCGAGGGTAGGCCTCAATTGGAGTGCGTTTCCCGTACCCGCCTTCTGTAACTGTCAGAAGGTGCCGTTGGTCGTTCTCTGAGATCGCCACCGCCGCCACTACAACATCATTCTCTTTTAACCGTATCCCCCGGACACCGCCGGCGCTTCGCCCCATCGGTCGAACCTGGGTACCTGAGAAGCGAATGGCTTGTCCTCTGCGGCTCACCAGCACGATGTCATCAGTTTCGCGAACCTGGATGACGCGGACCAACTCATCACCTTCGCGCAAGTTGATAGCGATGAGACCATTAGTCCGAGTCTTGTCGTATTCGGTGAACGCCGTCTTTTTGACAACACCTTTTCGGGTCACAAAAAGCAGATACTCGTCAGCCGTAAATTCTTCTGTATCGATTACAGCCTCAACGACTTCGTCTGGTTCTAATTGCAACAAGTTCACCACGGCAGTCCCGCGCGCGGTCCGGTCCATCATGGGCACTTGGTAGGCCTTGAGCCGGTATACCTTGCCCCGATTGGTGAAAAAAAGAAGATACGAGTGGGTAGTGGTAGTGAGAACACGAACCAAAATGTCGTCCTCTTTCAATCGTGCTCCTTGGACACCTCTCCCTCCGCGTCCCTGAGTGCGAAATGAGTCGGCAGTGACTGATTTGATGTAACCACCTTTGCTGAGCGTTATCACTACGGGTTCGTTGTCGATGAGGTCTTCAATCTCCATGTCGCCAGCATCGAAGACGATTTGAGACCGTCGCGGCGTGTCGTGCTCAAGCCGGACTTCGTTTAGCTCTTCCTTAATTACAGAGCGAAGCTGAGTCTCACTATTGAGAATGCCTTCGAGTTCTTCCATTCGGGCACGTAACTCAACGAGTTCTTCTTCCAGGCGGGTTCTCCCAAGCCTGGTGAGGCGCCCTAACTGCATATCGAGGATGTGATTCGCTTGGCGTTCGCTAAAGGAGAGCGGCTCAACTTGGAGATCAGCGAGCGCTGATACACGATCTTCGCTACCGCGTATGAGGGCAATGATGTCGTCAATAAGATCAAGTGCCCGAACGAGACCTTCGACAATGTGGGCCCGATCCCGAGCTTGCCCTAGCCGATACTGCGAACGCCGCGTGACAACATCAATCTGGTGATCGACGTACGCCACGAGCGCGTCGCGCAGATTGAGAGTCCGCGGTACCCCATCGATTAGTGCCACGACGTTCGCGGCAAAACTGCTCTGCAGGGGGGTGTGTTTGAACAGATTGTTCAAGACAACATTGGCTGGCGCATCTCGCTTAAGTTCAATAACGAATCGTGTCTCGCCTTTAGCGGACTCATTTCGCAATTCTCGGATGCCGTCGATAATTTTCCGATCCACGGCATCGGCAATTTTTTGTTCAATGTTCTCGACAGATGTTTGGTACGGAATTTCAGTGACCACAATTTGGGTATTCCGACCATCTTCAATTATTTCCGCACGGGCACGAATTCGAATCGATCCACGGCCCGTCATAAACGCACTCGTTAGACCTGCGCGTCCCATGATCAATCCACCGGTCGGAAAGTCAGGACCTTGAACAAATTCCATAAGGTCGGCGACCGTCGCCTCGGGGTTGTCGATGAGGTGAAGTGTGGCGTCGATGACTTCAGTCAAATTATGTGTCGGGATATTGGTGGCCATGCCGACTGCTATGCCTTGGCTTCCGTTTACCAACAAGTTGGGAAAGCGAGCTGGCATAACTAGCGGTTCTTCTTTGGAACCGTCAAAGGTTGAGGCAAGATCGACAGTATCTTCGTCGATAGTTTCCACCATTCGCATTGCAAGATCGGTGAGTCGACATTCGGTGTACCGGTATGCCGCTGGTGGATCACTGGGTGATCCAAAGTTGCCGTGCGGATCGATCAAAGTGTTAGCCAAGCTAAAAGTTTGGCCCATTCTCACCATTGCGTCGTAGATCGCAGAGTCACCATGCGGGTGATAATTGCCGATGACGTCGCCTACAACGGTCGCACACTTTTTGTGTGGGCGATCGGGTCGCAAACCTGTCGAAAACATTGACCAAAGGATGCGCCGGTGAACCGGCTTCAACCCATCTCGAGCGTCAGGTAGCGCTCGTGCAGTGATAACCGACATCGCGTATTCAAGGAACGACTGTTCCATCTCGTGTTGAATTGCGATCGGTTGCACGGACAGATGTGATTCACCATCTGAGGCTTGCCCGTCTGGGGGTGGAAGATCAGTCATGTCCGTCAGATATCCAAGAATCGCACGTCATGAGCGTTGGTTTGGATAAATCCCTTACGGCTCTCGACATGTTCGCCCATTAAGACACTAAAAATGTTGTCTGCTATTGATGCTTCGTCAACGGTTACTTGCAGCAGTGTTCGCGTTTCGGGATCCAGAGTTGTTGTCCACAACTCATCTGCGTCCATTTCGCCTAAGCCTTTGAGACGTTGGAAATCGTTCTTATGGTTAGGACGTTCAGCTAAGAATTCGTCTTTCGCTCGGTCATCTTTGAGGTACACCGTGTCACTCCCAACCTTTGTCGAGTAGAGCGGGGGCTGAGCAATGTATACGTGGCCTCCTAGGACCAGATCTTTCATCTGCCGCCAAAAGAAAGTGAGGAGGAGGGTCCGAATGTGGCTTCCGTCAACGTCGGCGTCACAAAGAAGAACCACCTTGTGGTAGCGAATTTTCTCGACCGCGAAGTTACCTTCGCCTACTCCTGCTCCAATCGCGGAAATCAACGCTTGCACCTCGGTGTTCTGGTACATCTTTTCCAGTCGCCCACCCAGACGTTCAACGTTGAGGATCTTCCCGCGTATTGGAAGAATGGCCATGGTTCTGGGGTCTCTTGCGTCTTTAGCCGAGCCACCTGCAGACTGACCTTCAACGATGTAGAGCTCCGTTTCTGAGGCGTCTCCTGACGAGCAATCAGTGAGTTTCCCTGGGAGACCGGCGCCCGCCAGTGCAGATTTTCTGACCGTGTTCTTAGCTTTTTGAGCTGCAAGACGGGCCCTTCGAGCATCAACGGCTTTCCCAATCGTCCGCTTCGCTTCTTTAGGGTGTTCTTCCAGCCAATCGGTTAATGCTTCATTGGTGGCTTTTTGCACCAGGCTCCGCATAGAGGTGTTCCCAAGTTTTGCTTTGGTTTGCCCTTCAAACTGAGGCTCTTGGAGACGAACACTTAGGATCGCTGTGAGCCCTTCGCGAATATCGTCACCTTGTAAATTATCTTCTTTTTCTTTCAGGAGATTTTTTGCTCGTGCATACCGATTGACCGTTGATGTCAAAGCGGTTTTGAAACCCTCTTCATGCATTCCGCCTTCAATGGTGCTGATTCCATTAGCGAAGGAGTGAATCCCATCAAGTTGGTACCCCGTGTTCCATTGGAAAGCGATTTCCACTTCGTCGCCGCCCTCTTCTGCTTCTAGATAACCGACTTCCTCAAACAGGGGGTCCTTAGCGTCGTTGAGGTGGCGAACAAAATCCTTGATTCCCCCGTCATACTGAAACTCTGATTCAGTCGATGACGTGTCTCGCTCATCGCGAAACCTAATACGAAGTCCAGCATTCAAAAACGCCATCATTTGGAATCTTTCCAAAAGCGTTTGAGCGCGAAAATCAACAGACTCGAAGATTGTCGGGTCAGGCGTGAACGTGATGGTGGTCCCTGTCTTGGTGTCCGTGGCATCAACAACTTCAGCTAAAGGGGCAATCGGCTCTCCCCCATTATGGAATTCTTGTTTCCATCGGCGGCCATCACGACCTATTTCAAGTTCCACATGTGTTGACAACGCGTTAACAACCGAAACACCAACACCATGAAGGCCGCCTGACACCTTGTAGCCGCCACCACCGAATTTACCCCCGGCGTGCAGCACGGTCATAACTACTTCCGCAGCTGATTTATCAGGAAATTTAGGATGGGGACCAACCGGGATTCCCCGTCCGTCATCGATTACACGGCACCGTCCATCAACAAGAATCACAATTTCGATGGTTGTGCAGTGGCCCGCCATCGCTTCATCAACAGAATTATCGACCACCTCGTACACCAAGTGGTGAAGGCCAGAAGGTCCAGTTGAGCCGATGTACATACCAGGCCGTTTTCGAACAGCTTCCAGGCCCTCCAGAACTTGAATACTGTCTGCTTGATATGTGGTATCGCTCACCGAACCCCGTTTCTGGACTCAAGGATACCAGCCGTAGGGGGATAAAAGAGGAAGGGTTAAAAGCCTGTAACAGGCTCTCAACGCTTCTCAGAGAAAAGAGTTGTATCAGGAGCCTTTGACTTGAACTCTTATACCCGTGAGACCCAATTTTGGGTGTAGTTCGATCAATTTTGTAACCAAAACCTGTTCGAGATACTGAACTTCGGTCGCCCAACCAGGATGATCAACTTCGATTAGGAGCTCACCCTGTAATAAGCGGCGCGGCTTGCAATGTTGGGCAATAGTCGAACCTACGGCCTCATTCCAATGCTCGTGTATTGCATACATCGCGCCGTTGTCACCGAAATCACCGACCATTCGTTTCAGCACGTCGCTGAGAGAACGCGGTTCCAACCAGCGCCTACGTGAATGGTCCTCAAATCCCATTGACTTCACCTTCGAAGATTTCAAGTGTTAGTCCTGGTTGGACTCCTTGAGGAACCGTACCGGTAGCAGATGTTAAGACGATTTGCGCGTCAGGGAGACACTCTACGAGTCGACGCGCTCGTCCTTCGTCAAGTTCGGAGAACACATCATCTAGCAACACGAGCGGATTGTCACCAGACACCTGAGCCACATATGCATGGATCGACAAACGCAACGCTAACGCCAGACTTCGTTGCTCCCCTTGCGACGCATGTGTCCTGGAGTGAAGCTGATCTAATAAAACAACCAGGTCATCGCGATGTGGCCCCACTAAAGTCACCCCACGTCGTATTTCCTCATCTTGTACAGATAAAAGACTCTTCGCTAACCCTTCTTCTAACCAACTGGCGTCCAAGGTCAAGGACACTTCATCATCAGTACCCGCCACGCGTCGATAAAAGTCGGCGACCACTGGTTCGATATGTGACACAAACCTTGACCGCTGGTCCCCGATTTCATCAGCCACTTTGACCAGTTGCTGATTCCAGATAACCAAGCTTGCTTCAAGGTCCGATGTCAACCGCCCACGAGCTTGCTTTAACAGATTATTTCGCTGCCGAAGAATGCGATCATAATCGGTCCTAACGGCCCGAAATTGACTGCTGATACTCGCCAGAGCGTCATCTAGCAACGAACGCCGTATTAAAGGTGACCCTTTTATGAGATCTAGATCATCGGGACTAAATACCACCACGCGAACTGTGTCACCCAGGTCTCTGAAAGTTTTTACTCGTTGTTTGTTTACTTGAGCTCGAGACTGTCCCCCGATAGCAAGTTCAAGTTCAACTAGAGAAGACCGCCCATTCTGTTCGACCTCTGCCCGAATATATGCAGAGGACTTTCCACTGGCTACGAGTGCATCAACCTTCGCCCCCCGAAAGGAACGGGCCCCGCTCAAGAGCGCGAGACCCTCAACGAAATTGGTTTTCCCGTGCCCATTGAGGCCAATAATTAGGGTGACTTTGTGATCAAGCCCAATTTCGGTTGTCAAGTGGTTACGGAAATCTGTAAGCCATAGACGTTTGACGATCACCGCTTCGCCGTAACTGTTAAGAGACCCGAACTGGCATTAACAGATAAAGAAAATCTCCACCTTGACTTGACCGAAGCACAGCGGGTTTTAAAGCGTCGAGAGTTTCAAGAACCACTTCATCCCCAAGTGCAGCTTCTAAACCTTGGATCAGATAGTCCGGATTGAATGCAACGGTGAGTTCGTCACCGTCATACTGAGCATCTACCTCTTCGTGGGCTTGGCCTACGTCTTGTGTCACGGCCATTAATTCCACACAGTCTGACTTCTGGGTAAGTCTCAAAGGGGTGGTATCTCTCGCCATAAGTTTCACCCGCCGAACCGCTTCTAATAGCGGTTCCCTACCAATAGTGAGTTGGTTGGGATAGCTACTAGGAATGAGTTGTCGGTAATTAGGGAACTCCCCCTCTATGAGTCGCGTGGTTACCTGAACCTCACCGTCTTTGACTGAAACATTAAAGGTGACTTCCCGTTCACCCAAACGAACCCTCACTTCTTCTGATTCACCTAAGACGCGACTTAGTTCATCAAGAGCTCGCGAAGGGACAAGTACTTTTTGGCCTTCGCTAAGAACGGTTGCATCAGGAAGGTCACGAACCGCGAGACGATAAGAATCTGTGGCCACCAAACGAAGACCGCCATCTTCAGCTGACATCAACACACCAGTCAAAATTGGGCGAGCATCATCACTACTTGCGGCTCTAACAACTTGTTTAAGACCAGCCGCAAGATCAGCAGTAGCAACTGTGACTTCGTCACCGCTCGGATCTGCAAGAACAGGAAAATCATCTACCGGGAGCGTGCGCACCGAGAACTGTGACCGTCCTCCAACGATTTTCGCCTCTTCCCCAGAAACTTCGACTTCCACCGCTCCTGAATCAAGGGATCGCACAATATCGACTGCTATGCGCGATGGGAGCACCGCCTCCCCTGGTTCAGTTACCGCAACAGAAACCGACGCTCTCACGGTGATTTCTAGGTCAGTTCCTGTGATGGTTAGGAGATCGTCGCGAGCTGCGAGGTGAATACCTGTAAGTACAGGCAGAGCGCCACCGCGACTACTCACAGCTCGGCTTGCCGTTCCTAATTGCTCGACGAGTGCATCACGTTCACATCGGAATTTCACGTCGAACTTCCTCTCTTTACGTAGGTTTTAAAATTTAATAGTGGCAATAGGTCCTGTGGATTGTGGACAATAGGGTGAATCCGCTGGTCAATCATTGTTTCTTTATCGACACTACTGTCCACCGCTGCCCACAGGGAACCCCGCTGCGTAAAGAAAACTCTTGATTTCTGTGGATAAGTCGAAATTGTCCACGAGGTCTCCACAATGCCGTCCAGAACCTTATCCACGGCTTATGGGGACTTAATATCGGAGATCAAAGCGCTTACTTGGTCGTATACCTGTCGACGTTCAGCCATTTGGTTTCCCACTTTTTCAACGGCATGCATCACTGTTGTGTGGTCTCGTCCTCCGAATTCCCTAGCAATGGCTGGGTAACTCAGATCAGTTAATTCTCGAACCACGTACATGCTTATTTGACGTGCTTGCACCAGACTTCGATGGCGGCGCTTGCCTTTCAGTTCCTCAATGTCATAACCGAACATTTCGGAGGTTGCATTGATAATGACTTCAGAAGTAATCGGTCTCGACTGGTTGCTGTGAATAATGTCTCTCAATACTCGTTCGGCTAAATCAACAGTTAATGGTTCATCTGTTAATGACGCATAGGCACTGACCCGGATTAGTGCACCTTCAAGCTCGCGAATGTTGTTGGTAATGAGCTCAGCGATGAATTCCAGTACTTCGTCAGGAACAGCGCTCCCCCCAACTTCAGTTTTCTTCCGCAGGATCGCCAGTCTGGTTTCGACGTCAGGCGGTTGGATGTCTGTTATGAGGCCCCATTCAAATCTGCTACGTAACCTGTCTTCTAATGTCGCAATGTTTCTTGGCGGGCGGTCAGAAGACAAAATGACTTGGCGCCCAGCTCCATGAAGAGAGTTGAACGTATGGAAAAACTCTTCTTGTAGACCTTCTTTGCCTTCCATGAACTGAATGTCGTCGATCAACAACACGTCGATATCGCGGTAGCGCCTTTTGAAGGTGTTGGTGGTTGAGGTTCGAATACCTTCAACAAATTCATTAAGGAAGGTTTCACTTGAAACGTAACGTGCTGTGTAATTGGGGTAAGTGCTTCTGATGTAGTGCACGATCGCTTGGAGCAAATGGGTCTTGCCTAGTCCAGCGCCTCCGTGAATGAACAGAGGGTTATAGCTGCGGCCAGGGGTTTCGGCGACTGCCAGCGCAGCAGCGTGGGCGAATCGGTTACTTGTGCCAGTTACGAATGATTCAAAGGTGTACAGAGGATGAACCGTCTCGGTGTAGGAGTCCCTCCGCTCGGGGCTTCGATGGCTCTCGATTTGGGTGGGTCTGTCAAGCCGATCTTGGAGGTCCGGGGCTGAAGGAGGTTCTTGCCGAATCTGTGGTGCCTCAGCGATACCCACAGAGGTATTGAGTTCCGGCTGAACTTCGATGTCAATTACGGCTGTTTCACAACCAGCATCGGCTAACGCTGCTTGCACCATGGGTAGGTAGCGGTTCAACACGCGATCACGAATGACACCGCTAGGCGCTACGAGAACGACTCTCTCAGGTGACATTGCCACCATGTGGAGGTCGCGAAATGATGTCAACCACACGGCCTCTGACACTTGGCTCCGAAGCAAACTCTTGCAGGTCGTCCAGGTTGAGTCGAAATTCAACGCGTCAAGCCGGGTAACGTCATTTTGGTCTGAGTTACTTACTGTTTCATCAGCCACAAGGCCTCACAAATCAAGCCGTGTGGAAAACCTGTGGCTGCTGTGTAAAACCCTAGGATCCACCCGTTCGTGGGTTGTGGAACCTAGCACTCCGTGGCGGACAATAGGTAAAATACTACTTAAAGTGATAAGTTCTTACGAATAGGGTTTGAATCAACACGTTGCGCGCGAGAATCTGGTCAGCTTTACGAGCCTTGAGGTCTTTAGAGAACAGAGTTCCTATTTCAAGGCAATGTCCTCTAGGCTGATGTTGTTCGGGTGTAGTCAAGAGACTCGCCAGACAAGACTTATCTAAAATTCCTATTCCGACGTCCATATCGTTGTCCTTGTGAAAGGAAATCCTGGATTCTAGACGTATCCGCAACCGCTCATAACGTTGCCGTCGAGTTTCCTCCCCCTTTCGTCTTCCTCAGCGACAGGCGTATCCACGGCCAAATTGGAGGCCGCCACCATGAAACGTACTTTTCAACCAAATACTCGTCGTAGGGCCCGTCGCCATGGGTTTCGTCATCGCATGTCAAGCAAAGCTGGACGTGTCATCCTCAAGTCGCGTCGCGCCAAGGGCCGCCAGCGGCTGAGCGCTTGATTGAAAGTTGTAGCCAGCGAAGCGATTTTGCGATACTGAACCGAGCAAAACGGGTATCTGGCCGCATTTTGTGGATGATGTTTTCCCCCGACGTAACCCTTGACCACCCGCGTGTGGCCTATGCCATCGGTCGCGCTCGAGGAACCGCAGTGCAACGAAATCGCTTGCGACGCCAAATTCAGGCAGTTCTACGCGAGAAAGGTACCACCGTTCTCAATGGTCGTTACCTCATTGGAGCCCGTGTTCCTGCGGTTTCAGTGACTTATCCACAAGTGCGTGACGACATTGTTGAATTAATGAAGAAAACCCGAGAATTAACATGAGTTTGTTAGGCAAAGGGCTCTTAGGTGGAATTCGTTTATATCGGCTGTTTTCTAGCGGCCGTGTCCCTGTATGCCGGTTTGATCCGACTTGTTCCCAATACGCAATTGACGCCATAGAGGGCCATGGTGGTTTACGAGGCACTTTTTTTGCTGTGCGTCGCATCATACGTTGCCATCCGTGGGGTGGTCAGGGGTACGACCCAGTGCCAACCCTGGTACACGAAGCTGAGGTCCAATGTTCAACTTGATTGCCCGAGTGCTTGCTTGGCTGTACGACTTTTCGGGTAGCTATGCGATATCGATTGTCCTTTTGACCATGCTAATCATGCTGGTACTGACTCCGTTGACCCTTAAAGGCACCCGCTCCATGATGCGGATACAAGAGCTTCAGCCGGAACTTAAGCGGATACAAACGCAACACAAAGGTGACCGTCAAAAGATAAACGAAGAAACCATGGCTCTGTACAAAACACACGGAGCCAACCCACTATCTGGCTGTCTCCCCACCCTGGTCCAGCTCCCAGTGTTCCTTGTTCTCTACCGGGTCATTAATGGAATGACGAAGATCGGTGGTGACGGGATCCCAAATCCTTCCTACCTGGACAAAGAATCACACCTATATCAGGACTTAGTCGCCGATGGCGGCGAAATGGTTTCCTTCGGCATCGACTTGTCGGAAGCCGCGAAAGACGTCATACAGGCGAACTTTGTGGATGGACTCCCCTACCTCGGCCTTGTGGCCGTCACTTTTGTTTTGTCCTTCCTCCAACAAGCACAAATGAAGTCACGTAGAGGCGATGCTGCTGCGCAAAACCCGCAGATGGAAATGTTGATGAAAATCATGCCCTACATGCTTCCTGTGTTCGCATTTGTGGTGCAGGCAGCGCTTGGGGTCTATTTCATTGCTTCGAGCCTTTACCGCATCGGGCAGCAAGCATTTATTCACAAGACGATGAAACCTGTGATTGTCGGCGGGTCAAGCACGATCGAAGCTGAAGTTGTCGAGGAAAGTGAACCTCCCACAAAAGACGTACCTAACCGGCGCTCTCAAAAAGCTGTAGCGGCCGAGGATGAACGTCGCGACGCACGCGAACAGCGCAGCAAGAAACGTCAATCCGGAAACCGTAAAGACTCCCCCAAAGGTGGAACATCTAAGCCAAAGAAGCCTAAAAATGAGCCGGAAGCGAAACCGATTCAGTCCAAACGCACATCAGGCGATGGGCGAACTAGAAAGCGGCGGAAGTAACCAGACATGGATTGGATCGTGACAACTGGCCCCACCGTGGCCGACGCAGTGGAAATAGCGCTCGACGAACTTTCAGTTGCTAGGGAAGATGTGGAATTTGAAGTAGTCGCTGAGCCGAAAATATCGATCTTTGGCCTGCGACGAAAACCAGCTCAAGTGCGCGTTCGTGTTCGACCCGTCGCCCCGCCGCCCAAACGGGACAGACGCCACCCTGAAAGAAATTCGAGAAATAGAAAACCTCGAAACTCGGGGCGAAAAGACAAACCGGAAACCGGTGGCTCTTCAAGGAAGCGGACTGCACCAAATCCAAGTAAACCGCGCGGTTCAGACGACACCGGAACCCCTGAAAGAAGCGCATCAAAGGTTGACAAAGGCCGTGGCCAGAAGTCTGACGCTAAGCCAGCCCACGCAGGAAACCGCCGGAAACGGACGATCAGCCCGGCACAGACGCCCCCCCAAACAAAATCATCGAACATACGTTCGAATCAAACAACTGACGACGACCAGGCGCCAACAAAAGCGCCCACAATTCGACGAATCCGTAAGATCGACCACTAGGGACCAAGTCCCGGAATGAGAAGCAGGAGACTGCGATGACTACTGAAACCACCGTAGAAGAACAACAGAAGATGGTTGGTGAGTTCCTAGAGGGACTCGCCAAATCGTTTGGTATTGAAGCGACCATTCAACACGTTGCCGCTGACGAAGACAGCTTCGAAGTGAATTTGGATGGCGACGATAAAGAATTAGGGCTCCTTATCGGTCCCAAAGGGAACCACTTGGTTGCCATGCATGAAGTGTGTAAAACCATGTTGCAACGTCGGCTAGCTGGCATGGACCGCGCTCGTGTCCGCGTAGACGTTGGGGGTTATAGGGCCCGGCGACGTGAAGCTCTCCAGGCCTACGTCCAGGAACTAGCCCAAAACGTGATTTCCTCAGGGGTAGAAAAAGGGTTAGAACCAATGAATGCGGCTGATCGCAAGGTCGTGCATGATGCCGTCAATGAAATTGATGGGGTGTCTACGGTTTCGGTTGGCGACGAACCTCGCCGGCGAGTCGTGTTGACCGTTGCTAGCGACTGATTGGTCTGATGAGGCGGCTTGAGCTAGCGGCCGTGTTTGAACAGTCCCAAGTCCTCGGTTACATAGGACCTGGAAACATCGATGAACACATAGAGCATGCAAGAGCCCATCTTGACGCGGCAAGCCCCACAAAAGGTTCAAGATGGTGTGATTTGGGCTCTGGCGGCGGACTGCCAGGTCTGGTAGTCGGGCATGACCGCCCGGATCTGCGAATAGTTCTTTTGGATAGGTCAACTGCGCGAACAAATTTCTTAGATCAAGCCGTTATCGATTTAGGCCTTGAACAGTCTGTCGAAGTGCTGACTGTTGACGCTGCAGTTGTTGGCCATCGCGGCGAGCATCGAGGGACTTACGACGGGGTGTTTAGCCGATCGTTCGGATCGCCAGCGATAACTGCGGAATGTGCCGTGGGGTTGTTGCGACTTGGTGGCCGGCTTGTTGTTAGTGAGCCGCCTGACCCAGCAGTGGACCGTTGGCAACAAACCATTCTTCACTCTATGGGATTTGGTGAACTGGAGTTCCTAGTTACATCCCCACGGTTTGTCTCTATCTCACTGGTTAGACCTACAAGCAATGAATTGCCGAGAAGTTGGAAGAAAATAATTAAGGCCCCGATGTTTTGAACAGAAAACTGGCACATGTTCCACGTGAAACTAAGAAAACCTCTTGTTGTTTCACGTGAAACAACGCTTTGTTGAAAGCAAACACGCTGAAATGGCGGTTCTTTGGTTGAGAGTGCTTGACCCAGATGGTTGCAAGGACTGAGATGAGTACCAGAGAGATGGGCCCCCGGGCTTATCTGAAAGAGTCGGAACTTCATGACCCGTGTCCTCGCGATTGCTAACCAAAAGGGTGGCGTGGGTAAGACCACGACAGCTATTAGCGTTGCGACAAACATTGCTTTGGCGGGATGGCGCACCCTTCTCATCGACGCAGACCCACAGGGAAACGCGACGACCGGGTTTGGGATTAACCCACGAACCCTGGAAAGTTCTACCTACAACGTCTTGGTTCAACAGCTCCCCATAAGCGCGGCACGAGTTCCAACCGAGGTTGACGGGTTGGACTTGTTGCCCTCAAATCTTGATCTTGCAGGAGCTGAAGTTGAGTTGGTTCCCATGTTCAGTCGAGAACTGAGACTTCGTTCGGCTATTTCGTTGGTCGCTAACGAGTACGACTATGTTCTGATTGATTGCCCGCCGAGTCTAGGAATGGTCACCGTTAATAGTCTCGCTGCCGCTCGTGAAGTGCTCATCCCTGTCCAATGTGAGTACTACGCGTTAGAGGGCCTAGGTCAGCTGCTAAGCAACGTGGATCTAATTCGTCAGAATCTCAACCCTGACCTAGAAGTTACGTCCATCGTCCTGGTTATGTACGACGCCCGGACCCGCCTCGCTGAGCAAGTGGTAAGCGAAGTTCGGAGTCATTTCGGAGATATGGTGCGCACGACAGTGGTGCCCCGTTCTGTTCGACTATCTGAGGCGCCTAGCTATGGCCAACCCATTGAGTTGTATGACCCAGCTAGTCGAGGCGCAGTCGCCTATCGCGAAGTCACCAAAGAAATATTGGATCAACAAGCCCCGGGTATGTCTATGCCCGAAAGGAGCCCGTGATGTCTAAACCACAAGGAGGATTGGGGCGTGGATTAGGAGCGTTAATCCCGACTGTGACGCCAGTTGATCGACAGGATAAAATAGCTAGTTCTCAACCTTTTGGCAGAGGAGAGCTTCATATTGGTTCATTTGATGGACCCTCCCAGGCCAGTGGGTACGTTGAATTGCCGTTAGATGCTGTGGTGGTGAATAAGTCCCAGCCAAGAAAGATTTTCAGTAACCGTGCATTGGAAATTCTTGCGGTTTCCATCAAAGAGTTCGGAGTGCTACAGCCGATTGTTGTCAGGCATACAAAAGATGCCCAAACATATGAACTGATAGCGGGGGAGAGGCGGTGGCGAGCTTCCCGGCTTGCTGGCTGCAGCACCGTCCCTGCGATTATTAGGGCTTCAACCGACGAATCAAGTTTGGTTGAAGCGCTTATTGAGAATTTGCACCGAGAGGACTTGAACCCATTAGAGGAAGCCGCCGCCTTCCAACAATTGATCGATGATTTCGGAGTGACTCACGCGGAGTTGGCCTCCCAGATGGGCAAAGGACGGGCAACGATCTCCAATTCCTTGCGCTTGTTGGAATTGTCTACCGACGCGCAAGCAGCAGTTGTCGAAGGAAAAATCAGCGCTGGACACGCTCGGGCGTTACTCGCGTGTGGTTCACAGCGCCAGCAGGTGGTTCTTCTCGAGAAGATTATTGCCGAAAACTTGTCTGTTCGAGACGCGGAGAAGTTCACAAAAGATTCGGGTGTGGATAAACAGACGTCGTCTGCCTCTTCCCAAAGGGAAAATCGTGTTCCCCAGGCATCTATTTTGGAGGCACAGACCCAGTTAAGTGAACGCCTAAATACCACAGTGAGTGTTCATTTGGGCAGTAAACGGGGAAAAATCACTATTGACTTTGCCACGGTAGGTGATCTTCAACGGATCTATGACATCATTTGCCACCAGAACTGAACCGATCGAAGCCTGCTGTTCATAACCTGCGGATAAAGTGTTTGAGGTACTATTCAAGACCCTTTTGGACAAAATCACGAATGGCGTGGGTGATTATCTTTGCCATCATTTGGTGGCTGCGAACCAAAGCGTTTACATCGCTGACCCTGCATAACAGAGCGGGCATTTGGGTTTCTCTCAACAAGGGAAGTCGCATCCCCGTCGATGTGATCCCAGGGAACAGGTCCTGGAGGTTGGAGGAGATGACTTGCCCAATTTGTTTGCCGGTTGGGCTTTCGAAATGATCCCCGAGAAAATGACAAATAGAGGAAGTCCCTTCGCGGATCTCGACTCCTATACAAAAATCAGCTCCAAAACTATTTGCTTGACGTGCGTGGTTACCCCAATCGGGATGGTGGGCACTGAGAACTTCTGCTCCTGCGTCCGTAAGGTTTCGTCGGAGGGAAGCAACTATTGCGTCTAACCCCCCGGTTTCAGCTAGAAGGATTTTGTATCCATTTAGACGATGACTAGGAATAGAAAACTTGTGTTGCTCCCGCAGTCGAGTGATGTCCGCGGATCCCCCAAACCGATTTGCTACTCGATGTAAAAAGTCAATGGTGACGGATCCACACACGCCGTCTGGCACCAGCCCGGCATTCAACTGAAAATCGACCATCGCAGACGCAGTCAGTTCGCCGTGGATTCCATCTATATGGCCCATTGGGAACCCGAGCGTCGTTAAGAGTCGTTGGAGTTCCGCAACATCGTCACCTCTCAGTGCTGGTACCTGCAGGTATAACAGGCGCGAGCCAAGCCGATGGCCAGCTTCGACAAGCTGGCTCCACGTTTGAGGACCGCAAATCCCATCCACGTCGATGGCTCGCTGAGCTTGGAAACGCTCCAGAGCTGATTTCGTTGATTCACCAAAAGTTCCATCAACCAAACCAGAGGGATGTCCAAGAGAAATCAGACGGTCCTGAAGATCGCGAACATGGGCGCCTTGAGCGCCGATCCCGAACGGGCGAATCGCTGCCGGCTCTATAGGAATTCGCTGATCTCCTCAAGCAGAGCACCCTTGGGCTTAGCCCCAATGAGCTTTTTGGCAGGTGAACCGTTTTCAAAAACAATTAGAGCCGGAATACTCATAATCTCGTAGCGGCGAGCCAGATCAGGGCTTTCGTCAACGTTAACTTTCGCTATTTTGATTCCTTCGTGTTCCGACGCGATCTCTTCAAGAATTGGAGCAATCATTTTGCAAGGGCCGCACCACTCTGCCCAGAAATCGACAAGGATCGGAGTATCCGAAGAACTGATCGCTTCGTCAAAAGAATCCATATCAAGGTCGGTAATGCCCTCAGCCATTTTTGGCTCCTCGTCTCGGGTGAAGGCACTCTAGTGGCATTCGTCGATAGTTAATCGGCTTACCTCTGTCTGCAGTCGCTTAGCTAGGTAGAAGTTAACCGGAGTGTTCCTCTAGCCATCTTTCAGCGTCAATAGCTGCCATGCATCCCGAGCCAGCTGCCGTTATCGCTTGGCGGTAATAATCATCTTGGACGTCCCCGCAAGCAAAAATCCCAGCAATCAGGGTTTCGCTGCTGTTGGGCTCCGTCACGAGGTATCCATTTTCTTTGAGTTCTAGTTGATCCCGAAAAAGATCGGTGTTGGGCCGATGCCCGATAGCGATAAAGAGGCCTTGAACGCTTAAAGGTCTTTGAGCATTCGTGGTGGTGTCTTCAAGCACTACCCCGGACAATTTTTCATCCCCCTGGATTTCAACGACTTGGCTGTTCCAGAGAATCTCTAGTTTGGGGTTTGAAAGGGCTCGCTCGCGCATAATTTTGGAAGCCCGCAGTTCGTCGCGACGATGGATCAAGTATACCTTTGATGCAAATCGGGTAAGGAAAGTCGCTTCTTCGACTGCACTATCTCCGCCTCCCACGACGGCAATCTCCTGATCTCGAAAGAAAAATCCGTCACAGGTGGCGCAAGTGGAAAGTCCATGCCCAAGAAGACGGTCTTCATTCGGTAGTCCCAACATCAGGCTTTGCGCTCCGGTTGAGATAATGACGGTTCGTGCTTGGTGGGTCTCTTCTCCGACCCAAACCGTAAATGGGCGCGCACTGAAATCGACCCTTGTGACTTTGCTCGTAATGAACTCTGCCCCGAATCGTGATGCTTGCGCCCTGAAGTTCATCATTAATTCAGGACCCATGATTCCTTCGGGGAACCCGGGAAAATTTTCGACGTCGGTTGTCAGCATCAGTTGTCCACCTGGCTGATCGCTAGTCGAAGACGGTTCGCCTTCGATCACCAACGGTGCCATGTTTGCTCTTGCTGTATAGATTGCCGCTGTCAGGCCGGCAGGACCGCTTCCGATGATTATGGCGTCACGGATGTCGTTCACATTGTCTCCCGTTGGGGCAGTTACTTGTTGGGTTTAAGCGAGGCGTTTTGACCAAAGAAGGCCGCCGGCTGCCGTGAACAAAGTCCCCAAGAGAAGATGGGTGCTCCAGATGCCACCTGGCAAAAAGTTATTCGTAGCTTGCACCGCGGCAATAACCACAAGAGTTGCGATAGCTATTGCCGTTACACAAAGCACGATGCCATAAACAATGACGCGAGCGACGACAAGGAGAGGACCCGTAGTTCTTCCACGTAGCAATTCGACGAAGTCAATGACGATCTTTGTGGCGCGATTAGCCAATCTCGTGTCCGTTGACTTTTCAAAGGCTGGTGACGTCACAGAATGATCCTATCCAGGACACTTTGGGCAAATGAATCTTGTCGACAGATCTAGCCAAATAGCGGACGCCCACTGACCTTTAGTTCGCTGATCGTTACTCGGTGCCCTCCAACAGGCAGTCTTTTCCCAAGATCCGTTATCCACAATAAAAGGGCGGCAGCTGGTGTTCCACCTAAAGGCACCGTGATCGTTCCGCTGGTTTCGTCTCGACGGGCGATCGCCTCGCCCCAACTCTGTATGGCTCCGGTGCTGTCCTGGGAAGCGAAAATCTCAAATGACCAATCAATAGTTGGAGAACTAATTTGGATTTGATCAATATGTTGTGGGAGAACCAGTTGAATGATGAGGCCCACACCGTCTTTTAATTTTCCAAAATCGCTTGTGGTGTAACGCTCGGTGTACCAACCAGTGCTGCTGTCACCGTTGTTGATCAGTTCGAGCTGTTCAGGATGCTCTTCTCGGTCATCACCAGCAGGATCAAAATCAACGATGCCAATAATTTGACGCGGTGATGAAGGAGAAGAAGGACGTGAAGTTATTGGCGCCACGTCCGCTGGAGAATCCGAGAAGCTATCCATGAGTATGGTTTGCTCGGGTTCTAAGCGCACTACTTCGCTGGCATCTCCGACAAGTGAGGGAGCGCTCTCGGTTCGGGTCACAAAAAGTCCCGTGATGATGGCCAACCCACCTAACACCGCAATGATTGCTGCCGGGGCTAACCAAGTGCGCTCAACCCGTAAATAATCGGCTTGGGTGGTCTCCACATCGTGGGGGAGTCGATCGAAATCCTGTTGAAGGGACCTGAGAGATAGGACCAGCGCGGTCGCATCAGACCACTGGCTGTCCCGGTCGACCGACCGCCTGATGAGTTGCTCTAACGACGTAGGTATCGCTGGGTGAAGTTCGTACCGGCCTTGGTGATCGATTTGTGGCCTGAAGCCGACTAACAGACAATGAAGCAGCTCACCTAGTGCGCCTATGTCGTCGCTAGGGCGAGCAGGGATGCCAATGGCATCACTGGTCGGGGGACCTTCGACAATGACAACGGTCCCGTCCGTTCGTTGCCCGACATCCTTAGCTTGGAGCCCGCCAAGTGCGAACCCCGCGTTGTGAAGGATCGCCAAAGCTTCGCCGAGTTGGATGCCAATAGTGATTACCTCTTGAGAAGAAAAGTGGCTTTGTTGAGAGATACGGTCTTGAAGAGTCTCTTCGGGCAGCAACTCGGTAACTACCCCAAAGCGATCTTCAAGATCAATGGTGTCGAGAACATGTAACAAAGCGGGATGTTCAAGGCGAGTCAAAGATCGTGCCTGGAGTTGGACGCGTTTTCCAATTTCAGTCGAGGGATCTAGAACCCTGATCGTTACCGGTCGATCTAAGGTCCGGTCCAAACCACTCCAAGACTCGACAGGGCCCACGCTGACGCGATCATCAATTCTGTATCTCTGATGATCTCCGGCCGCCATTATTTATTAACGAATTCGGTTAACTAGTGGTTTGGAACGCGACACCGATTGTCCTGATACCGGCGTGGGCACCTACCACGGGACCAATCTGGCCAACTAATACATTGATTTGGACTAACGATTGGATTTGTTGGACAAAGGAGTCCACGTCGTCGCATGCCGCGTGGGTGACGTAAATGCTCTCAATTTGTTGGGCATGTTCTTCCACTACTTTGACGAGATAGGCGAGTGCCTTGCTTCTTGTTCGCTGTTTCCCCGCTGGTTCAACAACGCCGTTTCGTACTTCGATCAGAGGTTTGATCGAGAGCATTGACCCGAGAAGCGATTGTGCTGCGCCGATTCGTCCACCTTTTCGTAGGTTTTCGAGAGTGTCCAAGGCAGCATGAACGTGGGTACGAGATGCACTGTCTGTCGCGATATTTGCGACCTCATCCACGGTTGCACCTCCTTTTGCTGCTTGTGCGGCTGCCACTACTACCGCGCCAAGGCCAAGAGTTACGGTTCGACTATCGACGACTCTGACATCTATGTTGCCCTCAACTTCGCGCGCAGCTTGTTGCGCAGCTTCGATGGTTGCTGAGAGTTCTCCACTGAGCACTATCGCAACCACGCCAGGTGCACCCTCATCGGCTGCGCGTTGAAATTCAGCGATGAATGCGCCGGGTGCTGGGGCGGCAGTTGACGGTAGTTCGTCTGTCTGCTGGCACTTTTCCCAAAATTGATCTGTAGTCAGCTCAAGCCGATCGACGAACTCTGTTTGTCCGAATCGAATCTTGAGGGGCACGATACCGATGCCGAGTTGGGCTATGAGATCTTCAGGTAGATCACAGGAACTATCAGTGACGATCTGAACAGAGTTCATGATGTTTCGTCCTTTGTTGGTGTTGACGGGATTGGGGAGTCGCCCCGAAGGCCTGAGACTAGATCTGACAACGCTTGCGTACCTAAGACCACTGAAGCCACGAGATGCGCTATTAGCACCCCGACACCAACGAGAGCTACCCGAAGCAGTGCTTGGTCAATCTTAAGGCGGTTCATCGCTACAGCTGCGCCGAGAGCGGTCAAGGCGGGCAGGATGTGTTTCCAGAATCCTGACTGTGTCAGACCTTTCAAGTGCCAGCGTGTCAAAACTTGTTTTCGAAGTTGCCAAAATTCGATCCAAGCCCCCACAGCGGACCCGAGTGCTAGCCCTACTGGCCCCAAACGAGCTGGGAGATGCGCCGCGTTTCGCACAGAGTCGGACAATGGTCCCCAGACAAAGTTCCCGTCGCCAAACCCGACGAGCCTTTGATCCACTACCAAAATTTGTTCGAACTGGAACATTAAAACTGCCCCGACGATCAAGGAGATGATCACCCGGCGGCCAGCGATTCGAGCCGGAGTGCGAGTATCACCGACGCTGTAACAGACATTTTGGAGTACGCGGGATGCCATTAAGGCAGGCACGCCAAGGGCGTATCCTCCGAGCGTTAACCCAATGACAGTTAAATCATCGTGACTGACTTGGTTTCGAAAGCCGCCAAGATTGAACACAGCATCAGCGATTTGTGGACCTGCTGCTAAATACATCGCGAGGATTGGACCGACTAGCCAAAGCATTTGGAGCAATCTTCTCGATAGCCGAGCCGCGACTTCATCAAAATTATCCATGCGACTGAGTTCAGGTAAGTCAGCGGCAACAATGCTTGTCGCTATTAGAGCTATAGGAAGCAAATAGAGAGCTTGAGCTGCTCCGAGCGAAGAAGCAGCCCCAACCGATAACAATGATGCCAACGCAAGGTCAAGGAACGATGAGAGTTGTAACGCTCCCCTGCCAAGCACGGCAGGTCCGAATCGTTTGAGGACTGCAGCGGTCGCGGGGTCTTTCCAAAGGAAATTGAGCTTTATATGGCGATTTGCCTTTAAGACCGCGGGAAGTTGGACAAGCACTTGCAGGACGGATCCCGCCACGAGCGCCCATGCCAAAGTTTCTGCCGCGGAGGTGTCACTGAACTCCGATACTGCTATCGCAATGAGAACTGCAATCTGGGCTGCGTTCCAAACAATTGGAGCTGAGTATCCAAGAAAAAGTCGGCGGTGGCTGGTGAGCAAAGCTAAACACCAGGCGCTCAGCACTAAAACGCCGGCTCCGATCAGAATGATTCGGACTAAACGAACTGTGAGGTCAAAGCGGGCACCCGTAAACCCCCAAGCGATTCCTCGTGTCAGAGGCTCTGCCGCAAGAAACCCAAGGGCTACTAAGCAAGCGACGAGGCACAGCAGAAACGAAGCGACTCCTCCAGCTAGCCGGCCGGCCTGTTCGGGGTCATCCTCGGATAAGCGGCTGTACTCAGGAACGAATGCTGCAGAGAGAGAGCCCTCGCCGAAAAGATTCTGCAACACGTTGGGAATTCGCTGAGCCGCGGCAAACGCGTCGCCGACGAGGCCTATCCCCAGAATATTTGTGATGAGAGCGGCGCGAATCACGCCGGTAAATCGTGACAATCCGATGCCACTCGCTGCTGCGCTCGCGCCGAAGCGGGTCATGGATGGCGGACTTTCTTTCTTTTGGTGTCAACTACCCACCAGATCGCTAAGAAAACTGCTGCTCCGATGGTGAGCCCAAGACCCACTCCTGTCGGGGTTGTCGCTCGTATGGCAGCTTGTGCTTTTCCAACTAGTAGCCCACCGTCAGGGGAGTGGAGTTCGATCGTCACGGGAAATGACCCGGACCCGAGGGCGCGGAGTAGAAAACGATGAGTTGTAACGCCAGGTTCTAAAACTAACGTGGTGCTTTCTCCATCGTCGAAATCGTCGACGGTCAGTTTTTCTCCGATGATCCGTAATTCCACTCGAAGTGGGACATCGGATCGGTTCTGGAAGCTGAACGGTACGGACGCTTTCCGCGACGTTAACTGGATTGATTCGTCTGGGGGAATGTCAATCAAACTTGTCTGCACTCGGATTCGGCTGACGATCGATTCCCACAACGTTCGCCGGTCGAGTTGCGACGAATCGCTCGACAAACTGAAGAGTAATTTCTGAGCCAGTTGGTCATGTTCGGACGCATCTTCGTCGCGGATCATTGAACGAAACGATGTTAAGTATCTTTGAGCATCGCGGTAGCCAGTGAAGTTCTCAGTTGTGGAATTGGGCTGGCTTCGAAGTCGATACTGCTGGAGTTTCCCGTCCTTAAGCAACAATGCCTTAGTGATAGCAGCACTGGCCGGTACTGGCTCAACCCAATCCAAATGGGTGAGACCGTTCAGAAATGCTGTCGCAAAATCAACATTGCGGGTTCCTGCCCCGAGATCTAAGACGAGTAATGGTGTCGGCTGTTGGGTGAAGGCAATGGTCGCAAGGTGCGCCAAGACGCGATGGGCTTCGCTAGATGCAGTGTCGTGCTCCTTTTGTGATGAGAGATGGTCGACGATTAGCGCCCTGACATTTGAATCGACTCCCAGTATTTCCACCGGGCCGCGTGGTGCAGTATCGGGTAGTGGGGAGAGCGAAGAAGGTTCGACAATTACCTCTCGGATGCCGCGTTGCCATCGATGGTCCACTTGAGCGGCGTCGGCCATTCCATGTCCGACCCAAAGAGTTGACGGTGCCAGAGTCCCCAAACTTCTCAGTTCTTCTGAACCTATTTCGAGGAGTGTTGACACCTCACGGGTGAGTCCAGCATCCATGAGTGCTGCTTCATCAATGGGAATGAAAGAACCGCGTACAAGCTCATGTTGTGTTTTCGTGTTCCTGAATTGTTCTATGGCCGCTTCATTTACGGCGCTGTCAATCTGGTTGGGCTGAAAGGTGATGCTCACTGGGATGTCGGAATGGTTGACCAACAAATTGAACCAAGCTGAGGCGGTATCGACATTTTGCTTTGAGTCAGAGTGGCCCGGTGAGTGCGGAATTTCGGCCACAAGTGCCAACGGCAACCTTTGAGAAGGTTCCTCACCAATTCGGATGAGATGGGTCACGACGCGGCCAACAAGCTCTTGACTCGCAGTCCGCATTTCGATTGTTATTGGGTACACCCCAAGTCTTGCGACACGGATAGCTTCATCGCCACTATTTGTCAGGGGAAATTTGATGGGGGCTAAGCCCCACGGATCAAGGTCAAGATCTGATACATCAATTGTTCGAGAAGCGAGAACGCCGCCTAACCCTTGCCCGTTAACCGATTGGAGGAACCCCGTTTCGTCGATGACTGGTTCGTGAACTGTCACGATGATCTGGTCGTCGTATGCAACTACTCCGGGTAGCCGGAGTGTGAAGTCCAATGACCCACCTGCTTGGGCGATTGGAGATTGACGAGTGATTTGTATCCCACCAGATCCAACTTCGACTGCGTTAGCTAGCCCAGGAAAACTAACGAGAAGACAAAGAAGAATTGGGATTCCACGGATCCACCTCAAACGGTTCATCTCGTCGCGTCCCACCGCAAGACTGCTAGCCCATCGTTTCTTTGAACAAATCCGGTGGACTCGTAGAGTTCTAATGCTGTGACATTTTCGATTTGCGTATTTACCAGTACTTCATAGACCCGTCGTTTCTGAAGCCAACGAAGAGCATCAGCTACCAAGGCACGGCCTAGACCACTCCCTTGATGTATCGGATGTACCGCGAGCCGTTGGAGAAAACCTTGTCGCCCCGAGCGACCCGTTATCGCAAAACCTTGTGGTGAAGGGCCAGTGTTGACACGAACTCTGCTCCTAGGTGTGGCCTTTATGGCCTCCGTTAGAGATATCGCGTCAAATTGCCAGAACTGCGAGAATGCGGAAGCATCGATGTCGAGAATATGTGGCCAGTCGGACCGCTGAGCGCGTCGCGTAGGACGAGTAGGGGCTGGGATCTGTGCCGATAGATCGTGACTGAGCAAAAGCAACTCTTCGTGTAGCTCGAATCCAATATTTCTAAAAAAACTTTGCTCTCGCGATCTTATTGCTGAAGTGAAAACGCGCTGCACGCCGTTCTGTGCGAGTAATTGCAGAGTGGTTTTAATTTCGTTTGATCGCAGCTTCTCGGGGGGAAGCATTGGCCTGAGGTAAGCATCGGACTGACATTGAGAGTCTGTTCGGATGCGCACGCCATTGGAACTCCAGTGGAGCGGTTGGTCTGTCGACACTGGACCCTCCCCACATGAAGTTATAGGGAGGAGTCAAGCAGAGTTGGTCGCCTTAGCTAACGACCTAGCTAGCGAGTCTTGTTTCTACTTGATCTAGTGCTTCGTCCTCGCTGACATCCATGCTTATCGAAAGCTCAGAAATCAGGATCTGACGGGACTTGTCAAGCATGGATTTCTCGCCAGCCGACAAACCCTTTGCAGATTCGCGCAACGCGAGGTTTCTCACCACTTCTGCTACTTGGTAAATATCACCAGACTTCAGTTTCTCTTGGTGATTTTTGAACCGGCGACTCCAGTTTGCGGGCTCGCGTATATCTTTTTTGGCTAAAAGTTCGAAAAGGTCTTCCACGTCGTCTTCGTCGATTGGAGGTCTCATCCCTACGGCATCCGCCATATCCGCGGGAACAGACAGCGTTAGATCACCGTGTGCTGTTTGAAGGATCAGGTATTCGCGCTCTTCGCCGAACGCGTTTCTCTTTTCCCTTGCGGTAATCAGAGCTGCCCCGTGGTGTGGATAGATCACGCGGTCGCCGAGGTCGAACTTCATGCCCACTCCATCAAACTTCCGATTTCCGGCTCCATAATGGAATCCGGGCCTCTTAGGTTGCCAGGACTGACCTGGAACTCCAACTTGTTGGGGAAGATAACTGGTCCTTACTGAGGCGAAGCTTCATTAATCTTGCAAAATTTGTGCCAATACGAAGGTACCGTTTCGTTGTATGGACGGCGTCGCACAAGCTGATCGCGATGACGTTGATCGACGCGTAGGGAATCTAGCTGAGCTGTTTGTTTCCGCTGGGTGGGGGTTCTTTGTCGTTGGAGGTGTCGTCCGGGACTTGTTTCTTGGACGACAGAGTGGCGATATCGACATCACCACAGACGCGATGCCAGCGGACACATCGTCAATCTTGGAGGGATGGGCGGACACAACCTGGGATCAAGGCGCCCGCTTTGGCACTGTGGGAGCGCGTAAAGGCGATGTCATGGTGGAAATCACGACCCACCGGTCAGAGAAATATCACGCCGACTCGCGAAAACCGAGCGTCGAGTTTTCAAGCAAGATTGATGATGACCTTGCTCGACGAGATTTCACCATCAACGCCATGGCGATTCAACTGCCTAGCTGGCGATTGGTTGACCCGTTTGATGGAAGGACTGACTTGGCGAGGCGTGTGTTGAGAACACCGTTAACGCCAGAAATAGCTTTTTCTGATGACCCCTTGAGAATGTTAAGAGCCGCCCGCTTCTTGTCGGGTTATCAATTGACGTCGCCTATAGAACTCGAAAACGCTATGGGTGTTATGGCTGAGCGCCTTGACATTGTGTCGAAGGAACGAATCAGCGAAGAATTTTCGAAATTTCTGTTAGTTGAACGCCCTAGCCGTGGCGTACAACTGTTGCACCGAACAGGGCTGATGGAACGACTTTTCCCTAGCATCTCGAATCACGAAAACCTGCAAGCACAGTCCATAGATCTTGTGAGCCGGAACTTGGAATTACGATGGGCGTGTCTTCTTTGGCCAGTTTTACAAGAGGGGATTCTTGCCCGCAAAGCGCTCGCTGGGTTGAGAGCGTCAAACGCGACAGCTTCACGGGTCGGAGCGATCATCGATGCCGCTCGTGCTCTGGCTGAAGCGAAAAATAATGACCATGCGACGGCTCGACGATTACTCCATCAGGCGCGCCACGATCTTGAACCGGCGATCGAATTATTAAATGCCTACGAGCAACCGCCACTGCCGTCGGTTGTTTCAGCGATCGACCAGGTCCGGGAACTAGAAGGAGACGAAGAATTTCAGCTTCCTTTGGACGGCAACGAAATCGCTGAACTGATTGGTGGAGAAGGCCCACTCGTTGGCGAGATGCTCGCCCGATTGATGGATCAGCGGCTACGGACTGGTCCGTTATCTAAGAAAGATGCAACTGCTCTAATACAAGATTGGCGAAAGAACCCCTAGTTCTGACTACGCTGCATGGGTGCCGTATCACCCGGGCCTAGCGAGTGAAGACGCCGAGGCAGGCTTCGGCGAGGTTGACTACCGTCTTCAACGCCGGCGGCTGCTTCGAGATATTGAGCGCGGCATAGTTAACAGAGACGAAGCATGTGAGATTCATCCCGAGTTACTCCGAGTTGCTCGAAATGCTGCACCGCACATGGGGGGTAGCTGTCCTTTGTGCAACGAAGATGAGTTACGTCTTGTTGCCTATGTCTTCGGCCCACGCTTAGGGCCAGGAGGCAAGTGTGTGGTGTCGGACCACGAACTTCAGAGAATCGGGCGCCGTCAAGGCCACTTCGTTTCATACGAAGTTGAGGTGTGCACAAAATGTAGGTGGAATTATCTCCTTCGCCGATATCCACTTCACTAGTCGCCCCGCGGGTTTCTGTAGTTGTTTGGTATGCGCCCTTGGGTACTCTCCAGTAGCTAAGGGTTACAGCTGAATAACTTATTGACGAAGCGATTTCTGGACAGATGTCTGATCCAGCTTTACTAGAGAACAAACCAAATAAGGCACCAACATTGTGGTTGGTTTTGTACCTGCTGCTAGTTCTTGCTGTCTTAGGGGTCGGTATATCGGTTCGAACCATGGGAGACGCACCGCTGTCCCTCGCGGCGACCTTCGATAAGGACACGGTTATTTATGATCGCTTCGGGATTCAATTAGCGGGGCTTCACCCGGAAATCAACATGTTTCCTGTGACATTGGAAGAAATGTCGCCAATCCTGCTTGACGCCGTGTTGGCAACACTTGACCCCCAATACCTCAATCAAGGAGAAGTTGAACCTTGGCCGCTTTTTACTGCTGTTTTGTGGCCCACGGGTTCCAGTAGACAGCCGACAATCACTCAACGTCTGGTGAGATCAATTAACGGCAGAGCTACAACACGATTGGCAGCGCTGCGTGAGGCGGCAGTAGTCATACACCTCGAGCAAACTGAGCCCAGAGAAGCCCTCTTAGAGCAATTTCTATCTCAGGTACCGCTGGGTAGATCCACCTATGGGGTCGAAGCTGCTTCGCGTTCTTGGTATGGGAAAAGCGCATCAGATCTCGAGATAGGCCAGGCTGCTCATTTAGCAGGGTTGATGCTTGAAGGTGGGGGAGGGGACAGTTCTGAGCGGGGCCGCAACCAAATTCTTGCCCTGCTCTATGAAGCGGGGTTGATCACGCAAGAGGAATTGGTTTTTCAGCGGACAATTCCTCTGAAAAACTTGTTGATACCGGTGAGCGAAGAGACGCCGGTTAACAGCCTTGTCCCCGATGCGGGTCTGTTGCCCTATTTGGAGAGGATTTATAGCCAATTGGTTGAACAGTACGGGAGTGCACCAGTTGTTAAAGGGCAAATAGAAGTGGATTCGACCTTGGATTTGGGTGCCCAAGAAATAGTTGCGACCATTGTCGAAAAAGCTGCTGGAGCGCGAGGACTATCAGAAGTCGTTGTCGTTTTGTTAGATGACCGCAGCCAGGTGCGTGTGATGTATGCAACCGATGGTTCCGTTGCCGAAGAGGCTCGGATTGATAGTGAAGAAGTGCTCAAGCCTTTTTGGCGCTGGGAAAGTTTCGAAAATTCTCTTAATTGGTCTGACCAGATAACGGCTCTCGAACTTGCGCAAGGGCACGCTTTGGTAGCTCGGGGCGGCCGGCGGTACGAGACCCAAACTGTCCTCGAAATAAGAAATGCCGATGGTACGCGAATCGATCGCGGTAACGACCAAACCGAGGTGTTGCTTGACGCTCAAACAGCATCCCAGATAAGCGAACTTCTTACCGAGGTCGTGGCGCGCGACCTTGGGTTCGGTGCACAACTTGACGACGTCGCAGTTATTGGTAGTCCCGGCGTCAATGCTGATCGAGACCTCGCCTGGTTCGGTGGTTCTACCGCTCGTTTTTCGATAGGCCTATGGATGAGTGTCACGTCTGACTCAGACGCAGGAAATGCTCAATTTGATCTAGACGAAACTGCGGCGGCTCGACTGGCAGGCGAAGTGTTGCAAGAGTTACATCGCGATGGATAAGAAGTCTTGCGATAGTGGATTAGTGACGGTGCTTCGTTCTCGTTTTTGGTGTGTTTCCACGTTTTAGTCAATACGGTGGGGCGCGGAAGTGGACACACCTGAACGCGACAGTGTTCTAGGCCGCTCAGAAATCTTTAACCCCTGCCCCGTGATTGGGGCCCCGGCTAGCCGGGTCCGAAGGAGGAAACGGCATGCGTGCTTATGAGTTAATGGTCATTCACGATAGTGACCTTGATGACGCACAAGTTCAAGATGCCTTGAAGGACTTGCGCACCCGCATCGAAGACGTTGCAACCATTGCTGGCGTTGATTTTTGGGGTCGACGAAAATTTGCGTACGAAATTGACCACAAAACCGAGGGCTACTACTCAGTGATTGAATTGGTTGCTGAAGGTGGGGCCATGGACCCTGTCGAACGAGGACTGCGTATAGCCGACGACGTCGTTCGTCATAAACTTATTCGCCTACCCGACTATGAAGCTGCGAAGCGTGGCTTACTTGCCGGAACTACTTCAGCGACAGACGCTGAGTGATTTGGGGGAATCAAAATGGCTTTCGACAACAACATTGTGCTCGTAGGGAATGTGACCCGCGATCCAGAGCTTCGTTTCACACAGGGCGGTGCAGCGGTGTGCAGTTTTGGTATCGCATGGAATCAGCGATCTAACCAAGGGGAAGATAAAGCTCATTTCTTTGATGTTTCGTGCTGGCGCGACCTAGCTGAAAACGTGGCAGAGTCTGTTACGAAGGGCATGCGAGTCGTGATTTACGGCCGGCTTGATTACCGTAACTGGGAAGGCCCAAACGGCGAAAAGCGATCAGCTGTGCAAATTGTTGCAGATGAGGTGAGCCCAAGTATTCGTTGGGCTACCGCACAGGTCAGTCGTAACGAACGAAGTGAAGGCGGGGCCCCACGTTCTAATCAATCCAATACGTCTAACACCGGTTCTGACTTTGGAGCTGGGTATGAAATTCCTGATGAGGAGCCGTTCTAGTGGCAGGTAAGAAAAAACCACCCCGTGCAAAAGCTAAAGATTTGCGCAAACCTCGCAAAAAAAAGATCAGCCCGATCGTCAAAGACAAAATCGAGTACATCGATTACAAGGACGTGAACCTGCTGCGTGCCTTTATTTCAGATCGGGCAAAAATCAGGGGCCAACGTGTGTCTGGCAATAACCGCCATCAGCAACGTGACGTTGCAAAAGCCATAAAAGTGGCTCGAGAAATGGCGTTGATCCCCTATGCCCAACGGGTTGTCACACAACGAAAAGGTGACCGGCGTCGCGGCCGCTCTGATCGAGAACCGCGCAACGACGATCGAGAACCGCGCAACGACGATCGAAAACAGGGTAACGAAGAATTTGTAGAACAAAAAAATGCCGACGCGCCAACCGATGAATTTGTCGAGTCCGCCGAGATATCTGAAGAGATGCCTGCAGAGGTGAATAGCGAGTGAAGGTAATTCTGCGATCCGATGTAGAAGGCGTAGGAAATACTGGCGACGTTGTTGAAGTTGCCAGCGGTTATGCGCAGAATTTCCTTATGCCAAAAGGGCTAGCGATGAGAGCTACCCAAGGTGCAGCTAGCCAGGCTCAGGCGATGCAGCGATCCCGCGATCTGCGCAACATCAAAGAGCGGGAAAGCGCTGAAAGGCTCGTTCAAGAATTGGAATCTCAAACAATTGCAGTGCAAGCTCGCGTGGGCCAAGACGATCAATTGTATGGCTCGGTGACTACAACCGAAATAGCGGAAGCGGTCAAAGCTCAGACCGGAGTTGAACTAGACCGCAGAGACATGTCGCTTGAGGAACCCATCAGACGAGTTGGCGTTCACATCGTCGAGGTCCGTTTACATTCAGACCTTCGGCTACATCTCACAGTTGAAGTTAGTCCGCTCGATTAGGGGCGCTCCAATGGCCGAGGCTGTTGTCAGAAAGACGACAGATTCATTGACATGGTCCACGAAGGAGGAGCCATGGCACTTGATTCCGCCATCGAAGTATTGGATCCACGCTTCTACGGGCTAGTCATTCACAATGCGCATGTTGATCACCTATGGACAGGCGCTCGCTGGGCAGAGGGACCCGTGTATGTCCCGAGTGCCCGCCAAATTATTTTTTCGGACATTCCCAACGACCGGACCCTTCGGTATGACGAACGAACGGACCTAGTCGACATATTCGACCAACCTGCATTTAACGCCAATGGGCATTGTCTGGATCTTCAAGGTCGAATAATCACCGCCGAACATGGCGGACGATCCGTAACCAGGATTAATCATGATGGGATTCGCCAAGTTCTTGTTGAGCGATACGCAGATAAAAGGCTCAATTCACCGAACGATGTCGTCGTGAAATCAGATGGCAGTATTTGGTTCAGTGATCCCACCTACGGCATCGATAGCGATTATGAGGGGCATGCGGCAGAATCTGAAATCGGTGCTTCGTATGTGTATCGGTATGGTGCTGATGGCACATTAGAGGTCGCGGTTTCCGACATGGTTCGCCCCAACGGCCTCGCATTTTCGCCAGACGAAAAAACTCTTTATGTTGCGGATACAGGGATCTCACACGTCGGCGTAAGCTGCCCGCCCGATATCCGCGCATATGACGTATCCGCTGATGGGCGAACGCTAACCGGCACCTATTCGACTTTTGCAACATGCACCGTTGGTGTGTTTGACGGTTTTCGTGTCGATCACAAAGGAAACGTTTGGACGTCGGCCGGTGATGGGGTGCATTGTTTCGCGGATGATGGCAAGTTGATTGGGAAAATCAGGATCCCTGAAGTCGTCGCGAATGTCGAGTTCGGTGGACTCAAGAGAAACCGCCTGTACATATGCGCTACAACTGGTCTCTATTCGATGTATTTGAACACGCGTGCCACGCGTTGAGAAACGTAACTTGTGTGAAGCGAAGTGCCGCGGTGCGCGATGCTGTAGGCGGAGAAAGAAATTATGACGACTGTTATCCCGGCACCTGACGCAAACAATGAATGGCGGCTGAACACCCCTGGGTCATCGGGGTGGGAGCGTTCGCCACGTCCCGGTGCACAGAACAAATACTTCATGGTGTCAACGGATGGTCATGCTCAAGAACCCAAGGACCTCTGGGCGACCCGAATCGACGAGAAGTATCAGGAACGTTTGCCTGGAGTGATTATTGGGATGAAAGGTGAAAAGTTCCAGAAAACTGAAGGGTTTCGTAGTCCTCTAAAACTGAACACCATTCAGTTCGAGGGACAAGATCTGCTTCGCAATAAAGCGGGCTACACCCCAGAAGCACGAATCGCTGATCTTGCCGCTGATGGGACCGACGCTGAGATCATCTTCCCGAATAAAGGCCTCACTATGTGGGCTACTAGTGACCCCGAGTTCAGCCACGCGATGTGTCGCGTCTATAACGACTGGGCGTGGGAAACTTTTGGTCCACACAACGACCAGTTAATTTCTATGGCTTGCATTGCGCCTGCTGGTCTTGACAATGCGATCACTGAAATTCAACGTTGCGCGGAACTTGGGTTTAAGGGGCTACAACTTCCAAGTAAACCCATCTGGGGTGCCCCAGACCATGAGGCTTTGAACTACAACCTCAAAGAGTTTGATCCCTTATGGGCAGCGATAGTGGAGGTCGATTTACCGGTGACCTTCCATATCTCTACTGGGCGAGATCCTCGGACTGCCCGTAGTAGAGGTGGCGCGGTCATCAACTACGCGGTGCATTCACTTGCACAAAATATTGAACCGATCGCTAATCTCTGCGCTTCTGGAGTAGCTGAGCAATTCCCGACATTGCGATTTGGAAGCGTCGAAGCTGGCATTGGATGGGTTCCATGGGCCATCCAAGCTATGGACGAGGCCTACCTTAAACATCATTGGGCGGTAAGGCCCAAGCTGGACTTGCTACCTAGCGAATACTTCAAACGCCAAGGTTTCGCGACTTTTCAAGAAGACGCAGCTGGGTTGGATTTAGCTCTGCGCCATGATTTGGTTCCCAATTTCATGTGGGCGAATGACTATCCGCATCACGAAGGATCGTGGCCGCATTCTGCGGAAGCGATTGAGCGGACAATGGGGGAGTTGGACGATGCCAGCCGGGCGAAAATGTTGGGATTAAATGCAGCTGAAGTCTTCAAAATCCCAATTCCGGAACGGTATTTGGATCATTTGGACGCGCGAGAAAGCGCTGCTCGGTTCTGATAGAAGCTGATTTCAGGACAGAATTTCGCACGACGCGAGAATTATGGAACGAACGGCTCTAACAAGCTCAGCGATGCGGCCCGTCACCTAGCTGTCATGTTCTGTGGATAACTACCCTAGTTATCCACAGAAAATGGTAACTAAATCCCCAAGGTCTGCCCCTAGTTCTACACATGAGTCATCTGAGAGACTGATGGCAATGAGCAACGACCTTTCTTTTAATCCACCACCAGCTAACTCCAATGGGCGGGTGCCGCCGCACAATGTCGATGCGGAGGCGTCTTTGCTAGGAGCAATGCTTCTCTCACGTGATGCCATCGGCCCTGCAGTCGAAACTCTTAGTGGTGACCAGTTCTATGTGCCAGCACATGGGTACGTGTTCGACGCAATTGCTTCGCTGTATGGCGCGGGAGAGCCAGCGGACCCAGTGACGGTTGCCGAAGAACTCACTAGGGCAGGTCTCCTCGAACAGGTGGGCGGTCCTCAACGCCTGCTTGAGTTACAAATGTCTACGCCCGCCGCATCTAATGCTGCCCGGTACGCGCTCATTGTGGAAGAACATTCGATGCTTCGTCGGCTCATTGGGGTAGCTGGCGACATAATGGAATTGGGGTACAGCCGACCGGAAGATGTAGTCAAAACCATCGATGAAGCCGAAGCGATGATGTTCCAAATCGCGGAACGTCGAGTGGTGGACAGCACCAAACCCATTCGCGAACTACTTGACGCCAATCTTGATCGTCTAGAGGAGTTATACGAACAGGGCAACGCGATCACGGGGCTTCCCACCGGTTATGTCGACTTCGACGAACTTCTTTCCGGGTTGCAACCCAGCAACCTCGTTGTTGTTGGCGCTCGCCCTTCTATGGGTAAGACAGCATTCGCTCTTGGAATGGCTGCAAACGCTGCGCTTGAAGCACAACGTCCCGTCTTGTTCTTTTCTCTGGAAATGGGTCACCTTGAGTTAACTCAGAGGCTTCTCTGTTCGGACGCTCGAGTTGACTCTCAGAGAATGCGAAACGGAAATCTTTCCGAAGATGACTGGCCCAAAATAACGCGAGCAGTTGGCAAGCTTGGTGAAGCCCCAATATGGATTGACGACAACCCAAACTTGACGGTAATGGAAATCCGAGCGAAAGCCCGGAGGCTGAAGAGTCGGCTAGGAGACCTTGGGCTGGTTGTCGTTGACTATCTGCAACTAATGAGTGGTAGGAGGAATGCTGAAAATCGTCAAGTTGAGGTTTCGGAAATGTCTCGTGGCTTAAAGATCCTCGCTCGTGAACTTGAGACACCCATAGTCGCGCTATCGCAGCTCAGCCGCGGGCTTGAGTCGCGAACCGATAAACGGCCCATGCTCGCAGACCTGCGAGAGTCTGGATCTATAGAACAAGACGCTGACGTCGTTGCTTTTCTATATCGAGATGAGGTGTATAACCCTGAGTCACCTGACATTGGGTCGGCTGAAGTCATTGTTGCGAAACACCGCAATGGACCTACTGGCACGGTTCGACTTGCTTGGCTCAGCAATTACACGAGATTCGCGAATATGAGCCGCTATCAAGACCCGGCCTAAGGAATCGCGATCGTGTTCCTGGGTCCCGACCTCATTCCTTTTCTGATGCTTGCTCTCGGGGCGGCGCTCTTTGTAGGCAACGGGTTAGCGCTGCTTCGTCCGCGCAGTGCACCCCGAGGGGAAAATGAGTTGGAGCGAGCCCCGATTGGACGAAGCATGCTCATGCTGGTCGTCGGGCTCGTGGCTGCGGTATGGGCGTTAGGAACACTTTTGGGATAATGCTGTCTTTAGCTGCTCAGGTAAAAGGTAAAAAGAGAGCTATGTAAAGTTGGAGCGGGTGACGGGAATCGAACCCGCGTTCTCAGCTTGGGAAGCTGACGTTCTGCCATTGAACTACACCCGCATTGCCTACTGTCGTGTGGAAAGTGAAGTCTAACGAGGCCGTGGACCCTCCAACTGATCGGAGCACGAACCTCCCATTACAGGGTCAGCCCCGGTATCGCGCGCCGCTAGGCTGCATTTCTTATGATCCTCTCCGATCGCACAATCCGCGAGTTCCTGTCGGACGGGCGTATCGTGATTGACCCTCTCGATCCGGCAGATATTCAGCCGTCTTCAGTCGACCTTCACCTCGATAACAGATTCCGAGTCTTTCTCAATCACACGCGACGAGTGATTGACGTCAAAGAAGATCAGACTGATCTAACCGAAGAAGTAGTAGTTAATAACGATGACGCCTTCATTCTGCACCCTGGTGAATTCGCGCTTGGATCGACGCTGGAACGGGTTGCGATTCCCGATGACCTGGTAGGTCGTATCGAAGGAAAATCGTCTCTTGGCCGATTGGGTTTACTTATCCACACGACCGCAGGGTTTGTTGATGCAGGTTGGGATGGCCATCTCACCCTTGAACTTTCAAATGTTGCCAACCTGCCAATCACCCTTTACCCGGGTATGAAAATTGGTCAGATTAGCTTCATCCAGATGACGACAGCTGCGGATGTGCCATATGGGGCGTCCTCGCTCGGTTCGAAATATTTAGGTCAGCGAGGCCCCACACCTAGCCGATTCCATGAAAA
>DUBN01000038.1:63646-112326 GCA_012960315.1 Acidimicrobiia bacterium
AATCGCTGCTAATCGCTGCTAATCGCTGCTAATCGCTGCTAATCGCTGCTAATCGCTGCTAATCGCTGCTAATCGCTTAATCAGTATTGGCAGTGTTCTCTTGGTTGTCCGGGTCACTCTGGCGTTGCGCCTCAGTTGCTTCTAGCGCTTCGATCAAGTGGATTGAGATATCCGCGACTTTGACCTCGTCTTCTTCGAAGCCTTGAGCTTTTACGCCGTCGTCGATCATGACGTAGCAGAAGGGACAAGCTGTAGCTATGCGGGTCGCTCCCGTGTTTATGAGTTCTTGGGAGCGTTCGTCGTTCACTTTTGTGCCGATGGTTTCTTCCATCCACATGCGTGCCCCTCCGGCACCGCAGCACATGCCGTTGTTTCCATTTCTTGGCGCTTCAACTATTTCGACACCACCAAGGTTGCCGATGACGTTTCGAGGCGACATATACACGTCATTGTGACGCCCTAAATAACAGGAGTCGTGGTACACGATTCGTTCTTCCAATCGCGCTTCGCTTAGATCAAGCGCACCCGATTCCACAAGTTCTTCTAGGAACTGCGTGTGGTGAAGGACTTCCCAGTTGCCGCCGTACTGGGGGTATTCGTTCTTCAATGTGTTGAAACAATGAGGGCACTGGGTGACAATTTTGCGAACTCCCATTTCATTGAGACTGTTGATGTTTTCAGTCGCAAGCATTTGGAAGAGGTACTCGTTACCTGAACGGCGGGCGCTATCACCCGTGCACATTTCTGAAGGGCCAAGAATCGCGAAATCAACTCCCGCGCGGCGAAGTAATTTGGAAGTGGCCTCTGAAACTTTCTGATTTTTGTCATCAAAAGAACCCGCGCAACCGACCCAGTACAGGTATTCGTGGTCAAAGGGATCCGAGGGATCAACCACTTCGATATCTAATTCGCTGGCCCAATCAGCACGTTCTCCGTTGTTCATATTCCAAGGGTTGGCATTGTTTTCCATGCCTCGGAAAGCGCTACTGAGCTCGCTTGGAAAGTCGCTTTCCATGAGCGTGAGATAGCGGCGCATGTCGAGAATTTTGTCGAGAATTTCGATGTTAACGGGACAGATTTCATCACAAGCTCGACAGGTGGTGCACGCCCAAAGTTCCTCAGTGCTAATACGTTCGAACAAGCTGTTGGCGCTTACGGTTATCTCGGTATCTGTACCAATTGGTGGGGAAACTTGTCCATGTTCGCCAGTCGCCGCCATGACTTCGCCCGTCTTTAGGACGATTTCTCTCGGGTCGAGTGGTTTCCCTGTCGCGTGGGCAGGACACACCGCCGTGCAACGACCGCACATGGTGCAGCTGTCAGTATCCAATAGCTGTTTCCAGGTGAAATCTTCGACGACCGACGCGCCGATGGTTTCAATGTCCTCTGCTTCCATGAGGTCCGGCAAGGCTCGCATTGCACCCTTCGGGCGTTCGCGGTCCTTGAGGTACATATTCAAAGGGGAAGTGAACATGTGCCGAAGCATCGTCACTGGCAACATCACGAGAAACGCCAGGAAACAGAACACGTGGCTAATCCACATCACCTGATGCCATCCAGCCACAGCATCGACGCCGCTGACTAAAGCAGAAAGAGGGTAACCAACGAAAGACCATTGTTCGTAGCTTGGGCGACCTTCCAGCGCGATGCGAAATGCTTCGGCGGCGAAACCAGTTATCCCGAGTGCCAATAGGACCCCAAGAATGAGGGCGTGTTCAGGTCTCGTTTTGATACGGATCCGATATGGCCTTTGTATATAACGACGAACTACTGACCAAAGCATTCCAACAGTGAAAGCAAGACCAGCGAGGTCGCCTACAAAGCTGAATCCTTGATAGGTGCCACCATGCAAGAACTTCAATCTTTCTGGAAGTTGATGATCAATCTCAAGGGTGGTGGTGACCGCGAGGAGCACGAGGAACCCGTAGTACAGAAGAGCATGCATGATCCCCGCCGCAGGATCACGCAGCAGGGTTTGCATAATCACCCCGGCTTTATAATCGCGGACCCTTCGTCTGACGTTCGTCCCGGTTGTCGCCCGGAGATCGGGTGCGCCGCGCTCCCAATTTTTGACACGTTGAGCGAAATTCCAAGCCCCTAAAACAATGAGGAAAGGAGTTATGACATAGAAGGCAACCTGTAAGGCTCCAGGGATGTTGCCAAATACCTCTCTGTGTACCGGGTTGTAATTGTGGAACCCAAAAGCGGTCGCTGCGATTCCAGAACCCGCGGTCACTGAAGCGAACGCAACTCCAATCGCGAGCGCGAGATGGTGGGGCTTGACTCGTGCTTTCACGTAGGTCAAGTTACCGGACACAATGTCGACGGACCGCACCAACGGTCTGAAAGCTTCCATCATTTGTTACCGAAGAACAGACCGGTTGCTAGTTCGACGAGGTAGACCCGAAACGAGACATGTTTATGATCTGCGTTAGAGGCGAGAAGCCTGGAACCGTGATCTTTATTTCCCCGACGTTGGCCGGATGCTTGCTGGCGTGACAAGGTTGATAGGTACGGAAGACGCGAAGAGGTGCGAATATGGTTCGTTTGGTTACCGCCGTAATTAAACCCCACCGCCTTGAGGCCGTTGTTGAAGCTTTGCAAGACACCAACGTTCAGGGCCTTACGGCATCTGAGGTACGGGGGTTTGGTCGTCAGGGAGGTCACACGGAGACGTATCGCGGAACCGAATATCACGTGGATTTCATCCCTAAGGTTCGGGTCGAAATACTGGTTGATGCCGCGGACACAGATCGAGTAGTTGACTGCCTTGTTCAGGCGGCGCGAACCGAAAAAATCGGTGATGGAAAGGTATGGGTCACCGAAGTGGAAAGCGTCACTCGTATCCGCACTGGCGAACGTGGGGTAGACGCTCTCTAGGGGTCGAAACGTGTCACCCAAAGAGACAAATTTAACTCAAATAGCGATCCGTAATCGGTAACGATTCAGCTGGCTTTAAATTGATGTCGAGGTCATAGACGAGTGGAGCGCCAGTAGGAATTTCGAGATCACTGATTTCGTCGTCGGGTATCGCTTCCAAGTGCTTCACCAGTGCTCGCAGACTGTTTCCGTGGGCTGCGACAAGAACCGTTTCCAAATGTCTTAGATCTTCTGACAGCGGGCCTTCCCAATAGGGCATTAAACGTTGCAGGACATCGGCGAGACACTCGCTTCGGGGCAGCAAAGTGTTAGGAACAGATGCGTAGCGGATGTCGTCATTAGGGTCATACGGGTGATTCGAGGGCATGTCAGGTGGTGCTGTGGAATAGCTCCGACGCCACAGGTGCACCTGCTCGGTGCCATGAAGGGCGACGGTTTCTTCTTTGATTAAGCCGGTGAGGGCGCCGTAGTGTCGCTCATTGAGTCGCCAGCTTCGCCGAACAGGAATCCAGAGCCGATCGGCGGCAGTTAAGGCCAAATTGGCCGTGGCAATAGCGCGTGTTTGAAGTGAAGTATGAACGACATCGGGTCTGATACCCGCCGCGCTTAATAACTCACCTGCTCTGGTTGCCTCGGTAACGCCTTTTTCGGTCAAATTAACGTCAAACCAGCCGGTAAATCGATTTTCGAGATTCCACTGACTTTGACCATGTCGAAGGAGGACGAGCCGCGTGGCCTTGCTGACCATAGATCGCACCCTATCTGGCTGAGACTGAAACAGGTTATTAAAGAAATCTAACAAGAAAGTTGTAAATGACACACTCAACTTTTATGATGGTAGGTATTCGGGAACGACAACACACCTGGTGTACTTGCTGTTCTAAGCGCCCGAGTTGCTCCCTGACCCACCCCCACAGGAGGAGAAATCATATGTCTAAAGCAGTTGGCATCGATCTTGGAACCACTAACTCAGTGGTATCAACGATGGAAGGTGGAGAGCCCACCGTTATCGCAAATGCCGAAGGTGACCGGACGACACCCTCGATCGTCGGATTTTCTAAGAGTGGTGAAGTACTGACAGGAGAGGTGGCCAAACGACAAGCGGTCACTAACCCGGATCGGACGTTAGCGTCGGTAAAGCGTCACGTTGGCACAAATTGGACAGTCGAAATTGATGACAAGTCGTACACCCCACAAGAGATTGCAGCCAGAGTTCTGCAAAAACTCAAACGCGACGCCGAGGAGTACCTTGGGGAAGAAGTCAATGAAGCAGTAATCACCGTTCCTGCTTACTTCGACGATGCGCAGCGGACCGCTACCAAAGAAGCAGGGCAGATAGCGGGACTCGAAGTTCTGCGGATCATCAATGAACCGACAGCCGCCGCCCTTGCATACGGCTTAGACAAAGAAACTTCGGATCAAACAATCTTGGTTTTCGACCTTGGTGGAGGCACCTTTGACGTGTCGGTACTTGAAATCGGCGACGGAGTCTTCGAGGTGAAATCCACAGCAGGTGACACCCGCCTTGGTGGAGACGACTGGGACGAACGCGTTATCGATTGGTTATCTGATTCGTTCAAAGGTGACCATGGTGTCGATCTCAAGGCAGACGCGATGGCGCTCCAACGACTGAAAGAAGCCGGTGAGCAAGCGAAAAAAGATTTGTCATCAAAGCAAACAACTCAAATCAACTTGCCGTTCATTACTGCGACTGACAGTGGACCGTTGCATCTCGATTACGAGCTGACCCGAGCCAAGTTGCAGGAGATCACCGCTGACCTTGTCGACCGATGCAAAGCTCCCTTCAAACAAGCAATAGAGGACGCAAATTTAAACCCGAGCGACATTGACCACGTCATCATGGTGGGCGGGTCTACGCGAATGCCGGCGGTGCAAGATCTCGTTCTCGAAATGACGGGAAAAGAAGCTCATAAAGGGGTAAACCCTGATGAGGTAGTCGCAGTTGGTGCCGCTATCCAAGCAGGCGTTCTAAAAGGCGACGTGAAAGACGTCCTACTTCTTGATGTCACACCGCTGAGCCTCGGCATTGAGACCAAAGGGGGAGTGATGACAAAATTAATTGAACGCAACACCACGATCCCCACAAAACGGACAGAAGTATTTACCACCGCTGATGACATGCAACCCTCAGTCGAAATCCACGTTCTACAAGGTGAGCGTGAAATGGCTTCAGGCAACAAAACTCTAGGCAAATTTCAGCTAGTCGATTTACCACCAGCGCCAAGGGGTGTGCCGCAAATTGAAGTCACGTTCGACATTGACGCCAATGGGATAGTCAATGTCTCGGCAAAAGATCGGGCAACTGATAAAGAACAATCCATCACGATCAGCGGCCAATCAAACTTGAGCGACGATGACATTGACAAGATGGTTCAAGATGCCGAAAGCCACGCGGAAGAAGACCGGCAACGCCGAGAAGTAGCAGAAGTTCGAAACAACGCAGACTCACTCGTCTACCAGATTGAAAAGGTGCTCACCGACCAAGGCGATCAAGTTTCCGACGACGATAAGGCCGAAGTCGAAGTGGCGTTAACCGCCCTCAAAGAAGCTTTAGAAGGTGAAGATGTGGACGCGATCAGCAAGGCAACCGAGGAACTCACCGCGGCTAGCCAATCGTTCAGCCAAAAACTTTACGAGTCTGCAGCCGGAACAGCTGGCGACACTTCGACCGCTAACGCGGACGATGGGGACGACGTTGTTGACGCGGAAATCATTGATGAGGACCAGTGACAGACGAAGATATCGACAATCCTGAACAGACTGAACTAGATCTTGATGTTGATGACTTAACCGATTCTGAAGCTGACTCTGACATCGAGAAGCCCGAACTGTTAACTGACGAACCCCTAGAACCTCTTTCAGTTGAAGCCCTAGTTGAGTCACTCGAAAACGTTACGGCGGAACGCGACGACTACCGAGACTCACTGCAGCGACTTCAAGCGGAATTTGAAAACTTCCGTCGACGAAGTTCGGGCGAGCTTGATCAACGGATTGCCAGTGGTATATCGCGACTAGCGGAATCGCTACTGCCTGTGTTGGATGCGTGCGATGCTGCCGAGGCTCAAGGCCTTGAAGAAGTAGCACCGATCAAGACCTCGTTAGAAGCCGCACTACAAAAAGGGGGGTTGAGACGTATCGAAGCTGTCGGAGCTCCGTTCGACCCCAACCAACACGAGGCAGTGCTGCACGAAACAGGTGACGGCAGCGAGCAATTGGTTGTTGAAGAACTCCGCCCCGGGTTCTGGTGGGGTGAGCGAGTGTTACGTGCGGCCATGGTCAAAGTGCGTGACTAATAGCTGGGTTTGATGACGAGGAGGTGAATGATGACTATTCAGCGGGAATGGTTTGAAAAGGACTATTACGCAGTGCTTGGGGTGTCATCGAGCGCTCCCTCAAAAGAAATAACCAAGGCCTATCGGAAACTGGCACGAACCCATCACCCTGACGCAACTGGGGGGAACGAGGATCGCTTCAAAGAAGTGTCTGCTGCTTATGACGTTCTTGGTGATCAGACCAAACGCACGGACTACGACGAAGCTCGGCGTCTCGGGCCCTCCGCCACAGGTGGCTTTGCGTCAGGCCCGGACGGATTCAATGTACATTTCGAAGATTTTGATGACCTCAGCGGCATGTTCGGAAATCTTTTCGGAAAAAATCGAGGGGCTAGAGGGCCTGTCCCTATGCGTGGAGTGGACCAAGAGACACGAATACACCTCGGATTTCGCGACGCCATTGACGGGGTCACTACCACTGTTGGCCTCGGCACCAACGCTGAAGGGGAACGCCGACAAGCCAAAGTGCGAATCCCTGCAGGGGTTGATAACGGACAACGCATACGGGTTGCCGGTAAAGGAGGTAACGGTCGCAATGGTGGGCCGAACGGTGATCTTTTCGTTGTCGTTGAAGTAGCGGATGATGCCATGTTTGGTCGAAAAGGTCGGCACCTCACTCTCTCGGTTCCAATCACCTTCCCAGAGGCGGCATTAGGTTCTGAAATTAAGATTCCAACCTACGACCACTCAACGGTGACGTTGAAGGTCCCAGCTGGCACTAAATCAGGAACCACGTTCCGAGTAAAAGGTCGAGGTATCGACACTCCAAAAGCTATGGGTGATTTGTTAGTAACTGTGGAAATAGCTGTCCCCAGTGAGTTGAACCCTAAAGAAAGAGCCGCAATTGAAGCGCTAAATGAGGTGACCGACTGGTCACCTCGAAATGAAGAACAGCAGGAGGACTGATCGTGGATCCAATAGCCGTACCGCCTGATCCAACCCGGGCCGTCTATGTGATTTCAGTTGCCGCTGAACTAGCCGGCGTTCATGCCCAAACGCTCCGGATCTATGAGCGTAAAGGACTGGTTGAACCGGCACGTACGCCTGGCGGCAGTCGCAGATACAGCGAAATCGACATTGCTCTTTTACTGCGAATCCAAGAACTGACTAACGAAGGTTTGAACTTGGCTGGGGTGAAGCGAGTTCTTGCTCTGGAACATCGCGTCGCTCAACTCGAATCGGAGATGCGTGAACTCCAAGCCGCCACTGCGGCGACGGTCATTGAGACTCATCGTCAATACAGGAGAGATCTTGTACCTCTGCAACAAGCTGTTGTTCCTTGGATGGACCCGCGAAGAAGACGGCGTTGACACGAACTTTTACTGATCCTGCGAATTCGTTTGAATCTAGACCTGCATAATTTGGCGGACAGCTAAAAATTTTCACTCATTCGCCGACCCACTTTTTGCTTGAGAATAAAAGAGGTTGTTAATCCACCCTGGTTAATGCAGGTTCAACAATTAGGATTGGACAACGTCAACACATGACGTTTGGAGTGGTCCGTGCCAGGATCAATTGTGGTCGGCACCCAATGGGGTGACGAAGGTAAGGGACGGGTAGTCGACATTGTTGCCAAGGAGTGCGCCCATGTGGTGCGCTACCAAGGTGGACACAACGCAGGTCACACGCTTGTCGTTGACGGCGAAGTCTTCGCTTTACAGTTGATACCGAGTGGGATCTTGTACGACCACGTGGTGCCCATCATTGGTAACGGAGTGGTGATTGATCCTCGAGTGCTGCTAACTGAGATTGATTCCCTCGCTGCTAAGGGCGTCGATTGCCAGCGGCTGATGTTGAGTCCCCAGGCCCACCTTGTGCTGCCCTATCACCAAATTCTTGACGAGTTAGCTGAAGGCCGAAGGGGTGATAACAAGATCGGAACTACCAAACGTGGGATTGGTCCCGCTTATGCCGACAAGGCATCAAGAACAGGAATACGGGTAGAAGACTTGCTCGATCCTGAATACCTGCGGTCCCGCCTTCGTAGTTCTCTGGCCGAAAAAAACGTGATTCTCCGTGATGTATATGGTCACGAAGGCGTAGACCCAGACCGGCTAGCTGACGAATTAATTGACGAAATAGCGCCCCGCGTCGCCCCCTATATTGGCGATACCGTTGGTCATCTTCACGAGGCTTTGCACGCCGGGGAGCGTGTTCTCTTCGAAGGGGCGCAGGCCACGTTCCTTGATCTCGACCACGGGACGTATCCGTTCGTCACCTCTTCGAACCCAGTCGCGGGATACGCACTTGTTGGTTCAGGTATTGGCCCTGGGGCGATTGACCAAGTGATTGGTATAGCGAAGGCCTATTTGACGCGAGTCGGTGCAGGACCTTTCGTTACCGAATTGCATGACGAGATTGGCGATCATCTTGTCGAAGTAGGGCGCGAGTACGGGACTAACACAGGTCGACGACGACGTACCGGCTGGTTTGACGCGGTAATGGCCCGCCAAGCAGTGCGCCTCAATGCATGTACAGAGATCGCACTCACCAAGTTGGATGTACTTGACCAACTTGAAACCATCAAAGTATGCGTCGCCTATGAGGTCGACGGCCGGCGGTACGAATATCTTCCGCACCTACGTCGCTTGCACGACAAAGCGACTCCCGTTTACGCGGAACTTCCAGGCTGGCAAACCGATCTTTCTGAAGCAACAGAACGGCACGACTTGCCAAGAGAAGCAGTGGATTACGTCGCATTTCTAGAGCGACAAATGGGAGTTCCAATTCGGTTCGTCTGTGTAGGCCCAGGGCGCGAGCAATACCTTCGGTTTGCAGCATGAAGGTTTGCGTCATTGGTTCGGGCGGACGCGAACACGCCTTCGCTGCAACTCTTTCCCGACATTCCGAGGTGGTTGTAACACCAGGATCACCAGGTATTGAAGGCAGCACTGCGCAACCGGTGACAGAAATCGATGCGGATCTCTACGTCGTTGGGTCCGAAACTCCACTTGTACAGGGCCTTGCGGATCAGTTGCGCTCTGAAGGCCGCACAGTTTTTGGCCCCGGCGCGGACGGTGCGCGCCTTGAAGGTTCAAAAGCGTGGATGAAACGTCTCGTAGAAACAGCAGGAGTACCCACTGCCCGTTACGGGTCATTCGACAACGACCAAACTGATTCCGCGATCGCATTTTTATCGAGTTTGGCTCCACCATACGTAGTGAAAACCGATGGGTTAGCGGCAGGGAAGGGCGTGTTAGTCACTGAGACGTACTCCGAGGCCGTAGAAGATGTGAAAGCGAAACTGTCAGGCGCCGCATTTGGAGATTCTGGCCGCAGAGTAGTGATCGAAGAAGGTCTCAGCGGCCCCGAGTTGTCTTTATTCGCGTTTTGTGACGGCGCTAAAGCAGTGCTGCTACCCACTTCAGCTCAAGACCACAAAAGACTGTGCAATAGAGATTTAGGACCTAACACTGGGGGAATGGGCTGTTACTCACCTATGCCAACTGTGAGCGCTGCAGATCTCGACGAAATGATGGACAAGGCAGTACACCCAACTGTTGAAGCATTACGAAAACGAGGAGTTGACTACAGAGGTGTCCTGTTCGCTGGTTTTATGGTCACCGCTGACGGGCCGAAACTATTAGAATTCAACGTTCGCTTTGGCGACCCAGAAGCCCAGGTGATCCTCCCACGCTTTGAAGGTGACCTAGCTGAGACATTGTTTCAAGTCGCCAATGGCGACCTACGGATCCGTCCAACTTTATCTAATGACGCCATGGTGGCCGTGGTCCTTGCTTCTCACGGATATCCCACAGCGCCCCAAACAGGTGACGTTATACATGGTCTTGAACAAGCGCGAGAGATAGAAGGAGTCAACGTCTTTTGCGCAGGAGTCGCGTCAAACTCTCAAGGCGAACTCGTAACTGGAGGGGGGCGAGTCCTCAATGTCTGTGGCCGATCAACAACACTCGAAACTGCACGGGAACTGGCCTATAAGGCAGTCTCCGTTATTTCGTGGTCTGGTATGCAGCACCGTACCGACATTGGTGCTTCGATTGGGATAGATCACGACAAGGAAGCAGTGACATGAAGGTAGCGATTCTGATGGGCTCTCCCCGCGATGCCGAAAAGATGTCGGGTGCTTCGGAAATGCTTGACCGTTTCAATGTGGCCCACGAAGTTCATGTGATGTCCGCGCATCGGGCTCCCGCACAAGTGGCCGAATTAGCGACTGATGCTCGAGCAAATGGTTACGGCGTAATAATTTGTGGTGCCGGGATGGCAGCCCACCTTGCTGGTGCCGTTTCGGCGCACACGACGCTGCCAGTGATCGGTGTTCCATTATCGGGTGGAGTAGGTGGTGGCATGGATGCACTTCTCTCAACTGTGCAAATGCCGCGCGGGATACCAGTAGCGACAGTCGCAGTAGATGGATCGGCAAACGCAGCGGTTTTAGCTATAGAAATTTTGTCAGTTAGCAACGCTGAACTTGCCGAACGACTCGCAACTTTCAGAGATGAGGGAGCACGGTGACTACCGAAAAAGCTCACGTCCCCAATGTCTTAGCAACCCGTTACGCGTCGCCAGAAATGGCCCAAATTTGGTCGTCTGAAGAAAAAATCGTTTTGGAGCGCGAATTGTGGATCGCGGTCCTTGAAGGACAACGAGACCTCGGCCTCGATATTGAAGAATCCGTTGTTGAGGCCTATAAATCTGTGATCGGGGAAGTAGACCTCGAATCCATTGAACGTCGCGAACGCGTAACCCTCCATGACGTGAAAGCCCGGATTGAAGAATTCTGTTCGTTAGCTGGGCACGAGCACATCCACAAAGGCCTCACATCGCGTGACCTGACAGAAAATGTTGAGCAATTACAGATCAAGCGGTCCATGGTTTTGATTCAACAACGCCTCGTAGCTGTAATTTCTCGGTTAGCGGAGCTAGCAATCGAGTACCAAACCACCATCATCACTGGTCGTTCCCACAACGTGCCGGCCCAAACTACGACCCTAGGTAAACGATTTGCCAACTTAGGGCAAGAAACCATTCTTGCATTTGAACGGCTCGAAGAACTCTTGCAGCGTTACCCGCTGCGTGGCCTAAAGGGTCCGGTAGGGACACAACAAGACCTGCTGGACCTATTTGAGGGGGACTCCTCCAAAGTCAACGAGTTAGAGCAATTAGTTGCCGATCGTCTGGGTTTCGAGCGCACCCTAAATGCAGTGGGCCAGATATATCCTCGATCGCTCGATCTTGACGTCATCAGCGGTCTCACCCAAGCCGTGAGCCCATTAGGCAACATCGCCCTGCAAATTCGACTCATGGCTGGGTTGGATCTAGTGACAGAGGGATTCAGCGAAGGACAAGTGGGCTCTTCAGCCATGCCTCACAAAATGAATACTCGATCTGCCGAGCGGGTCAGCGGTTTCGTCGCGATACTGCGTGGCCACTTGACGATGGCTGCATCAATTGCTGGCGATCAGTGGAACGAGGGAGATGTCAGTTGTTCAGTAGTTCGCCGCGTCGTTCTCCCAGACGCGTTCCTTGCGCTCGATGGGGCAATAGAAACGATCCTCACTGTGCTTGACGGGTTTGGCGCCTATCCCCGTGTCATTGATCGAGAACTAGAGCGATACCTACCCTTTCTCGCCACTACACGCTTACTGATGGCAGCGGTGAAAGCCGGCGCCGGGCGCGAACAAGCTCACGAAGCAATCAAGGAACATGCAGTTGCTGCCGCACTCGAAATCCGAGAAGGCGATTCTGGTCAGAACGACTTATTCGAAAGAATCGTTAATGATCCGGCTTTGCCCTTGGATGCCGCCGCGATCACCAACGCCGTGAACGATCACAACGCATTCATCGGCCTTGCTAATCTGCAAGTTGCAGACTTTGCTGGCGCAGCAGCGACCATCAATTCGCAACATCCTGAGGGAGGGTCCTATCGCCCGTCCCCCATTCTCTAGTAGAGAAGAGGCGTGAACGAGCTTGAGTTACTCCATCGTGGCAAAGTCCGCGAGATGTACGTCGTGGATGATCAACATCTCCTGATGGTTGCGAGTGATCGAATCTCAGCGTTTGACGTTGTTTTTAACGAACCGATTCCAGACAAAGGCCGAGTCTTAACAGCGATGACGGTTTGGTGGTCCGAGCACCTCGCTTCGGTTGCGTCTACCCATCTGGTATCGGCCGACCCAGCCGATTTTCCGACGGCGGCACAACGCCCCGATTGGGACGGCCGCGCACTCTTAGTCCGAAAGGCAAACATGCTGCCTCTCGAATGCATTGTGCGGGGCTATATAACGGGTTCCGCTTGGAAGGAATATCAACAATCGGGAACTATGCATGGATCTCTTCTGCCGGCAGGCTTACTGGAAGCTCAACAACTCCCTGAGCCAGTTTTTACTCCATCAACGAAAGCCACCGAAGGCCACGACATCAACATCAGCTACCAAGAAGCGGTGGACATTGTTGGGTCTGATCTTGCTAGCCAGGCTCGGGATCTTTCCATAGAGGCATACCGATCTGCTTCCGAACATGCCGCAAAAAACGGTGTCATCATCGCTGACACTAAGTTCGAACTCGGGCTAATTGACGACAAAATGGTAATCGCTGACGAATTGTTGACGCCTGATTCGTCGCGATTTTGGCCAGCTGAAAACTGGGCTCCAGGCGCCACACCGGTTTCCTTGGACAAACAACCCGTTCGAGATGCCACCGAAGCGACCGGGTGGGATAAATCACCCCCGCCACCGCAACTGTCAGCAGAAACGATCCAAACGACCCGCGATCGCTATGTAACTGCATACGAGCGGATTACGGGCGAGTCTTTTAACACATGGATTGGAGAAAACTAATGCGCTTCGAAGTGAAGATCGAAGTTTTGCCACGGGAGGGAATTGCCAACCCTGAAGGTTCCACTATTGAACGAACGCTTCCTGCTTTAGGTTTCGAAACCGCTGGTGACGTACGAGTAGGGAAAGTTATCCGGCTGCAGGTCGAAGCTGACTCGACCGATACCGCTAGAGCAATTGTGGAAGACATGTGCGACCGGTTTTTGTGCAACCCAGTTATTGAAGATGCGATTGTGGAAGTACTCACGGCATGAGTCGGCGCGTCGGTGTCATCCGTTTCCCAGGCACAAACTGCGAATTCGACACCGTTGACGCAATAAATGAACTTGGCGGCGAGGCAAAGGTTGTTTGGCACGGCGATTCGGACCTGGGAGACGTTGATGCGATCGTCATACCTGGAGGGTTCGCGCATGGCGATTATCTACGTTGCGGAGCAATTGCACGTTTCTCGCCGATTATGGACGCGGTCAGTACATTCGCGCGAAACGGCGGACCGGTATTAGGGATCTGCAACGGATTTCAGGTCCTAACCGAAGCAGGGTTGCTCCCAGGTGCGTTGCAAAAAAATGCGGGGCTGAAGTTCCTGTGTCGCATGGAACAAATCCAGTTCGCGTCGACGGCCAACGTTGTTGGTCTTGGGGCATCAGTTGGTGATCTTTTGAACATCCCCATCAATCATTTTGAGGGTAACTATGTGTGCGCAAAAGAAACTTTGAAGCAACTTGAGGAAGAAAACAGAATTGTCTTTCGATACACCGACAACCCGAACGGTTCGATCGGAGACATAGCAGGAATTTCAAACAAACGTGGCAACGTCGTGGGGATGATGCCTCATCCCGAGAGGGCCACTTCGATGCTCCTTGGATCTAATGATGGATCCTCTTTACTCCAATCTTTACTTTCCACGGAGCGAGCCCCATCAACTAATGAGAATGTTGCATCCACTCACGACGAGCGAATCTAACTTTCACAAGTCGCTCGATGCCGAGACCAACGACTCTTGTGGCGAACCGCTTTCTGTTCCTAGGGCTAGTTGTTAGGCATCCGTTGATATTTCTGACACGCGACTAGATTTGGAGTGTGAGTGTGGCTCCCGAAGACGCATCGGTCCACCGCGTACTTGGATTAAGTGACGAAGAGTACGAGACCATTCACGGGTTATTAGGGCGACATCCAAATCACCTCGAATTGGCCATGTACTCCGTTATGTGGTCCGAGCACTGTTCGTACAAGTCATCAAAGATTCATTTGAAGAGACTTCCCACTGAAGCACCATGGGTTTTGGTAGGTCCGGGCGAAAACGCGGGGGTCATCGATGTTGGTGATGGCATAGCTGTAGCGATCCGCATAGAAAGTCACAACCACCCTTCGGCGATTGAGCCATACCAGGGTGCAGCTACAGGAGTTGGAGGAATTCTTCGAGATATCTTCACCATGGGTGCCCGCCCCATAGCAGTGATGGACCCTCTCCGGTTCGGGCCTCTGGATGATCCACGGAGCCGATGGATCGCCGAAGGCGTGATTAGCGGAGTTTCGGGTTACGGAAACAGCGTTGGAGTGCCCACTGTTGGGGGAGAGATTGTTTTCGACGAGACATATAGAGGTAACCCTCTCGTCAACGTTCTTGCCATGGGAGTCCTCCCCGTCGAACGACTTGTTTTGGGACGGGCAAGCGGAGTTGGCAATCTTGCTGTGCTTCTCGGCGCCTCAACTGGCCGAGATGGCATAGGTGGAGTGAGTGTCTTGGCCTCCGCCGGCTTCGATGAGGCCTCTCAAAACGCTGACAAACGCCCAAGCGTTCAAGTAGGCGACCCCTTCGAAGAGAAGCGTCTATTGGAGGCATGCCTTGAGTTGTTAGACGAAGGACTCGTGACGGGTATCCAAGACTTGGGAGGCGCAGGAATCACCTGCGCTACAAGTGAGACGGCTTCACGCGGTGGTGCAGGAATGGACGTCGATGTTTCGGCTATCCATTCGCGAGAAGAGGGGATGGAACCTTTTGAGTTGATGACTTCTGAATCGCAAGAGCGGATGTTGGCGATCGTGGAACCTGAAAGTCTCGACCGGGTATTACAAATCTCTTCCCGTTGGGAGATATCAGCGAGTGTCATTGGACGCGTCACCGGGGATGGGCAACTAAGAATTCTTGATGGTTTCGATGGTGAGGTGTTGGCGGAACTCCCTGCATCCACTTTGCATGACGACGCCCCTGAATATGAGCGCCCCCTGTCGCCCCCTGAGAATTTGATTGAGCGTCGGTCACTTGACGCATCGAGCGGTCCGGTTGACTGCGCCGCCGATTTGCTCGTTTTGTTACGAGATCCCGCTTGGGTATACAGCCAATATGACCATCAACTTTTCCTTAATACAGTGGTTGGGCCCGGTAGCGATGGGGCCCTCCTTCGGCTTCGTGACCCGAGGACGGGCCACGAAACTGGAAGAGCTTTGGGTATGTCTACGGACGGGAATCACCGTTGGTGCCATGTAGATCCCCGCCAAGGAACGGCAATGGTGGTTGCCGAAGCTGTCATGAATATCGCGTGCGTGGGCGCAGAGCCGATGGCTGTCGTTAACTGTCTGAACTTTGGAAATCCTGAACATCCTGAGGTGATGTGGCAATTATCTGAAGCTGTGGACGGCATGTCTGAAGCGTGCCGAGCTTTTAACGCCCCAGTCGTGGGAGGGAACGTCAGCCTGTACAACGAAACTAACGCAGTTGATATCGCTCCAACCCCTGTCGTGGGGGTCATCGGCATGCACCCGAAGTTGTCAAACCCACCTCCCGGCATGACCGTCAGCCCTGACTTGACGCTTGTATTAGTTGGCCAGCAGCCAAATGAAGATGTTTCCATGGCTGGAAGTCGCTGGGCCTGGGAAATCGGCGGATGCAAAGACGGCACCCTCCCCGAATTTGACCTTCTTCAAACAGTACGAACGGCGGCGTATGTGACCGAGATAGTCCAAAGGAACCAAGTCGAAGCAGTGCACGACGTGGGCGAGGGCGGGCTTGCAGTAGCTCTTGCCGAAATGGCTGTTCATAGCGGAGTCGGCATGCACATAAGTGGTTTCGATGGCCACAGAGCACTGTTTAACGAATCAGGGGGACGTGTGATCGTTGCCCTCAACCGCACTGATCTGGAATCCTTCCTGAAAGAGACTTCGAATCGCGGAGTGCCCGCCCAAACGATCGGCAACACTGGCGGACCTTCCCTTGTCCTAGGGTCAACTATTAATCTTTCAATAGATGACTTGACCCGCGCCGCGCGAGACGAACTCCCACAAGCACTCGGCCAGGGAACTGTTAGCGGATGACAAACCACACTCACGAAGTTGAACTCATTAAACCTCGCGAAGCATGCGGCGTTTTTGGAGTTCTGGCGCCTGGCAGCCCTGTCGCGCACCAGACTTATCTTGGCCTCTACGCGCTCCAGCATCGCGGGCAAGAATCGGCAGGGATAGCGGTGAGCGATAGTTCGAACGTGACTGTCGTAAAAGACATGGGTTTGGTGTCTGGTGCTTTTGACGATCGAGTTCTTGCCGTCCTAGAGGGCGATATCGCTATCGGCCATACCCGCTACTCAACGACAGGATCGAGCTCTTGGCGTGCATCACAGCCTTTCTATCGTGATGTCGGTGATCTCGAATTCGCGCTCGCCCACAACGGCAACCTGGTCAACACGGCAGCATTAGCGGCTGACGCAGGGATGCTTGACGGAACGGTCATGAGCGACAGCGATCTGGTAGCAGAACTGGTTGCTATCGAATTGGCGACCGGAGAAGCACCCGGAGGTAACGAACTGCCTTGGGCTATGGCTCGCGTGCTACCGCAACTCCGCGGTGGATTTTCCTTCGTCGCTATGGATCGCCACCATTTGGTTGGCGCCCGAGGACCCGAAGGATTTTGGCCGCTTTGTCTAGGACGCCTTGATAACGGTTGGGTTCTCGCATCAGAAAGCCCCGCCCTGGACACGGTCGGCGCGCATTTTGTGCGAGAAGTAGACCCTGGAGAGATGGTTGTCATCAGTCGAGACGGATGGACCTCGGAACGGCCCTTTAAGAATCCCAACCCTCGGCTCTGTATGTTCGAATTCGTCTATTTCTCGCGACCCGACACTGTCCTCTACGGCCGAAATGTTCATGCCGCTAGACAACGCATGGGCGAACAACTTGCAGATCAGGCCCCAGTGATCGCCGACCTCGTAATGCCAGTGCCAGAATCAGGGATACCGGCCGCTCAGGGCTTCGCTCGCGCTAGCGGCATCCCATATCGGGATGGACTCGTCAAGAATCGCTACATCGGACGGACATTTATTGCTCCCTCTCAAGAAATGAGAGCCCTGGGAGTAAAAATGAAACTTAACCCCATCCGCCACAACATTGAAGGCCAACGACTCATAGTCGTTGACGACTCGATTGTCCGAGGCACAACCACACGAGCAATCGTCGAAATGTTACGGGCCGCCGGAGCCGCCGAAGTGCACCTTCGAATATCTTCGCCGCCATACAGATGGCCGTGCTTTTATGGAATGGATACAGGCACGAAAGCAGAACTACTAGCTGCCAACTTGACCATGGATGAAATACGGGAGTACCTGGGTGTCAATTCCATCAGTTATTTAGAACTTGACCGTCTCATTGATGCAACCGGTGCTCCCGGAGCAGGGTTCTGCACAGCTTGCCTTGACGGTCAATACCCAGTCGCCATTCCTCAAGGTCTCAACAGAGAAGTGCTGGGAGAACGGCGCGATGAGCCTGGGGCAACATTCGTCTCAGTGTCACAAATGAAGCTCGGGCAATGACTTCTGAGATCACCTATTCAGACGCAGGTGTCGACATCGATTTAGCTGACGAGGCTGTGCGACGCCTTACCCCACATGTTCGTTCAACTTTCAGACCAGAGGTTCTCAGCGACATAGGTGGGTTTGGTTCGGTCGTCGCGATACCGAACGGATACCAAGAACCTGTGCTTGTCTCGGGAAACGACGGAGCTGGAACAAAACCGCTGATCGCTATGGCGTTGGACCAATACGACACGATCGGTATAGATGTGGTGGCCATGTGCGTTGACGACATCGTCACCACGGGCGCAGAACCGCTCTTTTTCCTTGATCAGATCACCGTCGGGAAAGTTGACCCTGACCGTATCGAACAACTAGTTATCGGTTTTGCGGAAGGCTGTCTCCACGCTGGATGTGCTCTCACTGGCGGAGAAATAGCTGAGCATCCAGACAGTATGGGCGAGGACGAATTCGACCTATCTGGCTTCGCTGTCGGAGTCGCGGAGCGAGCACACATCCCCTCTAAATCTTCTGTCAGCGAAGGTGACGTGTTAGTAGGTCTCGCATCACCTGGGTTGCGATGCAACGGTTACAGCCTCGCTCGCAAAGTTTTTTTAGATGGGCGCCCACTCGATCAACCAGCCTGGATTGGCGCCAACACTTCTCTCGGTGAAGAACTGCTTCGACCGTCCGTAATTTACGCGCCTGCAGTATTAGAAGTGTTTGCTGAACTAGACGTACACGCAGCAGCGCACATAACGGGTGGAGGACTCCCTGGGAACCTCGCGCGAATTATTGAAACCAACGTTGCAATACGCGTCGACCGCACCAAATGGCGGACACCGGAGATCTTCGATCGGGTTGCTACCGAAGGACCGGTCTCAGAAGACGAAATGAGAAAAGTATTTAATCTAGGAATCGGCATGGTCCTTGTCGTGCCAGCTGACCAAGCAAATGGGACCATTGAAATTGTTGCCCGAAACGGGCATGAAGCTTGGGTGATAGGAGATGTCATGGCAGGTACCGGCCAAGTGGGATGGTCCAACGAGTGACAGAACTAGACCCATCACGGAAAAATCTGAAAGATCATCTCCTTACCCACGCGGTACGTACTGGTGACTTTGTTTTGAAGTCGGGCCGCAAGAGCAATTGGTTCATTGACGGCAAACAAACCGCCTGCCACCCGGAAGGAATCAAATTGGTTGCTGACATCATCCTTAGCGAAATCGAAGGAATAGATGCCATGGGTGGTTTGACAATGGGAGCCGACCCAGTTGCCTACGGAGTAGCCGCGATAGCAGCAGATCGAGGGCAGCCACTTCGCTCGTTCAGTATTCGTAAAGAAGCTAAAGACCACGGAGTCGAAGGCAGAATCGCCGGCGCCCTATATAAAGGCGACCGAGTAGCAATTATGGAAGACGTTGTAACTCGGGGTGTATCACCACTCGAGGCAGCTGAAGTTGTTCGAGCCTTCGGGGCTGAACCAGTCATGATTATCGCGATCGTGGACCGCGGGGGAACCTGTGAGGCGATGGCCAAACAAGCAGAATTAACGTTCTTCCCTCTGCTAACAGCCCCTGATTTGGGTTTTGAGTATGAAGGTCCATAAAAATAAATGACGTAACCACATTTGGTCCCAGCACCCTCTCACGCCACAATAGAGCGCTCCCCTCTGCGCCAGGAGACTCAATGTCGCGTCCAACAGCTGCTTTCTCTGCCACATTAGAAGTAGAGCTTGCTCACGAACCAGGCACCCTTGGGCGACTGTGCACCGCCATTGGCGATGTCGGGGGAAATATTCGTAGCTTGCGCGGATTCACCGTGACCGCTGGTTCCTTGCGCGAAGAAGTCGTCGTAGATGCCGCTAGCGAAGCTCACGTTGAAGAAATATGTGCCGCTGTCGACGGATTAAATGGCATCAAGGTGATCAGTGCCGTCGATAGAACCTTCAAGATGCACGAAGGTGGCAAATTAGAGACCATCAGTCGCATCCCCTTGCGTGACGCAGATGACTTGTCAATGGCTTACACCCCTGGGGTAGCCCGGGTATGTATGGCTATTCACGCCGATGAAGCCCTGTCGCACGAACTCACGATAAGAAAAAACACAGTTGCCATTGTTAGCGACGGCACGGCTGTACTTGGCCTTGGAGCTATAGGACCGGCCGCAGCTATGCCGGTAATGGAAGGCAAAGCTCTTCTTTTTAAAGAATTTGCAGGGGTCGATGCGTTCCCCATCTGCCTGGACGTCGAGACACCTGAACAAATTATTGAGACGGTAATTCGGTTAGCGCCCACATTTGGTGGCATCAACCTTGAGGACATTGCCGCGCCGGGAGCGTTCGAAGTTGAAGCAGCGCTGCGAGAAGCACTCGACATCCCCGTGTTTCACGACGACCAACACGGCACAGCAGTAGTTGCTCTAGCCGCGCTGGAAAACGCGGTTCGTCTCACAGGTAAAGATTTCAACGATCTTCGATGTGTCATCTTGGGTGCCGGAGCAGCGGGGGTTGCCTGCGCAAAGATCCTGTTGGGAAGAGGTATTGGAGACGTTGTCGTATGTGACAGGCAAGGCGCTATATATCCCGGTCGAGCTGGACTTAACTCGGCGAAGGAATGGTTGGCGCACAATACGAACACGGATGGCGTTACGGGGTCTGTCGCTGACGCGATGGTCGGAGCGGACGTGTTCATGGGATTGAGCGGCCCAGGGCTCGTCACACGAGATGATGTAGCGGCGATGGCGGATAAGCCCATCGTTTTCGCGATGGCGAATCCGGACCCGGAAATTCTCCCCGAAGCAATTGCCGACATCGCTGCAATTGTTGCCACTGGCCGCAGCGACTATCCCAACCAGATCAATAACGTTTTGGCCTTCCCTGGGATCTTTCGTGGAGCGTTTGATGCCAGAGCGAGCGATATCACTGAAAATATGAAGATAGCTGCGGCTGGGGCAATCGCCGCCGCTGTTTCAAGCGATGACCTGGGTCCAGATCTCATCATCCCTACTGCTTTTGATCGGTCAGTAGTGCCCGCGGTTTCCGAAGCAGTCGCCGCTGCAGCTATTGAAGATGGTGTCACCCGCCAATAAATAGGTGCACAGCAGCTGATATCTCCAATAGGTAAGCCAACCTATTGGTGAGCGGATTTAATCAGTAGTCGCGCAGTGGGCGCCGTAGCTGTGCCCCAAAATGCCCGAAAGCCAGGGGCTATTAACCCCTGACTCCCTAGGGTGGTCGGGACCGGCGTCGATCCGGTGACCTCACGCTTTTCAGGCGCGCGCTCTGCCAACTGAGCTACCCGACCGCGGTCCCGACGGGATTTGAACCCGCGACCTCCGGCTTGACAGGCCGGCGTGAACTCCAGACTTCACCACGGGACCAACCGTGCTTGCTAACGGATACCCGTGCAGCAAGAAGTTGAAGTCTGGCGTGAGCAGTGTCGTATTGCAACCCGATAGACAGTATTCACCGAACCTTGATGTGGCGAAACTCTTCTCGAATTTCGTTCGCTTGCGGTGGGCGCATCAACAACTCGATGGCGTTCCATAGGGTCCGTGACACGGGGTCAAACAAGATCGGGAATATCAGACCCGCTGGAGCCGCCAACAAAAGAAGAGTGGCGGTTGAAGTGTCGGTTCCGATTACTACCAATGCGAGGGCTACCACGGTTAACACCAACGCCGAACTCGTCATGGTGTTTACGGCTACTGCCCCTAGCGAGTGACCATCCATGCGTTCGAAATGGAGACCGCAACGCGGACAGTCGTCAACCATTGCGAACATCCCCCACTTCCGAAATAACCTTCGACTGCCGCACACTCCACAGGCGAGAGTCAGCCCGCGCCACAAGACCTTCATGGTGCCTTCAGGGCCCTACTTAGCCGACGCGCAAGATTGCCCCGCTGACCCACGCGAACATGCTCAAGACCACGCCAGATTGCAAGGGAACGAAGTTCGTTAGCTAGAGCTTCAACTCCAAGATCGTCGAGACCTTCCGGCTCAACGTAGGCGCCGGGAACATGCAGCACTTTTGTTTTCAGTTCCGCTCTCACGTCAACTCTGGCGGACAAATTGTTCTTGTACAGAAACGGCATTACGTAGTACCCATGCACGCGCTTCTCGGAGGGGACGTAGATCTCTAATCGATACTCAAAGCCAAAGAGTCGAGCCGCTCTTGGGCGAAACCACACGATGGGATCGAAGGGACTGAGGAGCACAGAACGCGAAACCACATGACCAGATTTGGCATCAGGGGCCATGTACGCGGGGCGATCCCAACCCTGGACTTCAACAGGTATGAGCTCCTTGTTCTCTACCAACTCCTTAACTCGCTCTTTACCCTCTTTCTTAGGGAGGCGGTGATAATCAACAAGGTCTTCACTGCTAGCTACTCCTAGATGACACGCAGCGCGACGCAACAATTCGAGATGAGCCTCATTTTCGGCCGGAACATGTTCAAGTATTGACGGCGGTAACACTCGCTCAGATAAGTCGTAGTAACGAGTGAAATTATCTCGTTTGCTGACTGACAGCCTCCCAATCCAAAAGAGCCATTCGAGAGCAATTTTAGAATCTGACCACCCCCACCAAGAAGAGCGACGGCCCCTTTTTTGTAACTGCCCAGCGCTAACTGGACCAGCTGCTGTCACCTGACGTTCTACTTTTGAAATGAACCCTGAATTTTCTGCGGCAAACTCTCGAATGCCTTTCCACAACTCACCTTGCTCCGCCCGACGCATACGCCACCGGAACAACGGCCAATCTTGCGTCGGTAAGTAACTCGCTTCGTGGCACCAATACTCAGTTAACTCTCGATGCAGATAGGCAGTTCTTTCGAGTAAGCCCGACAAATCATTGTGGCAACCCCCAACACGAGATCTCAATACGAGTAGGTGAGAACGCGCTACTGCGCTGACGGCATCAATCTGGAGCACACCGATATTTCGAAACGCCTTACGCAGATGACGTCGATCCGGGCGCGCGACCACACGGAACTGGCCCAGCCCCTGAGCAGAAATTGCTACAGATCTTGCCTCTCGCTCTGACACTTCAATAGGTCTCGCAGCCACCATATTTGGGTCAAGAACCTAGTGAACTTGGATCAGCGTTCCTCTTTAAAGATCACGTGCTTCCGAATTACCGGGTCGTATTTCTTTAGTTCGATTCGTTCTCGAGTGTTTGTTTTGTTCTTACGCGTTGAGTACGTATACCCAGTGTCGGCCGTCGACTTAAGTCTAATGACTGGTCGTTTGTCGCTCTTTGCCATCAGACTTTCTCCCCACGCCGTCGAAGATCTGCCAATACCGACTCGATCCCGCGCTTGTTAATGATCTTGATGCCCTTCGCGCTAACTGTCAAAGTCACGTGCCGTTTTTCGTTGGGCACATAAAACTTTTTCTTCTGGATATTCGGCTTAAACCATCGTTTGTTACGACGATGAGAGTGAGACACGGTGAAACCACTGGTAGGCCTACGACCGGTTACTTGACAGATGTTGCTCATAAGAAATCTCGGGGTGGAGGAGTGACGCAATATGTCACGAGAATGACGAGAGTCAAGGTTAACAGCGAGGCCAGCTAATCCCCATCTCGGATGTGTCTCATCGCCGATTACACGTGTGGAATTATGTCCTTCCCGATTCGCTCAAGAACCTGGTATCGAGGATCGAAATTCGGCAGAATCATGAGTTGGTCCAGACCACGTTCTTCAAGTTGTTGCAACCGCTCAATGACTTCATCTGCCGTGCCAACAATGCAAGTGGCATCAATAAGTTGTGGAGTTACAAACCTTTCTTCCTCGGGGATCACCCAACAGTTGTGACCGGCGTGAATTCGTTGATGGATTCGTTCAGGGTCGTAGTCGGAAAGCATGGACGTGTATTCATCCCAAATTTCTGTGAGGCGACTTCCCGGTGGACGCCCGTATTGCCGGTACTGGTCGTAGGAATAGTGGATAGAGGCCATCGCCATTGCGCCAGCCTCCGCTTTCACCCGGGGGCTTTCGATTGTTTCACCTTCATCGAGCACGACGATGGTGGTGAGAGAGCAGGTGAGGTAGTCATCGCGATCGAACTCTCTTCCTGAATCAGACGCTCCTCGTTCGATCATCTCCCACATACGATCCATGATCTGGGCATCGGGGGGGATAGACATAACGGCCCCGTCGCCGTGTTTACCCGCTAACGCCAGTGATTTGGGACCGAAACCCGATACGTAAAGTGGGATTGGGTCATCAAAATTAACGAAACCCTTGTCGGGCATGATGTGTCGGATAGGGCTGACCTGACCCTCGAAATGATGTTGCGCCTCTTCGCCCCGCAAAAGTGGGCGAAGAGCATCTAAATACTGATCGAACTCAGCGATTCTTTGCGGTTTGTGCCCCATAATTCTCATGGCCGTGTTTCCTGTCCCAATCCCGAGGAACGTTCGGCCTGGCGCTAGAGCGTTAATGGTGGCTATTGATGACGCCGTTACCGGCGCGGGCCGAGTGCCCGAAACGGAAACACCAGTTCCGATGTTGATTGTTGAAGTGCGATCGGCTGCCAAGGCAAGGGCGACGTAACAGTCAGACCAGATCATTTGGCTGTCCGCTAGCCAAGCATGTGAATATCCGAGTTCTTCAGCTCGAACCACGTAGTTAATGTCACCGACATGGGATGCAACACAAACGCCTATATCCATATCGGAACCCTAGAACAGAAGCCTCATCGCTCGCCGATAGCGAACAAGCCGCCTTCGCGAGAGCCGATGTAGATACGCCCGTTCCAAACGGTGGGAGTTGCTTCAATGCACCCACCGATTTCGATTCGCCAAATTTCTATTGGTTCAATCCGCGGGTCTTGGACCCCAAAGGCCCGTAAATATCCGCCACAATCGCCGACTATCAAGATGTCGTCAACAACTACCGGGGAACCCCAAAGTGGGCCTTCGAGCTGCTTGGACCACAGCAGTTGACCAGAATCACGATCCACGGACATCAACCGACCACTGTTGGTTGTGGCATAAAGCACATCTTTATGAAGCGCAGGGGTGCTCCAAATACCGCCCGGAGCCCTTTGATTGTCGTGAAGGGACCAAACCAAAGGAGCCTCGGGATTACCGGGGTCTAATTTGACTAGCTGCCCAACTTCGCGGGATCGCGCAGTACCGCGTTCATATTCGGCGGCGACGTAGAGGAAGCCATCCTTATCCACGACAATTGTCGCGTCGATATCGTCCCCCATCCACCATCGAAAAGTTCGAATCGGGGTTTCTCCCCGGCCTAAGGGCTCCAGGTTCCACCCTTGCACGAGCCCCCCGGAATTTGCGAACCAAACGGTGTTACCTGAGATTGCCACCGAATTTTCGATCGAAACGTTGTTATCGCCCAGAGCCCGAAGAAGCTCTTCATCCCAACCTGGGGCCTGGAAAACTATTTCAGGATCCACTGAAACTAAACCTGAATTATCTAACTCTCGATTCAGACGGACAATGTGCAACCAACTGTTTTCGCCCCCGGTAATCAAATGATCTTTGAGGATTAACGGGGCGCCGTCCCAGTCATCGTTCCACATCATCGGGTTAACATCGTCGCCGGAAAGACTCCACAGTTCGACGAGTTCTTCAGGCCGGTCAAACGCTAAAATTCTTAGTTTCCCGTCCCGTGAACCGCTGTAGATCAGCGGAAAACCATCGGGATCAACAGTGAGAGAGCCCTTGACGATGTCACCCGTCGCGAATCTTTTTAGTCTTGGTTGCCCCGTCAATGCATCAAGAATGTGGATACCGCGGTCGTAGGCGCCAACCGCGAGCCAAGTTTCGGTGTCCACTTCCCACACGGCGGGCTGGCCAGTCCACCCGATCCCGCACCAGGTCGTGGTTCGCCCCTGTGTTGTTGACAGTGAACACAGTTTGTCTTTCTCAGGAAATCGCCATAAAACCTCCGGCATTAAAGGCACGGGGCCGCGTCCATACCAAGATCTTGTCGGCGACCCTCGAAAGGTCAGAACTCCTTGCACAGTTCCACCCCAAGGGCGTTGTACATCCTCCGGATTCCACCATCCTTCATAGAGTTGGGTCGTCGTCGTGGACTGCGATACCTGAGGTTGAGTGGTCGTCGGCAGTGCTGTTGTCGAAGATCGGTATGGCGAACTTGTAGAAGCAGGGGCCGTCTTTTGGAAGATGGAAGACGTAACCGGGCTACTTGAAACGATGTTTGTCTTAGTTGACGAAACTGAATCTTCCCCCGTACAAGCGGTTATTAGAAGAACCAGCGCTGCGATTGCCATCAAGCGAGAGGTCGCTGTCGAGTCGACATCATCTGAGAGCCAAAATTGGCGGCACGACCTGGTCATTGTTGAGGAGATCCTATTAGCGGGTAACCATTACATCGTGATGATGAATTCTTACCCGACGTTCATGTTTATGAAGTACATCTGTATCTGATGGATATATCTCAACAGCCTCTGTCGCAATCAACGGATGCCGTCGTCGCGGTAGTCGATGACGATAAGAGAATCCGTCGAGCATTAGAGCGGGCTCTCAAATCAGAGGGGTATGACGTCATAACAGCTGCCGACGGAGTTCAAGCATTAGAGATATCTGAGAAAGCCGACGTCATGATTCTGGATATGACGATGCCAAATTTGGGCGGGATTGAGGTGTGCCATCGACTGCGCGCAAAAGGTTCAGAACTTCCGGTCCTCTTGCTCACCGCCCGACATGGGACCGAGGATCGAGTGGCCGGACTTGATTCAGGTGCTGATGATTATCTTGTTAAACCCTTCGTTCTCGATGAGCTTCTTGCCCGATTAAGGGCGTTGCTCCGGCGGCGTCATCCAGCGGATACCCCATTTGAATCGACCACACTTTGTTTTGAGAACCTATGTATGGACCAAGTCGGCCGGCAAGTCCATAGAGAAGACCAACTCTTAGACCTCACTCGAACGGAATATGAGCTGCTTGAACTTTTGCTCGAACACCCCAACCAAGTGCTGACTCGCGATCAAATTTATGAAGCTGTGTGGGGCTACGACTCTGCTCTCGCATCAAACAGTCTTGAGGTCTATGTCGGGTATCTGCGCCGCAAAATCGAGATAGGCGAGGGAACACGTCTCATTCACACCGTCAGAGGCGTCGGGTACGTCCTCCGGTCGTCGTGAGCTTTCGGACTCGCGTCGCTCTATTGGTCGCTGCTGTTGTTGCCATTGTTGTCGCAGGTGTGGCGGGATCTTTTCTGTACTTGGCGCGAAGCAAAGCCCTTGAAACCCTTGATGTGAAATTAAGTTCGCGTGCTGCAGTCGTCGCACAACTCGGGGACAAACTTGGCCTTCGGGGCGACCCTCGGCTGTTCGGATTGTTCGGACGGTATTCACCCGACGATGTTTTGGTTCAAGTATTTGACGCCAACGGCCGCATTTGGGCGAGCAATGTTGAGCCGTTGCCTATCGATCGGATCGACCTCTCGATAGCGCGCACGAGATCGCAAAGTCCGATGGCGCGAAACGGACGTTTTGCCACTCTCGATATAGGTGGTCGCCGTATGCGTGTACTGACTATCCCAGTAAGGGCGAACGACAAAGCGGTAATGATCGCTCAGCCAATGGATGAAGTAGATGCCCAACTCTCTGGTTTGTGGCGCATCAGTTTTCAATTGTTCATCCTCGGCGTGGTGAGTTCCGGCGCTATCGGATTTATTGTCGCTGGACGGGTTGTACGCCCTATTCGACGGCTAACTGAGGCAGCTTCCAAAATTGCAGTTACCCAAGATGTCGATCAACCCATCCCCGACGACAGAGCTGATGAATTCGGGCAGCTAGCAAAGAGTTTTAACGAGATGCTGAATGCTTTGAGCCTTTCTAGAGATCAACAGCATCGTCTCGTAGCCGATGCCAGCCACGAACTTCGGACACCTCTCACAAGTCTTCGTACCAACCTGGAATATATGCAACGTACCGACCTAATAGAGAGCAGCGAACGTCGACAAGTTTTGGATGACGTCCTATTTGAATTGGACGAACTAACTGAGCTCGTCACCGAGTTGGTTGAACTTGCCACCGATCGACATCAGATGGGCGAACCCACCGAGATGGAGTTAGATGAAATAGTTGACGCGATTGTTCAACGGCATAGACGCAGAAGTTCTTGCCCTATCGAGTACCGACTGGATCCATCACGTATTCGAGCCGTGCCAGCGTTGGTCGAACGGGCGGTATCAAATCTGATTGACAACGCAATTAAATGGAGCCCGCCCGGTCAAACCATCGAAGTAAAGGTGAACTCAGGTTCGGTAGTTGTTCGCGACTACGGCCAGGGAATACCCGAACACGAATGGGAACGCGTCTTTGAGCGCTTTTACAGAACTGAAGACGCTCTTTCTTACCCAGGTTCAGGTTTAGGGCTGTCGATAGTTCGCCATGTCGCGGAAAGTTTTGGGGGGAGCGCGCGAGTGATTGCTCAGAGTGGACCAGGTACGTCTGTAGAGCTTTCTTTCCCGCTGCTAGATGGATAATTCTTGCAACAGGTTGAGTCAATTTTGAACGATTTAGCACCCCCAACGGGATTCGAACCCGTGCTGCCGGCGTGAAAGGCCGGTGTCCTAGGCCACTAGACGATGGGGGCTTTAGCAGGCCCAGACTAGACCTCTGAGAAAGGGAAACCACCGTTCAAGTGAACGGGTTTACCTAGCGCCCAGCAGCCTCAACAAACTCTCCGAGAAGATGGCTGAGATAGTGGTAGATAGCTTGTTGTTGTTCTTGTGGTTCCCCAGAGTCGAGAATTTTTGATTCGTCATCTTCACTCACATCTAGATGAGTGCCAAGTACCAGCCTTAAATCGTTCACCGTTGTGATCCAGGCAGTTACAGAATCAGAATCTAGTTCCGCATCGTTGAGTGTCGCTTCGACCACGTCGAGGTGCGATAACCGTCGTTCCAGCAGTTGATCTCTCGCCGAGCGTTGGTACTCCTGCTCATGGCGAACATCATCGACGTAGGCCGTGGGGTAGAGACGTCGGAGTGACGGGTCGAGCTTCCCTTCAGGGGACGTAGCCAAGAGCAACTCGCGCAGCTGATCAATGAGATCGCCGATAAGTTGACGTTCCTCCTCGCCGATCTTTACTTCCATCATTCCGTCTCTCCTTTGATGGAAGCGGTATCTGAAAAACACGTCAAACGTCTTTCTGCATAGTGGCCCAGAGCCCGAATTCATGAAGCCTGAATACATCCAGTTCAGCTTTTTCTCGGTTGCCATTCGATACAACGGCCCTGCCTTTGTGATGAACATCAAGCATTAGCTGGGTCGCCTTTTCGGAGCTATAACCGAAGAGTTTCTGAAGAACGTGAACTACGTAACTCATGAGGTTTATTGGGTCATTCCACACCAAAACAACCCAAGGGGTGTCTTCGTCGGTGATGGAACCTGGACTTTCGTCATCAGTGACGACGGGCGAACTTTCGGTCTGACTCATTGACCTATTTTGCGAAACGAAATATGGGTAGGCCAAGTCAACCCACCTCGCGGTGAGATGTTCGAGTGGCCAAGGTCAATCGGACTGCTGACATCCACAGAATTGTTGCGCCCGCTACATGAAACCCGACCAGTAAAACTGGTAGTTGCGTGAAGTATTGCGAGTAACCGATAACCGCTTGAAGGACCATCACAAGGAGAACGACGTTAACCCGGTGTTTCACCAATGTGTTCCCCGAATTCTGAACACGAAAACGCAGCGTCACGGTGAGTACCAAAAGGATGACGACGGCTCCGCCATGAACTCGCGCTATCTCCGAGAAAGGTAAACCCAGCCTCTCTACGCTCTCATCACCACCGTGTGGGCCGCTCCCAGTCACAAGTGTCCCGGTTACGACGACTAACGCAGTCGCAGCAGCCACGACGCCTATATGTCGATATAGAGATCGAGCAAGGTACCCGCTGCTGCCCATGGTGCTATTTGGTTGAGCGAGATCCTCAAGAACTACGGCGTTCCAGATCAGCACCATCGACAACAAAAAATGTCCCATAACAACTGGGGGTGACAAATGAGCGATGACGGTTATCGCGCCCAGGGCAATCTGCGCCGCCACTCCCGCTATGAGCCCCAAAGACCATCTAGTCAGTTTGGTGACGAGTGGTCTGCGCAGTGTTGACCCTGAAACCGCTAAGACCACAGCGATAGATACGAGACCAGTAATAATTCGGTTTCCGAACTCGACCCACGCGTGGAAGTCGGCTTCGGGAATTAGTTGGCCGGCTTCGCAGTTAGGCCAATCGCTGCAGCCGAGACCGCTGCCAGTGAGACGTACCGCTGCCCCCGAAACCACTATGACTGCAAGGGACCACAGAGCAACACGCGTGATCAAGTGGTATTGCTGAGGAGTCAACCGGGGGAATGTCACGCTCTTGAAGCTAGAGGCCTGACAACATTCGGAGCGAATCAACAGCCTGTAGTTGGGTAACCGGGCGTCTGGGGCCGTATCGTGGCGCCCGATGGAGCACAGCACGACGACCATCGAAAAGACTGATAGAGGTCTGGCCGCAACAGCGGCCGCTTTTGTGATGCTCACAAAGCCCCGAATCATTGAACTGTTGTTGATCACCACAGTCCCCTCAATGATTGTTGCCAAAGGTGGAATGCCTGATTTGTGGCTCGTGCTCGCGACTGTGGCAGGTGGGACGCTTGCTGCTGGCGGCGCGAACACCTTCAACATGTACATCGACCGCGATATCGACCGACTAATGAAACGGACTCAAGGGCGCCCCTTAGTCACGGGAGCGGTCTCCCCTCGCGCCGCCCTCCTATTTGGGTTCGCGCTTGAAATCACAGCTTTTGTTTTATTTGTGACTTGGGTGAATTTGTTAGCAGGGCTCTTAGCGGTTGGGGCTTGCCTGTTTTACGTCTTCATATACTCACTCTGGCTCAAGCGAACTTCAAAGCAAAACATCGTTATTGGCGGTGCAGCTGGCGCCGCGCCAGCCCTCATCGGTTGGGCAGCAGTGACGGGTTCACTTGCGTTAAGTCCGATTTTGCTGTTCGGAATCATATTTTTTTGGACACCACCACATTTTTGGGCACTAGCAATCAAATACGCAGATGACTACGAAGCAGCAGCCGTACCGATGTTGCCAGTGGTCGTCAGCATCCGCAGCACAGCGATACAAATGTTTGGCTACACGATCGTTGCGATCGCTTTCTCGCTCTGGTTTCACGTAGTCGCTGGTACCAGCTTTCTATATTTAGCGGTGGCGCTGGTCGTCGGTTTGTTGTTCTTGTGGCGTACGTTTGGGCTGCTCCGCCGCCCAAACGCGGTGCAAGCAATGAAGGTATTCACCTTCTCAATCGTCTACCTGGGGGCGTTGTTTGTTGCTATCGCTATCGACGTGTTGGTCTTTGGGGCCGTTAGGTGATGTTCTCTGACCCAAAGTTGCACCAAAAAGAGCTTGATAGAACCCTGCTTTGGAGTTACGCGACTGGCAATCTGGTGAGTAAAGTGCCCTCTCAGCACCTGCGCGGCTTCCCCCGCGCTTTCGGGCAGGGTCGATCTTCGGGTCGAGCCGCCACCCCAGTTATTGAGGCACCGACCAGCAGGACACGATGAGCGAAAACAGCACTGCAACAACGTCTCGGGGGGTACCTGTCGAAGACCCGACGCCGTTTGGGTGGTTAACCACCACGGACCACAAACGAATTGGACGGTTGTTCATCGTCAGCTCCATGCTGTTTCTAGTCGTAGGTATCTTCCTTGACTTGTTGGTCAGATTGGATCTGACATCAGCTACGGATTTTGTGAGTCTTGGGAGAGACGGTTTCGCCCAGGGCTTTACATTTTCTCGCGAAGCTCTAACGCTTCTATTCCTGATCCCGGCCTTCCTCGGCGTCGCCATCTACATGGTGCCTTTGCAGATTGGCGCGCCGAACCTTGCATTCCCCCGAGCCGCAACAGCGTCGTTCTGGGCATGGAAAGTATCTGCCGTTGTTCTAATTGGTGCGTATATCGGTAATGGTGGCCCCTATGGAGGCTGGGCAAACGGCGTCGATTTGCATTTGCTTGCATTGAGCGGCCTTGTCATATCGCTCTTACTTGGATCGATCGCCGTCGCTACAACGGTAATGACGATGCGATCGCCAGGGCTCTACCTCGACACGACCCCACCCTTTGCCTGGTCAGCTTTGGTGTCAGCATCAATGTTGGTTGTGAGCTTGCCAGTGCTACTTGGCCAAATAGGGATTCTCTATATCGACCACCGATACGGCCGGGTTTTTCTAGCTGGAAACTATGGAATCTGGGAACGGATCGACTGGATTCACCGCACGCCTCAGTTGTTTATTTACGTAGTCCCCATACTCGGCGTTACCGCTGAAATTGTTCTCGCTACGGCAAAACGCCGCGTCTTTGAACCCCTTGCGATGTATTTCACTCTTGGGCTCGTTGGTCTCTTTGGGTTCGGTGCTTGGGCCAACTTCTCAGTTACAGGCGAAGGCGCCGACATCATCGACGGCCTTGAAGGCGTTGTGTTGGTAGGCCTCTACGGGGGCGCCCTCCTCGGCACGGCCGGCCTTCTCGGTCTTCTGGGACTCGCTCTGATCCAAAACCGCAAAATGCCTAAAGTCTCCACCTCGCTTCTGGCGGCCCTAGGCGCTGGGACACTAATCCTCTTCGGAGCTCTGTACGGCCTGATTGGTGCGGCAACAGACTGGTTAGAAATCGCTGGACGTGGGAACGACGGAAATCCTCAACTACGGATGACGACCTGGGTAACGGGACAACAATCCGTTCTGATATACGGTGCCGGACTCCTTGGACTTCTAGCCGCTATTCATTGGTGGGCACCCAAAATCTGGGGCAGGCAACTAAACGATCTACTGGGCATACTCAACTTCGTTGTCATAGGCGTGGGAGCGCTACTGGCATTTCTTGGCCCAGCCTTGTCGGGGCTCTTCACTGAACAACCCGACTTTGTTTACGGAGATCCCAACGCAACTGCTATCTACGCGAGTTGGGTTGATGACACCGGCGCTGAGACTTTCAGCGCGATTGGTGTAGCAGGCGTAGTCATTCTCTTGGGAGGTGTTGGTCTGCTTTTGCTGAACCTGTTGATTTCAGTTGGTATGAAAAAAGGCATCGAGGCCGACGAAGATCCATGGGCAGCACAGTCGCCTGAATGGATGCTCCCTTCACCTCCACCAATTGGTGAACCAGATCAGTTGCCAACGCTTGTTTCGGGGACCCCGTTACTTGACGCCGCTGAAGCTGAGGAGGCGGCAGTTTGATGACTGACACCACCCCAACTTTGGCTTCAGGCGACCCCCAACGACCCCGAGCACAACTTGTGGCAACAGGTTTCGCGTGCGCGGCATGCTCCATGATGATGGCAGGAGCACTAGGGCTGTACATGGCTCGACGACACGCCTCTGGGCCGCACCCCGGCCATGATTGGCTCAATGGGTTAGCGGTACCCAATCCTCAGTTGGTGTACGCGTTACTCACTCTGGTTGCATCCATGGTGACGGCACACTGGGCCCTGTGGGCTAGCCGACGACGAGACAGCGCTCATGCCTGGACGGCGATCGCCACGACGCTTGTGTTAGGGCTGGGCTTCATCAACATGGTGATGTATAGCCTCAACCGTATGGGTCTGGAAATCGGAGCTGGGGAATACCAAAATCTTGCCTTCGCTACGACCGGGCTTGCCCTGGCGATTGTTGTTGTAGGACTCTTTTACCTGGGGCTGATGGGGCTCCGTTCGCTTGGAGGCAGTGTTGGACAGCAGGGGAGTACGGCGTTAGGAGCCGCAGTCTTCTTTTGGGATTTCGCAGTGCTGGCATGGGCTGTGACCTGGTACACCGTGTACGTGGTGAAGTAGGAGAACCATGCTGGGCATAGCAAGTAGATACTTCGCCGGTCGTGTTGCCTTGACCACCGCAGCAGCGGTGCTTCTTGGTCTCGTCACAGGCATGGACAACAACGGGCACATGGTCATGTTCGGCACGATTGTTTTGGGAACCGCTGCCGCAGCCTTTGCGCTTCTAGCAGGTCTCGCGTTGTCGGTTGGAGATGGCGATTCGATCGACCGTGATCGAGCTCACAACCATCCAGCCATCCCGGCATGGTGGCCCATCATGGGTTCCCTGGGCTTAGGAATACTGATGGTTGGTCTCGTCACAGACGGATTTATCGCCATCGTGGGTATTTCTGCGATGCTCATCTCCGCTGTTGAGTGGACCTTTAGCTCATGGGCTGAGCACCTTTCGACAAACCAGGAAGCCAATTCAGTTGAACGCGACCGACTGTTAGCTCCATTTGAGATTCCCCTATACGGTGCACTCGCGATTGCTGTACCCGTCGTACTCATTTCCCGAATCCTGCTGACATCGAGCAAGAACGGTGCCAGCTTTTTCGCCATCATCGCTTCCGCCCTCATCTTGGCTTTTGCCTTTCTTATCTATGCAAAACCTGAGTTACGCCGATCAGTGATCGCCTCATTCCTAGTGGTAGGAGGTCTCGCCCTCATCATCGGTGGCATCGCGGCAACCGCACGCGGTGAAAGGGACTTCGAGCATCACGGAGAAGAGGAAGATCACAGCGACTCCGACGACACTCACGGCTCGACGGATGAGCACTCCGCTCCAGATCTTGACGCGCCGGTGGTGATCCAATGACCGCGACCAATACGAAACTAACTGAGGTAACGACAAACTCAATGACCACCAACCGCCCCATTCTGTATCGAGCAGTTCGGCTCGGCGCTCTAGTTGCCCTAATCACAGCACTGACCTCATGTGCGACTGGGCGGATCGACCCAACTGATCCTGTTGGCGAAAATGCCAAACAAATCGATGCGATTATGCGGCTCTCGGGGTACCTCGCCGCAGCAGTGGGAATCTTCGTGGCGATCGCAGTGATCGTAGTCATCGTCAAATTCAGGGCTCGACCTGATGATGACCCCGATGATCTTCCAGAACAAATTCATGGCAACAAAAAGGCTGAACTTACCTGGACGTTAATCCCGGTGGTGCTGCTGGTTTTTCTCACAGTTATCACCATCCCTGCAGTGTTCGATCTGAGCGCGAAAAGCGACGGGCGAACCATCAAAGTTGAAGGTCAGCAGTGGTGGTGGCAGTTCAGCTATGACATCGACGAAGACGGCACTCCCGACATCGTGACAGCGAACGACCTCGTGATCCCGATCGGCGAAGAAATCAACCTCGAAATTCTTTCAAACGACGTCATTCACTCTTTTTGGATTCCACAGTTGAACGGCAAAAAAGATGCTGTCCCCGGACGCGTTCATCATTGGCGGATTAGTTCCCCGGTGCCGGGAATCTTCTATGGAGAGTGCGTCGAGTTCTGTGGACTGAGCCATGCGAACATGCAGATGCGAACCGTAGCTCTAGAGCAAGATGACTACGATGCGTGGGTTGAGGACCAAATGAAAGCTTCGAGCGTCCCGACTGCCGCATCCGCGAAACGCGGATACGACCTTTTTGGTCGACATTGCATCAGCTGCCACGTCGTTAACGGCGTGTATGAATCTGCGGCAAATGGCAACGCCAATCTCACCTCTGGATATGCGCCTAACCTGACACATCTAATGACCCGAACATCGTTTGCCGGTTCAGTCTTTGAGCTCTACAACGACGATGGTTCCCTAAACATTGCAGAGTTGCGTGAGTGGGTTCGGAATGCGCCCGCCCGGAAGCCTTCCCGCCCTGATAACCGTCAGGGCATGGTCTCATTTGCGGAGATTCTTAATGAGGCCGATCTTGATGACATCGTTACATACCTCAGTACGCTCGGTGGCCCCCCGCCACTGATGCCAAGTTGACCTGCCCGTCGCGGCTTTCAGGAGACCGAAACCTATGGCCATGACCGAGGAACGACCCGAAGTCCTCGAACTTGAATCAGGCGAGACAACCCCCACCACGGGCGTCTTCGCGCGTCCGACCAATGCCAGCGGTTGGCGTTCATGGTTCTTTACCGTTGATCACAAAAAAATTGGAATCATGTACGGCGCCGTCGCAATGTTTTGGTTTTTTTGGGGAGGAATCGAAGCACTTCTGATTAGGTTGCAGCTGTTTACCCCAAACGGCGACGTGTTGACCGCGGAACAGTACAACCAAATTTTCACGATGCATGGCACAACTATGGTGTTCCTCGTGATCATGCCGCTTGCAGCGGCGTTCGCTAACTACATGGTGCCCCTGCAAATCGGAGCCCGAGACGTTGCTTTCCCACGCATGAATGCTTTGGGCCTCTGGCTTTTTGTCTTCGGCGGAATTTTTCTAAATCTCAGCTGGTTCTTAGGTGGTGGTCCGGACGGTGGCTGGTTTGCCTACGCGCCTAATACTGGTGTTACTTATTCGCCCGGCACCGGCATGGATTTCTATACATTCGGGCTCCAAATAGCGGGCATCGCCTCCCTGGTAGGTTCGATCAATCTCATTGTGACGATCATCAATATGAGAGCGCCCGGAATGAGCATGCTCCGGATGCCCGTCTTCACATGGATGATTTTGGTAGTCCAGTTCTTGCTGCTCTTTGCCTTGCCGGTCATCACTGTTGCGCTGGTGCTCCTCAGCTTTGACCGGACCTTTGACGCCAACTTTTTCAACGTTGCCATGGGCGCAGATCCGTTGCTTTGGCAGCATCTCTTTTGGATCTTTGGCCATCCAGAGGTCTACATCCTCATTCTCCCGTCATTTGGCATTGTCTCCGAAACGTTGCCCGTGTTCTCACGGAAACCTCTTTTCGGTTATTCAGTCATCGTAATTTCAGGCGCGGCCATCGGGTTTATGGGCTGGGGTGTCTGGGCTCACCACATGTTCGTTTCTGGCCTCGGACCGGTCGGAGTAGCGGCTTTCTCCGCGACAACGATGTTCATCGCCGTACCGACTGGCGTCAAGATCTTGAACTGGATAGCAACAATGTGGGGCGGCAACATCCGATTCACATTGCCAATGATGTTCTCCGTATCGCTGGTTGCAATGTTCACAATCGGCGGGTTGTCGGGCGTGATGCACGCGGTCGCACCCGCCGACACTCAACAAACCGACACCTACTTCATTGTCGCCCACTTCCACTACGTACTCTTCGGTGGCGCACTAATGGGGTTGTTTGCCGGGATGTATTACTGGTGGCCAAAAGCATTCGGCTACAAACTCAACGACGCGCTCGGCAAATGGCATTTCTGGTTCGTGCTCATTGGGTTCAACATGACGTTCGGCCCCATGCACATACTTGGGTTGCAAGGCATGGCGCGTCGACATAGCCGTTACGGACCTGAAGACGGTTTCGACTTTTGGAACGCCGTGGTAAGCATCGGCGCTTTCGTGATCCTGATTGGCATGATTATCTTCGCGATTAACATTGTTCGGACATGGCTTGGCTATAAAGCGGGAACAGTTCCACAGGAGGGAGCCGATCCGTGGGACGGGAGGACCCTTGAATGGGCAATACCTTCACCCGCCCCTGAACACAACTTCGATTACGTCCCAGTGGTCACTGACCTTGACGATTTCTGGCACAAGAAATACCAGACAGATGGAACAGGCAAGCTCCGCAAAGTCGCAAATGGAAACGACATTGCTCAAAAGGGAGATCAACATCCCCACTTGCCTTCAGCGTCGTATTGGCCCATAGTCCTCGCCGCTGGGCTTCCTCTGATTGCGTTGGGGTTGATCTATAACCTCTGGCTTTCCGGGATTGGATTGTTGCTAATGCTTGGCTCTATGTTCGGATGGAGTCTGGAACCAGCTACTGATCCTGACGCCGGTCACGATGGACATGGAGATCATCAGGACCCGGATATAACTGATTCCGATGGCAGCGACAACAACACAGCCGAGGAGGCCCCCGTTGGCTGATACTGCTGAGGCCGAGACCTCTGAACTGGCGTACGGCCCAACTGATTGGGACGACCACCATCACCTGCCGACGAATACTGGGCTGACCAACGAAAAGGTCACAATGTGGGCCTTCTTGGGTTCAGATTGCCTCCTTTTTGGCGCCCTCATCTCGACCTATTTGCTGTGCCGAAATCGAGTCGGCCCCGCAACCAAAGGCCCGACAGCGGCGGATCTCTTTGACATTCCGTTTACCTCGGTGAGCTCGTTTGTTCTTCTGATGAGTTCGCTAACCATGGTGCTGGCGGTGACCTCCATACAAAGAGCCGAGATGGAGCGATGCAAACTGTGGTTGCTAACCACCGCCGCGTTGGGCTCAATTTTTATTGCCGGCCAGGTCTACGAATTCACAGGTTTCTATCGAGAAGGCCTTGGTTTCACGACCAACATCTCCTCGTCTGCTTTCTTCACCCTCACCGGCTTTCATGGGGTGCACGTTTCTCTGGGCATAGTCATGCTCGTGACTATGTGGGTACTTGTCACGCGGGGAAACTTAGGTCCCGAACGCGCTGAAACTATTGAAATAATCGGCCTTTATTGGCACTTTGTTGACATCGTGTGGATTGTTATCTTCGCGGTCGTCTATTTGATTCCATAGGAGCATTGGTCATATGAACACCGCCACCGTCTCCGAAGACGAGGGACACCAAGAACATTCTGAACATGGGTTGAGCGACTTTGGGTATATCAAGATCGCTGTCATTCTTGCCACCCTCACAGCTGCCGAAGTGGCGACCTATTTTTTTGATTTTGGAGTCGTGGAAATCCCGTCGCTGCTCATACTTATGGTCGTCAAGTTTCAAATCGTTGTCTCGTACTTCATGCATCTGAAGTTTGACAGCAAGGTATTCAGCTATCTGTTCGTGACGGGGCTGATACTCGCAATGATGGTGTTCGCCGCGATGGGGACTTCGATGGCGTTCTGGCAGAATCCCTCTGGATGCGACGCAAGCGCGTTCTGTTGAGCTGTCCACCCAAAGACTGCGAATATAGAATTTATGAAGAGCCCCGCACCCGGTAGCTTCGGTTGCTGTGATTGACCTTCGCCGCTTACGAGAAAGCGCTGATTACCGTGACGGCGCGATAAAAAAAGGCGCAGACCCTGAGCTGATCGACGCAGTTTTAGAGGCAGACGAACGTCGTAGATCAGCTATGCACGATGCCGAAGAGGCTCGCGCGGCGCAAAACGCTGCATCGAAGGAAATAGGTAGAGCCGAACCAAACGAACGTGAATCAAAGATCGCTGAAGCGACTCGATTGAAGACGGAGTTAGACAAGCTCGAAGCTGCCGAGAACACAGCCTCCATGGAAGTCAACGAACTAGCGCTCCAGATTCCTAATCCGGCACACAGTTCTGTGCCGCCGGGCGACGAAAATAATTTCGTAACAGAACGTGAGGTGGGTGAGCGGACGCCTCCGCCCCCCCATGATCACGCAGAATTGGGTGAACTTTTGGGGCTTGTCGACAGTGAACGAGCTGTCAGAAATAGCGGCAGCCGATTTGCATATCTCATGGGTCCCGCGGTTCGCGTTGAATTCGCACTCGTCCAGTTCGCTTTCGATCTACTAGAAAAACAGAGCTTTGTGCCGGTAGTGCCGCCTGTACTGGTTCGCGAAGAGATGATGATTGACGCCGGGTTCTTCCCGACAGACCGACACCAGGTCTACGAAATAGCGGGCGACGATCTGTTTCTCATTGGAACTTCTGAAGTCGCCCTCGCCGGCCTTCATCGGGGGGAACACCTCGAACGAGACTCCTTGCCCATCCGCTACGCAGGGTTTTCTTCTTGCTTTCGCCGCGAAGCGGGAACCTACGGGAAAGACACCCGCGGTATTTTCAGAGTTCACCAGTTCGACAAAGTCGAAATGTTCTCTTTTTGCGACCCTGAAAGCAGTTGGGATGAATTGGAAACCCTCCGATCTATACAGGAGGAAATTGTTGCGTCCCTCGAATTTCCCTACCGAGTAATCAACGTTGCGGCTGGTGATCTTGGCGCGGCCGCCGCCAAAAAATATGACCTCGAAGTTTGGTTGCCGTCTGAAGGTGCCTACCGCGAAGTGACGTCTTGTTCCAATTACACGGATTATTCAGCCCGACGTATGGGTAGTCGGTATCGCGGCGATGGCACGGGCTTGCTCCACACTTTGAACGGCACCGCTTGCGCGATTTCTCGCACGCTCGTTTTTCTGATGGAAAATGGACAGCAAGCTGATGGCTCAGTCTCGATTCCAGAAGCGTTGAGGCCTTACACGGGTTTCGATTCCATACCGGGACCGTCTTGATCACATCCCCCAGTGAACACCTATCCACGCGGCACAGACGCCCGTCAAAAGAGTCATGAAAAGGTACGTGGCGGCGCGTAGTTGAGAAACTGAAGCCAACGTAGAGACTTCGCGTGCTACTCCTGAAACTGTGGTCAGAGCGCCGATTCCCGCTGTTCCTACGACTGTGAGTAGCGTCCCTCCCAATCCTGCTAGAAACCCCAACCCAAAGGCACCGGCCATGTTCAGTGCCCAGGTACCCACCCGTCCCCAACGGTTGGTCATTTTCCAACGGGTTATTGCACCGAAGCTTGCAGCGAGAACGAACAACAGGATCGTCATCGACTGCCTCTGAATGACCGACCGAGGTCGAAACCAACACCGCAACCGAGTAACGATGCAGCGACCCAGAGAGAAACATATGACCATCGTTGAGCTTCGAGTCCCGTAGCGAGTTGGACAGCCAACCCAGAAAAACTCGTGAATGACCCGCATAATCCAGCGGTTAACCACGCCTGGTCCCACTTGTGTTCCTGAGAGTGCGAAGCCCATCCAATCAATGCGCAACCGGCGATGTTTGCTACTAATAGCCCGCACTCTTGGCCAACTGAGATGCCAAGGAGCCAGCGAGAACCTGCGCCGACCACTGCTGCGACCATGACAGCGGACGCAGATCGTGTCGTCATGGCATAGTGCCTAGTGGAGAAGCGGAGTCCGCACAGTGATGCCAGAATCGAATGAGTTGAAGACGATCCGTAAAAACCTGATGACACACGGGTTATCCGAAGTTGACGCTCCTGCCGACCCGATGTCTCTCTTTAACACTTGGATGGCCTACGCCGAAGAATTGAAGTTCCACAACGCGAACGCGATGACATTAGGAACAGTCAATGAGAGATCAGAACCATCGCTCCGCAATGTCTTACTTCGCGGTCACGCCGACGGCAGTTTTGCTTTTTACACCAATTATGAAAGCCGCAAAGGACGCGACCTGGCACAAAAAGAAACCGCCGCTGCCTTGCTTGGCTGGTTGGAATTAGAACGTCAAATACGATTGACGGGGACAGTAGAAAAAATGAAGCCCGAAAGTAGTGACAGGTATTTCTCCGGTCGCGACCGCGGATCGCGAATTTCTGCAGTGGTATCAAACCAGAGTCATCCGGTGCGGGACCGTCGAGAACTTGAAGATAAATGGAGGCAACTCGACTCGGATCTGGGAGGCGCATCGCCGGAACGCCCCGCGCACTGGGGTGGTTACGTCTTGATCGCAGACTCGGTCGAATTTTGGCAAGGACGCCCCCACCGCCTCCATGATCGCCTGCTCTATACACGAACCGGTAAAACCTGGAGCTTGGAGCGCCTTGCCCCTTAAGGTCTAAAACTCGCCATGAAGACGGCACCAATCGCTGGCCGCTGTCGCTAACCCATCAATTAATGCTTCGTGATGAGGGACCCGTCCCGGGCCTTTGAAACCGGTCCACATCGGACTTTTCCCTCGGATACGTGGTGGTAGCTCGATTTGCACACCCCCGCTTCGGGGGAGATTCACCGGATTTCTGGCGTGTTGCCCGCGCAGACCTGGTGGTACTGAACCTATGTCGTGCACGATTTCATAATGAGGTAAATGGGCGATGAGCCGGCACGCAACGAATTCAGCCAACTCTCGGTTACGCCCCCCTAATAGAACTGACCGAAGTAAATCAGGTCGACCGAATCCATGAATTGCAACGACGACTTCCACATGCCCGAGGAAGGTATTTAGCGCTTCGGATTCTGCTGGGCTGACTAAATGCGATGGGATATGCCACTGGTCATCAGGTCCCTGGAGTACTCCGTAATAGGAAGCTCCTGATCTTTTTGCCGCAGCGTTCGCGATGTCATCGGTGACTTCTTCGAGCCATCCGCCATGAAAAGCCATAAATCCGAACTGTGAGCCCAGCTGTAACACTTCACTAACCCCAGGTTGTGACAACAGAGAGCGGAAGGGTTGCTCTGCTTGTAATAAATCGTGATCGCCCAGGTGTAACGCCATCTTCAGAGTCTCTCAGGTGAGCTATCTGACGACGCAGTCTCGAATTGAATCAACCAGACGATTAGGCCGAGAGCTAGGACGACGCTAAGAAGAACCCCAGTGCGTACTCCTCCCAGATCAGTGACTGTGTTGCTCAGGTTTGCGCTCCATTTTTCGATCACGCTGATAAACCAGTTTGTTGGACTGCCGGTGCGTTCAGTTAGCCAGAACATGACTAGATAAATACCGGCTAGCACCATTAACAACCCGGACGCTCGGTCAACGAAACGAACTAAGGAGCGCAATTTTTCAAGGAAAGAAGAGCGCGCCAAAGCCAAACTTACGGTCAGAGAGAGCAATGTGATGGCCATGCCGAAGGCGTAGGTGAGAAACGCAAGCAACCCGGAGCTGAAACCATTAACTGAAGTGGAAACCACGACGATGAAGGTAGGAAGCCCACAAGAGATTGATGCCACAGCATAAGAAACACCAAAAAGGAGCAGAGACCGCAGGTCTTTGCGCCCGGTCCCTCTTTCAAATTTTGGTATCGCCAAGTCGATACGTTTACCAGCAGTTACTGCCGTGCCTAAAACCATCAGAGCTAAGCCCACTGCGACGGCTATCCAAGGGATTACTTCTCGGATAGCTGTCAGACCCGCCGAAATCAATACACCGACGACTCCGAAGACCACCAAGAATCCCACTGAAACGACGGACCCCGTGGTGAGTGCACGAGCGATGCTTGCGCCTCGAGTGCCATCGGAGTTTGCCTCTATGCCCAGAAAGTAAGAGAGGTATGCAGGGAGCATCGCAAAGCCACAAGGGTTGATCGTGGCGACGATGCCAGCGGTAAAGGCAAAGGCCAGGTTGACGTCATTCATCGCCGAAAAGCTTTTCTGTACGAGAGATCAGATTTGAATAGTCGAGCACGCCACTGTGGCTTTCGAGGAGCTCACCCTGTTTTGAGATAAAGACGGTAGTTGGCATTGCAACGCCGCCGAGTTTCACTAGGAGATCACTGTCGTCCAACCCTACGGGGTATGTAACGCCTGTCGACTCAACAATTCGACGTGCTGGACGCTCGCCCTCAACAGCAAGTCCAATTATTTGGAATCGTTCCCCATGACGTTCATGTAGTCGCTGGAAATCAGGCATCTCCTTGACACATGGCGTGCACCATGAGGCGAAAAAATTAACAATGAGTGGTGCCCCTGCGTAGTTGGCGAAAGAAGTTGTTACCCCATCCAATGTCGTGAACTGCAACGAATACAGGTCTTGATCAAATCGTTGTTCCGTGTTCTTTGCTCCGACTTGATTTTGGCCTTGGGGGTTTCCCCCACCTGTCAGTAGGAACACTGAAGCGGCCACGACATAAACGGCGAGGACGCTAATTAAAGGTCTTCTCCACGGGTTGGCCATGTCACTCTCACGGGTCGGATATTCACAATTGGTTTGGGTCACCGTATCTTGATCGCGTTGGAGCCCCCAGGCATCAGGCCCAGGGGCTCCTTGACCGAGCCGGCGATTCGAATGCTGTCGGGCGGCCGTTTCGGAAGCCCTCAGCGATAATCGCGCCGGTGGTCTGTCGCCGGAGAAGTAGAGGTTGCTTCTCCTGTGCTTGGCTAAGCCGGGATGAGCTCCGGTGGTACAGGAACTTCATCGACGGCAATAAGCGGGCGTGGGATTTTGGGTGGGCGACCCCGCCCTCGCTTGCCTACGACAATGCGCCCATTCTCAATTAGTTCGCCACCCCAAATGCCCCATAACTCCCGGCGCGTAATTGCGGCGTCGAGACACTCAGTATTTACCGGGCACTTGGCGCACATCGCCTTCGCTCTTGCTTGGTGAGCTATGTCATCGGAAAAGAACAGGTGAGTCAAGGTTCCGTTGTTGTCATTGCAGCGACCAGCAACGTTCCATTCATCTTCTGTTTCAATTAGAAGCTCGAGCATTGGATTCTCCGTGATTGTTTCGGATTACTAGATAGAGGTCGGTTTCTGTCATGGTTTCAAAAGCACAAAGGCCGCCGGTTATCCGGCGGCCTTTCGGTGGATTTTGAAATGTGCTTTCTGTAGCTACATTTGCTCCTCCGAAGGCCGCCCCGCCTGATGCTTGATACCGGTGAAATAAGTTCCGGTGGGCATAGAAGCGAAGCCATTATTGAGCCATGTCGACATGCGTGAACTCGGAACGACGTTGGCGCAACGGGCGCGCGCCGACATATCCGAAGAAGATGTCCAGGTTGATGGGAAAGAAGTTCGCATAATCTTGGTTGGCTCGTGCCTACGTGAGTTGAGCGGTATTAATGCCATCACAAGTGCATAGACCAGGTCAAACGAATAAACCTGGACCAGCACAAACAATGCAACAGATGAGGGTAACCGTCCCGACGCCCGCTTCCTCATTGAGTGAAATTCAACTGGACCTGGGTGTTCTCAGTGAAATGAATACTCCAACACGCCGCTGGGCGCTCGAGCGGCTTCAGTTTCGCCTGTTCGACGGAGGTGTTCTAGATGCGCAAAGGTTTCGGACTCGGCCATAGGTCCCCAAGAACGTTGTTGGAAAAGTTCCTTCATGTATTTGTGAACCGACGCGTTTCCCAATTTGTCGGACGCCTCGCGTAAAAGGTCGAGCCGTTCCTGATGGTGTCGTTTGATGTCCTCAACGCGGGCGGGCAAATTTGTGAATGGTTGCCCGTGAGCAGGTAATGCGAGCTCGATACCTTCAAAATCAGCCACGCGATCGAGGCTAATGAAGAAGTCTTGGAGCGGATCAGCGGCAGGGCCAAACCCTGATATGTGTGGCGTGATGGTCGGCAAGACGTGATCCCCACAAAGCATCAAGCCGCCCTCAGGGTCATAAAGACAGAGATGATCGGTTGTGTGACCTGGGGTGTGAACGGCGACAAACTCTCTACGAGCGAGATTGATCCGGTCAGCATCCTCAATACGCTGTGTCGGTTTTGGAGTTGAGAACCACGACCCTCCCCAACCCTTTCGCATCATTGTGTAACCCAGTTGGTGGCGCCAAGGCATTTTGAAACGTTCACCACCCCAAGGAGTAGGCCCTTTAGGTCCGGGGCTTATCTCGGCAAATAGTGGATCGTCGCGCAATCCGGCGTTCTCGTCGACATCTGAAACGTTTTGAAGTGGCTCGTCATCTTCCTCTTCTAAGTTCCACCACATACGAAAATTTCGGTGAGTAATAATTTCGCATCCGTATTTTTCGTGGAAATGTCCCGCTGCTCCAAAATGGTCAGGATGGCTATGGGTAACCACTACTGAATGAACGCGTTCAGGTGGTACATCCGCTTGTTTCAGGCCCTTCATAAGAGCTTTCCAGTTTGCAGGCCCCGGTAAGCCAGGGTCTACTAATGCAGCGCCTCGTTCGTCGTCAAGGATGTAGCAGTTGACATGTCCCAAACCCGGCATGGACATTGGCAATTGAAGCCGGCGCACATTTGGGGCTAACTCTACGATCCCTTCCTCTGGAGGTCGCTGCTCCTCACGTAGTGGGCGATCCATTCGGGTGATCCTATCGGGTTATCTAATTTTAATTCGATTCCTTAGGCATCTTAAAAAAATGTTCCCGATAATGCTTGAGCTCGATGATGCTTTCGCGAATGTCGTCTAATGCTCTATGACTCGTTTGTTTCTGAGGCACGCTCTTAAGTACCTCAGGGTTCCATCGCCGCGCTAGTTCCTTAATCGTCGAAACATCTACTGATCTGTAATGAAGGTAGTTCTCAATCGCTGGCATATAGATGTCAAGAAACCGACGATCAGTGCCGATCGAATTGCCGCAAAGAGGGACAGACCGAGCTTTCTTTACATGCTGCTTCATGAAATCAAGCGTTTGTTGGGTGGCCTCTTCCAGGGTCACTGAGGAAACCTCGATCAGTTCGAGAAGCCCGGAACGAGTGTGCATATCAACTACAAAGTCATCCATTTCTGCGAGTTGTGCCTTGTTGGCATGAATAACCAAATCGGGACCTTCTGCGACGATTGCAAGGTCGTCGTCGGTGATGATCGTGGCGATCTCTACGATGACATGGCGATCAGGTTCAAGCCCGGTCATCTCAAGATCCATCCAAACAAGCACGGGATCATGGTAGGCCAGCGGACGTTCATAAACGGGGTGCCTGCAGGAGCGACTAACTGTGCCTAAAGTCGCGGTGTGGTTGCCATCCCAGTCCAACGTCTCGATTCCGATCTCGCCTTGCCTAGTTACGCTAAGCCCGGTGACGCTGGAGCAGATTTAGTAGCTAACGAAGATGTGACCCTCGCCCCAGGCGGGGGAAGAGCTTTAATCGGAACTGGTATCGCTATTGCCATCCCTCGCGGATATGCAGGGTTTGTTCAACCTCGCAGCGGTCTCGCTCTACGTCACGGCGTGACGTGTTTGAACACCCCCGGCCTTATCGATAGTGGGTACCGCGACGAGTTGAAGGTCCTTTTGATCAATACCGACTCAAGCGAACCATATGAAGTTCGGCGAGGTGATCGGATCGCGCAGTTAGTTATTAAGAGTGTGGAAGAGGTCATCTGGGAAGAAGCAGACGACCTCGATGAAACTGAAAGAGGCCAGGGCGGATTCGGGCATTCTGGCCGTTGACATGCAAATTCACTGTCCCACCCCGCTGTGATTGTCGCGTGGATGGAGACCCCTACGCTTTTTGAGCTAAATCCGCTGCCCGAAAGCAACGCAAATGATTTCGGTCGTCTCAAAATCCAAACTTGCATACGTGAAATGAATCACGAACGGATGAGCCGGCAAAATCAAAATCAAACGCAAGCACGCAGGTATGCGGCAATTGCGAGGCTACGTCGTCGCCGTCACGAGGCAGACGAAGTTGATCACGAATATTGGGTGCGTCGACGCAATAATCTTCGACTCGTCGATTGAACAAGTCCGCCAGGAAGTTGAACCACCATGACACCGGCAATCGAAGCTGCGGCTGCAGCGGGAATTAAGATCGGGGTTCACCCCTATGAGCACGATCCCGACAATCAGAAATACGGATTAGAAGCCGCCGAAGCACTGGGAGTTCCACTAGCCCGTGTGTTCAAGACGCTGGTAATCGATATCGGAGCAACGATGGACCCTCGATACGCGCTGGCGGTCTTGCCGGTTCCCCGAATCCTGAAACTGAAAGCTGCGGCTGGGGCCCTGGGGCAAAAGAAAGCGACGATGGCGGCTTCTCACAGAGCTGAGCGCATTACAGGTTACGTGCGTGGCGGAATCAGTCCCTTAGGTACGCGCACCCAACTCCCAACAGTGATCGATAGCTCGGCATGTGACTTCGATCGGATCTATTGCAGCGGAGGAAAGCGAGGACTTGATATCTCGATTAGGTGGGAAGACTTAGTGCTTTTGACTACCGCAACACTGGCGTCAATTGTTCGATAAAAGTAGGCCGCCCGGGGCTCGAACCCGGCACCTTGGGATTAAAAGTCCCCTGCTCTACCCGATGAGCTAGCGGCCCGCCACCATCGTACCGGTGTGCCTGTACTAGGTCCTCCGGACAACCAGCCTCCGTCACCATCATTTTCGGTCCTCTTAACAAACGCCTTGAACGTTGCTAATCGAGGTAAGTAACACGTGCAGGTCCGACTCTCGAGTGAGAGGGTGAATAAAGATGGCACAGGGAGACTTCCAACCAAGGTGCATAACGCATGGGACATGACGAATATGTCGAGGTTCGAGACGAACCGCGGCACAGACACCGTTTCGAGAACGACTACATACGGCTATACGACGTCTTGATTCCCGAAGGTGACCAAACGTTGTACCACCGCCACGACGTTGACACTTTTTACGTAATGATCGCAGATAGCTCTGTAGAAGATCGCACCTTTGGAGAGTCCACAAGCTCAACGGCGCAAATAACAGCTGGAGGAGCTTTCTTGCGTGCCCATCTTTCTGAGCCGCTCATCCATCGCGTTTGCAATATCGGATCGGGTGCTGCCCGAATGATTGGCGCCGAGCTAAAAGCAGCACCGCCGATGTCGGCTTCGTTCCCCCTCAACGTTCCCTGTCATTCCGTTCAAAAAGAACATGATCGACTGCGGGTATACCGGCTAAGAATTCAGCCCGAGGAAACGACCGGCCCGATCAGCTACGACTTCTATAGCCTCACCGTTGTATTAGAAGGTGCCGTTGTCCTGATAGAAGACGAACTGCACAACCAAACGTTGATGTCGTGTTCCGCCGGTGATGCCATATGGCAATCCCCTCGATCGAATTTCACTATTTCGAACCCGGGCCGAGGAGAGTACCAAGCAATAGTGGCTGAATGGCGCAAGCAGTTATAAAACGGTTTGTCCCTCGTTACCTAGTTCTAATGCTTCCACCAAGGGGCGCTGACGCATGCCGCTCGCTCGGAGACGGTCGGGTTCAAGCTCTAGTTCGAGGGGGTCGACCTTGCATTTGGGGCATAGACAAGGTGGGTGCATTAATGGATTAGGAGGAGAATCCCAATCGTTCTCGAGAGCTGTGCACTCAACCTCTTCCACAAAAACAATTGTACGACCCCAAATGGATTCAAGTCCCGAGTGAATCTTCGCCATCGAGTTGAACTTGACCCGTGTAACGAGACTTCCACCAAGCTGTCCAGCGCTGCGAATGAGATTTCGTGAAACCTGAGAGCTGAGAAGGATACGGTACGAACAGCGATCTGGGGCTCCTATGGAACACATAACTGTCTACACAGCTGGACATATTT
>DUBN01000039.1 GCA_012960315.1 Acidimicrobiia bacterium
CCCGGTTTTAGTTGCTTGCACAGGCAAATTCACCGGACTCCCGAACTACCCGAACGTGCTGTTCCCTTCGACGATTCTTGAAGGTGTTGTGGACGCTGTCGCTCCTGCCGAGTGCACTTTGGGAGTGTTGGTGCCCTTGGCGGAACAGGTTGAGCCGCTGAGTCGACAATGGCATCGACCTAATCGAGAAGTCGTAGTTGCTGCCGTGAAGCCGGGCGAAGATCCCACTGAAGCAGCAGCGGTATTAGCTGGCGCCGAAGTGGACCTTGTCGTTCTGGACTGTTTCGGTTACGAGACTTCACTATTGAACCGAGTTCGAGCAACAACCGGAGTGCCCGTTCTCTCAGCCGTGCGGTGCACTGCGCACATTGCTTCAGAGATGCTCGGATGACCCGTGACCTGGACGCGACAGACGTCAACGATCTCGCTGTTGGGGCCTGGATCATCGGGACTGGAGGGGGCGGAAACCCCTATCTCAACCACCTCAACATGCAACAAATCGCCGCCACAGGCACGCAGTTTGAGTTAATTGACCCTCAAGATTTAGATGACAACGCTCAGGTCGCTGTGGTGTCCACAATGGGCGCACCACTGGTGATGCAGGAACGCCTCCAAGATGCGCGTGATGTTGCCCGAGTGGTGGAGATGATGGGGGACTACTTAGGGTCACCGTTCGACGCGGTCATGGCGACTGAAATTGGTGGTTCGAATGCCTTCCAACCCTTAATGGCGGCCGCTCACCTTGGTTTACCAATCGTCGATGCAGACGCGATGGGAAGGGCGTACCCGGAAGCACAAATGACGAGTTTTGCTATCGGCGGTCTTCAACCCTGGCCGTTGGCGCTCGTGGACCCGCGTGGGGTCGAAGCTGTTATTACGAATGTCCCCACGTGGAAGTGGATGGAACGGGCCAGTCGGGCACTCACCATCGAAACGGGTTCGATGGCTGCAACCTGTAAGGCCCCGAGAAGTGGGGCAGAGGTCAAACGTTGGGGCGTAGCGAATTCAATGAGTTTCGCGATCCAACTTGGGGCCAGAGTCCGAGAAGCACGCGCCGCCCACGAGGACCCGGTGGCAGCTATCTGCGCCGCAGCTGAAGGCCAGCTGATTTTCACTGGGAAAATTGTAGATGTTGATCGACGCACAACGGGCGGTTTTCTCCGCGGCACAGCGAAACTTGACGGGTTGGACGAATATTCTGGGCACAACGTCGAACTTGACTTTCAGAACGAATGGCTGGTGGCGCGTCTCGGGGATGAGGTCATAGCGACCGTGCCTCATTTAATTTGCTTGCTCGACGCGACTTCAGGTGAGGCGATTGGGACAGAGACGGCTCGTTACGGCCAACGGGTGGCTCTCATTGGCATTACCGCTCCACCTTTGTTTTCGAGCCCGGAAGGTCTCAAATACGTAGGGCCGCGTGCGATGGGATATGACCTTGAACCTGTGGACCCGTGCCCATGAGACGTATTGGAATTGATGTCGGAGGTACCAACACTGACGGAGCGTTGCTTGACGGTGCCGAAGTAGTCGAGACCATCAAGACACCAACGACTGACGATGTGTTAAGTGGTATCCAAACAGTTCTTGAGGGTGTTTCTCATCATGACATTGGCGCCGTAGTAATTGGCACGACCCAGTTCACCAATGCGGTTGTCCAACGAAGCAAATTAAACCAGGTTGGGTTCCTGCGGATCGGGTTACCAGCGGGTCGTTCACTACCCCCACTCGTTGGCTGGCCCCCCGATCTGGCTGAAGTGGTCCGGGGCGAAACATTGATGGTGCGAGGTGGCATCGAATACGACGGACGTCCTTTCGAACAACTAGACGAACAAGCAGTGATTGAGGCCGCTCATCAGTTCGCCGACCAGGGCAACAATTCGGTAGTGGTCGCTGGCAGTTTCTCACCGATCGATACTCGTCAAGAAGATCGAGCTGCTGAAATCATCGCGGAACACCATCCAAAGGCCCAAGTAACGGTTTCTCACCGACTCGGTCAGCTTGGCCTATTGGAACGAGAAAACGCAGCTGGGTTGAACGCTTGCCTCTTGGAACTCGCCGAATCGATCATCTCAGCGTTCGCGTCCGCGATCGACAAGATCGGTTTCGGATCCCGCACCCGCTTATTCTTGACGCAAAACAACGGCACCCTTCTCCAAGTAAAAGAGGCAGCGAAGTACCCGGTTCTCACCTTCGCGTCGGGTCCGACTAACTCCATGAGGGGTGCGGCCGCTCTCGGAGGTGTAAGTGATGGACTTGTTGTCGACGTTGGTGGCACTACAGCGGACTTCGGGGCACTCGTGTCGGGTTACCCCCGACAAGCCAACGCAGCAGTCGAGGTCGGTGGAGTGCGCACCTTATTTCAACTTCCCGATGTTCTTTCTATTGGACTGGGTGGCGGAAGCCGGATCCATCTAAACCCGCTTAGGCTCGGCCCAGACAGCGTGGGGCAGCGGTTATCGACCGAGGCGCTTGCCTTTGGTGGATCGGTCCCGACGCTTACTGACGCTGCGATAGCGGCCGGGGTGTTGAACGTTGATGGGACATCACCCCCGGATTTGCCGAATGCGGATGAAGTTCTCGCATACGCAGCAACGATGATCGCAGGAGGCGCTGACCGGATGAAACTTTCCTCCGGGGAAGTGCCCTTGATTGCAGTTGGTGGTGGGGCTTTTGCAGTGTCGGACTCAATGTCGGGTATAAGTGAAGTTGTCCGACCTGACTACGGCGACACTGCAAACGCTATTGGAGCTGCGCTGGCGGAAGTGAGCGGCGGGGTTGATCGAGTTTTTCAAGGTATGGGGCATGATGAAGCGGTCGCGGAAGCCATTCACATAGCGACTGAAGATGCTGTGGCTTCGGTGGCTGACCCGGAACTGGTTGAGGTCATCGAGGTGGAGGACTTGCCGCTTGCTTATCTACCTGGTGATGCTCGGCGTGTTCGAGCTCGTGTAGTTGGCCCCCTCAAATAAGGTGTCAACAATCAAGAAACGAGGCCGGGGCCCTTGGGGTATTCATGCATGTTCCGGAGCATGTGAGCGGGACCGTGCGGCCCGTTGATGGCAGCGTTCTCTCCCCAAATTTGTTCTTTCATCCAACCAAAAATCTCGCGCTGTACAGCTAAATGGGCCAAGCTCTGAGCCCGTTGTATCGCTTTGTCGGCCACGGTTGACTCATCAGCGAGTTCTTGCACGATTCCGACCTCGGATGCTTCGATAGCGGTCCACCGTTTAGCAAATTGAACCGTTTGGTAAAAGGCGTTTTGGGGCATCTTGTGCCGGAATATCGCGAGTTCAGGGGCAGGCATGGCGATGCCGATCTCAATTTCGTTCGCGCACATCAGACCCCGGTCAGATCTCATGACGCGCTGGTCGTGGCATAACGCCCACATGAAACCGGCACCGAATGCGTGGCCATTGATGGCGCCGACCGTAGGCATTGGGAAGGTAATTAACCGCGCAGCGAGAGCCATGAATTCTTCGGCGAAGGGTTCGCGATCGCCGCCATTGGTGGTGTCATTTCCGGTGAACCATTCCAAATTGAGACCGTTGGAAAAAAACTTTGGGTCCGAAGAGGCGGTTACCAGAGCGTGAGGACCGTCGTTGCCTTCAACATCATCCAATGCAGCATTGAGGTCGCGGACCAGTTCGGTAGTCCAGCGGTTCTCACCATTAGTTAGTGTGATCACGCTTACATCGGCGTGGCGTTGGAGGGTGATGAGGTCGCTCATCGTGCCTAACGTAGACCGACAACTGCTAGAGACGCGTGTTCGCGAGTGGTTCTGACCGTTTCAGTGTCCCAGTAGCCGATCGTCGCTGGTTGATTCACTGAGATGCCGAGCTGGGACCTGCGTTGCGAATCAACCCACCAGAGTTTGCTATCTCCGCCCCAATTGATGGCGCATTCGAACGACCACATAATCAGACCGAAGGTGTAGTGAACAGTTGGAGACGGACGTGGGCTGCTCATAGTGCCCCTTGTTTTTCGGGGGTCTGTTCGATAGAAGCAGTGCTTACGCTCGGGGACTACGTAGCGAAAATGGGTCAGTCTTCGCGCGCGACGAGGTGCCCCGGTGCTACCTCGACAAGGTCAAC
>DUBN01000040.1 GCA_012960315.1 Acidimicrobiia bacterium
CACAATTAGAAGGATTCGATAGACACAACCCGATGGGTGTGCAAGAACCAGCTATTCGGAGTGCGAATGGTGCGACACGAGACGCCCTGAATGCTGGAACGGACGTTGTCTATCAGAGCACCGGTAAGCGAGGCGACCCGATTGATGAGGCTCGACAGCGGGGAGATCGTGTTGTAGCCCACTTCGTGCACGTTCCGGTCGCAATTGCTGAAGCACGAGTAGCTAAGCGTTACAGGGATGGCGGTTTGAGTGTGCCTCCTGGCATTCCTGGTGCTATCACCCGTGATCTTTTGGGCCATTGGAATATTAGCAAGCGTATTACCCGGGGTGAATTCGACGAGTTCTACCTTTGGGATAACGATGTTCCGAAGGGCAGTCCTCCAAAACTCATAGCTTTTCGTAATCGAGACGGCCATTTTGAAATTAATGATCGTGACAAAATGGACGATTTCTTCGGCCCAGGAGTAGTTGACACGCACGTCCTTCCCTATTGGAAATCGACCCAAGGGAGAACGATATGAAATTTGCATCTTTTATCTCACTGGGTGTCGGAGTGATAGTGTTTTATTGGTACTACTGGCTCAAAAGGTAAACCCGAAGAAAACACCCGAATATTTGACAGGGTTACACTAGCGGGTTACTAATAGTAGTATTCTGTACCTTGTACCGCGCGGGTGCTTACCTTGGCTCGGACGAAAAAGTATCTATTCATACACGTCCAAATCCCGAGGAGGGAATTATGAGCGAGGACAAGGGCCGTCTTACCGAATTGCAGACCGCAATGCGGACCAAGATGGACGAAAACAAGGCTATCGCCGACTCATTCGAAGTCGAAGATGGCGTTGTTCAGGTCGACGCGGATCAGAAAGCCGCTTTCGATGTGAACATGAAGTCCATCAAGGAGATCAAAGGTCTCATTGATGGCATCCAGGAGATGGAAAAGGCTCGCGAGTGGGGTTCACAGCCCACCAGCGAGTCTGTCGCAGCTGAGGCTGCTGCTGAGTGGGCGAACACGCCCGAGGTCAAAGAGGCCGTTCAGCAGTACCGCAGCATCGGCGCCGCCTTCCTTGACTCTCCGGAGTTCAAGGCCCTGGCCAACGGAGCAGCAGGTGCAAACATGCCCGCTCCATATCAGGTTCCTGAGCATGTAGAGGCCAAGAGCATCTACAGCACCAAGGATGTTTACTCGGAATTGCCGAGTGGCACCCCCGGTTCTTTCGGAACCATCCAGCGCGACCCGATCGTGCTTCCGCCAATGCGCACCAAGCGCGTCCGGGATCTCTTCCCGAGCCGCACGACAACCGCTGCGGTTATCGAGTACTTCCGTCTTTCCGGCTTCACCAACAATGCTGCTGCAGTCACTGAGCGTTCGGGTTCTCCCTCTACGTTCACTGCCAAGCCGCAGTCCACGTTGGCGTTCGTCGGCGAGCAGGCCCCCGTGCGGACACTCGCACACTGGGAAGCTGCTCACCGGAACGTCCTCGCTGACGAGCCCCAGCTCCGGTCGATCATCGACAACGAGCTTCTCTACGGGCTTCGTCTTCAGGAAGACGCTCAGATCATGACTGGCGACGGCACTGGTGAGAACCTCACCGGTATCACTGTTGCCACGGGCATTCAGACCTACTCATGGTCCGCAGGCGCATTCACGCCTGTCCCTGACACCAAGGCGGATGCAATCCGTCGCGCGGCAACCCTGTCGTTCCTCGCATACTACGAGCCCACGGGCGTCGTGATGCATCCGAACGACTGGGAAGACGTTGAGTTGACCAAGGATTCCAACGGCCAGTACCTGGTCGCGGTTTCCGTGGCACTCGGCGGCGAGCCTCGCGTCTGGCGACTCCCCGTCATCGAGACCCCCGCAATGACCGAAGGCACCTGTGTCGTCGGCGCATTCGGTACTGGAGCACAGCTCTATGACCGTGAGGGACCCTCGATCCGCATCAGCGAGCAGCACAGCGACTTCTTCATCCGGAACGCAATTGTCGTCCTGGCTGAGCAGCGTCTGGCTCTTGCTGTCAAGCGCCCTGAAGCTTTCGTGAAGGTTACCTTCAACAACGCTCCGACTTCCTAATCTAGGTAGCGGATAGGGACACCAGTCCCTAGCTTCTAAAGAGAACCCCCGGTCCACACAGGGCCGGGGGTTTTCTTGTTCCCTGCACAACTATGTGTAAGTAGTAATATCTAACCGTGGCAAAGAACGCTAATGCGGACAATGACTACTGGGAAGAATACGAACGCCTGAGCAAAAATTTCAGAGGTACTCCCGAGGAATTCGAAGATCTAGTCGTCGAAGAGGACCACCCGAGATCGATGCGAAAACGACAAGTTGAACAAGTCGCCACAAAGTTCACACCAGACGACTAAAAGAGATCTCCATGAACTGTCAATGTGATCCAACATGTGAGTGTCGGGCAGCTAATAAGTATTTCTATGCAGCGAAACTCTTACGGGTAGTCGACGGCGACACTATTGACGCGATGATCGACGTTGGTTTCGACATTCATCACAAAGCTCGTATTCGTCTTCTTGGGATAAACACTCCCGAGACTCGTACCAAGGATTTGAAGGAAAAGGCTGCGGGTATGGCTGCCAAGGCATACGCCAGCGATTGGTTGGACGGTCTTGACAAAATCTACATTCAAACTCATAAAGACAAGAGCGGCAAGTTCGGACGAATATTGGGCGACATCTATTCCGACGAGAATAGGACTGCTTGTCTGAACTCGGATTTGATCGAGGGTGGTCATGCCACCGTCTACTTTGGCGGTAAGCGCTGACTGACAAGGCGTACTCCCTGGGTGGTTCCATCTATCCCTCCATGCCTCCTAGCTCAACCATCTACGGATGCAGTTTATGCCAGACCCTCTGGGTCGACAACCCCCGATGCTGGCTGTGTGACCGGATAGGGCTCATCCACGGATTACCCATTGACATGGGTGGTCACCAGTAACAACCTGTGGTTCAATAGACTCATGACGACGGAGCATCGAAAAGCCCCCCGACGCTTCATCGAGGAGATCGAGCGAATCGGGGGTTGGGGGAAGGTCAAGTACCACCATCATTTGACCTGTGGGCACATCGAAATTCGGGATCGGGCATCTACTGCCCCCAAGCTGGGATGCGCTTGGTGCTTCAGAGCGTCCCAACGTGATGCGGAATTAAAAAATCCTATGGCTGGTGGCACAATCATCCCTTCGGCTATTGACTCCGGTGCCACGATGGGCCAAGATGAAATCGACATCGAACGAACGCGCGCAGCGCTCGCCACGGCGCTCTCAGTGCCTGCCGATGCCATCGACCTGATTGCCATCGACGCAGATATCCAGAACGCGTTGGTTTTTTTATCGGCTCATGATGTAATGAGACTTGCTAACCGAAAGGCATAAGGTGCTACAAAGCAGGATTCCCCTAGTCCCACCGGCTGAGGGAGCTTGCTTTGGTCAACCTACTGACTGGTGGTTTCCGGTTCGTCGCCGCAGTACCACACGAGTGGTCGTTACTGGTACCCGGAAAAACAGCAAGAAGGCCAGAGAAATCTGCCAGGGCTGCCCTAGCCGAGGACCGTGTCTGGAGTACTCACTTCACTACGAACCTCTAGGGATTTGGGGTGGTCTGGATGAGGGAGAAAGAGCGCTACTTCGAAGGGCCCGCAAGATCGACGCCATTCGGGCGGAGAAGGTGTACATCCCTAGACTGGGTACACGCTCCTCCAACGGTCCACGATGATGAAGTACAACCACACCGCCGAGTTGTTGGGGCGCCTCAATGGAGTTACTGCTTCTAGCAACGGGTGGGAAGCTCGATGCCCCTGTCGCCAGGATGACCAAAATCCGTCATTGTCTATCCATGAAAAAGACGACGGTCAGATTTTGGTTCACTGCCACAGGTCTGCAGGAGCGTGTGGGGCAGCAGAAGTGGTTGCTGCGGTTGGTTTGACGTTAAGCGACTTGCGGCCAGATAAGAAAACGGACAAGACAGACTTTGATCCTCCCACTTACAAAAAGGCCAAGCCACAAAAACTAAAGTTTGTTTCCAAGTA
>DUBN01000041.1:0-15363 GCA_012960315.1 Acidimicrobiia bacterium
GCTCAACTCGAGAGGGCTGGCGTATCCACCATGATCGTCAACGTAACGTCGAACAACCTCGCCCACATGCTGGAGCGAGTGGAGGGCTTCAGCAGCGACGTGATGGCGCTGCTGATCTGATTGGACTGATTCGTCACCTGAAGAAAATCGACGGACACCTGAAACCAAAACAGGGAGCCCATCCATTTCGGTAATCAGAAAACTCCTGGACGAGAATTACTGGTCGATACGAACCCTGTCATATTCACCCGACTGGATCAGTTCGATAGTGAGGCCCGCGACAGCGACGCTGTCGCCCACACGAAGAAGGGCGTCGGGCCAACCTTGCCCGTAGGTGCGTTCCAATGACCGGCCCTCGGGTATTTGAACCCGAAGCGGTCCTTGATGCTGACCGACCGAGGTGTCCACCGTATAGACAAGAATGCCGGCATGGTCGCCCAGCCTCTGATCCACTCCAAGACCGCGTCGAGACTCTACGACCACGGCGGTATGGTCATTTATACGGATGATGGCGGCCCTATAGCCAACCCCGGTGAGGACTAATGGTCTGAGTGTGAACTCAACCGAGGCGATCGATGCGGCCGTGCGACAGTAAATTGATTCGGATTCGAGCCATCCAATGAGCCATCGATTCCATGCCGTCATAGATTTGGGCGCGCCATAAAAGGAAGACATCACCCCCCACTGCCCCATGGGCAAATCGGCCAGTTCGTCTCCGGTAGTCGGAGAAATGTAAAGGTCGAGAGGACCTAGGGTGTGACCTATTTCGTGGGCCAACAGCCAAGCGTGATTTGGGCGTGTCGCTTTAGTACTAGGAGCACCATGAGCAAACATCACCGTGCCCTCATCAGTGCTGAAAGCGCCTTCAAGCATGAAATGGCCCCAACCTCCAGAGTTAATAACCGCGTCATCGGGAGTTGCCTCCGGTATGACAAAGAAGACCGCTGCGACACCTGTGAAGTCGAGGTGTGGATCAACCAGGTCGATAATTTCTTGTGAAAGCACTGCTCCCCAGGGATTTTTTGAGCCACCAGGATTACCCGCAGTCGGGTCGTAGTCCACCGAAGCCTTCGATACCCGGGTAAACACGTCACTCACAACCCATTCGACCTCAAAACGTCCGTCCGATACTTCCCTGTAGTAATCGACCACCGTTTCTGCGTCTTGAACAGCGGCCGTTATTTCCGAAGGCTCCCCAGCAGCATCGGGAAAGTCAATAGGCACCAGCGCGTACTTCGTCACCCCCTCCGGAGAAACGTTCTCAGCGGGTCGCGGAAAACCGACCCGAACTGGATCATGTTCCCCGAGATCCAAATCCTGTAATTCACATACTGCGGTGTCTTCACCGGGTTCGGTTGGGGGCATGTATGAAACGACCGGCTCCGACTCCTCCGCCTGGTCCTCTGCACTAGACGGTGCTGTTGTCGTCGTTTGGCCGGAAACAACAACCGTTGTCGAAACAGGCGCTGTCGTCGTCGGAGCAACCGCGATCGTCGTCGGACCAACCGAGGTAGTCGCCGGAGCAACCGTTACGCCGCTCTCCTTGGTGTCCGACAAATCCTGGGTCGCGGAAGTGCATGCAGCGAAGAAACCCAGAGCTATCACTACAGAAAGCCAACGCATCCCCACACAGTACCGATGAGCGATACCTATAGAGCGCGAGGGAGTTCTGCCACAGCAGCCAAACCACGCATCCTTACTAGCCCTCATCGAGCCAAGAGATCATGGAGCTACGAGGTGGGGGTTTCTACTCTCGGTGTGGCTTCTTGTTTGGTTCACGGTTCTCGAATCCAGAACCTCTCACTTGTAACGAAAAGAAACCGTGGCCGTCGATACCGAGACAGCTCAGATTTCACCCAAGAAGGCCGCTATTGCGTCGTTAACTATCTCAGGATGCGTCATATTCGGGGCATGCGATGCTCCGGGCACCCTCACCAGACCACGACAGTCGGACAGTCGCTTCATTAGATCCTCTGCAGCTTCCATCGGGATCGCCTGGTCCTCTTCACCATGGATGATTAACACCGGACAGTTAATTTCGCCCATTCGGTCAGTGATGTCATCACGAAACAAAAGCGTTTCAACCGGCTCCCGGAGTTTTGAGCGATCACCTGCTTCCCATTTAGCAATCCATTGCTTACTGATATCAGGATCACCAATAATCATCCCGGCAACGGTTTCACCCAATTCTCCCAAGGGACCAGCAACTTGCCATTGACTGAACATCGCCCCATAACCTTCAATTTGTTCTTCGTTAAAGGCGCCTGACTCGCTGTCGATCATCACAATGCCAGCGACCCGATCCGGATGCGATAGCGCTGCACGCAAGGACAAGAATCCTCCTTGGCTCATACCCGCAAAAACAGCCTTTTCTATTCCCAGGTGATCTAACAGAGCAACGGCGTCATTCGCAGAATCCCAATACGAAAACGGCCCGTCGACGGGTGTCTCGCCGAAGCCGCGTTCATCCCACACGACGCAACGGTATTCGTTGCCCAAAGCCTCTACTTGAGAGTCAAACATCGAATTGTCCATGAGAAATCCATGGCTAAAGATGACGGCTGCGCCATCGCCACCGGAGTCCGAATAATTAATTGACTGGCCATTGACATTTGCAACCGACATACCCATCCACCTTTAAATTTTGGTTCGAACTCCACCGTTCAAATCTTCATTTTCTAACGTCTGGATCTTAGAACACCAATTTTTCAAGGCGTAGAAGCATCCAAGCCATGCATGCTTGCCAAGCCCCTCAGCATGGACTTAAGACCTAGCTGACAGACGGGTTGTCATGCGCCGTGCATCTCTAGTTTTGATTTGCGTCTCGTTGATCTGTGGTTGCAGCAGCCCAGATTCAGCGAAGGTCGACGCTCCAAAAGAGGCAGCGGCACATAGCGAAGGACAAGAGCAGTCGACTCCCGTCGCGCCAACCACAACCCCCGCGCCAGCCACAACACTCGTACTGGCTACTGATTCGGGTTATCGAGAGGCAACCCACCCCAGCCTGAGCACCGACCTATGCAAACTTGCTGACCATCGCGGGCTAACTCGTTACGTGTACACCGAGCCAATAGTCGAAGGCGTCGATTACACACACCGGCAAACGAACCAAGAACACAACCTCGCATACGTAAACCCGATGTATTCGACCGGATTTCCAATGGTCCCCGACATGAACCCATCAATTGGGACACTTGAAGTCGCATTCTTGGCCATCGATTTTCCGGACTCACCGGGATCAGAAACCCAACTCAACAAAATCCGAAGCGTGGCCGCCGAGGTAACCGAATACTTCCGGATTGCATCAGGTGGCCGGCTACAAACAAACTTCCGATTCGGTGACCGGGTGTTCCGGGTACCGAAGGATTCAGCCACTTTTGGTCTCCAAGGTTCGGGACATATTGGGAGAGACCTCACGATCGAGGTCATAGATGCCGCTGATCCGTACATCGATTTCACGGGCGTGCACTCCCTTTTCATGCTGATTCCAGAGACCAACACCCAGATCGCCAACGATTGGCACTATCCGCCGCATCCTGGAAATCTCGGACCGGGAGTAGCTCATGGGGGTGAAGGCAACAGAACTGACGTGTACAGCGTCAAATCTGATGAAGGCACAATCCAGGCTTGGGAAGGAAACGGGTATTTCTTTTTCCAACCCGACGTCATCCAGAGCGGTGGAGTTGCCATGTTCTACATCCACGAAACCTTCCACGACATAGGGATCAGCGACCTCTACCGCTACGGGTACCAAGCCACCGACGAGATCTTTGCCACCGGCCCAGCGAACCTTCCGATGAGCCATTGGTCTGTCATGTCGCACCAGAACGGACATGCCAGGGAGGTCATCGCTTGGCATCGGTGGCTTCTCGGATGGTTAGGTGACGAGCAGGTCTATTGTCGCCCGTCCGATTCGCTAGCTGATGTCGAAATTTCTCTATCTCCTCTTACGCGAGAAGAGGAGGGGTACAAGGCGGCAATGGTTCCCATAAGTGAAAGCAAAGTTATCGTTGTTGAGTCGAGACGAGCCGAAGGGTATTCGGCAACCGCTGGAGACTTGGCGATTGCGGTCGACGTTGACGGAGTTCGCAAGCGGGGTTATTTGCGGGACTTCGGTACCGATGGATTGATTGTCTACACCTACGACACCTCGGTTATTGACGGATCCGGGCAGGCTTGGCTCCAGATCCCTGACGGACGACCTTCGAACTGGGCGATGGCAACCTGTCCAATCACGCAATGCATAAGTCCCGACAAACGCGCTACAGCCCGAGAAAACCCTTGGCTCCTTTGGGACCCTGATAATCCAGACAACATATTGATCGAAGTGAATCTTGATCCACTTTTGCGCCTTGGTGATTCAGTAACCGTCGAAGGCGTGACCATCGAACTGATCGAGTCAGGCGAATCGGACAGAGTTCGGATAACTGCCAACTAACCCTGCCAACGCGAAGTGGGCCCCTAATTGGTGTCCACCCTTGTGGTTCTAACCTTGTGTGTACACGGGGAGCCGTTACCGCCATTTTGAGATAGACCGTGGGCGCTACATGATCCGCCCCTAAATCACACAAACACCCGCTGACCATGAGTGAATTAATGTTTACTCAAGCCCTTAAGCATTTACCGGGCACTCAAACTCATCCGTGATCATGGGGACACATGAACGAAACAACAGACGAAAAACTAGACGGATTAATGTTCGCGTCACCATGGGTACGGCTTGGCGCTTACGTCTTGGAAAGCATCCTTATGGGCGTGACACTCTTCATTGGGTGGGCGATCTGGGCACTAGTCATCTCAGGCAATGGGCAAACTCCCGCCAAGAAAATAATGAGCCTTACCGTTATTGACAAAGTCTCTTTAGAGCCCCTAGGTGCTGGCAAAATGTTCTGGCTACGGGGGGTATTGGGTGCATTCGCTGGCATTATCGTGACCTTCACCTGCGGAATCCTGGCTCTAATGCCCTTCTGGGATCGACACAACCAAAATCTTTGGGACAAATTCTCCAGCAGCTACGTAATACGTGACCAGTAGTTAAATTCGGAGGTGCAAGGTGCTAAATCTTCTTTCCTTGATCGTCGTGCCAGCCGAAGACGTCGGTGAAGTATTGCTCATACTGGGTATTGGAATATTGCCTTTTTTGATGTTGGGCTGTCAGGCATTGACAAACAGCGGCGTCAATTAGAAATCCAATCAGTAATGGTCTGACAGCATCCCGCTGGAAAATTTCGACTCCTGGTTGCAGGTAACACGGGATCCGATTCGCCACATCTGGTACCTCTGGTTTCAAACGAACCAGAGCCTCGAATCTGATCTTGTGTGATTTAGTGTGTGGGCGCTACAGGACACGGGGGTCCTTACCAAAACGAAATCTTCCTCTTCGTGGGACAACCACGAAAAGGGAACCGATAGAGGAAGATGCCTGGGGTGCTTCGTTCTTCTTGACCCGGGTTCTAGGTTGTCGGGATGCGTCGGACCTTCCCGCTACTCATTGCGTCCTGTTTTTTGGCGTTGGTGGTTGTGGTTGGTTGGGGGTCGTCGGTTGGGGCGTGGGATACCGCTGCTGGCAGCGACAGCAACTGGGGTTCGACCACCTTCGGCGGCACCAGCGCCGACCGTTCGAAGTCGGTGGCGGTGGATGGTTCCGGCAACGTGTACACCACCGGATACTTTGGGGCGACGGTGGACTTTGGGGCCGGCAACGTCACCTCCGCCGGCAGCTACGACGTGTTTGTTACGAAACTGAATGCTTCTGGGGCCCATCAATGGACCACCACCTTCGGCGGCACGGGCGCCGACGTTGGCTATTCGGTGGTGGTGGATGGTTCCGGCAACGTGTACACCTCCGGACACTTCACCGGGACGGTGGACTTTGGGGACGGGAACGTCACGTCCGCCGGCAGCAACGATGGGTTTGTCACCAAACTGAATTCGTCTGGTGCCCATCAATGGACCACCACCTTGGGTGGCCTCGGCAACGAGTATGGCTATGGGGTGGCGGTGGATGGTTCCGGCAACGTCCATATCGCCGGAGTCTTCACCGGGACGGTGGACTTTGGGGCCGGCAACGTCACTTCCGCGGGCGGCTCTGATGGGTTTGTCACCAAACTGAATTCGTCTGGTGCCCATCAATGGACCACCACCTTGGGTGGCACCAGCAACGACTATGGCTTGTCGGTGGCGGTGGATGGTTCCGGCAACGTCCATATCGCCGGATACTTTGGGGCGACGGTGAACTTTGGGGCCGGCAACGTCACCTCCGCCGGCTGGAACGACGTGTTTGTCACCAAACTGAATTCGTCTGGGGCCCATCAATGGACCACTACCTTGGGTGGCACCGGTACCGACGTCGGCTATGGGGTGGCGGTGGATGGTTCCGGCAACGTGTACACCTCCGGACACTTTTCTGGGACGGTGGACTTTGGGGCCGGCAACGTCACCTCCGCCGGTGGCTACGATGTGTTTGTCACCAAACTCAACTCTTCTGGGGCCCATCAATGGACCACCACCTGGGGTGGCACCAGCGGTGTTGACCATGGCTTGTCGGTGGCGGTGGATGGTTCCGGCAACGTCCATATCACCGGATACTTTGGGGCGACGGTGGACTTTGGGGCCGGCAACGTCACTTCCGCGGGCGGCTACGATGTGTTTGTCACCAAACTCAACTCTTCTGGTGCCCATCAATGGACCACTACCTTGGGTGGCACCAGCAACGATGATTTTGGCTATGGGGTGGCGGTGGATGGTTCCGGCAACGTGTACACCGCCGGACAGTTCACCGGGACAGTGGACTTTGGGGCCGGTGACGTCACTTCTGCCGGCGGCGCCGACGGTTTCGTGGTGAAGCTCGATAGTGCCGGTGACGCCACCGTGGCCGCATCAGACCCTGCACCTGCACCTCCTCCTGTTCCGTGTCGGTGGCCGACGGCTACCTACGCGTACGAATCAGGGTGTGTGGAACCGCTCCGAGGTGCGATCAGTGTTGATAGCGACGGGACGTTGTTCACTACCGGAAACCTCGATGTCACCGGAGTGCTCATTGATCTTGAGGCTGGTGAAACCGCAATCGATGTTGAACTTGTTCCCGGGGCAACAACCACCGGCTACGTGTTGACATCACAGCAACGCATCATCGGGTTCGGTAACACACCTGCCCCTAAAGACCTGGTGACATTACAACCCGGTGAAACAGTGACTCAGTTATCCAATAACCGCAACGGCACGTATTTCGTGACGTCACATGGACGAGTGTTCGATATTGACGGCAACCCATATGTGGACCTGTCTCGTTATGTGACCACCAACAACATTGTTGATATCAAAACCCTCGACTCCGGGTCCGGAATCTTGATCGGATCAGACGGCGCAGTATTCACATTCGGACTGCACTCCACGTTTCAAGGATCGCTTGGAGGGCAAGGCGTCACTGACATTGTTGGCGGCCACCTCACCCAAGGGGGCTACTACCTGCTCACAGCGTCTGGAACCGTGTACACGTTCGGTGACATCACCACCGCACCCGATATCACTGTGCTCACCACCAAAGTTTTTAACTCAGAAACTTTGAACGGTCAGTTGATTGATGTCACCCCAGCAGGCACCGGTTTGTGTGCGTTAGGTGCAGACGGAGGACTGTTCGACCTCCTCGGCTCAGTACACAACACCACATGGCGGGCCCACACCAACCCCAACACCACCGCCATCGACACCACCGGATAACCCGACCATTGCAGGGCGGGCGCTCATTCGCGCGGCGAGCCCGCACGGTATAGCCTTGGTTTTAAGCGGAAGTCATAGCGTCGGCTTTGCCGTTGACCCCCGAGCGCTACAGGACTCCCTACTCAAAGTAACCCCGAGAAAAAGACTCACCTGCTGAAATAGAAACAGGGAGTCCGTCCGTATGAAGAACTATGGCTCGCGACTGTAGGTTGATGGGGCTTACGGCGTAGACGCAGCCCTAGCTACACCCTTGGGCGCACTGCTTCGGCTGGGTCAAGTCGAGCAGCGCGTGCCGCGGGATACAAACCAGCAATAGTGCCGATGGCAACAGCAAGCCCAACGCCCGCTCCGAGCGAAGTGGTTGGTACCGAAATTACCCAATCGCGGCTGCTGGCATAGGCAACGGTAATTGACGCCCCAAGAATGATGCCAGCAACTCCCCCCAGGGCTGCGAGTAACGCTGATTCGAAAACAAATTGAAGTCGGATATGCCCACGGAGAGCTCCCAAGGCTCGACGAACTCCTATCTCCGTCCGACGTTCAATAACGGAAATGACCATCACATTGGCAATACCAACTCCACCAACAAGTAGCGCTACCGCGCCCAGACCCAATAAAAGCCCCGTGAAAGCATTTCGTGTACTTGTGCGCGCCGTTAGCAGATCACTAGGCCGACTAACGGAAACCTCGCTGGGAGCATTGGGCAGAACCGATGCAGCGATGACCGCCCTAGTTTCGTCGAAACGGCGCTGATCATCGAGCAACTCTTCGTTGACGCGAGCATAGATAAGGCTCGGTTCAAGCTGTAAGTCAAAAAGCTCGGTGGCTATTTCAACTCCCATCAGAGCTGCACGTTCGATGTTAGGAGCTAAGGGAGCGGCCGCCAATATTCCTATTACCGTAAAGTACGTGTCACCCAAAAAGACCTGAGGCGATCGCAGGGTGCTGACAATTCCTAAACGTTCAGCGGCCACAGAGCCGAGCACGACGTTAGGAAGGCTTGCCGAAGTTAAGTCAAGAAACTGACCCTCAGCTACGACCCCATCAATCATCGAAAGCATCTCCAAGTCGACCGCTAAAGCCGTGATGCCGCCAGTTTGCTGCTTCGGAATAAACTCGTTGCGGCGAACTGATGCGTTAACCACAAAAACTGCGCTACTCGATTCAACGGTTCCTATTCGCTCTACCACTTTCGCAGCGTCCGCTGGGAAAGAAACCTCAGCGCCAGTGAATGAATCACCCGGTGTGATCTCTAAAAGATTCGGTCCGAGAGCAGCGAGTTCTGACTTGAGCTGAGCATCACTGGATGATGTTATTCCGAGAACCGAAATCATCGCCGCTATACCGATAGCGATACCTAAAGCTGTTAGCAACGTCCGTGTTTTTCGTGTGCGCAGGCCAAGTGTTCCTACGCCAATAGCATCCGCAACCTTGATCCGGCTGAAGCCCGTATTGCTGGTCACGCAGCCCTCGAATCGTTCGCAACCAAACCATCGAGCAACGTGACCATTCCAGGGAAGCTGCGAGCAAGCGCTCCATCATGAGTAACAACAACAATGGTGCTGCCATCCCCATTGAGTTGATGCAACAACTCAATTATTTCTTCAGACGTTTTAGAGTCAAGGTTCCCAGTGAGCTCGTCCGCCAAAATGATTGCCGGCTCACCCATGAGCGCACGAGCTATCGCCACGCGCTGTTGTTCCCCGCCGGAAAGCTGATGGGGAAGGTGACCCAATCGATCGCCGAGTCCCACGCGGTGTAGCAACGCAATTGCATCACTGTTCCTTCGCGACCGACTGATGCCCTGATAGAGAAGACCAGTAGAGACGTTCTCGACCGCCGACATACCGGCGATGAGATGAAATTGCTGAAAGATGAAACCAATTCGCCTGCCCCGCAAACTGGAAAGCTGACGGTCGGAGAGATTGCTTAAATCTTGCCCCTCGATAAACACATTCCCGGCCGTCGGTCGATCAAGAGCGCCCATAACGTTAAGCATCGTGCTCTTGCCGGAACCCGACGTACCAACAAGTGCGAGCAGTTCACCCTTACGAACTAATAGGTCTATGCCCCGTAACGCTCCAACCGGTGGATTACCCGGATAACTTTTTTCCACTCCAAGAAGCTCAAGGACCACAGATTTCTCTTCTTGGATCACGGAATGATCACTGACTGTCCGGGTTGAACGCCTCGAGAAATTGATACCTGGTTGCCATGAAAGGTACCCAATTCGACGCCTACTAACCTGACGGTGTTATCAGGGTCTAGTACTTCCAACCCGTAGCCGCCCTCTGCTAGGGCCAGAAGCGCAGCAATCGGAACTGCAACTGCTTCTTGCTCCAGAACCTCTTCCACTTTGACGGTGACAGGACTTTGATCGAACGAAGCCCCCGATCCCAGCAACTCGATTACCACATCGAGGTAGGTCGTCTGTTGTTGTCCCTGCACGATCCGAGTCGCGACGTCTGCCACGTGTGTGACAGTTCCTTCGACACTGTTCCCGTCGGGTAACTCAACTTCGACAATGTCACCCATCGCAATCAGCCCGCCTAATTCAGTATCAAGGTGAACTGTCACGACTCGGCGGGCCTCGGTGATATTTACCAAACTCCCACCGTTAACCGACTGACCTAACCGCGCAGTTATGGCATCAACTCGAAAAGGCTCTGGTCTAAACACGATTTGGCTTTTCCTAACAACACCGGTCCTGTCCACTCCAACAGACTCTTGCCACTGTTCAATTTGGTTCAGGGTGATCGAAGTAACGTACCGATCTGTGCTGAGGTCATATGTAGATCTGGCGACAGGGTAGGTATCTGAGAATCCCAACTCGACAAAATAAGTTTGGAGTTGGGCGATGTCGAGTGCGCTTGAAGTGTTCTCATCTATATCCCTAAACATCGGCATGGTGCCGTGAAGAAGAATGATGGGCTCATCATTAATCTTGTAGATCACGTCTCCGAAACCGATAACACTTCCGGGTTCCGGCAGCCAGGTAACGATCCCCGAAGAAAGATTCGGAAGACTCTCCACGTCGCCGAAGCCGAGAGTGCCCTCAACTTCGGTTTCTTTCACAAAATCAGTTTTGGTTACAGTCGCTGTGTTCCTTGATGATGTAACAGCCGCTGGCTCCTGGTCGAGACCGTTGTCCGAATCAAACCCGCCCAAAAGCCCCAAAGTGATACCAGCGACAACAGCCAAGGAGACAATCGATAAGCATCCGGTAACCACGATTTTACGTTTCGTGTTCATTTTCAATTCCTTAGTCGGGGTAAGGCCCCACGTCCGTCTTCGCTACATTTTTGGGCCGCAAGCCGAAATGCCGCAGGGTCAAATTCCCCGTTTAAGAAACGGTTACGCAAAGCTGCGAATCCACCTGCGCCGTTAGAAAAATTCGGATCAGGCAGATCCTCGAAACCTGGGCTCTCTCTCACACACGCAAAAAGATCTAAAAGGCCATCTTCTAGCTCTGCCTGTTCTTCGGGAGACGCACCTAGACGTTGGCTCACCACTCCTCGTAACTCGCCGGCACACACGTCTAATAAAGCTCGAAAGTCTTCACCCTCGAAATCGATACCCAACTCACTTATAGCTTGTGGGTCGAATGCTCTCCCGCCCGATGGATCAGGATCAGGCCAGGCCGGATACTCCTCGCGCATGCACGCGGCCATATTGAGTTGGGCATCTTCGATGGAAACCGTTCCAACCACCGAGGAAGGCGTTTCGTCTTCGTCGGTTTGTTCCTCCGCACTAGCAACATCGCCACTTAGCGAAGCGATACTGGCGTCACGATCAGCTGACGCGCTTCCACACGAAACAACCGCGACCGAGAAGATAAACAACAAACATTTACGCATAGATGAAGTTTGGACCCCATTCCTAAGAAAAAACTAAGAAGTGTCTAAAACGTTGGTTTGATGTCAACGATCCGCTTGGCTTTACGAGCGACAATGGACCATGTTCGATCCACAACATGTGATCACGACCGTTGACGATCTTCGCCGCATGGTGCCGCCTCCCCGCCCAGCCCAGCAAACCAAGGTGTTGTCAGCGCTTGATACGCACTGCCGTCGGTGGATTCAGCGGAGCCCGTTCGTCGTTATCTCCAGCGTCGACTTGGCGGGGAAGATGGACTTGTCACCCAAGGGTGACCCTCCGGGTTTCGTTCGAATTCTCAACGACGAAACGTTGGCCATTCCTGACCGTCCCGGCAATCGCCGACTTGACACCCTGCACAACGTTTTAGAGCGACCTCAAGTCGGTCTGATGTTCGTCGTCCCAGGAAGGGGCGAGGTCTTGAGAGTGAGCGGCACAGGCCAGATCGTTACCGACCCTGATCTGCTAGCCACCATGGCGGTAGCGGACCGCCCACCAATTTTGGCCCTGGTCGTAACTATCGACGAGGTGATGTTCCATTGTGGGAAATCGGTGATCCGATCGAAGTTGTGGTCCCCCGGCGAATGGCCCGACATCGAAGGTCTGGCCAGCTACGCGGAAATCCTGGGCGACCAGACGACCTCCGACGAGACAGTGACCCAGATGGAAGCCAGGTTCGGGTCATGGCACGATGGGAACGAGCTCTACTAAACAGACAACACGCCTTTGAGGAGGCGCTTGAAACTACGGAGCGAACGGACGAGTTACCCTGAAACGGTGACCACCTTCGTTGAGCGCCCCAACGGCTGCCTTTCGCCGGTACAGCTAGACCCGGTGCTTGACGACCCTGACTCGATCCACGACATGGCTATGAAGAACGGTCCCTATTTCATGCCCGCCCGCTACCTAGTCAGCGGCGCCAGCGCCGACACCGCCGGCGACAACTCGAAGCAACGTGACATTGAAGTCCCGGATTACCTGGTTGGTCCTACCTGGCGAGGTGACTGGGCGGTCGGAGCCAGACCACTAGTTGACGGTGTCGATCACATACTGGAGCACCAAGGGTTTGCTGAGGCGGCACGGACCATCTATGACGCCGAAGTTGTGGTACCCGAGCAGGTCTACGTGAATCTGTCCACGCCGATGCCCGGCCAAGGATTTTCTCATACCGACATTCCCGAGTTCATTGGCATCGACCGCACCAACGCTCCCGGCTGGCTCCTTCAGGCCATGGGGACATCGCGCCTATTTGAAGATGTCCGTATCACCATCGTGACCGCGGTGGCGTGGTTCTATCGGGGTGAACGGGGGTTCTTCCGTTATTGGCCGAACGGCCGCGACGCGGACAGCATCCGCCACGAGGACATGTGGAACACCGCCACGGTAGGTGACAACGACTACATGCACCACCAGGTGGAACGCATTGGCCCTGCGGGAGTCAAAAAACCAGATGGCTTGACGATCGACTCACTGCTTGATCACGATGGAGAACGATGGATCGTCCAGGAGGACGGCCAGACATTGCTGGACTACGCAGATAAAGACGTGCGCCTCTCGGTCTCGTGGAAGGCGAAGATTTATGCCGACGAAGCAATTCGTGAGGCCGCTGACGCAGGAGACGGAGGGCTTGACCTTGAAGAGGTGGTCGCCCGCTTGGCTGACGCGCTTGGAGAACCGCGACCAGAGAACGTCGAATCTGCCTTAGTTAACGCCGACTTCCGCAACCAACTAACCGCACGCTGGAGCGGCTACCAATCCGGTTGACACATCGGCCCTTGTTGTTTCAGCCCCTGGCCCTCGCATATAGACACCCATTTACGAAGCAGGCGCCATCACCTTTGTTCGGCCGTTTCGGCTGATGGACCGCGTGGCGTTGTTCAGAGCAGGAAATCGATCGTGGTCAGCTCCTGGTCGTTGTCGACGAGTAAGACCTTCTTGAATATGATTCGCAACGCTCCTTCGCGTTCGACAAGGTGGTGGATGACGCGGCCGACCCAGTCGACGCGTACGCCGGGTCGAGATTCGGCTACCTGCACCGTCGAGTGGATTACTAGCGAAACGTCACCGTCCACGGTGCCATCTGATGCGGCTAGCTCGATGGTCACGTTGCTGACGAGGTGAACCGTGCGTGGTGGCGGTTGCTGAGAGATGGCCTTGCCACCCACATAGCGCTCGACCCGGTTGTGCATGCGTGATCGGTTGTCGTAGATCAGCGACACCTGGCTACGTGGATCGGTGTCGTCACCGTTGGCCGGTACCCAGTAGATCCCGTCCTCAACCCACAGCGCCTCCCATTCAGCGAAGCGACGCTCGTCGATGAGTCGGGCTTCGAGAAACAGCAGCTGTTCGACGCGTTGCTGTTCGAGGAGTTCCTCAATGCCGCTCACCTCACCGCCGCCTCATCAGTCATCAGCAAGCGGTAGTGGCGCCAAAAACCGCGCATGGCGATCTCGTCGAGGGCTCGGCCTTCGCGAGTGTGGTCGTACTGCACGCCACGCTCCAGCACCACCCACTCCGGCTCGCCGGCCTGCAGCCCGAGCTGCATCCGCTCCCATGTCGCAGCGTCGTCGGGTTCGATCACACCCGCCGCTCCGAATGCCATAGCGAATCGCCTCGACTGGGGACGCTGCATCTTCTCGGGCAGGCCGACCCACGTGATCGGTGTCTGTAGGTGGGTCATCTCCGACACGCTCACCGGATGGATTACGAAGATGCTTGAAGCCTCGATGAACAGGTTGGGGAAGATGAACCCATGCGGCCCGAGCCCGGTCTGTGGCCCGCCCTCCGTCTGCCGGTAGTCGACCTCTCCGTGGCCGCCGCCCAGGTCTCGCGTCACCCCGCCGTACGCGTCGGTGAAATAGTCGGGAGGCACGCCTCCCATTAGACCGGAGGAGCCGTGAGTGATCGGTGGGTGGTAGAAGTCGCAGACATTCTCTGCGGCCATCTTCCAGTTGGCCCCGATGCGGTGGCGCAGCCACCCTGCACGAAGTGAGATCTCGCCCACTGGGGAAACGTCGCATGCCCGGTCGATCAGGTCGCGGGCATTGCCTAGGTGTTCGGTCAGCGTCTGACCTTCGTGCGACCAACTGCCGAACACGAAACCTCGGTATGTGTCCATGCGGGGCACGGGCGCAAGTCCATGTGTGTCGCGATTGAACGTCGGCCCGAAACCCTCTTCGCCCGGCAGCGCCACCAACGCGCCGGCGTTGTCGAAGGTCCAGGCATGGTACGGGCAACGAAAGAAACGGGTGTGACCCTGATCGAGGGCACACACCGTGGCGCCGCGGTGGGGGCAGCGATTCGACCACAATCGCACCGCGCCGGTGTCGTCGCGAGTGAGAAGCACCGGCTGGCGTCCCAAGCGTCGAGTGACGAACTCGCCCGGGGTGGCCACCTCGCTTTCATGGCCGACGAACATCCAGCCCCGATGGTGGATCCGTTCCAATTCGCGTTCGAAGACGTCCGGGTCGGTATACAACCGCCCCGAAACTCGATCCGCTCCGATCAACCGCTCATAGGCGGACGAACTCGAGTCACCGACTTCGCTCACGTACATCCTCTCGAGCGTCCGACACGGCGCAAGAGTAGACCATCCCAAGGCCGCCCGAAAAAGTGAGAAAAGAGCGCAGGCTTCACAACTCTCCCCAGGAGTTCGTCCCAAAGGCCAGCTACAGCCCTCGTTTCGAGAAGCAGTACACGCCTATTTAGACTGACCGTGTGTGTAACGGTTCCCCAGTCAACCTCCAGCGCTTATGTGAACAATCAATT
>DUBN01000041.1:15476-24236 GCA_012960315.1 Acidimicrobiia bacterium
CTCAAACGGTCGAACTTATGCCAAACGGCGGCAGGACGCGCGGTGGGCAGCAGGAGATGACCCGTGCCGTAGCTGAGGCAGTAGAAGATGGCGAGCATCTTCTTATCCAAGCGGGAACGGGCATCGGAAAGACTTTGGCGTATCTCCTGCCAGCGGTGATGTCTGGCAAGCGGACAGTTGTCACGACGTTCACGAAAGCACTCCAAGACCAAATGGTTGAAACGGATCTTCCGTTTCTCGCTGCGCATATTGATCAAGTAGCGGGCAGGACCCTTACGTTTGCCGAAGTCAAGGGATGGAGCAATTACCTATGCCTTGAACGCCTCCATCAAATTCGGAGCGCTAAGTCTCAAGGTCAAATCGATGGCATTGCGGAAAGCGCTCCCGAAAACGAGATCAAACAAATATTGGACTGGGCAAGCGGCACTACCTCTGGCGACAAGGCAGATCTCAACTTCGTCCCGAAGAGTTCTTCATGGCGGGCCGTAAGTGTCTCTTCGCAAGAGTGTCTTAGATCAGACTGCCCACATGTCGCTACTTGTTTCCCTATGCAGGCACGCCAACGAGCGGCAACAGCAGACGTAACTGTCGCCAACCACGCTCTCTACGCCATTGATTTAAGGGTCGGAGGAGCGCTTCTCGGCGAACACGAACTTGTAATACTTGATGAAGCCCATCAGATTGAAGATTCATTTTCAGATGCTTTTGGATTCGAGCTGACGGGTGCACGATTCCAATGGGTAGCGGACCTCGCTCGGCGACTTCTTGGTCAGGATCCGAGGGTTAATCGCGTAGCCGAACTCGGTAAACAATTAACTCAAAACATGCGGGATCACGGTGCTGCTCGAGTACACACAGGAGAGGCTGCTCACTTATCCAAAACTCTTGAGTTGGCGGAGAGCAGACTGGAAGCTCTGCTGGCCGCCACCCCGCCCGAAGTTGACGATGAAGACCTCGCTCGCCGACGTAAACGGCTCATTAGCTCGGGCCGCGCATTGCAAGAAGATGTCCAAGCGGCGCGCCTTTACCTTGCTGGCCCATCAGCGCTGGCACTCGTGGGATGGATTGAGTTTTCCGATGGACGCCAGCCAGTATTGAAGCTTGCTCCGATAGACATCGCATCCGAACTTGAAGAGTACTTGTGGACGAAACGAGTCGCTGTGCTGACGAGCGCAACCCTCCCAGCGAACATCGTTGAACGGTTGGGTCTTTCCGAGTCAAATCCGCGCCTTAAGACCGTTGACAGTCCGTTCGACTACGAGAACCAAACATTTCTGTACTGCCCTACCCACCTACCGGACCCAGCAAATGAGCACGAAGCATGGATGGCCGCAGTCCATGAGGAGTTAGCGTCATTGCTCACCGCTGCTGGGGGACGAACTCTCGCTTTGTTCACCAGCTTCGAGTCCTTGAATGCTGCTCGCGATTATCTTTCGAGCCACGTAGACCTTCCTGTTCTCTGTCAGGGAGAGATGCCTGAAAGGCGGCTCATAGAAAAGTTTGCTGCGACGAGCGAAGCATCTCTTCTGGCTACGCGAAGATTCTGGCAAGGCATTGATGTGCCTGGGCCGACCTTGAGCCTTGTGGTCATCGACCGCCTGCCCTTCCCCTCACCAAGTGAACACTTGATCAAGGCACGCAGCGTTGGGGCCAACCCTCTGGGCTGGTGGAAAGTGGAATTACCGATCGGTGCGACACGTTTAGCGCAGGGAGCTGGCCGCCTGGTTCGCAGGGAAGACGATTACGGGGTGGTGGCGGTCCTTGACCCTCGTCTAGCCACTCAGTCTTATAGGTCCCAGTTGTTAGAAGCCCTCCCGCCGATGCGTACAACCAACGATCCTAAAGAGGTAGAGCGGTTCCTACGAAACCTAAATGAGGGAACAGAGGCGCCCTAGAACAACAGCACACCCGTTGGTCGCGTTGGCCAATTTTGGTGTAGGCCTCTGAGCTGGGGGTTTGTGTGTGGGCGCTACACGGCAAACACCGAGACGTATAACGAAAATATTTAGCACTCATCGAACAAGTGGCGAGCCCTGCGGGGTGTGCAACCTGTCAGCCTTCGAGCCAGTTGACGAGCGGGTAGCCGCCCTGCACCACAGCAGCCAATGTCGTCTCCGGATCGGCCAGAGCGGCGAGGTTCTCCAGCGGATCCACGTCGGTCACGACCAAGTCCCCGTATGCTCCCGGCGACACCGTCCCGACCTTGCCCACAAGGTCACAAAGTTGGGCGTTGATGACGTACATAGAACGAAGCACGTCTGCCGCCGGCTCCAGCTCAGCACGGATGGAAAACTCCTGGTTCTGGTACGGCTGAGTTTCACCCAGCAAGTCCGTACCGAAGCCCAGTTCCACGCCAGCATCGCGCAGCAGCCCAATAGCCGTCTGTCCCTGTTCAAATAGACCGTCGTTTTTAGCTTGGCTTCGTTGAGGGAATCCGAACTTCTCCCCATGGTCCCGCAAAGCCCAGTAGGTCACCAGCGTCGGCACGACCGTCGTGCCCAGTTCGGCAAGGTGGGCAGCTGTCGCAGCGTCGACCAGATTGCCGTGCTCAAGGCAAGCAACGCCATTGTCGGCGGCGAGACGCATCGACTCCGGCGAATAGGCGTGAGCGGTCACGTAGGTCTGGCGATGCTCAGCTTCGGTCACGATGGTTGAAATCTCCTCCGCCGTGAACTGCACACTGTCGAGTGGATCGCTGGGCGACGCCACCCCGCCGGACGTGTGGATCTTGATGAAGTCCGATCCGTCACGCAACGACTGCCGAGCCGCCTTGCGCACGGCCGACGGGCCATCAGCCACATGAGCAAATTGGGACGTGATGATCTGACAGCCACACTCCGGTGGGTCGACCACTGGACCCCGAATGTCGGCATGACCGCCGGTCTGGGAGAGCATGTGCCCAGCCGAGACGATTCGCGGCCCACCACACAGGCCCCGACCTATCGATTGCTTGAGGCCCCGAATGTCGCCCCCCGTGTCCCGTACCGTGGTGAAACCTCGCCGCACTGTCGCCTCCGATAGCGCCGCAACGGCGAGGGCTTTCTCAAATTCCCATTCCTGGGCCAGCCGAGCTAAATCCATGGACGAGATCGACAGGTGTACGTGCCCGTCAATAAAACCTGGAAGGACATGTCGGCCCCGCGCATCTAGATCGACGTCAACCTCACCGGACCATTTACCTTCGACGACGTCGACGATGGTGCCATCTTCAATAACCACAGTTCGCTCGCCGAGGTGCTCACCAGCCACCGGTTCGTAGACCACACCGTTGCGGAGAACAGTTCGCATCAGAAGATCTCCTTTCCCACAAAACTCTAGACCGCGGTTTAGCGCGGCTTAGATTTATCTCAGCCATGCATACTTGCTGGCCTCCATCGAGGCGAGCGATCATGGAGTTGGTTAAGGGTGTCATACGTTTCGGTGTGAGCGCTACAGGGTGCGACTTCTAACCAGACAACGAGTTCTGACTTTCGCGAGACAACCACGAAAAGGGAACCCATATCAAATGGCGACGAAGGCTCTCTTTGGTGGTGGGTGATCTGCTTGACGAGTGGGATGAGAAAACCGCTGCTCCTGAACAATGAAACTTTACGATTCCAGGCAGAGTGCTAACGCTGCGCGGGCAGCATCCTCGGCTTCTTTGTCGGGAGCGATGACAATTTCGCTCGCTGCGGCCAAAAGACACTTCTGTGGGGCACCTAAAAGAACTAAGGCCCTAATTTCGTTCGACAATGGAACACACTTGTCTCGCGAGGCCCAGTTGGCCTGTCGAAGACATGACGACAGGAAATTCTTTTCCTGAGCTTTAGTCCATTGGGGAGTGCTGGTACACGAGGCCAAACCGACAGAAAGAACAACGAATCCTGACACCACGTACTTAAAAAAATTTGTGCGCATCGGGTTCCCTTCATCTTCAAACTTGACCGGATCTTGGGCTTTTACATGTTATTGCCCACCGTAATTCCTATAGGACTCACAACTGATGACTCTCATTTAATTGTTGAACTATGGGACACAAAACAGCCACTATCTACCTAAGGCGAAGCACCGAGGACGACGGCGTTAGTTGGTGTGCGCGTCTGGAATGTCACCGTGTTTCACTTGTGTGGCTACTCGCGTGGCTACTTGATTCCGTCATCTACTCTCCAACGGGTGGGGATCCGTTTGGGCGTAACTCGTCGGCTGTTTGTAGGGTTCGCGATTGCGGTCCTTGCCTCGGGGTGTCAGGCATCTCCAGACATCCCTGAAGTCCAAAACGGCAGCGAGACATCTCAGGATGCTGAGACCGCTGAGGATTCGACGACTCAAAACACCGTCGCAAAAACAGACGACACGGCACCGGGCACCACCGCAACGAGCAGCGAACAAACCATTAAGGACGGTGCTGCGGTCGAGGCAACGACATCGTCGCAGGTGACTACCACCAACGCGCCTGTCCAAACATCACCCTTAACCACTCCTCTTGCCGCGACGAGTACAGCTACGACAGTTACTCAACCGACCGCTGAAACCACCACCACACTCCCCCAGCCGTCAGCGGTAACCACAACGACCGTTGCTTCGTCGTCAAACGATGACTGGGACGAGGAACTTCTCGCTGGGTTGCAGGTCAATAACGGTTCTGCTCCGGTGTCCTATGACCGCGATGACTGGGGGTCTGGCTGGTCTGACGCCGATGGGAACTGCATGAGTGCCCGTCACGAAGTTTTGAAAGCCGAGTCCGTTGATTCCGTTCAGGTCAGTTGGTCCGGTTGCACCGTTACCGCGGGCCGCTGGTATGGGGCATTCAGCGGCACATGGGTCACGAACCCCAGCCATCTCGACATTGATCACTTCGTGCCCCTCGCCAACGCCCACAATTCGGGTGGTTGGGCATGGTCATTGACCACGAAACGCAACTATTACAACGACCTTTCCGACCCGAAACACCTCATCGCTGTCACCGCGTCAGCTAACCGGTCCAAGGGTTCGCGTGGCCCTGAAAGCTGGAAGCCATCTGACACCAGCTATTGGTGCGTGTACGCGCACACATGGGCCAACATCAAAACCCGTTGGGAACTCACCGTCACCACATCTGAGCTGTCTGCGCTCACCTCAATGTTGAATATGTGCGACGCAGAACCAGCGTTGACGTGGACTTCCCCAGCGGCGCCAGCGACTACGAGCAGCACTACGACTACTACAGGTCTCGCGAACCCCGGCAACACCAAAAACTGTTCAGACTTCTCTACCTACACCGAAGCTAAAGCCTGGTTCGATACCTACTTCCCCCACTACGGCGACGTTGCCCGCCTCGACAACGATGGTGATGGTGAACCATGCGAGTCGCTACCAGGCGGTCCCTAATTCCATATTTGGATCACCAGAAGCAAAGCGCTCAACACGCAGCGAGCATGGTGGAACGCGGACCTAACAAACCCCAACTGTTCAACAGTTTACGATCCTCACCATCTTCCTTACCCAGAGCCTGCCTAGCTGTTCAGATCACGCAAGCGGTGCTGAGCTGACGCATGAGCCGACGCTCGGTCGGGTCCCACGCGTCACGTCGATGCATGGTCCCGAGGGTGTCAAACATGACCAAATCACCGACCTCCCAATCATGGCCGTAGACCCGAGCAGGGTGGGTGGCATGCAAATGCAACTGCTTGAGCAGGGCACTGCTTTCAGCCCGCTCCATTCCTACGATTCCACGGGTGATGCCCCGTGACACATACAGGATCTCGTCCCCGGTGTCGGGATGGCGCACCACCACTGGATGCTCAGCCTCAGGGATGTCGGGACGGTCAATGCCAGCTGCCTCATCGCGCTCGATCTTGGCCGCAAAATCTTTATCAGGTTCAGCCATGTAGTCGGCAATGCTGTGCGTGGCCCGCAGACCGCTGAGGCGAGCCCGCAATCCGGGGTCGAGGGTTGCGTAGGCGTCGTACATGTCGGTGAAGTACGTCCGGGGTGGTTCAGCCGGAAGCTCCACCGCGTTGAGAAAGCTTGTCTTCGCGGGTGTTGCCACATAGGAATAGTCGGCGTGCCACTCAAGGTCGGTGGCGCCCTCCACTCCCAAACGGTCGCCGTCCTTGCCGCGAATGTTTGTCACTGGGAGGATCTCTGGAAGCGCTCCCGCATTCCGGAACCACTCCGACCCTCTAATCGGGTCGCCGAACGACTCGACGAATCTCACCAGGTCCTCGTCAGTGGGCTGAAGCTGACCGCGAAACACCAACAGCCGGTGACGGTGTAACGCCTCAGTGATGCTTCGCTTGCTCGCGTCGGTAAGCGGTTCGGCTGGCTCCCAGCCAGAAACCAGAGCCCCAAGCGGAGCCTCAGACAGTGGAACAATCTCAAGACTCACGATGACCCCTTCGTAGAACGTCGACCGAACACCAGGACGTGGCCTGGCAATCACCGTAGCTCGGGTTGCGGCGACCTAACCGATTGGTGACTCAATACAGTCCTCACACGTGTATTCATTACGCCCAAACGAATGAGGCATCCCAAAGGCCGCTTTATGTGCTTTTAGTACACCGCCATCGCCACCATCAACTAAAGCCCTCCCCAATACATGCTCGCTAAGCCTCATCGAGGCGAGCGATCATGGAGCTGCCGAAGTTGGGTTTTGCGGTCTCGGTGTGGGCGCTACATGACTCGCACCTCGACCTACTTCAAGGCGAGGGGCTGGCGAAGGGCCATCGAAAGAGCTTCAGCGACAACGTTAAACCCGGGTGCTATCTCCGGAGCAGCACGACACCACAACACCCCATAGTGGACCATTTGGGGTTGACGAAATGACACGACTGGTACGCCAGCCTCAAGGAGACGTCTGCCATACATTTCGCCGTCGTCACGCAATGGGTCCAACTCGGCGCTAATGATCACAGCAGGCGCTAACCCCTTAAGTGACGTCGCTCGGGCCGGCGAAACCAGTGGATCTGCACGATCAATCTCACTGCCGATGTACAAGTCAGCCATCTGCCTCATGACCGCTGTGGTGAACCCATCACCTTCGGCATACGCAAGGTGAGACGGGAGGTTGAAGTCGGCAAGTTCCAAGGCAGGACAGACAAGAGCTTGCATCACCGGATGATCGGGCCGATCACGCCATCGCTGAGCGACAGCGGCAGCCAAGGTACCGCCAGCACTGTCGCCTATCACCGCCCAACAGTTACGGTCGACACCAAGTTCGTCGGCGTGGTCGAGTATCCATTCCACTGCCGAGAACGCGTCCTCTACTGCGGCTGGAAATGGGTGTTCGGGAGCCAACCGGTAGTCGACGGCCACCACAACCGCACCGACCCGAGAAGCCAACAACCGACAGACCTGGTCGTGAGAATCCAGGTCTCCGGCTACGAATCCGGCTCCGTGTAAATAACACAGCAGTGACACCGTCTCACTGGTTGGCCGGTAGACACGTATTGGCACCGACCCCGCCATGTTGTCTATAACCGAATCTATTTGATCTGCGCGCATCCCAGGCTCAGATGAACCTAGGCTCACTCGTTCTCGAAAGGCGGCCACGAAATCAGTCACGCCGCTAAGTGTAAAGCGATACCTCAGACCCCTCCCCTATCCATTCAGACCGGGACCCTCCGATTCCAAAACAATAATCTCAGACCGAGCGGCCGAAGCCTAGAAACTAGGCCTTTCCCCAATCCATGGTTGGTAACTCCAATCCATGCTTGCGAAGCTCCTCGAAAGCGCGAGCTCGCGTCGCTGCCTCCGCCGAACGACGTTTCCACGCTTTCGTTTTCCAATGAGCGAGGCGGCTGCTGTTGCGACCGTAACGTCGTACCTTCTCGGACGTGTGATGCTTGGGTGGGCGTCGTCTCGGTAAGTCGGCGAAAAGGTCGTTCACCTCCGCGAAATCGCCGTTGCTTGCTCGACGCGTCAACCCCCGTAGGTGTTGGTTGTCGCTGTGGCGTGCTTCTCTGGCTTGAGTGACAAAGAATTCGTGGCTACGAAACTCGTCAGTTTGTGTTGTGTTGGAAGTGGACATCAATCCCCCTCAATAGGGCTCCGAAAACGTCTCGAAGCTGATGTGCTTTACCGTGCTTCGGTCCCCCTAGACCGATACCGCCATCTTAGAACAGATACGTCGGAGACTTTAGGTACCCTCTCCACCCAATACATGTTTGCTAGCCCCTATCGAGGCGAGCGATCATGGACCTGTGGCCGGATTCCTCAGTGTCGTTGTGGGCGCTACAGAGCAAACGCTCAGACATATAAGTGCAAAGAGCCAGCGAACTAGCTGGACTCAACACCGGTTTACTTATCAACGTGGGCGCTACAGCGCTAGGGGTCTATTACACATTCAAAGTTTCCCTCCTCGTGGGACAACCACGAAAAGGGAACCGGTTACAGACGAGGTGGTTCGGGTCCTTGGTCGTTGATGGCCTGGGTTCTAGGTTGTCGGGGTGCGCCAGACCCTTTCAAGACTGACTGCCGTCTGCGTGTTGGTGTTGGTGGTGGTTGTGGGGTGGGGGTCGTCTGCTGGGGCGTGGGATACCGCTGCTGGCAGCGATAGCAATTGGGGTTCGCTCACCTTCGGCGGCACCAGTTACGACTCCGCCGGCGGGGTGGCGGTGGATGGTTCCGGCAACGTGTACGCCGCCGGCTACTTCAACAACACAGTTGATTTCGGGGCTGGTGATGTCACCTCCGCCGGCAGCTACGACGTGTTTGTTACGAAACTGAATGCTTCGGGTGCCCATCAGTGGACCACCACCTTCGGCGGCACGGGCGCCGACGTTGGCTATTCGGTGGTGGTGG
>DUBN01000042.1:0-1195 GCA_012960315.1 Acidimicrobiia bacterium
GTGCCAGTGAGTTCTGTGGGGAGTTCTATATGGTCCGGCACAGAGGCAGGCAACGATTGCCGCGGGGTGTTGAACCAGTGAACGCGAAATAAATTGACTGGATCAGCATCATCGGGAGCGACGCGATCCAGAGCTTCAATAAGGTCAGGCGTCAATGTAGACGGGTGCCTCAATTCGTTGAACTGAGGTAAAACGATGTTTCTCTCGCGACAACGTGTGACCGCGTTGGCGAAAGACTGTGTACCGGCAGGATCGAAATCGTCGAAAACTGCGAGAGACCGAGGCATTCTTCCAAGATAGACGCATGAGTCTCTAATGAGTCAACACATAGGGCTGACATCAATGTCAGACTGTCATTGATGGTTGAGCCTGTTGACCTCCTTATTGAGGACGCCTGGCTGGTCGCCACAATGGATGACGAGCGACGTGAGTTAGCGGGAGGCTGGATCGCGATCGACGATGGTTACGTGGTCGCTGTCGGCTCAGGATCCGATCCAACTCCGGCCGCTCATAGGCGGATTGATGCGACCGGTTGTCTGGTAACACCTGGTCTTGTTAACACCCATCACCACATGTTCCAAAATCTGACCCGCGCATACCGGCCCATGACTTCGGCTCCCTTGTTTGGTTGGCTGCAGTCGTTGTACCCGCTGTGGACTGCTTCCATCGATGAAGAATCGATGTATCTCGCGGCGTGGGTAGGGCTAGCTGAACTCGCGATGTCGGGGTGTACCACGACAAGCGATCACCACTATCTGCACCCGATAAGAGCTGGCGACTTACTTGCTGCTGAAATCCGTGCGGCAGTCGAACTTTCGATGAGGTTCCACCCGACTTATGGCTCAATGAGCCTGTCTGTCAAAGATGGCGGGCTACCCCCCGACGATGCGGTGCGGGACGAGGACGACATTCTCGCGGAAAGTGAAAGCCACGTAGCTCGCTGGCACGATCCCAAGTTTGGGGCAATGGTCCGAATCGCTCTTGCGCCCTGTTCACCATTTACTGTCACTCCAGATCTAATGCGACGAACCGCCGAGCTAGCTGAACGACTAGACGTCAGACTTCACACCCATTTAGCCGAGAACTCCGAAGACGACAAGTTTTCTTTGGCTCAGTTTGGTCGGCGCCCTGTTGAACTGTACGAAGACGTGGGCTGGCTTACTGATCGGAGTTGGGGAGCGCATGTTGTTCGCCC
>DUBN01000042.1:1289-23888 GCA_012960315.1 Acidimicrobiia bacterium
GCCATGAGAGACGCAGGTTGTCCTGTGGGATTGGGGTGCGATGGCTCTTCGTCTGCAGATTCCGCATCGTTATGGCAGGAAGCACGTTTGGCGATGCTTCAAGCCAAACTCATCTCCGGCGCAGATCGTATGGATGCGCGAGCAGCGTTGGAAATAGCCACTCGGGGTGGGGCCGCGTGTCTCGGACGCCGTGGCGAAATAGGTGAATTGTCGATCGGAGCCGTGGGCGATGTAGCGGTATGGAGAATGGATGGCCCTCAATTTGCGGGCGTACTGGACGATCCTATTGAGGGGTGGTTGCGGTGCGGTCCGTTAGCCGCCACTCACGTGTTCGTTCATGGAGAAGAAATCGTGCATGAAGGAGTTCTTGCAAATCCACACCTAGAAGATATTCTCAGTAGACATCGCTTGACAGCTCGACGCTTTCAACCCCAGTCGTGAGCGGCGGATAGCGAAGCCGGTAATTGTCGAAGCGGCAACGACGACTGCGCTGAACCGGTTTGACCAAAAACTTCTTACACCCGATGGATTCCTGTAACTGGGAAAGCAGAAGCTACTTCTAGATCTCTACGCATCGAGCACTGTGCCGCCATCGCTGGGCTCAACGAGGGGGGGTTGCGTCGACCAAGGAAAGTTGATCCATCTATCGGTATATTTCCAAACGTATTCACAATCCACGACGGAACGAGGTTTCTCGTATAGGACCGCTGTCCTTACCTCAGCGACCTCACTGAGGCAGTGGTTACGAACGAGGGCGAGGGTGTGACCTGTGTCCGCAACGTCGTCAGCGATCAACACTTTGGTATCACGTAAGTCAACTACGTCAACGTATGGTGGGAGCATGACCGGAACGTCCAGACGCTCGTCTACTCCGATGTAGTACTCAACGTTCATGACGTAAAGATTCTTTACAGACAACGCGTAGCCCAAAGATCCAGCCACGAAAAGGCCACCTCGAGCTATGGCAAGAATAATGTCGGGTCGGTAGCCGTCGTCGGCAACAAGGGTTGCAAGAGCTCGACACGCGATGCCGTAGTTGCTCCAATCCAGGACTTCGCGGGGCTGATCATTCACTTTGGGGAAGTTACACCCATCGGCGCCCCAATCCCTGCGGTTAGCTCGGCGGTGTAACTCTTGCTGTCGGCTCCACTAGCTTGTCCTAATGCCGTTGCTGGCCCCGCAACACAAGCTAGTGCTGCGACATTTGCTGTCGCGGGGGGGCACCGCTTTGCCTAGCCAGCTGTCAATTGACATAGATCTAGCAACCGAAGATATTTTGAACGCGCTTGAACATCTTCATCGAACCGATTTGGCAGCTCCCATGCCTCACACTCCGGGACTGGGGGAAGGTCGCTGGTCGCTTACTTCACATGGACGTCAAGTTGGACCGTCGTTAGCCAAAGGTGAGTCGATAGTTGCTCCCAACGACGACTCCGTGGACCCTGCCGAAGGATGGGGTTTCCCTTGGCGGCCGGTGAAGAAGGATCCCCCTATTTACGCGAGGAACTTGCCGCGTCCGAAGCGACAAGGTCGAAAGGCACGGCGGCAACCACGATTCGCTTTGCATGTGCCCAATCGGCCACCTGAAAGGCGACGCTGGGGCTTATTGGCTCTCGCTTCATTGATGACAGTCACTGGGGCAGCGTTGCTATTAATGACCATCCGACAAGTTGACATCGAGATCGGTGGAATCGAAGACGGTGTCGCATTGCAACCAAGTTCCATTGAGGGAATTCAGATTTCTTTCACGGTGAACGGAGCAAACGCACGATCGGCGAACCTCCTGCTGGACGACTTTCCTGTAAGTGGCGTGCAGCGTTACGGGAATCGGATTGTGTGGGTGGTTCCTCCCTTAACTGAAGGACCACATTCCCTGGAATTAGTGGTGCAACGACGGCTCTATGGGCAAGTGTCTAGTTCGCTTGACTTCAGTGTGGACGGCACACCTCCGTTGATTGACTTGCCCAAGGTTTTAGAGCCAGTACCTATGAATGAGCCCGTCACTATCGCAGGGACTTCAGAACCCGGAGCGATCGTGGTGGTGGGCGGCGTACCGATTGAGACCCGTGATGGTTCATTCATTCTCGAACTCGATGGGCCTCCGGCTGGACCGGTATCAGTGGTAGCGATCGACCGAGCAGGCAACACAAGCACTTTCAACATGATTATTCCGATTGCGTACCCTCGGACGCAAGGCGTACACGTGAGCGCTGCTGCATGGGCACATGATGGTTTGAAAAACTCCGTGCTCGACTTGATTCGAGCTGGAAAAGTCACCGCTGTTGAACTAAGTCTCAAGAACGAAAGCGGCGTTGTTGGTTACCAGAGCAATGTGCCGTTGGCGCGAGAAACAGGGGCATCCACCGGCCTGTTCAACCTTCGTTCCGCCATCGAAGAACTGCATGCGTTGGATGTAAGGGTGATTGGCCGCATAGTTGCTTTCCGCGACCCGATTCTCGCGAAGTATGCATGGGCACACGGCAACGAAGACTGGGTAATTCAAACTTCTGATGGGCGACCCCTCAGCAAATATGGGGGTTTCACCAACTTCCAGAATGTCAACGTTCAGAACTACAACCTCGACATCGCCAGAGAGGCTGCTGAGGCTGGAATCGACGACATCCTTTGGGACTACATGAGACGCCCGGAGGGGCGGTTGGACAACATGTTCATACCAGGAGTCGGTTTGGAGGATGACCCTTCGCTAATCATTGTGGATTTTTTGAGCAAATCTCAAACCTTGCTCCGCGAACACGGGGTGTTCCAAGGTGTTTCCGTTTTCGGAATTTCCGCGACGAGGGGCGAGGCCATCGCACAAGACGTTGCTGGCATGGCTCATTACGTCGACTATGTGGCGCCCATGATCTATCCCTCTCATTGGTCTCGAGGCGAGTATGGAGTGACGCACCCCGAAGCACAGCCTTATGACATCACTCGCGCTTCGCTAGCCGACTTTCAGCGGGTACTGGATGGCACGAACACTGCTTTAGTTCCCTGGCTTCAAGATTTTTCGATGAGAGTTCCTTACGGACCGGCGGAGGTTAAAGCTCAGATCGATGCCGCGGCCTCGTTGGGCATATACGACTGGTTGATTTGGGATCCCACGGTCACCTACACGGCCGAGGGGATCGTCGCCGCGCCCAGTTAGGGAGCGACAGTATTCCAGCGTTATCCGTCCAAGAAGCGTTGACGTAACTTGTATTTTTGAACTTTCCCACTTGGAGTCATTGGAAAGTCCTCAACTAGTACAAGTTCCTCGGGCCAGAATTGTGGCGTTACTCCGTGTGTTTGAAGGAATTCGGTGAGATTCGCCAATGTGGGCGAATCTGTCGAAGGCAGCACGAAGACACATCCGATTTCTCCGAGCCGTTCGTCTGGCTTACCAACAATTGCCACTCCCGATACAAGAGGGTGACGTAACAAAATGTCCTCTATTTCCTTTACCGGAACATTTTCGCCGCCTCGAATAACAATGTCTTTTGATCGGCCGGTGATTCGGATATAACCGTCATCGTTCATGACGGCGCGGTCACCGGTGTCGAACCACGTTCCTTGCCACGAAGCCTCACTCAACGCGCGTCCCTGGACGTATCCCACGAAAAGCTCTGAGCCGCGACATTGGAGGTCACCTTCGCTTCCTACGACTGACTCCCCATCATCAATGACGCGAACCTCATTTCCGGGAAGAGGGCAGCCATCGGTGAGTCGTAGCGTGAGAGAGTCAGAAGGACGACCCACAGTAAGCAAAGCGCATTCGGTCATCCCCCAACCTGGGAGAACAACGCAGGGGAGCGTCGCGTCAGCCTGTTCCAGCACCGATTCGGGGACTGCGGCCCCGGCGCACACGAATCGCTTCCAACTCAATAAATCTCGGTCCTTGACTTGGTCGACCGCGAGTACGTCAGCAAGGAACGGCGTTGCCCCCATCGATATCTGGATCTTGTGACGTTCGATCAGATCAACAAATTCTTTAGGATCCCATATGTCTTGTAGGACAACATGTCCTCCCAAGGTAAGTGGGGCTCGAATGCCATAGAGATAACCGGTTTGGTGGGCAAGGGTCGATGCCATATGAAACGTATAGCCCGGGCCGATGTCGGCGCCTATGGGTGACGAAACACCTTCACAGACAGCTTCGACCCATAGATCTACGGCTGCATTGAGGGTGTTTTGGGTGTGCATCACTCCTTTCGGCTGTCCTGTCGTGCCGGAGGTGAACATCACTTCGCACACATCGTGAGTTCCGGGCCTAAGTAGATCAACGGCCGCGCGATCGTAGGAGGAGAATCGACCTTGTTCGAGGAGGTCTTCCCAGCTCAGCGCGTCGGCTATCGGACTGTCACCGATAGTCACGATCTCTTTCACCCACGGGCAACGTTCTCTTAGGTCCGCGTGCATAGCTCCGAGCTCGAACCCTCGAAATTCGTTAGCGGTCACCACCACTGCCGGTCGAGCAAGTTCGCTCATGACCAGAACTTCGTTCGTTCTAAATATTGGCGCTACAGGATTAATGACGCCGCCTATCCGCTCAACCGCTGCAACCGTTACCAAGAAGTGGTGCCAATTCGGCAGTTGAACCTGCACTACGACACCAGGGCGAACGCCGAGTTCGAGTAATCCGCGGCTTACTTCATCTACTTGAACAGCGAATTCTGACCACGTAATAGACCCGAAGCGATCTGTCACCACTACCTGTTCACCGCGCTCTGAGGCCCAATGATCAATGAGGGGATCAAAGAATCTCTCTGGCCAATCGCCAGCTTCGATAGTTGTCACAATTCGCGACTGACTCAACGTGGTTTCAAAGAATCCCTTCGATGTGGGCATCAGCAGTCTCCTTTAGCAATGTTGGTTCACGGTCTGGGTCGGAAACGAGGAAGAACTTCCTGCGCCATGAAACGCTCAGCCTCTTCTACATAGTGCATTGGTGATGCGGCGCTAAGAATGATCGTTCGGGCCCCGGAGTCAACGTACTCGCGTAGCCGTTCCGCGCATCGGTCCGGATCGCCAGCAATCGCATATTTGTCGATCATCTTGCTGAAATCTTGGTTGTATTGCTTTGAAAGACGCTGGTTCGCGTAGTCGATGGCAGTGGAGTTGTCTTCGTGGCAGCAGAAGAAAATAAAAAGTCCAGGGTCAACGGGAGAATCGTTGCCTTCATCTGCTCGATATTCGGCAATCCTCAGATTGGATTCGACGAGCATGTCTGGTGTGTACATATACGGAAGCCACCCGGTGCCATAGCGAGCAGCGCGTCGCCACGCCGCTTCCTTTCGACCTGAAATCCAGATAGGTGGCGATGGTTGTTGGGTGGGTTTAGGTTCTAACGTCACGCCCGAAAGTTGGTTGAACTGACCTTGGAAGTGAACATCATCTTCTGTGAAGAGCCGTTTCATAATTTCGAGGGCTTCATTGGTTCGAGCTCCGCGTTCTGAAACAGGGACTCCAGAGGCCTCGAACTCCAGCGGAAGCTCGCCTCCTACACCGATTCCCATATGGAAACGTCCACCCGAAGCTACATCTAGGGCTGCCGCTTGTTTCGCCGCAAGAACCGCTGGGTATAAGGGCAGGAGAGTGATGGTGGACATCAGTTTCAGTTTTGTCGTCGCACCGGCCGCCACCGCCAAAGAAATAAACGCGTTCGAACAGGGAACGTGGAAGAAGACGTGCTCTCCTGTGGTGGCGTAGTCGTACCCGAGTTCTTCTATCGCTCGCGCTTGTTCAGCTACCTGATCGGCCCGTCGCATCGACAAACCGAATTGGATGCTTGAGTGTGTTTGCTGATCACTTCCCACAGATCACCTCTTTGTTATGGAATTGACCGTAGTCGCGGCGCCAGCTTCTACAGGAAAATCGAAGGACCGGACGCCCATTTCGGGCGCCCGGTCCATCGCTGTCCGTGCGTGGGGTAGATCGGTAGCTGGCTGCTAAAGCAGTTCAGCTTCCCCCCTTTGCTGTCGGCGCTTCCCCCGTGGAAAGTGGCGCCAACAATCACGTCTGGTTCGGTTTTCAGGCCGCACCTGGTTGGCCCAAAACCCGCCCCAGACGATCGGCTGGAGCCTATGCTTTTCACTTACTAAACGCAAGTTTAGGAGATTTGGGTGTCTGTCTAGAACAGCTTTTATTGGGCGCAGAACGGTGGTCAGTGCTAGGCCAGAGGGATGAGCACACACGAAATCGACGCGCAACGGGTGACAGAACTAATTACGCGTTGCCGTAAAGAGGTCGATGACGGCCTCCTGCCCAGTTGCCAAATCGCAATTGGTTTCGAGGGAGAGATCGTCGTTGATGAAACCATTGGCGATGCAGATCCAGAAACCAGATACTGCTTTTTCTCAGCGACGAAACCGTTTGTTGCCGCGGCGATGTGGCAATTATTGAGCGAAAATTTGGTTCAACTAGGGGCATCAGTTTCTTCGTATCTTCGGGAGTTCGCGGAAAACGGTAAGGGAGAAATCACTGTCGAACAGGTGATGTTGCACACTGCGGGTTTCCCTCACGCCCCAATGGGACCGAACGTGTGGGCGACGGCTAAAAGTCGCCGCCAACGTATGGCCGACTGGCGGCTCAATTGGGAACCAGGTACACGTTACGAATATCACCCGACGAGTGCCCATTGGGTGCTTGCCGAAATCATCAACGAGGTCACCGGGGAGCACTATGCAGACGAAATTCACCGGAGAGTAACAGCGCCTCTTGGACTCCCTCGTATTCTTGGGATCGATCCAGATAGCCAGGAGGGCATCGCCGATCTCACCTTATGTGAGGGAGAAGCCACACCAGATGAGCTCGAGGCCGTATTCGGTGTTCGGTCCATGCCTCCTAGTGAAGTCAACGATGAAACGATTATCCGTTTCAATGATCCCGAGACAAGAGCGGTGGGAGTGCCCGGCGGTGGAGGCTATGGACGGGCGGCTGATCTCGCCGGATTTTACCAAGCACTGCTTCACAACCCTGGTGATGTGTGGGACTCCGCGATGCTCGACAACGCTGTTGGGCAGGTCCGTAACAAGCTGCCAGACCCGATGGGGATTCCGGCTAATCGAGGTCTTGGAGTAATTTTAGCCGGCGACGATGGTATGACTAACCGTCGCGGTTTAGGACGCACAGTGTCGCCGCGTGCCTTCGGACACAACGGTGTCGGTGGCCAGATTGCTTTCTGTGATCCTGATACAGGACTGTCGTTTGGTTACGCCACCAATGGCTTAGACCGTCACCAGATCCGGCAGCCTCGCCGGGGGACGTCAATCGCTAGCCTCGCGGCAAACTGTGCTGTTTGAAAGGGAGAACTGATGCGGTTCGGATTCACACTTCCCAACAATTTTGGTGTTGCCGACCCTCACGACGTCGTGCGGCTGGGAGTTCAAGCTGAAGAACTAGGTTTCGATTCAGTGTGGGTCAACCACCATGTCATCAACGTCGGCTACGTCCATGATCGCTTAGGGCAAGCTCCCTATCACGATGCTCTAGTTATTTTGACCTGGCTCGCCGCCAACACAAGCAACGTCACTCTCGGAACCAGCGTTTTGGTGATGCCCTATTTGCATCCCATGATTTTAGCGAAGGAAATTTCGACTCTGGATCACCTCAGCGGGGGACGAATAACACTCGGACTTGGGGTAGGCAGCCTCCCCGAAGAAAATAAGATTCTTGGCTCCGATTACGACAGCCGCGGGCAGTACAGCAATGAGTTTGTCGAAGTGCTCCTCCGCCTGTGGACCCATGACGAGGCGAGTTTTGAGGGGAAGCATTGGCAATTTGAAGGAGTAGTCACCTCCCCCAAGCCGTTGCAGAAACCTCACCCGCCGATCGTAATTGGAGGCAATCGCGCGCCCGCGTTACGACGAGTCGCCCGGCTGGCCGATGGTTGGCATCCCATGGGAATCTCCCCGTCGGGAGTCACTGAACGGCTCAGCGTCATCCGTGAGGAAGCCGAGATTGCCGGACGTGCTGATACAAACTTTCTGGTTCAGGTACGACGCGACTTCGATGGGGTGGACGCGGAGCTCATTGAAGCCTACAAAGACGCTGGCGTGACCGACTTGGTGTTGTCCTGCAACACTGGCGACGTTGGCATCATCTCTGACACCCTTACTACCTTTGCTGCACATCACATTCAGCCGTGAGCGCACTTCGAGGAGTTAAGGTCCTCGACCTAACGGGCGACCCAGGACGCTTCGCGACCAAGCTATTAACCGAATTCGGCGCGGACGTAGTTCGGATAAACACTGCCGGCTCTCCTGGGCATTCAATGAGCCAAGTCGAAGGCGGAGTACTCGATTGGTGGTTTGATGGCGGAAAGCAACGCCATCCCGTTGACCTAGATACCGTCGCAGGTCACGACACGTATCGCCTTTTGGCGTCCAGCGCCGATGTCATCGTCGAAACCGAGACACCTGGGAGGCTGGCTGACCTTGGATTAGATCATTCGGACTTAGTGGCAGATAACCCTCGTCTCGTTCAAGTCTCTATCACACCTTTTGGGCGAACCGGTCCTCGCTCACATTGGGTGGGTTCCGACCTCACTGCCGCAGCGATGGGTGGGTTCTTGTCAGTGGGTGGGGTGCCTGACAGGCCACTCAACGTGTGGGGCCGTCAGACGCACAATTACGCGGGATTCATGGGTGCGCTGTGTGCTCTTTCGGGGTTGTGGGCTGTTCGGCGCGACGGCCACGGTCGTCACGTAGATATTTCTATCCACGAAACGGTGAGCGGATCCGTAGAGAACATTTTGATGCAGTGGCTATTCGACGACATTCTTCCGCTCCCTAAGGTGGCTGAACGGCAAGGAGCACTTCATTGGCTCCGCGCATATGACCTCGCCGAATGTCGGAATGGTCACATGATGATCACTCTTACGCCAACGCCAGACAACGCCTTCAAAATGATGATCGACGATGGGTTTGAAGAAGGACGCAAATGGTTGGGTTACGAAGTAGAAGAGTTATTACTGCGGATCGATGAGCCAATGGACACGATGAGGCGGTGGGTTCGTGGGCACGATGCCATGGACTTGTGGGAGGACGCTCAGCAACGTCACGTAGCGGTCGGCGCGGTCCACAATATTAAACAAGCATGTGCGAGCCCGCAGTTCGAACACCGACAATTCTTCGACTCAGCTGGTGACTCAAAAGTGGTGATGCCTAGTCGCTTGGTTCGATTCTCAGAAACGCCCGCCAGCGCTCCTCTACCGCCCGCGTCCGAAGACACTCCCGTTGACGAAATCGTGAAGCGATGGTCAACAATCGATTCCGCTACACGTGATCATGCTTCGCAAAAATCTGCAAGTGACCTCCCACTCGACGGCATTCGCGTGCTCGACTTGACGTGGGTGTTGGCTGGTCCATTTGCTACCCGAATGCTGGCCGATCTGGGAGCGGATGTGATCCGAGTCCAAAATGAGGAGCACAGCACTCTGGTGAACCGCCCCGATTACCCGTATTACTTCATTTGGGGCCGAGGAAAACGCAGTGCCACCATCAACATGAAGCATTCTCAATCTTTAGAGGTAATCCGCAAACTGATCGAGAACTGCGACGTTTTGATTGAGAACTACAGTGCCGGGGTTCTAGACAGATGGGGCCTTGACTGGGAAACCGTCAGCGAGTGGAACCCGCGTTTGGTCTATGTGACCATGTCGGGCTGCGGGCACGACGGCCCTTGGAGTCACGTGATCTCTTACGCGCCAACAGTTCACGCTATTTGTGGCATAACGCACCTAACGAATTTTGCTGATCGCGGTGACGTCGGACCAGGTTTTTCTCTCAACGATCATCTTGCTGGCTTCGCTGCCGCTTCATCCACAATGGCTGCGTTATTAGCTCGTGATGTGGTTGGTAAGGGTCAACACATCGACATGGCACAACTAGAGATCGGAACCTATTGCATTGGCCCTGCGGCCCTCGATTGGCTGTCAAATGGGACCATGGCCCAACCACACGGCAATCAAGATGGATTGCATGACCACGTACCCAACGAGGTTTACCCCTGCGCGGATGGGTTCGTCGCTGTAACAGCCACCAACGACGAGCAATGGTCACACCTCGCAACTTTATTAGCGAACCCGGAGTTAATGGGTCTGTCGACTGAAGCCGAACGCAGAACGAAACGCGACGAGATCAACCGGGTCTTCAGCGAATGGGTAACTGACCGAGACACAAATTCTGTGGTTGAGCTTCTTCAATCCATCGGCGTTCCAGTAGGAAAGGTGCAAAACGCCGACGATCTGATTAACGAGGACCCACAACTGGCCGCGCGAGGTTTCTGGCGAGACGCGACCCACGACGTGTTCGGTGATCGCACAATCGACACGTTTCCAGCTCTGTGGAATGGCCGCCGCCTGCCCACAAGCCTTTTGTCGCCTTCGTATTTAGGCGAACACAATTTTGAGGTCTGGACTCAACTCGCTGGTCTCGATTTCGAAGAGGTTGCCGAAGGGGTAGGGAACGGCCTTTTCAATTAAGGGCGCTTCCTTATTCTTCGAGTTCGACCCAACCAACCACTCGCTGGACAAGCACATCGACAAAGTCTGGCTCTCCGTCCTCCATCTCGGTGTCCAGTAGGTCGTCACCCGCGACCATTCTGTGAGCTAGGACTGCCTTGGTGGTGGTCACGTCGTCAACCAGATCCTCATAGGAGTAATCCTGTACTCCCTCACCAACCAAGACTTGGTGATACCTGCGCAGCAACATTTGTTCTTCGTCTCGATGGTGCGGCTCCAAAGCTGTGGTGATGAAATAGGCAACTTCCCATCCAGCGCGTCCCCATCCCAAAGCCTGCCAATCAAGAACGACAGTCTCACCGTTGGGACGGAACATAAGATTGTCTAGCCGGTAGTCGCCATGACACAGAGTCCAAGGGCCCTGCTCCATCTGGGAAGCAAACAACGGAAGCCGCTCTTGGACTTCGTCCATCTTCGCAATTATTCCTTCACCGATTATCGAACCGAAACGGTCAACAAAAGCATCGCGGTTTCGGCGATAACTAGCCTGAAGGACCTTCGGGGTGCGACCAACACTCCATATGATCGGATTTGTATCTCGGCGATCTCGATTCATCCAATTGTGTGCATGAAACCGGGCCAATAGATCGAGGCCAACCAACGCATCGTTGATCGATCCGCCTGCGACTTGGCTCGGAGGTCGAGCGTCCGCTATGTCCTCCATGACCAACAAATATCTGCGGGGACTCTTCACGCCCAACGACAACAAACGGTCGAGAACCCAACTCACACCACCAATGGGAAGTTTTTCGAAGAGAAAAACGAAGAGTGTTTCGAGCCACGGGGCGGGGTTGGGGTCAAGTTCGGCGTGAATGAACTCAGGCATCAGAATTCCAAGTTCGCCTCTCATTTCGCTGTAGACCCAGATCTCTCTTTCGTAGACAGCGAGGGCTTCACCTAAAGAGCGGTTTTTCGCGACCTTGGACGGAAGCTTCGCTATGACCGAGGTTGGGGTCGCGTCGCCCCCTTCCCACGTCAAGTTGCAGCGATGGAGTTCTCCCATGAATCCAACGCCTTCACCAATTGGCTCTGTCTCCACTCCAGTGATCACTCCGCCATATTTGGAACCGATCACCGAAGTGAACCACTTCGCGTCCAGTTCGGCTGCGGTTTGTGGGATGTGTTGGGTGTCACGTCGCGCCATGTAGAGATTCTGGCGCAGAGTTAGCTACTCGGCGACCTTTGCTGCAATCGCGATGGCTCGAAGCACAGCGTCGGAGACGATCCGGTCTTCCGCTGCTCGATCGTTCATGCCCTTTTCCAGCACCACATGAGATGACCTAACCCCCTGGGGGGTCGCCACTGCTATCCAAGCACGATTGTCGCCGCTTCGGAGACGATCAGTTGTTAGCGCAGCAGTACATGCAACTCCAGCTATTGGCATGTCCGCGGCCGCGAGCTGCTTCGCACGCTCCAGGCATGCTGTCGCCATCGCTTCAGCAGTCTCGCTTGCCACCGTTTGCACAGGGGAGTACCCAATGAGATCGGATAAGGCCGACGCTGCATACGGAACGGTGGCCTCCAGAACGGTTCGCGATGCCCCTGGGACGGAGAGTAGGTCCGATATCGAAGCAACTCCCCCACCTGTAACAGCCAGCACGATCATCAACGGGGCGTCATGCATTAGATCTACGAGAGTCAAACGATCGGTAGTCGCCATTGGCGCTAATGAGGGCACCTACGATGACACCTCGCTCAACATCGTGGTTGCGGATTCTAACCCACCTGTGCCGATCGGCACTTGACATGCTCGAAGTGAAGCTTCCACCGCTCCCAGCGCTCCGAGCAGCATCGGGACGTTGAGATCTCCGAGATGTCCGATGCGAAAAGTTGACCCCGCTAGCGGACCAATTCCAGATCCCATGCTCAAATCAAACCGTTGTCGAGCCACTGCTACGACTTGGTCAGCGTCATAATTCTCGGCCAACCGCACACATGTCACACTGTCGGAGCGCTCGTTCGCTTTGATGGCGTTGAAGTTGAGCGCTCCGGCTTCGCTCCAGACTTCAACCGCGGCCCGCACAGCGTCAGCTAGTCGGCGATGTCGACTAGTCACTGCGTCAATCCCGCCCTCTTCTGCGATCATGCACAGGGCTTCATCGAGTCCGAAGAGATGATGTATAGGTGGGGTCCCACAAAACCTGCGGTAACCCTCAGCCTCGAGGCGGCGTCTCCAATCCCAGTAAAACCTGCCTCTATTGTTTACATACGCCGCTGCAACAGCTCGATCGCTGATCCCGGTGAATGCGAGCCCGACCGGCATCATCAAACCCTTTTGGCTGACGGCGAGACAAGCATCGACGCCTAGTGCGTCGACCTCAAGTGGTGTGCACCCAAAGGAGGCGATCGAGTCGACGACTAACAACGCTGAGTGCTCTAGGTCGTCAAGAACTGTTCGTATTGCTTCAAGATCAGAGGTTACCCCGGTTGAAGTTTCGGTGTGGGCGAGCAAAACCCCTTCTACCCGCCGACCGGCATCGGTCGCGAGCACGTCACGAAGCGCATCAGGGTCGACGCCTCGTTGCCAGCCGGTCTCAAACCAACAGACGTCTAGGCCATGGGCTTCGCACATCTCGCCCCATCGGTGACTGAAATGGCCGCTGTTGCAAAGGAGTATCCGTGCTCCGGTGTCGAACAGATTGGTGACAGTTGCTTCCCAAGCTCCGTGGCCTGTGCTGGTGTACCCGATCAGAGGCCCAGAGTTCCCCATATGGTTGTTTAGCCTCATGAGACAGGAATCAAGCAATACCGAAAACTCGGGCGTGCCAAAATCTATGGCTGGTCTAGCCATTGCCCGAAGGACCCGATCAGGAATGTTGGTAGGTCCTGGGTTCTGGATGAAAGTTCGGCCGCTCACCATTTCGAAGGTATCCCCATTCAACGCCCGAGGGGTGACGCGCCTCCACCAACTACATAGAGTTTTGGGGCGTCCCCGCCAAATTTGGGGCTCCGCGATGTACTCGATGCGGTGTGAACTTCTTTATCGTCCTTGGAAGTCTGGTTCGCGTTTATCGACAAAGGCCTGAGCGGCTTCTTTGTGGTCGCGAGTTTGTCCGCAATGAATGTGGTGTGTGGCTTCCATATCTAAACATTCTCCCATTTCGCCGTGTACTGCTCTGTTCAGGTTCTCCTTCATATAGCGGTACGCGACGGTGGGTCCCTGCGCTAAACGTCGACCGATCGCCATCACTTCGTCCTGCAGAGAATCTTCAGAAAAGACGCCGTTGACGAGACCAAGTCGTTCTGCTTCTTCCATGTCAACTTTCTCTGACAAGAAATACAATTCGCGAGCTTTTGCAGACCCGATCAGTCGGCTCATGAAATAGGTGCCTCCATAGTCTCCGCTAAAGCCCACGCGAGCGAACGCTGTGGTGAGGATGGCGTTGGGTGACGCATACCTAAGGTCGCATGACAACGCTATTGACAGACCCGCTCCGGCGGCCGGACCGGGTAGTGCCGCGATGGTCGGCTTTGGTAGCTCATAGAGCTTGCCAGCCGTATCTCGTTGATTGCCGCGTTGCAAATGAACGCGAGCGTCGTACTGCACGGCGCTACCTCCACCCTCACCGCCAGCTTCTGCCATTCCTTTGACGTCTCCGCCGGCGCAGAAGGCTCCACCTGCACCAGTAACGACAACCGCTCCTACATCAGTTGCTACCTCGGCATCACCGAGCGAAGCGACAAGCCCTTGCAACATGCCATCCGACATGGCATTGCGTCGTTCAGGACGATTGAGAGTGATTCTCATTACTCCATCAATCACTTCGGTATTGATGTCATCGGTTCCGGTATCGAAAATACGATCAGACATATCGTCTCCAGCTAGTCACATAGACGTCGTTCAACGGAAGAAGTATCGCGAACATTGAGGAGGCGCGCCGAACGGTTGCCCATTTCGTGTCTGGAGCGTCGTCAGCCGCCAGCACCTTCGGTGAAGCCCAATTCGACTCGGACGTTACGAATCGAACCGTCGTTACTTACGACAACGACTTTGACGACCCTCCCAATCTCGCTTTCTTTCACTGCTTCCACGAGATCGTCGACTGTCTCGATCTCGACACCATCAAACTTCGTGACGACTTCGCCAACTCTTAATCCTGCGGCGTTCGCTGCTCCGTCCTCGACGAGAGCAACGATGACCGCGCCTGTCTCCACACCTTCATAGATGTCGTACTGACGTCGAGAGGTCTCGTCGAGCATTTCAACATCCATGATGTTGACGCCTAATAGAGGGCGCTTGGGTACTTCGCCCGTCTGCAGGGTCTCAATGACTGGTCGCGCATGGTCAATCGATATAGCAAACCCGATACCTTCCGCGTTACCGGCAATGGCGGTGTTAACTCCAATAACCTCACCCTTAGCGTTGACTAGCGGACCGCCCGAATTACCTGGGTTAATCGCTGCGTCGGTCTGAATAAGACGCGTCAACCTATTTCCTGCAAGATGGAGTTGCCGGTCAAGCGCTGAGACGATGCCGGTGGTGACAGTCGGGGTGTCTCCCAACCCGAGCGCGTTGCCAATAGCAAGAACTTCATCTCCTACTTCCACTTCAGCGGAATTGCCTAGCCTCGCCGACGGGAGATTGTCACCCTCGATCTTTAGAACCGCTAAATCCCTAGTCCGATCTTTTTGGACAAGTTCAGCAAATTTCACAGTCCCGTCGGACAACATCACTTTGATCGTGACAGCGTTTTCGACCACGTGGGCGTTGGTCACGACTTGCCCGTCGGGACTAATGATGAAACCGGTTCCCTGTCCTTCTCCTCCATCCTCAGTTTCAATTTCAATTTGTACGACCGACGGAGCCACTGCGGCCAGGACAGCTTTTACGTCGAGACGCCCAGCGTCAGTCATTTGTACGTGAGGGGTGAGCACCTCGTCGGAGTCGGTAACAATTTCGGCGTCCAAGACGACAGTGGTGGCGGTAGCGAGTTCATCAACGACAGCACCTACGGCTAACGCAACTTCTTGGGTGTCATCAATTTTTTCGGTGACATAAATACGTTGGGCGTCACCAAGGCTCACCACAATTAAACCGGCAACTAACGCGCCGACAACTGCGCCAACAACAGCGCCGCCAAGAAAGCGGCCAGTTCTCGAACTGGTTTCAACACTCACGTTGTTGAGGCTATCTGGGCCCACACGCTCGTCACTGTCGCCTCCCAACTAGGGTGCCCCGATGACCGCGACGAGTGTTTCTTCCGTCATTCCCGTAACCAACATGGCGGCTGCTGTTGAGCGCTGGGAACAACTTTTAGGTCTCCCTCCGACGTTTGTGGATGGAGATCGATGGGCGCAGTTCGATGTAGGGGGGACGAGGGTCTCTTTGGCGGGCACTGACCGGACCACCGAAATCGTCGGGTTGATGGTCAAAACCGAACATTTAGAAACGTTGCACAAGTCGCTGAAGGAATCGGGATTAGGTGTGAGCGAACTCGTTGACGGGATTCATGAAACGCGCTTCAGCCTTGATGGACTTGAAGTTCCGGTGACTATTTATTCCAGTCGCCAATCCACTTGATTCTCCGCTAAGACTCGACTACTTCTAGCGCTGTAGCTGCGAGCATTTCTACTTGTTCTTTAAAAACGTTGGTGTCAACATCGTCCTGATCTCCCATTGCTCCATTCAGGTAACGGTTCAACACGCCTTCCACGATTGCAGCTAACCGCCAATAGGAAAAGGCTCGATAATAGGCGATACCGGATACATCCCGACCAGAAGCGTTTTGGTACCACATCAGCAAATCGTCTCGGGAAGCAAACCCCCCGGCGAGGGTGGGGGCGCTAGAACCGGCAGGAACCTCATCAGGGTCAACCCAGTTATTCAACAGATACCCGACGTCAGCTAGGGGGTCCCCTAGCGTGCACAACTCCCAGTCGAGAACTGCCAGAATTTCGCTGGAGTCGGTCAACATGTTTCCGAGCCGGTAGTCGCCATGCACGATCGTGGACCCAACCTGTGGAGGTTTTTTTCGTTCGAGGAGACCCTGGACGTACTCCATGGTTGACAGCTCCCGCGTTTTGGATTGCTCCCACTGACGACTCCACCTTCGAAGTTGTCGCCCTAAATAATCTTCTCGCTTCGCTAAGTCACCCAATCCAATGTTGTCAGGTTCAACCGAATGCAGTTCGGCGAGAACTTCGGCTACTTGCCGGCTCAACCTCATGCGATCCGGCAGGTCAACGAGTTCTGCTTCGATATCACTATGTAAAACTGCGCCGGCGACGTACTCCATAACGTAAAAAGGAGCTCCGTTGATTTCTAGGTCTTCGCAGACTCCCAGAGTTGGAGGCACTGGTACATCAGTTGTGCCCACGGCGGTAATGATTCGGTGTTCTCTCGCCATGTCGTGGGCTGTCGCCAAGACATGCCCCAAAGGCGGTCGGCGCAGCACGAACGCTTTTCCTACCTGGTCAACCACTTTGTAGGTGAGGTTTGAGTGGCCCCCAGCAATCAGCTCGAATTCGAAGGGAGGAGTCGAACTCGGCACGTGAACGGAAAACCAAGAAGCAACTTTGCTGTGATCAATTCCCTCGACAACGGCACCACTCATCAACTTCTCTCCTTTACGGATCGAAGAGATCGTACAGCTAGGGAGTTACCCGTAACGGTAGAAGCCGCGCCCACTCTTACGACCCAGCAAACCAGCGTCGCACATGCGATTCAAAAGCGGGGGCGGGGCATACAGCTGTTCCTTGAACTCTTCGTAGAGCGATTCCGCCACCGCCATGGTCGTGTCTAACCCGATTAGGTCACACAAGGCCAATGGTCCCATCGGGTGGTTGCACCCCAACACCATGCCGGCGTCGATGTCTTCGGCACTAGCGAAGCCGGACTCCATCATGCGAATCGCCGACAGTATGTAGGGAACGAGAAGAGCGTTAACAACAAAGCCCGCTCGGTCTTGGCTACTGACTACGCGCTTGCCCAGCTGGTCTGACGCGAATTCTTGACACATAGCCGCCGTTTTGTCGCCGGTAAGTAGGGAAGAAATGATCTCCACCAGACCCATCACTGGGACGGGGTTGAAAAAGTGGACTCCAATCACCTGCTGCGGTCGATTAGTAGCCATCGCAAGTTTCATGATCGGGATGGACGAGGTGTTGCTCGCCAGGATCGCTTCGGGGTCATCAACTACGTCGTTCAAACGCCGGAAAACATCGAGCTTTGCCTCTTCTTGCTCAATCACGGCTTCAACCACGAACTCCCTATCGGCGAGGCTCGGAAGCTTGGTGGAGAAAGAAATGTTTCCCATCACCTCTTCTCGATGCTCCTCAGTCATTTTTTGCGTCTGGACGGCACGGTTGAGACTTTTTTCAATGCGTTCCATACCGGCTTGCAGAGCGCCTTCGTTCGCTTCCACGACTTTCACATCGCAGCCACTTAACGCGGCTACTTCTGCGATGCCTGACCCCATAAGCCCGCAACCGACAACTCCAAATCGTTCAATGATCACGTGTTAGATGCTACAAGAACGTCAATAAGTTGTCCCTAGAGGTCAACTAACGCGCGACTCTTCAATGGCGCCACGAACAGCTTCAACCACTTCTTTGGCAGTAGCGCCTGGAGTCAGTACCCGTGCAACACCCGCGTCGTACATGGTTTGGAAATCATCCTCCGGAACGATGCCTCCGAGAATCACAGGGATATCAGCACCGGCGTCTGAAAGAGCTTCGATAACCATTGGAAGTATCGCTTCGTGGGCTCCCGACAACATGGAAACTCCGATAGCGGAAACATCTTCATCGATAGCGGCAGCGACGACCGTCTCGGGGGTTTGAAACAATCCGGTGTAGATCACTTCGTAACCCGCGTCGCGTAAAATGCGCGCCACGATTTTGACACCTCGATCGTGGCCGTCGAGTCCTAACTTCGTCACCAGCACGCGTTCCGTCATCAACTTTGACCCTAGCCCTCACGATTGACGGGAGCGAATATAGGCCTTTAAGCCCAATAATTTGAGGTATCAATCATTTTCGTTCGGCAAAGATATACACCAATTATTTTCTCGAACACGCACGGTGCGCGTGGACTAGAAGTCTTCATCACAAAATTATTGTTGGGCACCCCGTACTTCTAAGGTCGCCCGTAGGGTGACCAATATGAACACCACCACGTTGGCTGCCCGAACGGTAGACGCAAGCAAAATTTATGGTTCAGGCGATACCGAAGTTCGTGCTCTCGACGGACTATCAATCGATCTCATAAGTGGAGAATTCACAGCGATTATGGGTCCATCGGGTTCGGGTAAATCGACCCTGATGCACTGCCTCGCCGGGCTAGACGACCTCACTTCTGGTCAGGCATTCATTGGAGACACTGATATCGGTCAATTGTCCGATCGTGATCTCACTTTGCTTCGCCGAGATCGCATCGGTTTTGTCTTTCAAGCTTACAACCTCATCCCGACACTGTCCGCTGAGGAGAACATCGTTTTACCCCAACAACTCGGGGGCACCTCACCGGACTCTTCGTGGCTTCGTCAGGTAATAGAAGCGGTCGGGCTGGAAGACCGGCTTAAGCATCGACCCAGTGAACTTTCCGGCGGTCAACAGCAAAGAGTTGCTGTCGCCAGAGCCTTGGGAGGACAACCCGAAATCATCTTCGCGGACGAACCTACCGGCAATCTAGACAGCAAAACGGGCGGCGAAATTCTCGAATTCATGCAAAACGCCGTCCGAGATCTTGGCCAAACCATCGTCATGGTGACCCATGATCCCTCAGCGGCAGCTCACGCAGACCGCGTCGTGTTCCTCGCCGATGGGGTCATCGTGCATGAAATCAAGACGCCGTCGTCAGCTTCAGTATTGGACACCATGAAACAACTCGGCGACTGATGTGCTCAAGCTCACTCTCAATTCGCTGTTAGCCAGAAAGATTCGTCTGGCCTTAACCACGTTTGCAGTGGTGCTCGGCGTTGCTTTCGTATCGGGATCTTTCATTCTCGCTGACAGCCTTCGCTCAGTTTTCGATAAAATCGCTGTCGAGATCGCTGGCCCAAACTGGCTTCAGGTTCGTGGCGTTGAAACTATCGACGGAGACCCCTTCAGCCGGCCTACAGTTCCCCAGGCAATTGTTGATCAACTTCGATTGACGCCGGGTGTTGGCGCTGCCGAGGGAGTGATTCAAGGGTTCCCGCGGGTCTCATTTGGCGAAACTCTTATCGATCCACCCGGCGGGGCACCGACGCTTGCCTTCAATTTCGACGAGGGTGATGAACTCACCAGTTTCGAAACTCTCGATGGGCGAGCCCCTCGCGAGGGTGAGGCGATGGTAGATATCGACACCGCTGAACGCTATGGAATTTCTCTTGACGACATCATCACGATTCGTTCACTAGGCCCAGCCGAGGATTTCCGGGTGAGCGGCATTACCCGCTGGGGTCTCGACAACGGCGGCGGAGCAGTTTTCGTTTTAATAGATACTGCCACCGCGCAGCGGCTGTTCAATTATCCCGATTCCTACCTAGCGGTGACGGTTGGTTCCCAAACAGGAATCGACGAAGAACAATTAGCCATGAGTCTGACAAGTGAACTTCCGTCAGGTTTCGAAGCCGTGACCAGCGATGTCGTCGCAAGCGAGTTCAGCGAACAATTTGACACGTTCATCACAATCTTCCAGAACGCCTTGCTCGCATTCGCTGCCATAGCGCTAGTGGTTAGTGCGTTCATCATCAACAACACATTCGCGATTGTTCTCGGTCAACGCGTCCGAGAATTCGGTCTGCTACGCGCAGTAGGGGCGACCGGCCGACAAATCCGCATATCAGTTCTCACCGAAGCGTTAATAATCGGTGTCATTGCATCCATTGTGGGGATATTCGCCGGATTGGGCGTCGTCTGGGCAATCAAAGCACTTATAGCGCAGGCCGGCGGAGGGTCGGGGCTGCCCGACGGTCCAATGGTGATCGCAGCGCGCACCTGGCTCGCTGCGGCGATAGTGGGCATCGGTGTCACCTTGTTCGCAGCTATAACCCCAGCGCGTCGCGCATCTCGCATACCCCCAATAGCCGCGTTACGTGAAGATGTCAGTCTCTGGGGAGGCAATAACAAACGGCGAACCTTAGTTGGAGTTCTCCTGGGGGTGTTTGGGCTTCTTGCAACGCTGCTTGGGACAACGACAAATAGCGGGGCGGCGCGACAGCTCGGTTTACTTGCAGCCGGAGCATTACTGCTCTTCGTTTCGATCTCCCTGCTGAGTACTCTCATCGCCCGACCGGCAGCGCGCGCGTTGGGTCTGCCCATCAGTCGGTTCGCTCGAGCAGCGGGCAATTTGGCGCGCGAGAACGCAAGCAGAAACCCGAGACGAACCGCATCTACGGCATCCGCTCTGATGGTGGGGTTGGCACTAGTAGCCATGGTCTTGGTGGTCGGTACAAGTTTCAAAAAGACGTTCTCATCGGCGTTCGACTCATCTCTGGGCGCTGATTTCTTTATCGACACTGAAGAAAGAACTTGGGGTTTCAGCCCACAACTCGTGGAAGAACTCAAATTGGTCGAAGGTGTCAAGGTCGCTGCCGGGTATCGGGGTGGACCCGGAACTGCCCGTATGACAGTCAACGGAGCGACCAAAGACGTGATCGGAACTCAACAAGAAGGTCTGGGGACGGTAATCGATATCAGTCTTATCGAAGGAAGCTACTCAGGACTCTCCGATAGCGGCGTGCTGGTGCACAAAGACCCAGCATCTGATCTTGAGCTATCGGTTGGAGATTCTCTGGTCGCTGTTTTCCCGGTAGGGGGCGCTGTCACTCTAAAGGTTGTCGGAGTTTTTGATGACTCCATACTGGGTAATTGGGTGATCGACATGACGACCTATGAGCGAGGGTTTGACCCAGCTCGACAATCAGATCTTTTTGCTGCCGTCGAACTCCGTGAGGGCGTCAAAGCCGAGCAGGTAAGACCTGACATAGAAGCGATCACGGATAAATATCCGGAGGCAAATTTGCAGGATCGCACCGAATACCAACAAAACATCGAGGGGCGGATCGATCAACTGTTGGTCACCGTTAATGCATTAGTGGGCTTCGCTGTCATTATCGCCATATTGGGGATCGTGAATACTTTGATGTTGTCGGTTTTTGAACGCACTCGTGAAATAGGACTTCTGCGCGCCGTCGGCATGACGAGACGACAAACTAGACGGATGATCCGGTGGGAGGCGGTAATCATTGCCGTGTTCGGAGGAGTCATGGGGGTCGCCGTAGGCACGTTGCTAGGTTTCATCGCCGTCAACGCGATGCCGGAGTCTTTTATTACCGATTTCGGAATTCCATTCGCAAACTTCGCTTTGATCGTTGCAATGTGCGTCGTGGCTGGCGTCTTTGCAGCAATTCTCCCTGCGAGAAAAGCGGCTCGGCTTGATGTCCTAGATGCGATTGCGCACCCGTAATGTCGTTAGATCCTTTGAATCTCACAAAAGACGTCAGTGCTTTCTTAGCGGAATGCCATCTCGCTTCGCTTACTTTGGTTCGGTCCGACGGCAGCCCCCACGTCTCAGCCGTTGGATTCAGTTGGGATTTCGATGCTCAGTTAGTCCGAGTTATCACTTGGGCAGAATCGGTGAAGAGTCGGATTTTGGTGGAGTCACCTGGGATTCGAGCTGTTGTATGTCAGATTGACGGAGGCCGTTGGCTAAGCCTGGAGGGAACAGCGTTGGTAACTGCCGATCCTGATCGGTGCCTAGAAGGAACGCAACGCTACGCCCAGCGATATCGAGTGCCGCAAGAGCGGTCTGATCGTACCGTCATTGAAATTTCGGTGGACAAGATCCTCGGATACGCCTAGGCCGCTCTCGAGTAGAGGGTTCTCGGGTGGATCTTCAACGACCCTGGCTGAGGGAGCGATATGGGTAGGGGTGGACTTAGTCGACGAGTACTTGAGGCAGTGGACGCGCGTGCACTATGGCTAAACGCTTGGTGGAGCGCGTAAGGGCTACAAACAGCGCTCGCAGGCCTTGCGGTTCTTCGTCAAGAATTGTCGCCGGTTCGATGACCACAGTTCCATCTAGCTCGAGGCCTTTTACGAGTTGCACTGGTACCAAAGCTATTTTGGGGTGGAGGGGACCACTGACGTTTCGACTCGCTGTCGTCGCCCTA
>DUBN01000043.1 GCA_012960315.1 Acidimicrobiia bacterium
CTTCAAAGATGGCTTGATGGGTTCCGGTTTCGCTATCGATAACCCGAACGCACAGCGAACGTGCGGGTGTGGCAACTCGTTTAGCTGAACCTTAGATAGCTGTTTAGTTAGCTACACCAGGGATAAAAGGTCGCGTAGTTCGGAGTTATCCCATATGTGGTCGAGGCGCCTGAGGACCATGCCGAGTTCGTCAATGAGAAACATAAATGGCTCGTAGCTGACACCCGCAGCTTCGACCATGGGAGATAGAGGACCCAGATCGTCCGACGAAGGGTTCGCGTACACCTCTGCGTGGATTACGTCGAGCCCTTTGATGCCGTTGTCAACATGATCGATCAGGTTCTCAAGGACAGGTCCGCACATCCATTTTGTTCCGCAGAAAGCGGGAGTACTTACGATGAGCAACGTCGCGTCTTGGGAAGCTAAGGAATCATCAAGCGAGATTGTGTGAAATGGACAAACAGGGGAACGAGTGCAAATTGGATTTACCCCGCTGGAGTTTGCAGCCGTTGGAGTTTGGACTGAAGGAAAACGGTCCCCTGGCCAGACAATGGTGCTGCTAGATCGTTGCCCTGGAATGGCATATCCGACGTAATTTCCTTGTTTGCCTAAATCGAACCGGAACTCGTGCACGCCTGGCGTTTGGAACGGAACGATGACGGGGTAGTAGGGCATCGCCACGCCATCGACGTGTCGGCCGACCGTTGTTTGATGGATTGAGCGACCATCAGCATCAACCACTGCCACGTCGATAAATTCCGGTGAGAGACCCCCAAGGTTGCCATCTTCGTCGGAGAACGACCAAATAGTTCGTTGAGGTCCTTGGCGGCTGACGATCGTCTGATCAGAGAACCATTTTGAGGCCGCCCGAACTCCAGTGTCTTGTTTTCGTTGCCCTCCGCATGCGGCTAGAAGGGCGGCAGCGGAAAAACCGCCAGCTGCTAGCGTGAAAAAACCTCTTCTGGAGATCGTATGGGGGTTCCACATATGGTGATCCACTCCTTGGAACGTAGTCTGAACTGTGGTCTCCATCTGGAACGTTGAGGCTTACCGCCGTCGGAGGTATTCACATCGAACGAATCATTAGGTTTCAACTCGATGGACAAGACGTTGACGTCGACGATGATGGTGGCAGCTTGCTGGGGGCTCTTCGTGACCATTTGGGAGTTCGATCGGTAAAGGATGGCTGCAGTCCGCAGGGCCAGTGCGGTTGTTGCACCGTCCTTATTGATGACTCTCCCAGGGTTGCTTGCGTGACGCCACTTAGACGAGTAGCCGGTAGGACCGTCACCACAGTGGATGGACTAACCGAGCAAGAACGGCGCCGATGGTCCGATGCATTCGTCGCGCATGGAGCTGCTCAATGTGGGTTCTGTACTCCGGGCATTGTGTGCCGCTTCGTTGGGCATGAACGTAAAGGAGCGGACCTAGGTCTCAGAGAAACGGTGGACCGGGCGCTTTCGGCTCACTTGTGTCGATGTACCGGCTGGCAAACCATCCGAGAAGCCGCGGCAGAGGTCGCAGTAAATTTTCCTGATCGCGACCTTGACGCTGCCAGCCAACAAGCAACTATCGAGACAGGCACGCCTCAAACCATTGGTCCCCAAGTAATTCTTGGCCAAGGTGGTTTCGCGGATGACAACACCCCTCCGCACTCGTTGGTAGCAGTCCGAAGCGGTAGCGGTTGGGTCACCGCGACGAACCTTCACCAGGCGCGAGAGAACGCCGGAAAGATTCAGGGACGACGCACAACCCTTGAAGCGCTTCCTGCGTTGGAGGTACCTGACGGTGATTGGGCTGTGGCACTGCGAACCAGATGGGTTGAGCCGGCGTATCTCGAAACTGACGCCTCGTGGTGCCCGCCTGACGGCGAATCGGCTGATCCGATCGCGAACGGAGGCGCCTTCGGCGGCAAAACAGGCAGTGATGTTGTCGACGTCGCCCGAGATCTCGCGCGTGAGCACGGAGTACCCATCCGAGTTTTATGGTCGCGTGAAGACACTGTCCGATACGGATTCAAACGACCACCAATTGCTGCAGGTTTGCGTCGCGACGGCAGTGGCATAGTGCGAGTAGTGAACACTCCGGGAATCGCTGAGGTCATTCACAGAGTCCTACCTGACTGCCAGATCGAAGAAATAGTTGTTCCTGGACCCCCTACCTCGTTGTCTCTGCGCGGCGCTGGGTGGGCGGAAGCTGAAATGTTGAGAGCGTCTCTTGCCGGTGAAGCCGGGTGGGTGGAATCTCCGTCTGGGGGACGAGCAAAAGCCGAAATAATTGACGACTCCATTTGCGTCGAAGTGGACAGTGGACAACCACTCGATTGGGTAATGCTCCGGAGTTACTGCATAGGCGCGGCACATATGGGATACAGCTGGGTTACTTCAGAGAGTCTTGCCGTGGACACGCAAGGGGAAGTGCACGACCTAACCATTCGTTCATTTGGGGTGCTCCGATCCTCCGATAGCCCAAATATCGAGGTCAATTCAGTGGGCCAAGGAGAAGTTCGCCCTGTGGGAGACGCAGTATTTGCTGCTGTCGCAGCAGCGACCTGGGTGCATAGAGGCTGTCCCATTGATTTACCCACCGGATAACGATCCTTAGAAGGACTAGCTTTCCCCGTATGGAGATCATCAGTGTCTAAACCCATTGCCCATTACTCGGCGTCGTATCGTGCAGGCGATTTGTTATTCGTGTCGGGCCAAGTCGGCATTGCGGACGGTTCATTAGCTGAGGGAGTTGAGAATCAGACATCGCAAGCTCTCAGCAACGTCAAAGCTGTGCTGGCGCAAAACGACTTAACGCTGGAACACGTAGTGAAGTGCACAGTGTTTATGACCGATATCGATAATTTCGGAGTGGTGAATGCGACATATGCCGAGATATTTGGTGATCACCGCCCGTCGCGCTCCGCGATCGCAGTGAAAGCCCTGCCCCTAGGTGCGCTCGTCGAAATCGAGGCGATAGCTCACCTGGCAACGTCTTGAGGTCGTAATGGCCTGCGAGTGAGGGCTGTTAGTTGACAAAGTGGACCATGCCGGTCACAGCGACTGTTCCACGGTCTCAGGATTTGAGGCCAACGCCGGATTCCCTGATGATCTCACCGCGACTGTCACTGGCGAACCCAGCCCGTGGAAATACACGTCACCATCGACGTCAGTTAAGCCCCAACCAGTTCAGTCCCCGGTCATCTCAGCCCATCGTCCTATTGATCGATCGACCAGTGATGCGACCACCATTGTCAGCCATGAAACCAATGAAATCGGGGCTCTGACCCAATTCTGCTGAAGCAGCCAAATACCCATCAACGGAATCGGTGTAGAAAATATTGAGGTAAGAGCCAGTTTGGTCCCCAGCAGCGATCGCTCGAACACTCCGCATTCCGTTCACACCGTGATTCGACGCAACACCCCACACCATGTCACTTAACCGTTCGTTCTGAGCCGGGTCATGGTTCGTCGATACCGCCGAGACACCGACCGAATACGCGCCTTCGCCATCGCCAAATTCCCCTAGAACTTGTCCTATATTCAGCGCCATCGGTGTCCAACCAGCTGCACCGAAAACGGCCTGAGCTTCGGGATCGTTGTAGAGAGCCGCTCGTCCAGCAATGCTTGCGTCAACCGAATCCCACGTCGAAGTAGCGATACCCGCACCGGCGAGTTCCCCGGTCAAAATCATTGACGAAGTAACACGAGACGAACCTAAAGCCCCAAGTTTCTCTTTCACTAGCGGCGCCAAATTCCCAATGTGACTCCAATCAGCAGAACCGATGGAAAAGACCATGTATGACATAAACCCGACTTTCAAAGCGCCCAGCCCCCATAGCCAGACAGCGAAATGACTCTTGCACAAGCAACTCAGGGAAACCAGTGACTGATTTCTT